>NZ_CP014699.1:0-747100 GCF_001642085.1 Streptococcus pantholopis
GTGGCTGCAGTTTACCGAAGCTGCAAAGAAAATTTGCCAAAAAAGGAGTACAGATAGGTCTGGGTGTTTTTGTTCTGGTCCTTTGTTTTTGGGGCATCTGGGGACGGATGGTTTTTTCTAAAACAAATTTAATCAGAGATTATGTAGCAGCACGAAGCGATCAATCGGGGATCCATTTGAAAATATTAAAGGTTACTTAGTTTGGGCAGATACCAAAGAAAAGGTAACCAATGATGATGTTAAATATGCCAAATACAGCGCCATCAGTAAACAGCAGGCTGATGAGCTGAAAGAGGAGCTGGAAAGGGCTGATGAGTCTGATGACTACTATGTTGAGCGAGTGGGCACACGGTTTTTCTTTTTCCCGGATTACCGCATAGCCATGAAACCAATGAGCCTGACCATTAAAACTAATCTGCCTAATATGGATGTTTTGCTCAACCAGAAACGTCTGGCAGCCAGCGATTCTGAGGATTTTAGTGTGACTGTGGACCGCCTGCCGATCGCTGATGATTACACAGCCAGTATTTCCGGCAGATACAATGATAAGACAGTTGTTGAGCAAGTCTATGATGGGGAGAATCCTGTCTTGGATTTATTGGTAACATTTAAGAACTTTACCGTAAATAGTAACTTAACAGACGGTGATTTGTATTTTGGAGAGACCAAGGTCGCTGCTTTGGATAATGGGACCTACCAGGTTGAGGACTATCCTGTAACTGATTCGGCGGATGCTTATGTGAAAAAAAACTTTGAAGACGGGGATCTTGAGTCTAACAAGCAGCCGCTGGCTGAGATTGCCGAAGGCGCTACAGTAGACTTAAATGTCGATAATCTGCTGGATGAGACAGGTGCTGTTCAGTATCTGCAGACTGTCTTTGATCAGCTGTCTGCTTACGCTGAGACCAAGCAAGATCCAATGTGACTGCAGTCTTTGAAAGGGTACTGACAATGATTTTTACAAGGCGCTGAAAGAAAGTGTCGCAGATAAACTGGAAAACGACCGCCGCAAGGCTTCTGATTTTACAGTCAGTGATGTGACTTTAAACAGTCTGGAGCAGGTTGGTAAAGAAAGCTATCTGCTAAACTTTGCTGTCAGCTATGCCTTTTATTACGATAAGGCGACGGATCTTGATAAAAACTCCTATGGCAATATCGTTCAGGCGCTGACAGGCCAGCTGACTTTGAAGAAATCTGATTCGGCTTATCTTGTTGCGCAGGAAGGGCAGAAAAATCTCACCGTCACTTGGGAAGATAATCAGGTTCAAGCAGATCCTGACTTGCCGGAAGGACTTTTAGGCAGCTGGGAAGCTAAAACAGTCAGATAAGACTATCAGCCTGACTTTTGCGGAAGACGGTACGGTGACTAAGACAATTGATTATAAAAGCAATAAAAAAGAGGATCGGACAGTCACTGCAGTCATCAGCAGTTTGGAAACAGTAGCCGACAGCACTTATCGCTATGTGTATGAAGCAGGAAGTGACCCGTCAGCTTTTGTTGCAGCGGACAGTCTGGATAATCCTGATAACAGCCAGTATGGTTTCAAGCTGGAAGATTCCAAGTTAACCCTGCTCATCTGGGAAGACGGCAAGGAAAAGACAGACCTCACCTTGAAGAAAAATAAATGACCCGACTGGAAGTCAGAAAATTGCATACTAAAAGCAACAGCTTTACTCCGCTGTTGCTTTTTAGTATAGAATGAGTATTTAGGGGTACAGCAGGCCTGCTTTTAGAATCTGTGCTTTCACTGCTGTCTTGAAAATGGAGCCAGTGCTGTTTTAAAGCTGTCAGATTCTGCCTCAGCCCTTATAGTTTCTAAAGTCAGAGGGTGCCTAAAACTGATTCGGTAAGCGTGCAGCATCAGGCGGCTGTGAGCTGCCGAACTGTAGAGGGGATCGCCTATCAGAGCATGGCCGTGATAGGCCAGATGCACTCGATTTGGTGGGTGCGTCCGGTTTCTAAGGAGCAGTCCAGCAGGCAGCTTGTTTATACTGGTTCAGCCGTCTGACCTTGGTGACAGCTGTCTGACCGTTTTTTCTGTCAACCAGCCGCTTGCGCCGATCATGGCGGTCCCGTCCGATTTTTTCTCGGTAAATGCAGTTACCGTCTGGAAATTCCCCTGAGCGAGGGCTAAGTAGCGGCGGGCGATCCGTTTTTCTTCCAGCAGGCGGTTGAGAATAGGGAGAATAAAAGGTTTTTGGCAAAATCAAAACACCGCTGGTTTCTTTGTCTAAACGGTGGACAACATAGCAGGTTTGGCCGTATAGGCCGAAACATGATTGAGCAGAGCAATTTCGCCGGCCCGTTGCCATGTGTTTTCATTCCTTCATCTTTATTGACAATAATAAGGTGCTCGTCTTCATAGAGGCAGTTCACTTTATTTTTATCTCCCATTATTATAGTTTTAGAAGGTAGTCCTCTTCGTCAAACTGTAAATAAAGATATCACCGGGCTTTGCCTGATTTTGCCAGTGCACAGGCTGTCCGTTGAGCCAGACATGATTTTTGCGTAAGAAATGCCGGATTTTCCTAGGAATGAGCAGATGCTCTTCTAAAAGTTCTTTAATCGTGCAGGGCCCGTAAGGGTTGTTAAGGGTTACTGAGAATGCCATACTTTTATTATAACACCTTGTCTGCCAAAAATATTTGCGGTAAAGATGTTTTCTGGGAATTTGTCTAATAAACTACTGTTTTTAACAGCTTAGATCAGCAGTTTTACAGTTTCCGGCTGTCGTTTTATGCCAAAATTGCATGACAACATAAATTTATAATTGCTTAATTTAAAGGTGTTTTGAATCATTTTATATAGGCGTAGTAGAAGAATTAACCAAAAATTAACCAAGCAGTGTATTTTTTAGTTAATGATATAGAATAAAGTGCATTAGTAGAAGCTAATGCATTTTATTGTGTATCTTATAAATCTTGATTAATATTTACATTATTGGTATAATGTTAGTATAGAAAAGAGGTGTACAGTTTATGACTACAATTACATTTAAGGTTGATGATGAAATGAAGAAAGAGGCTACTGAATTGTATAAATCAATGGGTTTAATTTGTCTAGTGCCTTGCGATTATTTTTGAAGCAATCGTTAGTTACTCGCAGCATCCCTTTTGTCATTAGGCTGATGAATTATCGCCTATTATTGAGGATTCATTAAAGGAGTTAATATGAGTGAAGAATTTACTGATGTTAAAAGTTTGCTAGAGAGTTTAGATGCTTAAAATCAAATATCATAATCAGTTTAAAAAAGATTATAAATTAGCTTTGAGACGTGGGTTTAAGGCCTCTAAGCTAGAAGAAGTTTTAGAGATTTTAGTAGAAGGAAATGGTTTACCAGAAAAATATAGAGATCATCAGTTGACTGTCAGCAAATATTATAAGGGTGTCAGAGAATGTCATATTCAGCCAGATTGGCTTTTGATCTATCGGATTGATGATGATAAGTTGATTTTAAATTTGTTGAGAACTGGTAGCCATTCTGATTTATTTTAATTTTAGAAGAGGTGTTTTATGAAGAAGAAATTATGATGAGACAATTTCTTTTGATGAAAATACATATGTTAAAGAAGGTTCTGATAAGTATAAATCTTTGATAGAAAATGCATCTGAGGTTTATGGAAATTAAAGAAAAAGACGGCTAGAGAAATCTAGTCGCTTTTTTCGATTAAATTTTCAGGGATGAAATAACTAAAAATGTAGAAAGAAGTAAAATATATAGTAAGTGGTTGTTTTTTGAGGAAGATTTATTTTTGGGATAATGCTTTGTTATAATAGTACATTGCAGGTAGTGTTAGATAATTTTTTTTGGTGGTGATATAATAGAGCTATGACGATTATTGAATTACTGAAAAAAAAGTTTTTCCCAAAACGATCAGACCAGCCTTCTGCTGAGGGAAGATCTCAGTTCGATGATAGAACAGCAGCGCCTTCTGATCAGGATAGTCTGGATGAAACCAAGATTTTCCAAGATGACAGTCTAAAAGAGGATGTTGCTGCCAGTGAAAGAGAAGAGGCTGCGGACGCCAGAGAGAGCGCCTATCAGCGCAGCCGCGGCTACCGTGAAAAAGAAAGAGAGCGTCCGGCCTGGCTGCAGACCCTGAGCCGTTTTGTGCCATCACCTAAAAGTCCTATTCGTCGTTTCTGGCGGCGCTACCGCATCGGCAAGATTCTGCTGATTATAGGAGCTGTTTTTGTTTTAGTGATAGGCTCCTACCTCTTTTATTTGGCAAAGACGGCTAAGGTTTCTGATTTGCAGGAAGCGCTGAAAGCTACGACTGTTATTTATGACCGCAATGAAGAGTACGCCGGCAGTCTGTCCGGACAAAAAGGAAGTTATGTGGAGCTGGACGCTATTTCTGATGATTTGGAAAATGCGGTTATTGCGACCGAAGACAGGAGCTTTTACAGCAATAACGGAATCAATATTCCGCGCTTCCTTTTGGCCGTTGTGACCTTTGGAAAATTCGGCGGGGGGTCAACCATTACTCAGCAGCTGGCTAAAAATGCCTACCTGACTCAGGACCAGACTATCAAACGTAAGGCTCGAGAATTTTTCTTGGCTTTAGAGCTGACTAAAAAATACAGCAAGGATGAGATCCTTACCATGTACCTGAACAATGCTTATTTTGGCAATGGGGTCTGGGGTGTTGAAGATGCCAGTCAGAAATATTTTGGTACCAGTGCAGCCAATCTCAGCTTGGATGAAGCAGCTACTCTGGCCGGCATGCTGAAAGGGCCTGAGGTTTATAATCCTTATTATTCTGTTGAGAATGCCACTAACCGCCGAGATACAGTTTTAGCTAATATGGTGGCCGCCGAAAAGATTACGCAGGAAGCTGCTGACCAAGCAGCGGCTGTAGGTCTCGGCAATCAGCTGGCTGACACCTATGTCGGTAAATCTGATGATTACCAGTACCCCTCATA
This sequence comes from Streptococcus pantholopis, assembly GCF_001642085.1. Classification (NCBI taxonomy): domain Bacteria; kingdom Bacillati; phylum Bacillota; class Bacilli; order Lactobacillales; family Streptococcaceae; genus Streptococcus; species Streptococcus pantholopis. Next base: position 4,928 of record NZ_CP014699.1, read on the forward strand.
TTTTGATGCGGTGGTCAATGAAGCCATAGAGGTTTACGGCCTGTCAGAAGAGGATGTTGTCAATAACGGCTACAAGATTTATACGGAGTTAGATCAGAATTATCAGTCCGGTATGCAGATTACCTTTGATGATGACAGCCTGTTTCCTGTTTCGGCTTATGATGGAACCAGTGCTCAGGCGGCCAGTGTGGCTCTTGATCCAGCTACCGGCGGCGTCCGAGGCTTGATAGGTCGGGTCAACAGTACTGAAGACGTTTCTTTCAGAAGTTTTAACTATGCTACCCAGTCCTCAAGAAGCCCAGGGTCAACCATTAAACCGCTGGTTGTTTACGCACCGGCGATTGCAGCCGGCTGGAGTGTTGACAGAGAACTTCCCAATTCGGTGATTGACTATGATGGCTATGCGCCGACCAATTACGGCGGTTATGAATCGGAAAACATTCCTATGTATCAGGCCTTAGCCAATTCTTACAACATTCCTGCTGTTTACACTCTGGATAAGCTGGGAATCAGCAAGGCCTTCTCCTACGGTGAAAAGTTTGGGCTCAATATGGACGCTGCCAGCAAGGAGCTGGGGGTTGCGCTTGGCGGCAGTATGACGACCAATCCGCTGGAGATGGCTCAGGCCTATGCAGCTTTTGCTAACGGAGGGGTTATGCACACTGCTCACCTCATTACCCGTATTGAAACGGCCAGCGGCGATGTGATTAAAGAGCATAAAGATAAGTCCAAACGTGTGCTCAGTCAGTCGGTAACCAATAAAATGACCAGTATGATGCTGGGACTTTTTCCAATGGTTCAGCAGTCAATGCTAATGTTTATGGCTACACTCTTGCCGGTAAAACAGGTACCACAGAGACAGATTTCAACCCAGATTTAAGTGGCGACCAGTGGGTGATCGGTTATACACCCGATGTGGTCATCAGCCAGTGGCTGGGCTTCAATGAGACAGATGAAAACCATTATCTCAGCGATGCCAGCTCCGGGACGGCCTCCTATATTTTCAGCACTCAGGCCTCCTACATTCTGCCTTATACGGACGGAACAGATTTTAAGGTTGAAAATGCCTATCTGCAAAACGGTGAAAGTCTGGTTTATGATGCGGACGACAGCAATGACACCACAGCCAATGATTCGCAGAGCATTATTGACAGCATCAAAGACTCAGCGGATAAAGCCAGTCAAAGTATCAAAGATGCTGTAGAGGAATACGGCATTAGAGAGAAGGCCAAGGAGCTGTGGGATAATATCATCGATTATTTCAGATAGCTTGCGTGAAATGCTGAATCGTGTTAGAATAAAGACCGACGGAGGCATTATGGCACAGAAAAAAGCAAGTCTGGCCTGCACGGTCTGCGGCAGCCGCAACTATACCATAAAAATCGGCAGCACGCCCAGACCCGTACGGTTAGAAGTTAAGAAGTTTTGCAAATACTGTAAAAAATACACGCTGCATAAAGAGACCCGCTAGTCGATTATATCAGAGGAAAGAGCGAATGCTGTTTCCCAATGGAAGGAGAAACCCGTGGCATTTATTAAAGGTGTTTTCACGATTTTAAAAGAAACAACCTGGCCTGGCCGCAAACAGCGCTGGAAGGACTTTCTGTCAGTTATGGAGTATACGGTCTTTTTCACGATTGTTATCTTCATCTTTGACCAGCTGCTGGGCCTAGGTCTGTTGGAACTGCTCAATCATTTTTAAAAACAGAGGCTCTCTGTCGGCTGTAATAGCTGATAAAGGGCCTCTTTATTTAACTTTTGGCTCTTTTTCGAAAATAGAAAACTAAATCATAAACTGTGCTAACTTACTTATAATGGTTGTTTTTATATTTTGTGTAGTCTCTTGGTCTTACTGAAAGAGCTGCTTTAAAAGGCTAGCTGATATAAAGTTTATTACTGTAAAATTATAGAGCTCTTCTATTTTTTGTTTGATTAGAGAATGCGCATGAGTTGAATGGATTCACAAAAGGTGTGGGATGGAATAAATGAGAAATCCTTTAAATATTTGGAGACGAGACTAGTGGAATTAATTGTAAAAATAAATTTAAATCGGAGTCGCTATTCTGACTATAACAAACAACCTGTCGATGGAATAATGTTTAAAAGTTAAAAAAATTCACTTAATCGCTGAAATGAATATTCCAGAATGCTTTTTTTGAGTGTTTCTCTTTTCCAAATATTGAAAAAAATGACAAAATTTCATATACTATAGTAATATAGTGAGTTGGTTTCAGATAATTTTAACTGTTTGTCTACCCATAAGAGAGCGTTAAATGGTGATTAAGATAAATTTATTTAAAAATAGCAATCGCAACTGGTAGAAAGTGAAAGGGAGAGATTGAAGTGAAAAAAGGGATATTCTTTGTATCACTAATCTTAGTCATAGCATCGTCGACTAGCATTGATGCTAATGATGGTAATTTGGATATCAAAACCGATACGATTAATCAGTCAAGGCAACATTCTACTGGCAATGCTATTGAACGACAATATGCACCGAATCTTTTTCTTGATCGAGTGGCTCAGGAAGTTACAAGAGAAAAGACTAATGATGAAAATGTATTATCTGAGGCTGCCAATATAACATTTAATGGGGTTTCAAGCAATAATTATACATTTGATACTATGTCTTACACCAGTAAACTGTTTGATAATTATTCGATTGACGATACGATTGTAACTACAGAAAATGAGCAACCAAAAAAAGTAGTATGGAAGATTTCAGCAGCTGTTCTTTTTATGGTGATAATGTGTGGAATTGGAGTATGGCTAGGAAGGGTCTGGCATGGAAGACGAATACATTAATGTGACAATAAGATATAAAAATCAAGATTTAGATTTACGTTTTTCTAAGAGGTTGTCATTAGAGCAGTTGGAAGATTTAGTGAAAAAAAGTTCTTTGGAAAATCATTTAGGGATTCTTGAAAAAAATTGGATATTAGAAATATCTAATAAGCCTATAATAATCGAAAGACACCGTGCGCTTGCGGACTATCCGGTAGGGAATGGTGATGTATTGGAGGTTAAGTTCAATGAGTAATGATTTGATACAATTAAAAGTAAAGAAAGAACAGTTGGAAGTTATTTTAACATCTAATACATTTGTACGAGATAAGCTATCTACTATCCAACAATATGTAGATGCGCAGGTGACTTTGAACGAAGGGGGGAATTAGCTCTTATATATAAAAAACCTCCGCATTCTCGCAGCCTTCATAAATTAACTCAAGAGACACGTACAAATCTGGAACGTCTGAAGTTGGCGCAAATTCTAATGGCTATTCCACGGCATGACAATGACTTCCGTATTACATATTTGCATCCTAAAAATATTTTTGTTCGAGGAAATGTAGTTGAATTATTACATTATGGGATTTCAGAAATTATGTTTCCAGAGGAATACAGTGAGGAAAATTATCTTAGACATTATAAAGCTTTAGTAGTATCAGTTTTACGTCCCAAACTTGATTTTGAGTTTTTAGTTAATGGGCTTTCTGCTGTTAATGATAAAACTGTGCAAGAAATCGCTGTCCTCAAAAACTACAGTGACGTGGTGGAATACATAAATAGAATTTACGATGATGAGGCTAGAAAAGAGCGTGAATCTAAGCAGTTAGTCTCTATTATGAAATGGAGGATTGTAACGATTGCGGCAGCTGTTCTGGGAGTTTTAACCGTTGGATTGGGAGCTGTTGCAGGATATAATGTCTTCTGGAAGACACCTTTGCAAACAGATACAGTTAAGGCTCAGGCATCCTTTTTATCTAATGATTATGAATCAGTAGCTGACAGCTTAGAACCCTACTCTCTTGCCCGACTTGAAGAAGAAGCTAAGTATGTTTTGGCCACTTCATATGTGCATCTGGATAATTTATCAGATAGCCAAAAGGCGTCGGTGCTAAATACAATTTCTCCTTCAAGCGAAGAAAATCTACTGGACTATTGGATCAGTATCGGACGTGGTAAATATAGTAAAGCGTTGGATTTAGCCAAAAATATTGGAGATAATCAATTAATTCTGCATGCTTATACTAATCTTTATGAACAAGTCAAAGCAGACTCCAACATGAAGGGCTCTGAGAAGCAAAAAAAGTTAACATCTTATAGAAAGCAAATAAAAAAGCTATCAAAACGATTAGGAGAACAGCAGAATGAGTGAAAACATTAAGCGTTCCTACCACCAATTAGGGGATGATTTGATAGATGAGCAGACTAATCGGCGTCAAATTATAGTGTTTGGTGAGGAGCTTCAAATTAATAGTCTCGATCCTGATGAAAATGTAACTTTAGGAGAATTTTGCTTCACAGACAAAGCAGGAGAGCTATTTGTAAACAATCTTGCTTTATCTGATAGCTCTGTCACTGTGGAAGGTACACTAATCTACGCATTAAGTAGTTTAGATGATATTTATGTAGAGTATATTTTTCCACCAGCTTATGATCTTATTTTATCAAATAAGCCTAATGAAGGCATAACAGCTTCGACTCAGGCTAAAGTTGTTTTTTCCAAAGATTCGGTCTATATTTATCCAAATGGGAGTTTAGTATACTATAATCGCAAGTATGTATCCCAAAATGTGATTAAAAAATTTGAAATAAACGATGAGATTTTTGTTGGAAATTATTTGATAAAAAACAGGGGTAGGCAGTGGGAAATTGCTTCGTTTTTTACTCCTCCTATTTTTAATGAAAAGCACATTTTTATAGAGGACAAAAAGGATATTTACCCTCTTTCTTTTCCGGAGTATCGTAGAAGTCCACGTGTGCTTCCAACAGTCCATGATGAAAAAATACGCTTTGAAAAGATAAAAAATCCTAGCAGTAAGCCTAAAAACGCTTTGTGGCGTGCAGCGCTTCCTCCAATAGGTATGGTTATTTTAGCTGGGGTAGTAACTGTTTTGATGAAACGTAACCCTGTTATGATGCTGACTATGGGTGGGATGAGTGTTATGACTGCAGCTTTTTCCATTACTAATTATTTTTCTACTAAAAAGGACTTTAAGGAAAATGAATTGATGAGAGTTGCAGATTACGAACAGTATCTTTTGAAACATACAGCCGAGTTAGAAGAGTATTATTTGGAAGAAAAAAATATTCTCTACTATCAGCAACCTCGTATTTCTGAATTAGAGGACATGGCAATACGTCTTGATTCTCGGATTTACGAACGGTTATCCTTTAATGAAGACTTTATGCAGGTAGCTTTGGGAATTGGAGATGTCAAAAGTCAGTTAGATCTTTCGTATCATTATGATCCGTTGAACAAAGATGATGAGACTGTCTTTGCTCAGAAACTATTACGTGATTTTGAGATTCAGAGATCTGTTCCTGTAACTATCAACCTTAATGAAACTTTTTTGGGTATTGTCGCTGGTCATGATTTAGGGCAGCGCCTAGCTCAAACGTTAATATTTCAGCTTGCTGTCTTCCATTCCTATCGTGATGTCAATTTTGTTGCCTTAGTTTCTGAGGAAGACTACCAATCAATTTGGAAAACTTGGCGTTTTTTACCTCATTTTGATTTAGCTGGAAGAAATGTTCGAGGGATTATTCATGATGAGCGCAGTAAAGATGCAGTTTTAACTAGTTTGTATCAACTTTTTCAAAGTCGGCTTCAAGTTGAGAAAGGAGAGGATACAACCTTCTTACCTCATATTGTGGTATTGATATCGGATGACCGTCATTTAACCGGTCACGTTATTAATGAGTATTTATCACGACCAGACTTGTCCCAGTATGGGGTAACTGTTATCTGGTTAAAAGAAAGTAAACGGCAATTGCCTGAAACGGTTAATAGTTTAGCAGTTCTTCAAAGCAGCAGCAGTGCACATCTTATCAATGATCATGGGATATATATTAACCAAGCTTTCGATCCCTATGTGGAGTTTAATCAATTTGAAATGGCTGTTCGTTCTTTGGCCAATCTTAACCATGTGGAAACACAGAAAAATTCCTTACCAGATTCAATGACATTCTTGGAGATGTATGGCGTCACACATGTTAACGAGCTTGATATTAACAAGCGTTGGGAGAAAGCAGACACATCTAAAAGCTTAGCTGTTCCTTTGGGGGTAAGAGGAAAGGATGATATCATATTTCTTAATCTGCATGAGCGCGCTCATGGTCCTCATGGCTTGGTTGCAGGAACAACAGGTTCGGGGAAGTCTGAAATTCTACAATCGTACATCTTGTCTTTAGCTCTTAATTTTTCCCCGGAAGATATTGGTTTTTTGCCAATTGACTTTAAAGGTGGAGGAATGGCAAACCTGTTCAGAAATTTACCTCACTTAATGGGCTCGATTACAAACTTAGATGGTGCAGGGACTCAGCGTGCACTGGCTTCAATTCGTGCAGAGCTCCAAAAACGTCAGCGCTTGTTTGGAAAATTTGGAGTGAATCACATTAATGGTTATACTAAACTCTATAAACAAGGTAGACAAGCTAATGATGACAGATTCCCAACTGAACCCTTACCACATTTGTTTTTGATATCTGATGAATTTGCGGAACTGAAACAGAATGAACCTGAGTTCATGAATGAATTGGTATCAACGGCTCGTATTGGTCGCTCTTTGGGTATTCATCTGATTTTAGCGACACAAAAGCCATCTGGTGTCGTTAATGATCAAATTTGGTCTAACTCACGATTTAAATTAGCGTTGAAAGTAGCTGATAAAGCAGATTCTAAGGAAATTATAAAAACACCGGATGCCGCTTCTATTACGCAGCCAGGCCGAGCCTATTTGCAAGTAGGAAACAATGAAATCTATGAATTATTTCAATCTGCTTGGTCAGGTGCAGCCTACAACCCCTCGAGTGACCTAGATAGTAATGAAGTGGACAAACGCCTTTGGGTCATCAACGAGTTGGGGCAGTATGAGTTGGCAACTGAAGACCTCTCTTACTTAGAGGATAAGGCAGCGAATCTTAGTGATGTGACAGAGCTTGATGCAATTGTTAATTATATTTCTGATTATACTTCAAAATCAAATGTTACGATCCCAGAGAAACCATGGCTCCCTCCACTTGAATATGAAATTGTCTCTCCTATTTTAGAAACTCAATGGTGTGAAAAACGGACTCTTCAGGCCTCTTTTGCTTTTATGGATGTTCCGTCTGAACAAACTCAATATGATTGGAAGTTTGACTTGGAAGAAATGGGGCATACTATCATTTTTGCTTCTCCGGGATATGGAAAATCACAAGCTCTCCAAACCTTAATTATGAATTTTTCAAGAGTTAACAATCCTGAGCAAATGCATTTTTATCTCTTTGATTTTGGAACTAACGGTCTTCTGCCGCTTAGAGATCTTCCGCATGTGGCAGATCTGGTTACTTTAGATGAAGGAGAAAAGTTGCTGAAAGCTCTTAAACGTATTCGTGAAATACTTAAAGCGCGTAAAGAACTGTTAGCAGAATATGGGGTTGCCTCGATTGATCAATATGAGCAGAAGTCTGGGGAATCATTACCGATTATTGTTAACATTATTGATTTATATGATACCATTCGAGAAAACTCTTTAGAAGTAGTGGCTGAAGCTACTTTTAATCAGGTACTCAGGGAAGGCTCGAGTTTGGGAGTGTATCTTATTGTGACGGCTCTTAGAAGTAACTCACTGAAGTTAAATATGCGTTCAAACTTTGCCAGTCAGTTGGTTCTCTATTTAGTTGATAAAGATGGGAAAAAAGAATTAGTTGGTTTTGACGCTTTACCTGATCAGGAAATTGCAGGACGAGGGCAAATAAGACTAGATAACCAGTTAAGAGCCTTTCAAATTTACCTGTCTGAACCAGGCAGAAATGATATTGAACGGCTCCGCGCTTTGGAAGCAGATATAACTTCTATGACTCAATTATGGACTGGCAAAGTACCTGCTGCAATTCCTATGCTTCCGAAAGAGATAACTTTTGCCGATTTCGAAGCAGATGAAAATGTCCAGAAATCTAAGGTAGAACTCGCCCTCCCTATTGGCTATGACAAAGAAACAACCGAAGTAGCAGCTCTAAATCCTAAGGAGTACAGTTTTTTACTTTTCACAGATGATACACCTAATCAGACCTATAGTCTTGAGAAAGCAATTGTGATGGCTTTCGCTTCTTTTGCTGGCAGAGTTGATCGTGTAGTTATTGATTTAGATGGGCGGTTTGAAAAAAATGCCGAAAGTTTTGATAATATCATTACAGAGGAAGTGTTAAGCCAATTTATGGGAGAACTGCTTGCACTTATTAGAAGTGGACAACAGAAAGAAAAACCTATGTATATCTATTTCCCAGATATTCACCTTGCGGGTGACAAAATTTCTTTGACTGAAAAGGAGCTGGATTCACTCTTTAAAAAAGGTTCATCTGTAGGTATCCATCTGATTTTCCATGGCTATCAAAATAATGTTGAGACTAAATTTACTCCGTTTTTTAAGCGTTTGCGCCAAAATATTCCGGCTGGAACATTTGGAACAATCAGCTCAGAGCAAAAATTGGTTTCGGGTCGCCATGCTTTTAATGAACCTTTAGTAGCGCTTGATGAAACTCAATTATTTAAAGGAAGAGAGATTTATCGTGTCAGATTTCCGCAAGATGAATAGGAGAAACGAGAAACTATGATTAAGTTAAAAAGTTTTAGAAAATTACTAATTGAAGTAGGTGCAGTACTTGTTCTCTTAGGAGTAATAGGGGCTGTTTACTTTAATTGGAATAAGCTTTTTCCAAATATAAAGTTACAGCAAAAAAATCATATGAATATTGCTGTTGTTAATCAAGACAATGGAGGAATTTTTAATAAAATAAACTATCAATTTGGTAAAGATTTTACAAATTTACTGACAAAAATAAACTCAGATAATACAACATGGACAGTTATGTCACGAAGTCAAGCAGAAAATCGGTACAATAACAATTCTGTAGACGCTGTTATTTATATATCTAGTGATTTTTCAACAAATATTTTACAATTAGATAGTTTTAATCCAGAGAATGCCAAGATTTCCTATAAAGTAAAGCGAACAACTGATAAGGCTCAGTCTCTTGAGATGGAAAAACGCATTGGGACTTATATTAATGTTATTAATCAAAGGGCCATTAAAATGTATTTTGCCAGCGTTATTAATAATTTAGATGACGCTAAAGTTCAATTGACAAATATTGTTGGAGACGAAGATGCTATTTACAGCGGTTTATCAACAAATATTTACGCACCTTCTCAGCAGTCAACACAATACTTGAGTAATCTAACAAGATCCGCAGATGGTTTGAAAACATCAAATGGATCCTTTGAAAATTCTGTATCAAGTTTCAAAGATTCTACTGTGAAATTGCTTCAAAATAATGCTTCGACCCTTAATGAGCAGCTATCAGTTATTCAGTCTAATACAGAATTACAGTCACAGATTAACAAGCACAATGCTTCAGTATCAGAAAAAGCCGTAACTAATCAGTACGATACAGACAGTCAATTATACTCAAATCTTTATCTTAGTACCGTAGAATCTTTAAACAGCTTCTATAATCCTTCAACTGATGCATTGGCACCGATTGAAGTGGCACCTGAAGAAGGTTTGCCTAATACTTTGAATGATGTAGTAGCAACCGAAGAATCTAAAACAGTATATCAACTTTTTTCTGAAGAAATTCAAGCTTATAATGCTGATATTAGCACTTATCAGGTCAGAATTGAGAATGCGAGAAAACAACTTGATGAATTAAGAACTTCTCTCGATAAAACCCGTAGTCAAATTTCTGAACATTATTTTAATACACCAGAAATATCGGTTGATGGGATAGACGATATGGGAGAAGACAATGCTGCTATAACTTCAGCTGTTTCTGACAAGGTGACTCAAGAAAGTGCGAAGCAAGCATTAGCAAAACAAGTTTCAAATTCAATGTCGCGTTCAGATAATTTGCCGAACGACTATACTGATCAAATTAATTCAACAATTGCTTCTCTTAGTGTCAATGCATCCGACTACCAAGACCTTTTTGCCCATTTACTTTCTTTAGATGCTATAAGCTCTTCGCAGGTAGCAGAATATAACAAAAAGATAGAACTACTTAAAAATTACGCTGATAATAAAGGAGCAACTACAGGCTCTGCTCCTAATTATAATTTTAGCAAAGTATCAAATGATACCCTGCCTTCTTCACGAACTGAGACAGTAACTTTCAGTAATGTCTATCCTGAAAGTGAACTGATTAAAGAGGCTACAGATGAGGAAGAAAAGATTTCGACTTCGTATAAAGAAACAGCAGTTACTGTGACTGTTGATAGCTCCAGTACTGTTTCTGCAACGGCCAGCGTTGATAAAAATAATATTTCGTCTCCAACTGATTTGACACTATCATATACTTTCTCGCCGAAATATGGGCTGAATACAATTAAATTGAACCTGACAGTCGGTTCCGAAACTATCCCTCTGGTATACAGTTTTTATTACAGCGACAGCGAAGAGAAAGTTAATCTGGTTGAAAATGATTTAAAAACACTTTTAGGCCAGCTAAGTCGGATTGATACAGCTGCTACAACAATAAAGAATTTATATGGAGACCCTTCAAGTAATTCTTATGATATTGATGTCGCTAATCCAGCCGATGACTCAGTGTTTAATTTGTATGGGAATATTGATTCAGATTCTATTTTTAATCAGCTTAAAGATAGTGATGTTACCAATTATAAAGCATCGGGTGTTGAATTATATACACAGTTATCTATTGAGATTAATCAATTGAACGCAGCTATCGATGAATTGCCATCTGTTGACGAAGCGACACTGCCGACTAACTATTTTTCTAAAAATCTTCAAGATTTAGTTGACTGGTATAATGCAACAGTCAACTCATTAAACACACAGTATGCTGATTGGCAGAATAATCAAGTGACTAAATTAGGGACGGCCTCTACAAATTCGGGAGATATGGACGATAATACATTGTATTCTGGCGCTGACTCTAATAACCGACTTTATGAGACAGTATCTAATCTTGCAAATGCAACCAATACCAATGCTTCAAGAATTTCTACAAATGCTGACAGTATTGGAACCATGTCTACCCAGTTTGACAGCTTGGTCAATCAGGCAAATCAGGTTCAAGGCAAGGTCACAGAAGTATCTGATAATACTTCGAAACTTGTTGAAGAGCAAGCGGACAATATCCAAAATGCTAAAGATTACAGTGAGAACTTTAACGAGGTTCTAAACAACGCTAGAACTGGCGGGACAGATAATGAGTCCGTACTGAATTTCTTGGCTAGTCCGGTTCAGGCGGTTAAAATTGGGTCTGATTCTGTTTTAAGCACTCTCCCCCTATGGGTATGGCTGTTATCTGTTGCTCTGCTATCCAGCGGTTTATCCATTTGGGGGACACGATTTGTCAGCAAAGTAAAAAATAGTAAGCAAAAAGTATTGCAAGATGAAGACGAAGAATAAAAAGTAACGTTTTTGTAACAATAAAGACATATTAGTGTTGTCGACAGACTACTTGAATTTTAATATAATAGCGGTGTATTAAATAGAAAAAGGAGATTTATACTATGGCAGAAGTATCATTATCACCAGAAGAGCTTTCCAGCCAAGCGAGTGTTTATTCGACAGCTGTTGAGCAGATAGAGACAGCTATTCAGGCGGTAGAAAGAACGAACGGCGAGATGCAGTCTCACTGGAACGGGCAAGCCTATCAAGCCTACTTAGAGCAATATAATCAGCTTCGTTCAGATGTGACGAAGTTTGAAGAGTTGTTAACATCAGTGAACCAACAGCTGACCTCTTATGCATCAGTTGTTTCCGAGCGTGATACAAGCGATGCGGGCCAATTCACCTTTCAGTAAATAGAGTGACTATAAGAACTTTTTAGAAAAGGGCTGGGACGGGAGTCCTGGTCCTTTCCTTTATGTTTAAATAAAGCTTGTAGTGAAAGAGAAGAGGGGGGTATAAGAGATGTCAGATGCAGCTATGGCGTCCTATTATGATAATTTAGCGAGTCAAGAGTCGGCTAATTATGCATCAGCGATAGCGGAGAAGGGGGTAGTAGACGGTCAGATAGCGCGATTGCAGGAAGCAGAGACGAGTTTGACCAGTCAGATAACTGAGTTTCAGACCAGTATAATAGATGCTTTTTCGACGATAGAGGCGAGTGACAGCAGTCAGTTTCAGGGTGATCGACAGACGAAGTATGAGGAGAAGTATAGTTCAGCGCAGACAGCAGCGACGACGAACAAGAGCAGTCATGATACGAATTTAAGCAGTATAGGGACGAAGATATCGGAGTTGGAGACGACGTCAGCGAGTTTACAGTCGGCAGCGAACACGGCATACAACAATATGACGAGTTATACGAATCAGGCAAACAGTTATAGGGGGTAGGAAAGGAATATGGCAAAGACAGGGACCAATTACGAGACGTGGTCAGGCTTGACAGGGACAGTGTCGACGAGTGTTTCGGGTTTATCGGATTTATCGGCCTTGACTTTTTCGACAACCACCATGACTCCGTTTACGGATTTCAGTCAGTTAATAGAGGATTTCAACAGTGTATTAACGGACTTGAGGACGTATACGGAGAGTGATGTGACGCATATGAATCAGGCGGCAGAGAACAAGGTGACGGATGACAGCAATCAGGCGAGTGCAGGGAGTGGAAGCAGCAGTAGGTTTTAATCACTGAAGGGCACTGCAGGAGGTAAATTTTGTAGTTGCTTTGAGATAGCCTATCTTATGCTTGATTAGCAATTATCGAGATTTAAGATTAGAAGGGGCTTGATATGAAAATCGATATGACAGAGGTCAATGAGAATAAGACAACTTTAACGACCTCTATTGATAATTTGAACAGTCAATTGGAAACTGCTAAGACTTCCTTTACGAATCTAGTCAATACCGACAGTCTTCAAGGGGAGGTCAAGACAGCCATAGACGGTAAGATTAATAACTATCAGATTCCGCTTCTGACCAACTTTTCCAATAGTTTATCGACTTTATCGGCCCAGTATGATAAGGCGATAGAGGCGTTTCAAACGACGGTTGAGGAGACCTCAGCTACGGCGATTATCGATACGGATTATCTGCAGGGATTAGAGGATGGCTATAGTACGATAGAGAGCAGTATAGCGACGATAGACAGTGAGACGTCCAAGATTTACAGTTCGATATCTGATATCATCAGTTTGAGCAATCCCAGCAGTTCAGATATTACGACACCGTTGAGTGAAGCCAAGAAGGTATTGACGGATACCAAGAGCAACATGGAGACTTTTAACGGCTGGACACAGGGGACAGAATTCAGTGAACTGTTGGCCAGTCAGGGGACCATATTGGCTTCTTTATCTGAATTAATAGGGGTATCTTATACTGATGCGGATGCTTCGGCATTTTATTCGGATGCCAGTTTTGCGGACGGTGTTCAGACCATTGCTCAAGGGATTACTTCAGCTGCTACTCCTGTTGCTTTGCTCAAAGGTGTAGCAAAATCGCTTAATACTATTTCTCAAAATTCGGGTTCTTGGTGGGAAAGCTTTTCAGATATTTGGAAAAATTATAGTTTACAGACAGCTAAATCCAGTTCGAAAAACTCACCAATAGCATTAAATATAAATCTTTCATCTTTTTGGGATGACCTTTTTGGTTCTCAAGACAGTGTTTCTGTATCACAAAATTATAGAAAAGAAGGAAATTGGCTTTTTACAACCTACCACAAACAGACAGAAAAAAGCGTTACAACTGACCCTGGAGTTGTTCAAACAAAAACAGATAATGGTCGTTTTTCGGGAGTAGCTATCAATGCAGGTCCTTTGTCGTTTGATGTGAGTCTTGAAGATTGGCATTTTAATTTGAATACTGAAATCAACTTGTTTGGCTATACCGGTGGTGTTAAAGCAGATTTAGGTTTCTCTAATGAAACGGGTATTGAGTTGGATGTAGCAGGAGGAGGAGGTCGTAAGACCGATACATCTTCAAGCACTGATTATTTTGGCTTGAAGGTCAGTACAGATTTAAATGATGGTATATTGGGTGGTTACCATCAGCACACTACCTCTACAACTAGTGGAAATACAACAACGAGTACACAAAATGAATCTGGTTTCCAAGTGGGGAACTGGGGAGAAGTAGCCGCTGTAGCAGTTGTAGCAGGAATAATCGTTGCTCCAGAAGTAACAGTTCCTGTTTTAGGGACAGCCTTAGCCTTTTAGCGGTCAAGAAAGAAGTAATATGATATGGACTACCTTAGAATAAGACAGCGATATACCCTTTTAGTGAGATTGGCGATTTTACTACCTTCACTACCATTGCTTTATTATTTGTTTGCTAAGGACAACTATCTTATTAAAATATTGTGTATCATAATATATATGGCCGTTTTGGCTGTTTGCGTTTATATAATTAATCGTTGGTATAGCCAAACCGTCACTTATGTTTTGTATTCCCAAGTCGATTTAGCTGCCTTTAGGGAATTTATAGAAATAAACGGTGAGTCTAAAAATGGCAAAAATCACTTACAATCTAAGCTAGCTGCCATCACATATCACTATCTTATTGGGGACTTTGTATCTGTAATCCAAAGGGTGAGTGAATTAGACGGGAATGCTAAACTGAGTCAGTCGCAAGCAAGGGTGTTGGCTCTCTATCGAATTAAATCACATATATTATTAGGGGATTATTCAAATAAGCAAGAGTTTAGAGAAGCTGTCTCCAAGACACTGTCAGAATATCATAATGAAAATAGAGAAATAGTGGAAAACTGTGAAGCTGTTTACGATATTGTGTCAAGTCAGCAACCAAATGACTACTTTGAAGAGTTAGAGAGCGATTTAAAGATATATCAGCTAGAGTTTATGTACTTTAAAGCTTGTAATGCTGTTTTGAAAGGCAATACAGCAGAGGCAGAGAAGCTGTTTACGGCATTGTCTCAAGAAGATGATAATCTTTACATTGTAAAGGAATCAAAAAAGTATTTAGAGGAGAACTAGTATGGCAGCAGCAAGTCGTCAGCAGCTACCTGTAGGGTCTGTTGTTAATATATCAGATGAGGCAGCAAATGTTGTCATTATCGGTCAGTTTCCAGTTGTAGAAAATGATGGTGATAAGGGCTATTATGATTTTGTAGGAGTAACTCTTCCTATTGGCTATGATGCAAAGACCTTATTGTTTTTCAATAAAGAAGATATCAACAATGTTATCTTTTTGGGGTATATTGATGCAGCTTTCCAGAGTTTTCTAAAAGAAGCCGACTCATTTGAAAAAGAAACGAGATTGCAAAAGCTTAAAGCAAGTCAAGCTAGGAGAGAGCAAGATGACCTTTAGATTTAAAAAATGGCAACTTATTTTCCTTATTATCCCGGTTATTATCATCTTTGGTATTGTAAAATCGCAGATTGACTCGCAAACATCAAAAGATGGAACTTATTATCTGGTTGTTGAGAACTACTCTACTATGACAGCTTCGTTAGATAAGACGTCTTGGATAAAAATTGAAGATGATCAACTCATTATAAATGAAGACGATAGTGAAACTAGCTACGATTATGATGTCGATAAGGAAGAGTTTGAGAAAGATTCTATGACCTACTTTTGTTTATTTAATGAAGGGATACTTACAATTGGAACGCATGACGACGATTCAACGGAAACAACAACTTATGTCAGCCCAAAGAGTAATATGTATTCAGGATATGAGGATGGGACAGTGAAGATTTCTAAATAAATGCCGTCCTTGTTATTGTATGTATATGCTTTTTTCTTAGGAAATAGTCCGAATGTTATCAGCGCTGAATAGGAAGTGTTATATGCTGGGCGGAGTATTAAGAATTTTTTATGGGAACGTTGTTCGGAAAAAGGGATAACTGCTGAATTAACTTATAAAATCTCCTAAAAAATTTTTTAAGAAAAGTCCATTACCTCAATATGGATAAAACTATTTTTGTTACAATTCAAAGTAACTGAAAAAAGAGCGGTACGACTATTTAATGTATGTTATTTATTAGAGATTTAAGATTAGAAGGGGCTTGATATGAAAATCGATATGACAGAGGTCAATGACAATAAGACGACTTTAACGACCTCTATTGATAATTTGAACAGTCAATTGGAAACTGCTAAGACTTCCTTTACGAATCTAGTTAATACCGACAGTCTTCAAGGGGAGGTCAAGACAGCCATAGACGGTAAGATTAATAACTATCAGATTCCGCTTCTGACCAACTTTTCCAATAGTTTATCGACTTTATCGGCCCAGTATGATAAGGCGATAGAGGCGTTTCAAACGACGGTTGAGGAGACCTCAGCTACGGCGATTATCGATACGGATTATCTGCAGGGATTAGAGGATGGCTATAGTACGATAGAGAGCAGTATAGCGACGATAGACAGTGAGACGTCCAAGATTTACAGTTCGATATCTGATATCATCAGTTTGAGCAATCCCAGCAGTTCAGATATTACGACACCGTTGAGTGAAGCCAAGAAGGTATTGACGGATACCAAGAGCAACATGGAGACTTTTAACGGCTGGACACAGGGGACAGAATTCAGTGAACTGTTGGCCAGTCAGGGGACCATATTGGCTTCTTTATCTGAATTAATAGGGGTATCTTATACTGATGCGGATGCTTCGGCATTTTATTCGGATGCCAGTTTTGCGGACGGTGTCAAGACCATTGCTCAAGGGATTACTTCAGCTGCTACTCCTGTTGCTTTGCTTAATAGTGTTTCTAAAGCGCTTCGTTCAGCTGAGCAGGAGGAAGATTCTTGGTGGCAAGGCTTTGCAGAAATCTGGAAGGAGTATACATCGGCTATAAGTGGTAGTTCTTTGTACAAAGGTGTTACAGGCAGTGTTTCCTTGTTACAAACTTATCTAAAAATTTTTATTAAGGGCTCTAAGACCCGTGATGCAGCTGATCTAGGTGGCAAAGCATTTCAGAAACTCAGTCTTTCATGGTCAGCTATTAGCAAATCAGGCAAAGATTTAAGGTCTATTGTTAAAAATCTTAAGAATTCTAAAGCTTGGGGAGCATTGGCTAAAATCGGTAAGACTAAGGGTTGGAAATCGCTATCTAAAACTTATAAATGGGGGAAAAAATACTTTGATGCAGTTAAAAATCCCTTGAAATCCTTTGTGAATAATTTGAGTGACGGTGCTGCTAAGATTGGGAAGTGGGGATCAAAGCTCAAATCAAAAACTTTAAGCTTAGGCTTAGGTCTAGTAGGAAAGATTGCTAATTCTAAGGCTTGGAAAAAGGTTACTAATTCTAAGGCTTGGAATAAAGTTGCTAATTCTAAGGCTTGGAAAAATGTTAGTGGTGTACCCAGCAAGCTCAAAGGCCCTTTGAAGTCCGGTATAAAGACTTTAGGTAAAGTTGCTAGGGTTGGTGGCTGGGCAATGACCATTGCTGAAGCTGGGATTTCTGGTTATCAAGCCTATAATGATAAGGACAGTAGGGCTTATCACAGTGTTGGGAAGTCAGCCATTCATGCGGGAGTTGAAACTGTTAAAAATGCTGGTCCAATCGAATATACATTAGCTGGTGCTGAGATTGGTTCGGTGATTCCTGGAGTAGGGACAGCTGTTGGTGCAGGTGTTGGCTTTGTCGTTGGTTCTGCTAATGCAATGTGGGGAGTAGTAGACGGTTGGTTAGGCACTGATTCAAAAGAGAGGGCTTACTCTTGGGTTGAAAATAAATTAGATGATGCCTATGATTGGACAGCTGATAAGGTGCAGAAGGCAGGAAAAGCCGTCGGAGATACTATGTCAAGGGGCTGGAACAATGTCAAATCAGCTTTCGGTTTTTAGAGAGGAATATATAACATGGGGAAATCTATATTTGGAGCTGATTTTGAAGAAAGTAAGCGGATTATTAACTTTAAAAAGCTATCTAATACTCTGAAAAACGACACCTCAATGAACCGTTCATTACCCCGCCGCTTGTTTGCTTTTTTTATAGCGGGAACGCTCTTATTCTCAGCCATGCTGGGCCTGTTATTTGCCATGCCTTTTGGTTTAAGATCGGCTGCTGAGACTGGAAGTGTTCGTCACTTATCTTCAGAAGCGGTTATCATGATAGGAAATATCGGTCAGGCAATGTTAATTCCAAATATTATTGTATTTGTGATAATGCTTCTATCGGCCTGTTTTTCTATCCTGATTCCAAAACGTGATATTTCCAGACAAATTTTTTCTGGTTTTCCTTTTTTAGGAAGCATGATTTATACTGCAACGGTACCCTTCATTTATATCACTGGCATGCTGGCTTTCAATCGATTTGGCATATCAGGTTTGCTTCTGCAAGTATTGGTTGGTTTTCTTTTAATAGCTTTAATCTTCTATCAAGGCTATTTACGAACCAAAGCACAACTATATGGTGAAGCTAATAATAGGGACAGTTTTTATACAAAATTAATCTTGGGAATAACGATAGGGACTAGCTTTATTCTTTTAATTTTGAGTCAAACGGTATTTAAGGGGCTGACCAGTGATTTTAATGCTAAATGGTACAGCTATCTCCTAGGTTTAGGCGTAACTGTTACAATGGTTGTTTTCGCCTATAGCTTTCGAAAAATGAGTGATTTCTGCCTTTTTCAAGGTTTCTATATGATGAAATACTCTAAGCAGTATAAAGACTACCTGCAAATTGCGGATGAAAATTGGTACCGCGGTGGGCGTAAGAAGGAGCAAAAATAATACAACCCATTACATTATTGTTTTAATACTTATGTTAAAGAAAGAAGAGGAATTAAGATGGCAAAAGAGTTACTACCGCTGGGGAGTTTGGTTTATTTGAAAGAAGGCACGGTTAAATTGATGATTATTGGACGCGGGATTGAACTGAACGAAGAGGCTGGAAATGTCTATACAGACTATGCTGGCGTAGTTTATCCTGAGGGTTTTAATCCTGAAAATGGCTACTTTTTCAATGATGAAGATGTTGATCGAGTAATTTTTCGAGGTTTTGAGGATGAAGAAGAGAATCGTTTTATGGAGGTTTACGAGGAGTGGGAAAAGACAATAACCATTCCTAAAAAACAGTCAGATTAGTGAATAGCTAGTTACTAGCGTACATAAAAATGAATTAAATACCCTATTTGAGAGGACTGGGAGAGATTCCTGGTTCTCTTTTTCCATTTCTTTATTATTGAAATTAACCGATTGAAGGAGAATAGTAGATGGTTGTGTTATTAATTTTTGGAATCTTTATAGCTATAGTTGCTGTAACTCTGTTATTAGTTTTTATTCTTATTCGTCATGTCAATAAAGCCAACCGACGATATGAAACCTTCGCCAAGCAGTACGGTTATCAGTTTGATAAGGCACAAGGCAGGGCAGCATATAGAGATTACTCCAGAAATAATACTAAAAAAGTCGTGAATATGAAGTTGGTTGCTAATCCTTATGTTGAAAAATATGCAAATTATACTTCCTATCCTTTTGGCAGGGGAGCCCATTTAAAGGTTGCTTATGTTATCTCAGGAACGTATCAGCATGTTCCTTTTCGAGCATTTACTTATCAATTTACTGGTAGCAGTATTGAACAATCTGGCCCTGGCGGTGTTTTTAGTATTGTTATGATCCAAACTGAAACTGCCCATTTTACGGATTTACCAGATAATGTGTTTTACGAAAATAAGACGTTATGTGAATATTTACCAGAAAATTTAAATGTAGATACAATTCATAAAAGGATTGAGAACTTAATAAAAATAAAGGAGATAGAAGATGACACAGAGACAGTTTCCAAGTAAAGATTTTCCCGTATTTCCGGAAGTCTCAGTAGAGGCAGGAAGTGAATGGATAAATCGGAATTCTCCGGAGTCTGTGATAGGCTTAATCAAAACTAAAGAAAAAGCATTTTCGCCTAATGTTTTAATTAGTATCAAAAAAGTTGAGGAAAGCTATACTTTTGAGAGCAACTCCGCAGAGTTAGCGGACTATACTAAAAACTTTAAGGGGTTAAATATTTTTGCGAATGCGGTTCATGAGATAGACGGACGTCAGTGGAAAATTGAAGAGTATGCTTATGTTGATGAACGTATAGGTATCTTAGCCCAACTGGTGGCTGTGACGTTTATTCCCATTAAGGATGCAAAATTTATGATTAATTTTACTGGGACAGTCGGTTTGCGTGAGGAAGCAAAAAATAAAGATTACGAAGAAATTCAAAATATGTTAAGGAGTGCTAAAATCAAATGAAAAAATCACAATTAATCATTACAGCGCTGAGTCTTCTATTTGGTTTTTTCCTTCTTTCCAGCTGTAGCGATTCTGATAACCTTCAAGGGACTTGGAAGGTTCAAGATGCTTCAGGACAAAATGGGACAATTGAGTTTAAAGAAAAAACGGTCATAGTTGATGGTGAGGAGTATGATTATACTCAAAATGCAGTTGGCACAGAAAATGGTGTTACTTATTATGGTATTAAGCAGAATGGACAAAACTATTCCATCATTTTTCCTGAGGATGATGATAACCTTGCTATTATGTTGGAAGTGGAATCAACGGATAATTATCTCGAAGGCACAATGCTATATGCGATGAACAAAAGCAAGAGTCCGAACTACCAATCATATGCGAAGAAGTATATGAATTAAGTCAACCTAATTTATTTTTATCAAGAAGTTTGTCAGTTTAGACTGCGAGTAAGGGGTGGACAAAAGGCCAAAGATTTGATATACTGACTGTGTCATTACATTAAAAGCGAAAAGGAGATTTATACTATGGCAGAAGTATCATTATCACCAGAAGAGCTTTCCAGCCAAGCGAGTGTTTATTCGACAGCTGTTGAGCAGATAGAGACAGCTATTCAGGCGGTAGAAAGAACGAACGGCGAGATGCAGTCTCACTGGAACGGGCAAGCCTATCAAGCCTACTTAGAGCAATATAATCAGCTTCGTTCAGATGTGACGAAGTTTGAAGAGTTGTTAACATCAGTGAACCAACAGCTGACCTCTTATGCATCAGTTGTTTCCGAGCGTGATACAAGCGATGCGGGCCAATTCACCTTTCAGTAAATAGAGTGACTATAAGAACTTTTTAGAAAAGGGCTGGGACGGGAGTCCTGGTCCTTTCCTTTATGTTTAAATAAAGGTTGTAGTGAAAGAGAAGAGGGGGGTATAAGAGATGTCAGATGCAGCTATGGCGTCCTATTATGATAATTTAGCGAGTCAAGAGTCGGCTAATTATGCATCAGCGATAGCGGAGAAGGGGGTAGTAGACGGTCAGATAGCGCGATTGCAGGAAGCAGAGACGAGTTTGACCAGTCAGATAACTGAGTTTCAGACCAGTATAATAGATGCTTTTTCGACGATAGAGGCGAGTGACAGCAGTCAGTTTCAGGGTGATCGACAGACGAAGTATGAGGAGAAGTATAGTTCAGCGCAGACAGCAGCGACGACGAACAAGAGCAGTCATGATACGAATTTAAGCAGTATAGGGACGAAGATATCGGAGTTGGAGACGACGTCAGCGAGTTTACAGTCGGCAGCGAACACGGCATACAACAATATGACGAGCTATACGAATCAGGCAAACAGTTATAGGGGGTAGGAAAGGAATATGGCAAAGACAGGGACCAATTACGAGACGTGGTCAGGCTTGACAGGGACAGTGTCGACGAGTGTTTCGGGTTTATCGGATTTATCGGCCTTGACTTTTTCGACAACCACCATGACTCCGTTTACGGATTTCAGTCAGTTAATAGAGGATTTCAACAGTGTATTAACGGACTTGAGGACGTATACGGAGAGTGATGTGACGCATATGAATCAGGCGGCAGAGAACAAGGTGACGGATGACAGCAATCAGGCGAGTGCAGGGAGTGGAAGCAGCAGTAGGTTTTAATCACTGAAGGGCACTGCAGGAGGTAAATTTTGTAGTTGCTTTGAGATAGCCTATCTTATGCTTGATTAGCAATTATCGAGATTTAAGATTAGAAGGGGCTTGATATGAAAATCGATATGACAGAGGTCAATGAGAATAAGACAACTTTAACGACCTCTATTGATAATTTGAACAGTCAATTGGAAACTGCTAAGACTTCCTTTACGAATCTAGTCAATACCGACAGTCTTCAAGGGGAGGTCAAGACGGCCATAGACGGTAAGATTAATAACTATCAGATTCCGCTTCTGACCAACTTTTCCAATAGTTTATCGACTTTATCGGCCCAGTATGATAAGGCGATAGAGGCGTTTCAAACGACAGTTGAGGAGACCTCAGCTACGGCGATTATCGATACGGATTATCTGCAGGGATTAGAGGATGGCTATAGTACGATAGAGAGCAGTATAGCGACGATAGACAGTGAGACGTCCAAGATTTACAGTTCGATATCTGATATCATCAGTTTGAGCAATCCCAGCAGTTCAGATATTACGACACCGTTGAGTGAAGCCAAGAAGGTATTGACGGATACCAAGAGCAACATGGAGACTTTTAACGGCTGGACACAGGGGACAGAATTCAGTGAACTGTTGTTGGCACAGTCAACGCAGTTACAGTCTCTAATGGGATTAGTTAATATAAGTTATACTGCATCTGATGCTAAAACGTTTTACAACAAGACGGATTTTGCAGATAATGCAGCTTATGTTGCTCAGGCAATCTCGAATCAGTCAACTCCCGTAGGGCTACTGGCAAATGTAGGGAAACATACTTCAAGCTTCTTTGATTATTTAGGAGAGAACAAAGGTGATATCCTAAAGAACTTATTGATAGATATCACAACAAATGGTATTGAGCAGACGGGACTGATGATTCAGCGCCTGGCTGGGCTCAGACTTCAGCAGCAAGGTATTCCAGGACCTGTTGGAAAAAATAGCTTTGTGATGTTTGATCCAAGTAAACGCATAGGCAAATGGCCTCTATCTAATGCTATGGATAAGATTACAAAGGGAGCAAGAGTGGCCAACATAGGGAAATGGGCCGGCAGAGCGGCAACAGGGCTCGCGTTTGCTTACAGTACTTATAACGATGTCGCTAATAACGGTAAAACTCTTGGACAGGCAGTTGCTAAAAATGGAGCTTCAACAGCCGTTGGTTGGGCAGCGAATGTAGGAGCGACTGCTTTCTT
Organism: Streptococcus pantholopis; assembly: GCF_001642085.1. Classification (NCBI taxonomy): domain Bacteria; kingdom Bacillati; phylum Bacillota; class Bacilli; order Lactobacillales; family Streptococcaceae; genus Streptococcus; species Streptococcus pantholopis. The sequence continues at coordinate 27,972 of NZ_CP014699.1, forward strand.
GACAACCATAGCAGTAAGTAATCCAGTTGGCTGGGCCGCTGTGGGTGTCGCAGCAGCTGGTATAGCTGCTGGTACTGCAGCAAGTATTATCTTTGACTGGGCTTATGAAAATAATGAAACGGTCAGGAATGTTGTCGATGGAGCAGGTGCGTACATTGATAAAGGACTGGATAAAGCCAAAGAAGGATTAAGCAATGCTGGAAAGGCTATAGGGAACGCTTTTTCCAGCGGTCTAAGCGGACTTAATCCATTTGGCTAAATGGAGGTGTACAAATGTCTTTCGACCAATATAATATTCGGTATTTCCTGCTTGAGACAGATGAGAAGTATTACATCTTTGATAGAAAATCCAGTTTCATAGGATATTTTTTTGCGCCTCTAAATGCTTTGACCCCAAAAAATGCTTATGAACTGTCCAGTGAGCAGTATCAAAGTTTATTAGCATCTATCATAGAAAAGAGGCAGCTGCCACCTTCTGGTTTACTGAGAGGTTCATTGCGCTTAGCTGCTGTTATGTGGGCAAATATACTAGCCAGACAAGTTTTTAATTATCTTGATACAGACTATTCTCTGTCCGTTAATCTTATACTGTTATCAATATCTATGATTTTGAGTATGCTGTTAATTCATCTTATTAATAAACAAGCTAAGAATGGTCTAGAAAAGGTGATAAAGCTAAGCAATTTACGGCGGCGAAAGATTAGGGTTATACCTAGCCTTACCCCTCAATTGATAAAGACAGGCTTTTTAGGTCTTGCTATGTTTTTACTGATGTTGGCTGCGATGTATGTTTATATTCTTTCAGGAAATCTTATTTTTGTTCTACTGTTGCCAGTGCTAGAGCTGATTGTTCTCATTGCGGCTTATTTTCCTTATTTTGAAAAAATGACTGTTAAAGCAGTAAAAAAATGATAACTTATCATTTGTTGTTGGATATCGAAAATTGCCTGCCAGATAATGGATCTTTAATAAATAAAAAAACAAATAGCAATGCTGAAAACTGCTGGATAATTGATAGGGGAAAGCATGATAGAAAATATTGAATTGGTTGCTGTGAATTTTCGTTACTTGGCTTTTAGAGCTGCTGGGACTTATTACCTTTTGGACAGAAAGCCCAGATATATTATTTCTTATTTTTTCTTTCCGATCAGCTGGTTTTTTAAACAAAAATTTTATTCTATCAGTGAAGAGGAGTATCTTAGGCTTGTTCAGTCAGCACAGTCAAAGGGTACAGGTCTTGCCCTCCCAGCTTCTCTTACTGGTGGCTTAGCCGTTGTATCCGGTGCACTGCTTAGGCGAAGTGGAATCATAGAGCAGCTGGGAACGGGTTTATCTCACTATGCAACTATCTTTATTATTGGTTTTTTAACCTTATCTGCTTTTGTCAGTGTCTGGCTTTTTCACCGTTTCAGTCAAAAGAGATTAACAGCCTTTTTGCCGCTTAAAGGCAGAAAAATTTGTTACAATAGGTTATACCCACAAGCTGTCAGCATGGTTTTAATAAAGAGAACTTTTGCTCATGTGATGCTGTAGCTGTTGACATTGTTCATTGGGGCAGTTGCTTTCTATTCTAATAACTGGTTTTTTCTGCTTTCGGCATTTCTTCTGCTCTGCTTTATGCTTTGTGTCAGTGTTGTTAGCTATAGTCCTGATATCCGCTACCGACTCAATGATAAAGTGGTGGTGTCATAATGTGAGCACATCAAAGAAGTGCTCTTTTCTAAAAGAATTATTCTTAGGCAGCATCGAGAAAGGATAAAGAAAAGCTGTTTTTATGATTTGATTTTTAATAATGGGAGGATTTATGTATTATGGTGGCTTAGAGCTTGTGACGATTAATTCCCGTTACTTGGTCTTTAGTGCGGCTGGCAATTACTATCTTTTGGATAGAAAACCTAAGTATTTTGTCGGTTATTTTTTCCTGCCCACAGCTTGGCTTGTGAAACAAAAATTATATCTTCTTACAGAAAGTGATTATCTTAAACTTGTTGAGAAAGTTCAACAGAACAGAGCGAGCGGTATAGTGGTACCGGCTTCATTCAGCGGCGCTGGAGCTGTCTTGCTCAGTTTGTTTATCCGAAGAAGCGGTTTGATGGAACAATTGGACTTAGGCTTCTCTTTGTTTGTGAATAGTATAATTGTCTGCCTAATGTTTTTGATAGCTTTTGCATTGGTACAATGGGTTTATTTAACGAGATATCGAAAGATTGCTTCGGATTTATCATTAGAGCAAAAGGGACTTGTCTACGCAAAATTAATCCCTGAGAGGCTTAATAAAACAGTCATGAAAGCTGTTTTTGTACATATTGTGCTGTGGATACTGACTCTTGCTGTGACTGCGGCAGCTATTTTATCAGGCAACTTGTTTTTTCTCTTTTCCACTCTTTTGCTTTTCTTTCTCTCCTTACTTTTTAGCGGGATTGGGCAGACGTCTCTGCTGAGCTATAAACTAAAAATTTTACGAAAGAATCGATGAAAGTAGAGGAAGTTAAGAATTCCAGTATCCCATTGGATACCATAAGTTTTAGATGCTTGGAGACAAGGATCGTTGTTTCATCAGTTTTTCCTTTACTATAAGGAGAAGCGATGACTGTAAATGTATAATAGATTAAAAATAAGGAGATAATTAATGTTACCTATTGGCAGTGTCGTTTACCTGAAAGAAGGTAACCAAAAATTGATGATTTTAAATAGAGCGCCTCTTCTGACCGTGAATGGTATGCAAAAGTATGTTGATTATTCAGCTTGTGAATTCCCTAAAGGACTTGTTCCAGAAGAAGTTTATTATTTCAATGAAGAAGATATTGATAAAGTTATATACATGGGCCTTCAGGACGAAGATGAAAAACGATTTGAAGAGTTATATAATGTGTGGCGCAAAGAAAATGAAACTAGAATCCCACAAGCTAAAATAGTTAAAAATAGCAGCGGCAATATCGAACTTCAATAACTTTTTTGACTTATTAACTTAACGCCATAGGCTTTTAATATTTTGTCGATGCCTGCCACTTTATTCTATAATTTTTTTGGCTAATCTGTTTTTTTAGTTTAAGTCAGCTTTAGGTTTCCAGGTAGGAAACTGGGGAGAAGTAGCCGCTGTAGCAGTTGTAGCAGGAATAATTTTTGCTCCAGAAGTAACAGTTCCTGTTTTAGGGACAGCCTTAGCCTTTTAGCGGTCAAGAAAGAAGTTATATGATATGGACTACCTTAGAATAAGACAGCGATATACCCTTTTAGTGAGATTGGCGATTTTATTACCTTCACTACCATTGCTTTATTATTTGTTTGCTAAGGACAACTATCTTATTAAAATATTGTGTATCATAATATATATGGCCGTTTTGGCTGTTTGCGTTTATATAATTAATCGTTGGTATAGCCAAACCGTCACTTATGTTTTGTATTCCCAAGTCGATTTAGCTGCCTTTAGGGAATTTATAGAAATAAACGGTGAGTCTAAAAATGGCAAAAATCACTTACAATCTAAGCTAGCTGCCATCACATATCACTATCTTATTGGGGACTTTGTATCTGTAATCCAAAGGGTGAGTGAATTAGACGGGAATGCTAAACTGAGTCAGTCGCAAGCAAGGGTGTTGGCTCTCTATCGAATTAAATCACATATATTATTAGGGGATTATTCAAATAAGCAAGAGTTTAGAGAAGCTGTCTCCAAGACACTGTCAGAATATCATAATGAAAATAGAGAAATAGTGGAAAACTGTGAAGCTGTTTACGATATTGTGGAGATGGAAGCTCGACTTCCTAAAATTGCGAATCCATAAAGTTTACAGGGGGAGTGCACTATGAAGTCAAGAACTTATGGCTGGGTACAAAATCCATCAAGTTTTATTAGTTTAAAAAAAGTTGTCCAAATTTTTAATAATAAATCTAATCACTACCAATTACTGAAAGAAAAGTTGGTAGATACTATCTATTTTGAAGACATTAGAACAATTTTCTTAAATAAACTACAAGAAGGTGTAGAGGAATTTTCTTATTTGGAGCTTGTTGGAACCTCTAAAGATAGGAACGGAAGATTACCTAAAAAACGGTCTGATGCTGTGGCAGATGCTCTTATTCAGATTAGTATTACCCCTCAGCAGACAAAAAACACAGGCAAAACTTGGACAGATAACTGGACGGCAGACGGCTTTTTACGCTGGGCAGTTAGCCTTAATTTTGTGTCAGTCGATAGAGAAACAGACTGTTTCTCTATCACTGCTAAAGGGCGAGCTTTTTCCACAACTCTTGATGGTTCAGATGAGGAAATTGCTATTCTACAACAAGCTTTATTGGCTTATCCACCGGCTACCCAAATTCTTTCTCTATTAAAGGAGCACGGAGGCTATTGCACCAAATACTATCTGGGTGAAAAGCTTGGATTCCGTGGAGAAAAAGGATTTACTTCTTACAACGAAGACATCATGTTCGATTGGTTAGGTGCTGCAACGCAATCAGAAAGGAAATCGATAAAATCAGACATCGAAGGAACAAGTGATAAGTATGCCAGAGGGATTTGCAATTGGTTGAAGAATGTTGGTTTAGTGGAAACTAAAACAGTTAAAAGATTGTTAGATAATGGCATGGTAGATGGATTTCAAGGTTATAAAATCAATGCTCGAGGTATTCATTTACTAAATCAATCGCAAGGTAGTTCAAAAAATACAAGACTTGAAAAATTTATTATGTGGGAATTTTTTGCTACCCATGGGGAAAACCGGGATTATATTCGAACTCGTCGAGCATATATCGTGAAATTTCTTCAGGAAACTCAATCTTTATCCATATTGTTAGCCAAATTAAGGTCCAAAGGTTTTAATGATGAAAAAGAAATTATTTTATCAGATATTGAAGGGTTAATTAATTTTGGACTAAGAATAGGGTATTCAGAGAATAGGATAATTTTAAAAGATCGTGTAAATGATTTTTCTATTCCAAATTTAGAAATTACAAAAGAACTGAAAGATGAGCAATCCGAAAAACGGAAAGCATATTTTTTGAAAGAGACGAATTTACCGTTGAAATACATCGAATTACTAGATATTGCTTACGATGGTAAAAGAAATCGAGATTTTGAAATTGTTACGATGGAACTATTTCGTAATGTTTATCGTTTACAGTCAAAATTATTAGGCGGAGTTCGAAAGCCAGATGGATTATTATATAAGCACCGTTTTGGAATTATTGTAGATACTAAGGCTTACGGAGAGGGCTATTCGAAATCGATTAGCCAGGCTGATGAAATGATACGCTATATTGAAGACAATAAACGCCGTGATGAAAACCGTAATTCTACAAAATGGTGGGAGCACTTTCCAGATTGTATTCCTAAACAGAGTTTCTATTTTATGTGGGTATCTAGCAAATTTGTTGGTAAATTTCAAGAGCAGCTGGATTATACAGCAAATGAAACGAAAACGAACGGTGCTGCTTTGAATGTAGAACAACTTCTTTGGGGTGCGGATCTAGTAGCAAAAGGTAAATTAGATATTTCTCAATTACCAAGTTATTTTCAAAATAAGGAGATTGAATTTGTAAAAGCATAGTCGAATCAGATTATGCTTTTACTGTTTTAGGATCATAGTTTGTGATGAGCACTTCAACACTGTCTTCTTTTATAGTATTGTAAGAAGAATTTTTATAATGGTAGTTTAGTATGGTTAGATGAAGCTGTTCCTCTTTAATAAAATCCTCTAGCATAGTGTTATGCTTGCCTTTATGCTTCAAAACATTGCTTAGTGCAAATTTGATACCTCTGTGATTGAGTTCTCTCATTACTTGGTACATTTCGGCTTCCTGCTTCTCCCCCCAATTGGTGAACCCTCTATTACCATCGTTGTAACTACCTGTGGTTATAAGATAAGGTGGATCGAGATAAACAAAGTCATTTTTTGACAATTTTGAAATATCGAAATCTATCAGCAATTTATCTGAAAAAGTAGCTTTTAAGCTTTGTAGGCGAGTTATGAAATTGAGCAAGTTTTTTTTCATATTTTCACTGAAATGACTTCTGTTCCGCCCAAAAGGGTTATTAAACTCCATAAGATTATTAAACCGAAATTGATAATTATAGCTATAAGAGGATAAAATATATAGATCTAATGGGTTTGGATTTTCATTATACTGTTTCCGGAAAGCCAAAAAACCTGCTTCATTGGTTTTGCTCAGTTGATATTCCTTGATTCTTTTTTCAATTTTTTCAACCAACTCAATTGGGTCGTGCGACTGAAAATAGCGAAACATTTCGTTTATTCGATAATTCATATCGTTGAAAATATATCTATGAGCGGGAACGTTAATACCGACATTTGCTCCGCCGCTAAATAAGTCTACGAATGTATCAATCTCTTTTGGAAAAAGTGGAATAATTTGTTTAAGTAGACGATATTTTCCTCCAATATAGTTGAGGGGACTTTTTATATATTCTCTTTGATTAATAACAGTCGGTTTATGCTTAGGTTTATTTAAGAACTTATTAGGGGTTGGCTTTCGTTGAATATAAAAAAGAAGTTCATATAGTTCTTTTTGTTTTGATTTTTGCTTCGATTGGTATTTCCGATAAGGTATTCGCTTAACATCTACCTGATTGTCATAGGCATACTTCAAAAGCAGCGAGTAGAGCTCGCTTTCCGAGATAATGCCCTCATTGTTGTAACTCAAGATTATATGAGTGGAATCTATATTAGCTATCAAATTTTCCATAGCATTAGCTGCTCTAGTTTTCGTAGAATAATCACTTTTTAGGCTTTGCCAATCGAATATTTTTGTCACTCCTTTTAGCTCGGGTTTATGATGTAGAGCTACATTTTCTAGCAAGTGATAATTTGAGGCATACTGACGAGAGTTATAGGGAGTGTCAATATAGACAATATCTGCTTTAATCTGCTTAACGAGTTCGTTAGCATCTTGGTGGAAAGCTTTATTTTTTCTATAATTATTAAATATTATTGTTTCTTCCGTTAATGTTAATGGATTCAATGCTCGTTTATCCCAATGCTTCAAAAAAGCTCCGTAAGTGCCTGTAATATTGCTTACGTAAGGGATAGCTTCGATTAAACAATTTAGTAAATAGAAGTATTCATACTCATTCAACAATAATTTCTCTGCTTTCCATTTTTCAATCTGTTCCCTAATACTATCAATTTTACGAGCATTTTCTTGTGTTAGATACATAGAATTTCCAGCTGGAGAGTAGTTGTTTGTGTAATATCCAGACATTCCCTCTAGTTGTTGTAAATACTCTAAGGGGTTATTAATCCCAATTTTTTTCAATGCATTAAAATGCAGATAGGAGTTATTTTCGATAACGGTCTTAGCCTTAATATAATTAAAGTAGAGTGTGTCGTTAGAATAAATAGTAAAATAAGGTTTGAAGAAATTCCCAACCACATTTGTACCTGCGAATAAATCTAAAAAGATTTCCTCTCCACCAAAGAGATGCTTATCAAGCATCTCTTTTATTTCTGATAGTAATAATTTTTTAGAACCTATATATCTCATTTCGACATCCTTATTCATCCTTTTAGTCTTTTCATTATACCATACTAAAAATTAACTTCCAATACTTTATTCGGAAACTTGGAAGTTTCCAGATAAAGCATGATTTTTAGGTTATAGATGTTTGGGTTGTATTTATTGTTTTAGACTACTGAATGAGGTATGGCATAAAGTATATGAACTAAGTCAACCTAATTTATTTTTATCAAGAAGTTTGTCAGTTTAGACTGCGAGTAAGGGGTGGACAAAAGGCCAAAGATTTGATATACTGACTGTGTCATTACATTAAAAGCGAAAAGGAGATTTATACTATGGCAGAAGTATCATTATCACCAGAAGAGCTTTCCAGCCAAGCGAGTGTTTATTCGACAGCTGTTGAGCAGATAGAGACAGCTATTCAGGCGGTAGAAAGAACGAACGGCGAGATGCAGTCTCACTGGAACGGGCAAGCCTATCAAGCCTACTTAGAGCAATATAATCAGCTTCGTTCAGATGTGACGAAGTTTGAAGAGTTGTTAACATCAGTGAACCAACAGCTGACCTCTTATGCATCAGTTGTTTCCGAGCGTGATACAAGCGATGCGGGCCAATTCACCTTTCAGTAAATAGAGTGACTATAAGAACTTTTTAGAAAAGGGCTGGGACGGGAGTCCTGGTCCTTTCCTTTATGTTTAAATAAAGGTTGTAGTGAAAGAGAAGAGGGGGGTATAAGAGATGTCAGATGCAGCTATGGCGTCCTATTATGATAATTTAGCGAGTCAAGAGTCGGCTAATTATGCATCAGCGATAGCGGAGAAGGGGGTAGTAGACGGTCAGATAGCGCGATTGCAGGAAGCAGAGACGAGTTTGACCAGTCAGATAACTGAGTTTCAGACCAGTATAATAGATGCTTTTTCGACGATAGAGGCGAGTGACAGCAGTCAGTTTCAGGGTGATCGACAGACGAAGTATGAGGAGAAGTATAGTTCAGCGCAGACAGCAGCGACGACGAACAAGAGCAGTCATGATACGAATTTAAGCAGTATAGGGACGAAGATATCGGAGTTGGAGACGACGTCAGCGAGTTTACAGTCGGCAGCGAACACGGCATACAACAATATGACGAGTTATACGAATCAGGCAAACAGTTATAGGGGGTAGGAAAGGAATATGGCAAAGACAGGGACGGTGTCGAGAGTACGATATCGTTCGCCAATTTTGTTTTATTTTTTAACGGACTTTATATTTTAACAAAAGGAGTATGAGAATATGACAGCAGTGGATAGTCTTTATCAGGCAGCGCTCGAACGACTGCCTATTTCAGAGCTTGCACGGGAGGTGTTAAACCAGTTTGGTTATAGTGTGACAAGCCAGCGGGAAATTTTTCGGGACTTGCAGCTAGCTTTTTTTACGCAACAGAATGAGTATACCTATCAAGGAATTATTGGTGTTTCAACTACACTTCATTTTGACTGGCCGTCTGAAACGGTAACATTTAATCGGTTAGATGCTGAAGTAGTACTGGCACTTTCAGATTTTAAATGCTGGCTAGCAGAGACTGATTTACTTTTGGCGCCAGTTCTTCCTTTAGGAACAGTGGTTGAGTTAGATAGTCGCTTCTTTCCTGAAGCGCTTGTCAAATCATTTGAAAAAGAAGGGATTCCTTTTAGAGCATCAATTTCGGGACGCCGGTTTTTGTTACACCCTAATGCTGCTGATGAACACAGTTATGTAGATTATTTGGCAACGATTTATCCCTATGGCATTAGATTGGATACGGAACCACTTTTAGTCCCTAATTATATGATTGAACGCATTGTCCAAGAAGGCTATCAAGACGAACAAGACGCTGTTTATGTGGAAGCGCAGTATCGCAGAGATTACTTTCATTCAGGTATCTTATCAGGTATTTATAAATAGGAATGAGTCCTAAATAGCAGAGTAATTACTATATCTAACCTCAGGCAAGTGGTTATGACAAGATTTATCGATACTCTGAATGACTCTTGGCTGTCAGTCAAGAGTTCATTTATGTGACTTTCAGTCCGTCACGCTCCGTAGGGTGCGTGACAAATGAACCACCCGCTATGCGGGTGCGCGATGAAGGTTATACCAAAAAAACTCCAAACGCGCTACAATAAAGGTGTTCAAGCCTATTGTAAAGGGAAAGGAGAAAAATATGGCGCAAATGGCACATAGTTTATCACATCCAAAGTGGCTGTGTCAATACCACATTGTCTTCACCCCTAAGTATAGACGAAAAATCATCTATAATCAATATCGAAGTAGTCTGGGAGAGCTATTTCGACGATTGTGTAGTTATAAAGGTGTTGAAATTATCGAAGGCCATCTGATGCCAGACCATGTTCATATGTTAGTGAGTAATTCTCCGAGATTAAGTGTATCAAGTTTCATGGGAGATTTAAAAGGCAAGAGTGCTCTTATGATGTTTGATAAACACGCCAATCTCAAATATAAATTTGGCAACGGCCATTTTTGGGCAGAGGGATATTATGTCAGTACGGTAGGGCTTAATGCAGCCACAATTAAGAAATATATACAAGAACAGGAAAAACATGACATAGCACTTGATAAGTTGAGTGTGAAAGAATATGAAATCCCTTTAGGGATAATGGCAAGTAGTAGGAACGTCTCTTTAAGAGGCTAGTAACGAGTCAAGAGCAGTGAGGCTTGAACAAAGTGAAAGCCAGCGTCTTTAGGCGCTGGCTGGTGTTGTGGGCTTATAGCCCTTGTTCAAACCACCCGTTTGACGGATGGTCATGATTGGTTCAGGATTTTTAGCAATTTAATTCTAGAGCAATAAAATATAGAGATGGACAGGGGAATATATTTATATGAAAGGTGGCATCATCGATAATGTTATTTTGATCTCATTGCTGGTCTCTTAGGTTTTTCCTGTCAAGAATTAACAGAAAAAACCTAGGTAGTGAGATTTTAAGACTATTGTCTTCCCCAATGGAATACCTTATATTTAATCAAAACAGCCTTGTATGTTTTAAAGTAGTCATACAGTTAAATTTAAAAAAGTAAGAGATAGCAAATAAGACTCTGTCTCAAAGACTGGTCATCGGCTAGTAATAACATTCATAGATAATGATGATACAGCGTTAATAATTATTGTCTGTGCTAGTATTGCTGAGGAGTCGCATTTCAACAACGGGAAATGAAAACAGAGGCTTTGTATTTTGTGAACTGAACGCGCCCTAAACGCTGCGGGAAAAAGATGTCCTGACTTAGAATCTGGCGATTCGTCAGTCAGTCCCCTATTTTCCCTTTGCGTTCTTAACGGGTTTTGTATCTTAATGAACTGAACACGCCCTAAAATCCTAGTGAAAAAGATGACATCTATCGCGATGCGAGTCATCGCTCAGCTGTCTCTATTTTCATACGGATTTTTTAACGGGCTTTGTATCTTGAGGAGAATATGATGTTATTGATTAGGCAGGTAAAGGAAGATGATTTGGCTGAAATCGTTCGTATTGAGCAGGAGAATTTCTCACCTGAGGAAGCTGCTGATTTTCAAACGTTTAAAGAACGGTTCAGCTGTATTAAGGATACCTTTCTTATTGCAGAAATTGCCGGAAAGATCGCTGGCTATATTGAAGGTCCGGTAATTGAGCAGCGTTATTTGACGGATGATCTTTTTCATAGAGTAAAACCCAATCCTCTTCAAGGCGGTTTTATAGCAGTGACAAGTCTATCTGTGGCCTCTGATTTCCAGAGGCAGGGAGTTGGAACCGCTTTGCTGGCTGCTTTGAAAGATTTAGCCGTCGCCCATAAGCGCTTGGGAATTACGCTGACCTGTCACAGTCACTTAATCTCCTATTATGAGATGAATGGCTTTACTGATGAGGGGGAATCCGCTTCGCAGCACGGCGGTTCTGTTTGGTACAATTTGGTTTGGGAAGAATCACAAAACTGAAGCAAGGCTTTTATTAAGAATCGATGACAAAAAAGTATCCAGTTGCTTTTATCCCGCTTTTAGGTTATAATGGCGTTTGATTAAGAAGAGGAGGATGTGCTTTGACCGATTTTAAGGATGACAAGCAAGACAGCCAAGATTTAAAACATTTTAAAGAAAAGCTTCTTGCTGAATTAGAAGAGGCCAATCAACTCAGAAAGCAGCAGGAAGAAGCCTTAGCTCAGAAGGAAGCTGCTGAAAAGGACCCTATCCATTCAGAAAGTACTGACAGAACTGCGCAGAGACCCCTCTTATCTGCAAAAGAAAAAAGAGAAGCTTCTCCTAAAGAAACTGCCAATCAGCAGCCGACCGCAGATGATGTATCTTTTAATAACCATTCTCTACAGGCTTCAGAATCTGCCGAGCAGCTTTCGGATGCTGATACCGCAACTTCCGAAAAACTGTCTGCAGATGATGCCAAAACAGATTTGGACAATGATGAGCAGCCCCAATCAGCTGCTCCAAAGAATAAACGTACTGGCAAACAGAGGAAGGCCGTAGGCAGAAGACGGCGGCAGAAAACGGATAAGCTAGCTAAACGGATTGCGCGTGTTCTTATTTCGGCCATCGTTTTGCTTTTAGCAGCCTTTATCTTTTTTGCTTATCGCTATGTTGCCGACGGGATTGCTCCTGTGGATAAAAAGTCAACGGAATATGTGACTGTGGAAATTCCTGAAGGTTCCGGTAATAAATATATCGGCCAAATTTTGGAAAATGCTGGTGTAATTAAAAACGCGACAATCTTTAATTACTACACTAAGTTTAAAAATTACAGCAATTTTCAGAGCGGCTATTATAATCTGCAAAAAAGCATGGATTTAGATGAAATCTCGCAAATCCTGCAGGAAAGCGGAACGGCTGAACCGCAGGAACCGGTGCTGGGTAAAATTTTGGTAACGGAAGGTTACACTATTGAGCAGATTGCAACGGCAGTAACAAAGAATACAGTAGGGGAAAAGAAGAGCACACCTTTTAAGAAGGATGATTTTTTAGCCCTTGTTAAAGACGAGAAGTTTATCTCGCGGATGACTGAGAAATATCCTGAGCTTCTTGCAAATCTCCCAAGTGCTGATAAAGCAGTTTATCAGCTGGAAGGCTATCTGTTCCCTGCAACCTATAATTATTACGACGAGACCACGCTGGAAGAACTTGTTGAAGAGATGATTGCCACAACTAACGCTTATATGTCTGACTATTATTCAGCAATCGAAGCAAAAGGCATGACGGTCAATGAGGTGCTTACACTGGCCTCACTGGTTGAAAAAGAAGGGGCGACAGATGAAGACCGGCGAAATATTGCCAGTGTATTCTATAACCGTTTAGAGGCTGATATGGCTTTGCAGAGTAACATTGCCGTTCAGTACGCTTTAGGAACCTTAGGTGAAAAAACCTCTTTAAAAGACGATGCAACTATTGACACAAAGGTTGATTCCCCGTATAATGATTATACTAATACCGGCTTAATGCCCGGACCGGTAGACAGCCCGAGCCTTTCAGCAATCGAAGCAACTGTCAATCCGGCAGATACCAAATATCTGTATTTTGTAGCAGACGTCACAACTGGTGAAGTCTACTTTGCTGAAAATTTTGAAGAGCATGAAGCCAATGTTGAAAAGTATATTAACAGTAAGCTGGATGACTCATCCTCTTCATCTTCATCCGATAATTAAAAGCAAACATGGTGTGGCAACGCATCATGTTTGACTTTGGCAAAAAAATAGAAAAGAGATTAAAAAATGGCAGAAAAAACTTATCCTATGACACTCGCTGAAAAAGAACAGCTTGAACAGGAACTTGAAGAATTAAAACTGGTCCGCCGTCCGGAAGTGGTTGAACGGATTAAAGTCGCCCGTTCTTATGGCGATCTTTCGGAAAACAGTGAATACGATGCAGCTAAAGATGAACAGGCTTTTGTCGAAGGGCAAATTTCGACACTGGAAACCAAGATTCGCTACGCAGAAATTATTGACAGCGATGCCGTCGCTAAAGATGAGGTTGCTATCGGAAAGACTGTTATTGTTCAAGAAATTGGCACGAGCGATAAAGATACCTATTCCATTGTCGGCGCAGCCGGAGCAGATGTTTTTTCCGGTAAAATTTCAAATGAAAGCCCGATCGCACAAGCCCTTATTGGGAGGAAAAAAGGCGATAAGGTAACAATTGAAACCCCTGCCGGAAGTTATGATGTTGAAATCATCAGCGTCGAAAAAACAGCTTAAACCAAGATACCAAGCCCGTTAAAAGAGCAAAGCAAAAATAGGAGCCTGACCGCTGAGTCACTAAAGACTCAAGGGAGGGCTATCTTTTTTGCACAGCTCTTAGGGCGTGTTCAATTAAACCAAGATACCAAGCCCGTTAAAAGAGCAAAGCAAAAATGGCGGTAAGCCAGAAATCTCTGATTTCGTAGGCGCACCCCTGCCAAGACGACTAGAAGGGTGCTGTCGGCTGTTAAGACGACAAAGCCTTCAGACGGCTACGGCTAGCGGAAACTAGGTAACGATACAGATTTCCTTCCCCTCACTCTCCCTTTTCTAGGTTCGGGCTGAAATCATCCACTGGATGATTTCACTGCACAGCTCTTAGGGCGTGTTCAATTAAACCAAGATACCAAGCCCGCTAAAAGAGCAAAGCAAAAATGGCGGTAAGCCAGAAATCTTTGATTTCGCAGACGCACCCCTGCCAGAACGACTAGAAAGGTGCGGTCGACTGTTAAGGCGACAAAGCTTTCAGTCGTTTACGGCTGGCGGTAAGCCAGAAATCTTTGATTTCGCAGACGCACCCCTGCCAAGACGACTAGAAGGGTGCTGTCGGCTGTTAAGACGACAAAGCCTTCAGACGGCTACGGCTAGCGGAAACTAGGTAACGATACAGATTTCCAATCCCCTCACTCTCCCTTTTCTAGGTTCGGGCTGAAATCATCCACTGGATGATTTCACTGCACAGCTCTTAGGGCGTGTTCTCAATTAAACCAAGATACCAAGCCCGCTAAAAGAGCAAAGCAAAAATGGCGGTAAGCCAGAAATCTCTGATTTCGCAGACGCCCCTCTGCCAGGACGGTGGGGTGAATTTGGTCTTTCAATTGTTTCTGTAGGCTAGCGTATCTTGTTTTTAGGTGACTAAAAAATGGAAAAAAACCGGTGAAAGCCAGTTGCTCTGCTTTCACCGGTTTTTTTAATTAGCTTAAATTAAAATAAAACAGCTGAGCTAGCTTCCCAAAAGGTGGGAGCTAGCTCAGTCTGTTAACTCTTTTAAGAATTAGTGCCTTCTTTTTTGTTTGCCGGCATTGCGTCTGTTTCTATTGCCTGCGATAGCTGTCTGTGGTTTGCCGGCTGATGTAGGGGTAACATCTTTAGGGCGATTTGTTGATTTAACGGCTTTAGGTGGGTTCTCTTTAAATTCTTTTTCGACTTGCTCCCGGAGCTTAGGCCGAATCAGGTAAGTGGTGATTAATTGCTGAGCAATACTGAAAATCCCTCCGACAAACCAGTACAGAGCAACACTTGCCGGCAGAGAAATGGACATCATGACCATCATCAAGGGCATCATATACATAGTAGTCCGCATCTGGGCTTTTTGCTCTTCTGCGACAGACTGAAGCGACAGCCAAGACTGCAAGAGATAAAGGACAGCAATGATGGCTGTCAAAACAAGACTGCGTTCTGCCAGATTAATCCCAAGAAAATTGCTGTTTGGCACCTCTCGTGCAGCAAAGTAAAGAGCTGAAATAAAGGGCATTTGGATAAGCAGCGGGAGACAGCCGATACCCCCCAGCACACTAACACCATTTTCACGCTGTGCAGCCATGAGTTCGGACTGAGCAGCCAATTTTTCTTCTTGGGTTTTTGCATTTTTAATGCGCTCATTAATTGGCTCAAAAATGGGCTTAAGATAAGCTGTTTTTTCCGACTGGTAGCTGGCTTTTTTCGACTGCTGCAGGTTAAGCGGCAGAATGACAGTTCGGACAATGATGGTCACCAGGATGATTCCTAAACCATACCCCAGCCCCATATTATTAGCAAAATAATCGATTGCTGTGGTCATCGGCCGGCCCAGAAAATCCCAAATAATGCCGCTAGGATTACCGCTTGCATCCCGTCCGACACAGCCCGAAAGCAGCAAAAGCATTGTTATCCCTGTTCCTGAAAGTAAGATACGCTTTAAATTTTTTTTCACCTTTTTATTCCTTTAAAATTTAATATACCCATCTATTTTACTTTTTTTTTTCTAAATTCTCAATAGTTCTGCGGACGGATTTTTAATTGGCCATACGAAAATCTGTATAGTCCGAAAACTGTCCAACTGAGACATCAACATAAGTGACTTTGGCCCATTGGGACGGTCCCTTGCGTATTTCCTGAATAAATTTAGCCATTTTGCCGGAATCGTCTGACTGGGCTAAAATTTCAACAGTGCCATCATCATTATTCCATACCCGGCCGTAAATGTCTCCGATTTCAAGCGCTAAAGCGTAAGTTGAATAACGAAAACCAACTCCCTGAACGCGACCGGAAACCAGCAAACGTACTTTTTTCATACCAAAACTCCCTTCTAAAATAAGATACCAAGCCCGTTAAGAAATCCGTATGAAAATAGGGACAGCTGAGCGATGACTCTCATCGCGATAGATGTCATCTTTTTCACTAGGATTTTAGGGCGTGTTCAGTTTCACCAAGATACCAAGCCTGTAAAAAGAGCAAAGCAAAAATGGCGGTAAGCCAGAAATCTTTGATTTCGCAGGCGCACCCCTGCAAAGACGACTAGGGAGCGAGACAGAACCCCAGACCGTAAAGTTCGATGCCTCGCCCCCGCAAAGCCTAGCAGACATTTTAAAGCTTTGAAAAAGCGACTAAAATGCCGCTAGACGACTAGCGTCTTGTTTATACTGCAAGCAGTGATTTGGGAGGCTAGGATTTTTGTCTGCCTTCAGACGCCTACGGTTGGCGGTAAGCCAGAAATCTTTGATTTCGTCTCTACCTCTCTTACTAAGATGACAAATTACGGCTGGCAAGGGACGATTAAGAGCCTCAGTTTATAAGGTTCCCTAACTCTCTAGGTTCCGCATTAGGGCAAAGATCATCTGCTAGGTAATTTTCATTCCTCAGTGTTTAGGGCTTCGCTCAGTTTTTTGTTATAATGTCTATATGACTATTATAACCTCAAAAGCAAATAATCTCATTAAAAAGACAAAAAAACTGCTGCAAAAAAAGTATCGCAGCCATTCTTATTTGATAGAAGGCTGGCATCTTTTTGCTGAGGCAGAAAAAACAGGGGCTGTTTTTCTCAACATTTTTGTTGTCAGCGAACAGGCTGAGAAAGTGCGTCACCTCAAACAGGTTAAGTTGGTAACTGAAGATGTCTTAAAGACCTTATCGGAGTCCCCGGCTCCGCAAGGAATTGTAGCAGAAGTCGCTATGCCGCCTGTTCCAAAACTCTCTGAGATAGCCGCAGGGCGCTTCCTGCTGCTGGAAGATATACAGGATCCCGGCAATCTTGGGACCATGGTTCGGACAGCAGCTGCTGCAGACTTTTCAGCTGTTTTTATCTCTGAAAAATCAGCTGATATCTATAATCAAAAAACACTGAGAGCCATGCAGGGGAGCCATTTTTATTTGCCGGTTTACCGGACAAATCTATTGGAGACTTGTCTTTTGCTGCAAAAACAGTCTGTTCCTCTGCTTGCGACCAGTCTGAAGCAGGGAGCTGTTGATTACAGGAAGCTCTTTAAAACGGAACATTTTGCTCTCATAATGGGCAATGAAGGTCAGGGGATTTCCGATGAGTTGACACAAAGAGCCGATCAATTGGTCCATATTCCCATGCCCGGACAAACAGAAAGTTTAAATGTTGCTGTTGCTGCCGGTATTGTTATTTTCAGCTTAATTTAAGTGAGTGTGCTATAATAGAGCTAGAGGTAATTGGATATGAGGAATTATGAGCGGGACCAAGAGTTTATGAACCACGTTGGTCATCTTATCAGACATCCGCGTTTTCAAAGACTTGACGGCATTACTCAGCACCAGCATTCAACTCGGCTTGAACATTCCATTAATGTCAGTTATACCAGTTTTCGCATTGCCAGAAAATTGGGGTGGGATAAAAAAAGTACAGCCAGAGGAGCTCTTTTGCATGACTTTTTTTATTACGACTGGCGGGTTACTAAATTTAATAAAAGCCATGCCTGGGTTCATCCGCGTATTGCTGTGAGAAATGCCCGAAAACTGACACAGCTCAGTAAAAAAGAAGAGGATATTATCCTCAAGCATATGTGGGGAGCGACTGTTGCTCCGCCGCGCTATAAAGAAGGCTACATTGTGACTATGGTTGACAAGTATTGGGCGGTAAAAGAGGCTGCTATGCCTTTGCGGAGGGTTTGGCAGAAACGCCGCCGCTTCAGTCGAAAATTTTTAGGCAGTCACAATCATTAGAAATGGAGATTTTAATATGAATGACAGTATGATTTATACACAGACAGATACAGGACTGAATAGATTTTTCGCTAAAATCTACAGTTTAGTCGGTATGGGAATCGGCTTGTCCGCCCTTATTTCTGCTTTGATGCTCTATGTTTTTACCGACAATATGATCGCTATCATGATTAATTACCCTTGGGTATATTACGGAGCTATCTTTGCAGAGTTAATTTTGGTTCTGGTGGCCAGCAATGCTGCCAGAAAAAATACACCGGCTGCTCTTCCGCTCTTTTTAACTTACTCGGCCTTAAACGGCTTTACTTTGAGCTTCATTATCGTGGCTTATACACAAACCACTGTTTTGCAGGCCTTTCTGTCATCAGCTACCATCTTCTTTGTGATGGCCCTGATTGGGGTTACAACTAAAAGAGATTTATCCGGCATGGCTAAGGCTCTGCTGGCCGGCTTGATTGGTATTATTGCTGCCAGCTTAATTAATCTCTTTATCGGAAGCGGCATGATGAGCTATATCATCAGTATTGTGTCTGTTTTAATTTTCTCAGGTCTGATTGCTTATGATAACCAA
The DNA here is from genome assembly GCF_001642085.1 of Streptococcus pantholopis. Taxonomy (NCBI): domain Bacteria; kingdom Bacillati; phylum Bacillota; class Bacilli; order Lactobacillales; family Streptococcaceae; genus Streptococcus; species Streptococcus pantholopis. The sequence goes on from NZ_CP014699.1 coordinate 46,429, forward strand.
AGAATTAAACATGTCTATCAAGCGACAGGAGGGAATGTCGGTGATGGCTGGGCTGTATCAATGGCCCTCAGTCTCTACCTTGACTTCATTAACCTTTTCTTGAACCTGCTGCGTCTGTTTGGCAATCGCCGGTAAAATGAATTTTTACCTGATTATTCGGGCTTTGTGCTTCGGTGTCTCTGAAGTGTCAGAACGGTTGAAGAAGCCCTCCCCCTTATTTAAAAGTTCTGTCATATCTACTGTGGAGATATGACAGAACTTTTTTATTGTAATTGAGATTATACAGAGCTTACAGGCGTTTTGCCTTGCTAAAAAACAGAAACAATCTTAAATTATGCCTTCTGAAAAATACTCGGTTTTAGTTGAATGGTTTTTCCCGATATGTTATAATGGCTCTAAAAATTGTGGAGGAGTATTATGAAAAAAGAAGATTGGGTAGATTATTTTGCGGCTATCAACGGCCGTATGCCATCAGATGAAGAAATAGCACAGGCGCTCATGGCTGGAGAATTTGTTGAAAATGATGAAGAAACCGGTATAGAGAAAACTGCTCAAAATCCAGGGGTGAAGCCATCAGATGACGCAGTCCCTCAGTTGGCTTCAACAGTAGCTGGTAAAGGAAGCAGTTTATTCAAAGATTTCTGGGGCTGGCTGGTTTCTGCTTGGCAGTCCCCCACATCAGAGGTTCCGACTAATAAGTACAACGGTTATGTAGCTTTTGGACTGCTGACTCTTTTTTACACTATTGCTGTTTTTGTCATGATTCGGCGTGCGGTTGGAATCGGTACTTTTTATGTTAATAATTTTAGCCGTTTTTTTGGTGAAGAAAGCAGCTTCGCAAATCCGGTTGGACCGTCAGCCTTCTTTATGATTTTGATTGCAGCAGCGCTTTACATTTTTTCAGTTATTTTCTCAGGTTTTGTTGCTAGACGATTGGTATATAAGGAAACCGACTTTACTTTTTCAAAGAGCTTTGAATGGTACGGTCGGCTCTTTTCGATTAATATTATATTGTCAGCTGTCTCAGCCTTTTTTGCCCTTATAGGACTCTCATTGCTTTCATTTTTTGTATTATCTGTCAGTGTTACGATTTTTGGGCTTGCAACGACATTTGCGCTGGCTCAATCAAAAAATGTTTCTGGCATGGATATGTTCTATAAATACCTCATTGCTATCCTTGTAAACGCAGTTATCATGTTTTTATTCTCTATAGTAGAATTTAGTATTTTAGCTAGATATATCAGAGAAATAGGAAGCAGCTTCTTTTATTAATTGAGGTGGATTATGGCAAGTCAAGAAAAGTGGGTCCGCTTATTTGAACAGGTAATTGGGCGGCAGCCAAGCCCTGAAGAATTTATGAAGGGGAAAGAGACAGGATTCGCTCCGATTCATATTAAAGAAATTGCGGGTCTTCAAGTCCCTGAAAAATCTGCCGATGAAAGTATTGCTGCAGGAGCTCCAAAGCAAGGCAAAACTGATATTCAGGAGTGGACAGCAGCATTTGAAACAAAGGCTGGCCGCAAGCCGACAAAAGAGGAATTTATGTATGGAAAGAGCCAGAAATTTGCGCTTTTTTCTGTCGATGAACTGGCCAATGTCATAAACAGCACCCCTGCTCCTCAGAAGAAGCCGATGTCCAAGCGTAAGAAACTTCTTCTTGGGACAGCCTTTTTTATCATACTGTCATTGATCTCTGCTTATGCTTATGGCTTGCATTACTACTCTCGTCCCGAAGTGGCTAAGCGGTATTTAGAAGCTGTTAATAAAGATTTTGATGAGGCTTTGCCATATGAGGTTTGGTCAGATACAGAAAAGGCGATTAAAAAATCCGAGCTGGCCTACACGGATAAAAAATCTGTTCAAATTGAAAACGATGAATCAGCTTTATTAAATGGTAGTGCTATGCGTAAAATTGGGCAAAAATATCTTATTTTTCCTAACTGGAAGGTCGTTGTTACTCCAATAACAGCTAAAGTAACTTCTAATACTAAAGGAATGACCTTGTCTGTTAATAAGAAGAAGTTTGCCACAACCGACAGCAGCCGTTTTTCAAAAACCTTAACCCGCCTTTATCCGGGGACTTATCAGTTCGAAGCTTCCATTAATTTGGATGGCCAAGAAGTAAAAGTGTCATCAGAAGAAAATTTATCCAGTGATAAAACGGTTGCTTTAGATGTTACCTATCTCAATTTTACTGTAAAAAGCAATTTATCCGATGGGGATTTATATATTGGCAGTAAGAAAGTCGGCACCTTGTCAGATGGGAAGCTTGAAGTTTCAAATACTGCTGTTACCAACTCGTCTAAAGTTTATGTCAAAAAGACATTCGGTGATGATTCAAATGTGAAATCTGATACAATTTCTGTTGAAGACATCTATGATGGTGATACTATTACCCTAGATGCTGATGGGATACTGACAAAAGCTACAGCTAAAAGTGTCCTTGAAAAAGCCTATTATAAACTGTCAAACTATGCCAGTAATCATACTGCACCTGATAAGCTGGAGAGTGTCTTTAAAGGGGGCAGTAAAAATTCCATGTACAGCGATGTTGTCAATATGATTGAAACAAATACGACAAACGCTAAAAACCGCAGTGCGAAATCAATTACTTTTTCAGATATAGATGTCACAAAAGTGACTCAGACAGGGGAGAAAACTTATACTGTAGATTTTACAGTTATCTACGATTTTTATTATGCCTACGATTCTGAACATAAAAGTTCAGGCAGCATCATTCAAAAGATGTCCTGGTCAGCAAACGTAGAGTATGATGGCAGTGCAGACAGCAGGAGCGATAGCTATTATTACAATGATTATACCGATGATTACGTCATAGCTGGAAAGAATGGGGACTCCTCTGTTTTATCTGAAAAAAACACAGTGAATTGATTCATTTCCTAAGGAATTTGAAGATTAGTCTTTCTGTAAAGATGAGCGATCCTTTGAAGGATAAGGCTCATCTTTTTCTTTAGGATAACATTCAGTTTATCCTGCAGTTGCCCCAAAAAATGATAGACCTTTGGGTCATTAAACCTGCAGCCTGATTGATGAATCTGCTGCAAAAGAGCCGTTTTGTCATTTGCCAGTGCTTTGTGTTATAATGGTGCTAATAGTTTAAACTGAATATACCCTAAAATCCTAATGAAAAAGATGACATCCGTCGCGATATGAGTCATCGCTCGTCTGTCCCTATTTTCATACGGATTTCTTAACGGCCTTTGTATCTTAGTGAACTGAACACGGCCTAAACGCTGCGGGAAAAAGCAGGGTCAAATATAGAACTGATTTCACAGTTAGGCAGCCGTAAACGACTGAAAGCTTTGTCGCCTTAACAGTCGACCGCACCTTTCTAGTCGTTCTGGCAGGGGTGCGCCTACGAAATCACAGATTTCTGGCTTACCGCCATTTTTGCTTTGCTCTTTTAACGGCCTTTGTATCTTGTTAATTGAACACGGCCTAAGAGCTGTGCAGTGAAATCATCCAGTGGATGATTTCAGCCCGAACCTAGAAAAGGGAGAGTGAGGGGACAGGAAATCTGTATCGTTACCTAGTTACCGCTAGCCGTAAACGACTGAAAGCTTTGTCGCCTTAGCAGCCGACCGCACCTTTCTAGTCGTTCTGGCAGGGGTGCGCCTACGAAATCACAGATTTCTGGCTTACCGCCATTTTTGCTTTTGCGTTTTTAACGGCCTTTGTATCTTATTAATTGAACACGGGCTAAGCTCTTTGCAAAAAAGATAGCCCTCCCTTGAGTCTTTAATGACTCGGCGGTCAGGCTCCTATTTTTGCTGTGAGCTTGAACGCCCTTTGTATCTTAATTTATCGGAGTTGAGAATGAAAATCCCTTTTATCAGTCAAGAAGAGTTAAGTAAGATTGCTGCCGAATTTCCAACCCCCTTTCATCTTTATGATGAAAAGGGAATCCGTGAAAAAGCGCGTGCTTTGAATCAGGCTTTTTCCTGGAATAAAGGCTTTAAAGAGTATTTTGCAGTTAAAGCAACTCCTAATCCAACAATTTTGAAGATTTTGCAGGAAGAAAACTGCGGTGTAGACTGCGCAACAGAAGTTGAACTGCTGATGAGCCATAAGCTGGGATTTACTGATATCATGTTTTCTTCCAATAATACACCGGCAGAAGAATACCGCTATGCGCGTCAGATTGGGGCTATTATCAATTTGGATGCTTATGAGGATATCGCTTTTCTTAAGGAAAATGCAGGGCTCCCTGAAACAATCTCTCTGCGCTACAATCCGGGAGGTATCTTTGCTTTGGGAACTGACATTATGGACCATCCGGAGGAATCGAAGTTTGGTATGACTAAGACGCAGCTAATGCAGGGGTTTAAAGAATTAAAAGCTGCAGGGGTCAAGGAATTCGGACTGCATGCGCTTTTAGCTTCCAACACAGTCACTAATGACTACTATCCGACTTTAGCAGGGGAACTGTTTGAATTAGCAGTAGAAGTGAAAGAAGAAACAGGTATTGAGCTCAGTTTTATCAATCTTTCAGGCGGGATAGGCGTCAATTATTTACCCGATCAGGAGGCCAATGACATTGCTCTGATTGGTCAAAAAGTGCACCAGGTCTTTGATGCGGTCTTACAACCGGCTGGTTTGGGTCAGATTAAAATTTTCACAGAGCTTGGACGGTTTATGCTGGCACCGCACGGTCTCTTAGTAACCAGGGTGCATCACCGTAAAAAAACCTACCGTGACTATGTAGGAGTAGATGCTTCGGCTGTCAATCTGCTGCGTCCGGCTATGTACGGTTCTTATCATCATATTACCAATATGACCAATCCTCAAGGAGAACCGGAAATTGTTGATGTCGTTGGGTCGCTTTGCGAGAACAATGATAAATTTGCCGCAGGACGTGAACTCCCTCATGTTCGTGTAGGGGACTTGCTGGTTATCCATGATACCGGTGCCCATGGTTTTTCAATGGGCTACCAGTATAACGGCCGGCTGCGGTCAGCTGAAATTCTTTATCAGACGAACGGTCAGGCCAAGATGATCCGCCGGGCTGAAAAACCAGAAGATTACTTTGCCACACTTTACGGCTTTAATTTCGAAAAATAGCAGAGACAGCTGGTCGCCAGTCTTTAGGGCTGCCGGCTGGTCTTTTATTGTTTCAGAATTTTATCTTAGCTATACTGATCCAAGACAGGTTTTTTGTTGAGGGCAGGGGACAATTATTTGTAAAGCACTTTCATTTCTGCTATAATATAGAATGTAAAAAATGTAGGAGAGAACAGTATGACGACTTTTGTTTGGATTTTATTGATTATTATTGCTCTGGGAGCCGGCTTGGTTGGCGGCGTTTTTATTGCACGGAAACAAATCGAGAAAGAAATCGGCGAACATCCTCGTCTGACTCCGGATGCTATTCGTGAAATGATGAGCCAGATGGGACAAAAACCAAATGAAGCCAAGATTCAGCAAACCTACCGCAATATTATTAAGCAGTCAAAGGCTGCTCAGGCAAAAGGTAAAAAATAATTTTTACTGAGCTGATAGGAATCCGGAGCGACGGTTTTAGGCAGGTTAGCCTGACTCAAGCTAAGGCGGCTTGGCTGTTTTATCACACTTTAAGCCTTGTAAGCAGCCATTATGCTGTGGGTAAAAATGGTTTTTATAAAAATAACAGGACCGTTATTTTTATAGCTTTAGTTGCACAGCCCTGTCAGTTATCAAAGTTAAGGGAAAGGTCCGCTGGGCCTTTTTGATTTTTGCCTTGCTCTTTTAACGGGCTTTGTATCTTGTTTGAACTGAACACGGGCTAAGCTCTTGGCAAAAAAGACATGGCTAAGTTTAGAATTGATTTCAAGTTAGCTGGCCGTAAACGTCTGAAGGTTTTATCGTCCTAGCGGCTGACAGCACCCTTCTAGTCGTTCTGGCAGGGGTGCGTCTGCGAAATCGAAGATTTCGGACTTACCGTCATTTTTGCTGTGAGCTTTTCACGGGCTTTGTATCTTGATGAATTGAACACGCCCTAAAATCCTAGTGAAAAAGATGGCTGTCAGCGTGATGCCAGCATCACTTGCCATCCCCTATTTTCATACGGATTTTTTCACGGGCTTTGTATCTTGATGAATTGAATACGGCTAAATGCTGCAGGGAGAAGATGGTCTGACTTAGAATCTGGCGATTCGTCAGTCAGATCCCTATTTTCCTTTGCATTTTTTACGCCCTTTGTATTTTTTGTGTAGGGATTGGATTATGGATAATAGACCGATTGGGTTTTTGGATTCTGGTGTTGGGGGGCTGACTGTTGTTCGTGAGCTGATGCGGCAGCTTCCTCATGAAGAGATTGTTTATATCGGTGATTCGGCCCGTACGCCTTACGGTCCGCGCCCAGCTGAGCAGATACGTCAGTACACATGGGAATTGGTTCGGTTTCTTTTGACCAAAAATGTTAAAATGATTGTTTTTGCCTGCAATACGGCTACGGCGGTGGCTTGGGAAGAAGTGAAAGAGAAACTGGACATTCCGGTCTTAGGTGTTATATTACCGGGATCCAGTGCTGCAATTAAATCAACTGTCAAAGGAAAAATCGGGGTTATTGGGACAGCAATGACCGTTCAGTCAGATATTTATAAGCAGAAAATTCATTTACTGGCACCGCAAATGGAAGTTACAAGCCTTGCCTGCCCTAAATTTGTTTCTATAGTCGAATCCAATGAAATTTCTTCCAGTGTAGCTAAGAAGATCGTCTATGACAGTTTGGCACCTCTGGTTGGCAGAGTTGATACTTTGGTTTTAGGCTGTACCCACTATCCGCTTTTACGCCCTCTGATTCAGAATGCCATGGGGGAAAAGGTCAAGCTGATTGACAGCGGAGCAGAATGTGTCCGTGATATCTCGGTTCTTTTGAACTATTTTCAAATTAACCGCCGCCGCGAGCTGACCGATCAAAAAGGGTCCCATCGTTTTTATACAACGGCCGGCATCACCGGTTTTAAGACAATTGCTGATAACTGGCTGGACCAAAAAATAAGCGTGGAGCATGTCACATTATGAGTGAGAAAATTTATGAATATAAAGATGATAATGACTGGTTTGTAGGCCGCTGGACAGGAACGTTCTCTTTTGACGGTTTTGTCTCTTTAGATAATGATATTCTGGAGCTGCAGGGCAGTTTAAGCAGACTTATTTCCTCCGGTCAGTCAAACCCTGCCTCTAGCGCTGGCAATATTTTGCTGCTGCGCTTCAGCTCTGTTTTGCGTTTGCTGGCTTTTGTCGCGGACATGATTAATCAAGAGCTGGGCCGTCATTTAGAGGTTCGGCAGCATCAGGGGGCGGTTCTGATGATTGAGCAGGAACGGCTGCTTCTGATCCATCTGCCCCAGTCCGGTCTGCCTCTCTCTGCTCTTTCAGAGGGCGGACTTCCGGCTTCCTTTGGGGATACCATCCTTATTGCGACACGAAATGACGGTAAAACTAAGGAATTTTCGGGAATTTTTGCTAAACTAGGACTTAAGGTGGAAAATTTAAACGATTATCCTGATTTGCCTGATGTTGCTGAAACGGGGACAAGTTTTGCAGAAAATGCCCTTTTAAAGGCAGAAACAATCGCTAAACTGACTGGGAAAATGGTTTTAGCAGATGATTCTGGCTTAAAAGTAGATGTGCTGGGAGGTCTGCCTGGTGTTTGGTCTGCCCGTTTTTCCGGACCTGATGCTGATGATGCTTCCAACAATGCCAAATTGCTGCATGAGCTGGCGATGGTTTTTGACATCAAAGACCGTTCTGCTCAGTTTCACACCACTTTAGCTGTAGCAGCACCGGGGAAAGAGAGTTTGGTAGTAGAAGCGGACTGGCCGGGCTATATTGCTTTGCAGCCTAAAGGAGAAAACGGCTTTGGCTATGATCCTTTATTTTTAGTTGGTGAGACAGGCCGAACAGCTGCGGAATTGACGCCTGCTGAAAAAAATCAGCTGTCTCATAGGGCCTTGGCTGTTAAAAAGCTAATGGAGGTATTTCCAGAATGGCAAGCAAAACATTCATTGTAATGAGCGATTCTCATGGTGACCGTGAGATTGTTAAAGATATTAAGGAACGCTATTTGGGGAAAGTCACTGCGATTTTTCACAATGGGGATTCTGAACTGCCAAGTTCAGATACGGTTTGGGATGACATTTATGTTGTCGCTGGCAACTGCGATTACGACAGCGGCTATCCCAACAGCCTGCTTATCCCTTTCCCCGGTGTGACGGTTGCCCAAACACACGGCCATCTCTACCATATTAACTTCACTTGGGATAATCTCATCCGCTTCGCACAGGAAGGAGAGGCCGATATTTGTTTATACGGCCACCTGCACCGTCCTGCTGCCTGGCAGGAGCAAGGTGTCCTATTTCTTAATCCCGGCAGTGTTTCACAGCCGAGAGGAGAAATTAATGAGCGGCTCTATGCTAAGCTGGATATTGATGATGACAAAGTAAGCGTAAGCTATTATACACGTGAGCACCAGCTCTACCCCGCACTGTCAAAGGAATTTATACGATGATTGCTAAGGAATTTGAAGACTTTTTACTCGGCCAGCTGGACAGTTATTTAATTCCGGCAGATGAATTAGCCATCTTTGTTGATACGCATAATGCTGACCATGTGATGCTTCTGCTGGTTAATAACGGCTATTCCCGTGTCCCTGTCATTACCAAGGATAAAAATTATGTCGGTACGATTAGTATTGCGGATATTATGGCCTATCAGACTAAAGAGAAGCTGACAGCAGCGGAGCTGGCACAGACAGATATCGCTCCCATGGTTAATACTCAGATTGATACGATAAAAGATCATTCTGATTTAACTGAAATTATGCATAAATTGATCGACAACCCATTTTTGCCTGTTATTACGGATTCAGGGATTTTTGCTGGTATTATTACACGCAAATCTATTTTAAAAGCTGTTAACAGCCTTTTGCATAATTTCACGGATTTTTACACGATAACAGCCCATGAATGATTTAATTGCAGCTTTTATAGACAGCAAAGCTCTTTCTTTAAACTCGCAAAAATCTTATTATTATGACCTGCAGCAGTTCAGTCAGACAGTAGGCAGCCGTATAAACAAGGAACGTCTCGCCTTGTATGAGCAGTCTTTGGCGCCTTTAGCCATCTCGGCTAAAAAACGAAAGATTTCTGCAGTGAATCAGTTTTTGTATTTTCTCTACCTTAAGCAGGAGCTTGATAGCTTTTACCGGCTGCAGGTAAAGGACCGCCTGCCGGTAAAAACTGCAGTGCATCCCTTAATCGATTCTGCTGTTTTTTATCAAAAAAGCGTTAATGGCTGCGGCCAGCTGATCGCCTTATTAATCATCGAAACTGGTTTGCTGCCGAGTGAGATTCAAATGATCAAAGTCACAGATGTGGACTTGACTTTTAAGGTGCTGCGTCTGACTAAGGCCGGTTTTAGCCGTGTGATTGAGCTGCCTGATCGTCTCCTGCCCTACATGAGTCCCTTTCTTTCTGATGATAAAACCTTTCTTTTTGAACACCGCGGCTCGTTTTACTCGCGACAATGGTTTTTTAAGCAGCTGAAAGCTTACTTGGCTGAAATTGACCAATCCGACTTAACGGCACAAAGCTTGCGGGAACAGTTCATTCTTTCACAGAAAACCAGCGGGAAAACACTGGCTCAAGTTAGCCGCAGTTTAGGTCTTAAAAGCCCGCTGACTTTGGAAAAATACTATAAAGACTAATGGACATAAAATTAAAAGATTTCGAAGGCCCCTTGGATTTACTGCTGCATTTGGTCTCTAAATATGAGGTGGATATTTATGATGTGCCGATTGTTGAAGTGATTGAGCAGTACTTGGCCTATATTGCTACTCTGCAGGCTATGAGGCTGGAAGTAGCCGGAGATTATATGGTGATGGCCAGCCAGCTGATGTTGATTAAGAGCCGTAAGCTTCTGCCAAAAGTTGCTGAAACAGCTGTTGAAGAAGATGATCCGGAGTTAGAGCTTCTCAGTCAGATTGAGGAGTATCGGCGTTTCAAAGTTTTGAGCGACGAGCTGGCTGCTCAGCATGACAAACGCGCTGTTTACTATTCCAAGCCCAAAGAAGAACTGATTGTTGAAGACGCCATCTTAAAACAAGATAAATCTGTCATGGATCTGTTTCTGGCTTTTTCAAAAGTGATTTCTGCCAAACAGGAAGAGGTTAAAAACAGTCATACGGTCATTGAAAAAGATGACTATCGGATCGAAGACATGATGGCCCTGCTAAACAGCCGTTTGGAGAGTGAATCTTCTGTCGTCTTAACCGGCGTTTTTGCAGGCTGTCAAAATCTGCAGGAAGCCATCACACTGTTTCTGGCCGCATTGGAATTAATCAAACGTCAGCAGGTCAGTGTTGAACAGGAAGATAATTTTGGCCGGATTATTTTACGAAAAGGAGCCTGAAAAAGATGTCTTATTTGTCTCAAATTGAGGCTTTGCTGTTTGTTGCAGGCGAAGACGGGTTAAGTCTGAGGGACTTGGCTCTTATGCTTGATTTAACGCCCACTGCCTTGCAGCAGCAGCTGGAAAAATTAGAGCAGAGGTACCAAGAAGACGATGATAGCTGCCTCTGTCTAACAGAAACAGCCAACAGCTATAAGCTGGTCACTAAAGCAGTCCATGCTGATTTACTGAGAAGATATGCCAAAGCTCCGATAAATCAAAGCCTGTCTCGGGCCAGCCTGGAAGTCTTGGCCATTATCGCTTATAAGCAGCCAGTGACCCGTATCGAAATCGATGATATCCGCGGGGTCAATTCCAGCGGAGCGCTGAGCAAGCTTCAGGCCTTTGGTTTAATTCGGGAGGCTGGGAAAAAAGAGGTTATCGGCCGTCCCAATCTTTATGCCACAACAGACTACTTTTTGGATTATATGGGCATTAATCATTTAGATCAGCTGCCTGATATTTCCGGTATAGAAATTAAGGAAGAAGAAACGGCTCTGTTTATGCCGGCTGATTCGATGACAGAAACAAAAGGACAAAATTATGAGAATAAATAAATATATTGCCCATGCCGGTCTGGCAAGCCGAAGAAAAGCTGAGGAGCTGATAAAACAAGGAGTGGTTACTCTGAATGGACAGGTTGTGACAGAACTGGCCACACTGGTCAAATCCGGAGACCGTGTCGCTGTAAAGGGAGAGCCTATCTATAATGAGGAAAAAGTCTATTATCTCCTCAATAAACCGCGCGGGACCATTTCCAGTGTTTCCGATGAGAAGGGGCGAAAAACCGTGGTAGATCTTTTACCTGAGGTTAAGGAGCGGATTTATCCTGTAGGGCGCTTAGACTGGGACACATCAGGACTGCTCCTTTTGACGAATGACGGTGATTTTACAGATAAGATGATTCACCCGCGCAATAAGATTAATAAGGTTTATTTAGCGCGTTTACAGGGCATAGCAACTAAAGAAAAGCTGCGTCCTCTTACGAAAGGGATGAAGCTTGACGGACAAAAGACCCAGCCTGCTCATTACCGCATTGTTAAAACGGATGCGGAAAAAAATCGTTCAGTAGTGGAGCTGACCATTCATGAAGGGCGGCATCATCAGGTTAAAAAGATGTTTGAAGCGGTTGGGCTTCCGGTTGATAAACTCTCAAGGATACAATTTGGCAGTCTTGACTTAGGGGGATTAAAACCGGGAGAGTTTCGCCGTCTTAGTAAAAAAGAGGTCAGCCAGCTGCATAATTTGGCTGTTAATAGTAACTGATGGTAAAAAAAGTACTTATTAGTTTAGTTCGTCTGTATCAAGCCTATCTGTCTCCCCTTTTTCCGCCTTCTTGCCGCTACCAGCCGACCTGCTCAAATTATATGATTGAAGCGATTGAAAAACACGGTCTTAAAGGTGTTCTCATGGGTTTGGCCCGTATTTTACGCTGCCATCCCTTTGTTCGAGGCGGCAAAGATCCGGTTCCGAATCGTTTTAGCCTGAAAAGAAACAGCCCGCGGTCATCAAATGAATAAGCAAATCCCCATAGGACACTGTCCTATGGGGATTTTTAAACTTCAAAGCTTTTAGATTTTGGACCAAGTTTTTGGGATAAAGAACAACAGCATAGGGTAAATTTCTAAACGTCCGGCAATCATAGCAAAGGACAGCAGGACTTTGGAGAGGGGGTTGAAGATGGCAAAATTATCAGTTGTCCCCAGCATAGGTCCGATATTGTTCATACATGAGGCAGCAGCACTGAAAACGGTCATAAAGTTATTATTATCCAGTGATAAAAAGAAGATCAGCCCCAGCAGAAAAATAACATAGAGCGCCAGATATTTTAAGACACCGTTCTGGGTCTCCTTATCAATCGTTTCATGATTGATATGCAGTGACATCATGCGATTAGGATAAAGGGTTGACATCACTTGGTTTTTGGTAATTTTAGCCAGAATTAGGGATCTCATAACCTTGAAACCGCCGGCTGTAGAGCCTGCCGATCCCCCGACAAACATGAGCAGCAGCAGAATGACCTGAGAAAAGAGCGGCCAGCCGCTGATATCCGTAATACCATAACCTGTGGTAGTAATCGTTGCTGAAACTTGGAAAAAGACATACTCCAATCCCTGTCTGACATTATCATAAAGTCCTAAGACATTAAGGGCAATCAAACCTGCAGCAACTAAGACAATTTTGATATAGGTATGCAGTTCTTCGTCTTTGAAAAAAACTTTGAACTTTCTAAGCAAAAGGAAATAATAAAGATTAAAGTTAACGCCGAAAGCCAGCATTCCTAAGGAAACCAGATTGGTTATTAAAGAGCTGTTATAGTGGGCGATGCTGTCATTGTAGACAGCAAAACCGCCGGTTCCCGCAGTCCCCATAGCTGTAATCAGGCTGTCGTAGAAAGGGAGCCCTGCCAGCCACAGAATCAAAGTAAACAGGGCAAACATAGCCAAGTAAATAAAGTAAAGGATTTGGGCAGTGTCTTTCAGTCTGGAAACCATCTTGCCAAAGACTGGTCCCGGAACTTCTGCCCGCATCACCTCAAGATGGCTGTTTTTACTGTTCTCCATAATTGCCAGGGCAAAGACCAGCACCCCCATCCCTCCGATTAGGTGAGCAAAGCTCCGCCAAAACATAAGAGCGGGGGAGAGGGCGGCCGTATCAGCAAGAATGGTCGCTCCGGTTGTGGTGAAACCTGAGCTCGTTTCAAAGAAAGCATCTATAAAATTGGGGATCTGTCCTGTAAAGACAAAAGGGAGAGCTCCGAAAAAGGACCAGAGAACCCAGCATAAGGCAACAATCAGCAGAGCTTCTTTAGTGTATATATGATAGTTTTTCGGTTTGATAAGGACACCTAAACCGCCCAGCAGGCAAAGCAGACCCATGGTTGCCAGAATACTGAAAAAAACAGCGCTTTCTTCCCGATAAAGAGCCGCCACAATCAGCGGAACAATCATCAGGGCAGCTTCCAGTAAGAGTAATTTTGAAAGGAGATAGCGAATCATACTCTTATTCATAATCTACCTCTCAAATACATCATAGATATGACTGACATTATTTAAAAGGGTAATAACAACAATCTTGTCGCCTACCTCAAAAATGTCATCGCCTGTTGGGAAAATCGTCTTACCCTTTCGGATAATGGCAGCGATTAATACATCTTTTTTTAGTTTAAGGGAGGCCAGCGTTTTGCCGGCCATTTTGTTTTTAGCCCGAATTTCAAATTGCAGTGTTTCAACCTGTCCATTGGCAACATGGTGCATGGCATCAAGATTAGAATCCTGAGCATTGACACGTCCGCGAATGAAGTGCATCATACTGTCAACGGCAATGCTTTTTGGGGTAACGATACTGGAAAATTGAGTCGTATCAATAATCTCTAAGAGACTGGTGCGGTTAACCTTAGTAATATTCTTTTGGATGCCTAATGTTTCTAAAAACATTGATGCGATGATATTTTCTTCGTCAACTCCAGTCAAGGTTGCGACCGCATCAAAGCTGGATACACTTTCTTCCATTAAAAAGTTTTTTACAGTTCCGTCTCCCTGTACAACATGAACATCAGGGAATTCCTGACTGAAAAGCTCTGCCCGTTCCGGATTGATTTCAATTAATTTAAAATGAAGCTTGGCCTGTCTTAGGATGTTCAGCAAGTAATAAGTAATCCGTCCAGCTCCGATAATCATCATGTTCTTGATTGTTTTAGAATTAACAAAATGATGAAAAGCCACCATTTCGGTCCGGTTTCCAGTGACAAAAATTCTGTCATCGGTCACAATTGTGTCCTCGCCGTCTGGTATGATAATTTTTCCCTGACGTTCAATGGCACAGATTACCACATTGCTGAATTTCTGTCGAAACTGACTGAGGCTCATCCTGCATAGCTTGCTGCTGTCGGTGACTTTGAATTCCATCAGCATAACCCTGCCATTGACAAAATGTTCAACAGATAAGGCATTGGGGAAATCGATAGAATTAGCGATATAGCGCGCTGTCAGCAGTTCAGGGTTGACAACTAAAGAAAAACCGAGGAAATTTTTCTCTTTGAAATAGGGATTGGAGTATTCCGGATTGCGGACTCGGACAATGGTTTCCTTTGCCCCCATCTTTTTGGCAAGAACTGCAGCAATCATATTGACTTCATCTTTGTCGGTAATAGCAATGAAAATATCGCAGTCTTTGACATCAGCCTGCTCCAGAATTTTAAAATTGGCACCGTTGCCGACAATTCCCATAATATCATAGTGCTTGGTAACATTCTTTAAAACCGGCTCTTTTTCTTCGATTAAGATAACGTCGTGTTCTTCTTCAACAAGCGAACGGCAGAGAGCTGTTCCCACCTTTCCTCCGCCAACAACAATTATTCTCATTTTTACCTCCAGTTTATATCCTTTATCATACTCCTTTTTTCCTTAAAATACTACTGATTTCCTCTAAAAATCACTCAAAGCATCTTTGAATTTTTAGAGCCTATTTAAATGAGAAATAAGGGTTTCTAAAGGTAAAAGGAAGCTGGGCAAAAAAATTACTATTTTTGTATCAAATATATTGACTTTATATGTCAAAGTGTTATAATATCATATGAGATTCGTTGGTTTAAATCAAACCTGTTATGATTTAAGAAAACGAATCGCCACAACCACATTGTTTGCTGAGCTTGACTCCGGGCAGTGTGGTTATTTTTATGTTTTGGAAGAAAGTGTGACAGGATAATGAATATAGAAGAATTGAGCCGGCGGCAGCACCGTTCTGACAGTCAAAGAAACCATATTGTTCTTTTTGAGCCCCAAATACCAGCTAATACAGGGAATATTGCCCGAACCTGTGCAGCTACAAACAGCCCTCTTCATATTATCCGGCCGATGGGCTTTCCGGTGGATGATAAAAAGATGAAGCGGGCAGGCTTAGATTATTGGGATAAGCTGGATATCACTTTTTATGACAGTTTGGCAGAATTTATGGACAGCTCCCAGGGGATTGTCCATCTCATCAGTAAGTTTGCTGTCAAAACCTATGCGGCGGTCAATTATAGGGACAGCCAGCCGCATTATTTTATCTTCGGCCGCGAAGATAAGGGACTGCCTGAGAGTTTTATGCGGGCTCATGCCGAACAGGCTCTGCGTATCCCTATGAATGATGAGCATGTCAGGAGTCTCAACCTGTCCAATGCAGTCTGTTTGATTATTTATGAGGCCTTGCGCCAGCAGGACTTTCCCGGTTTAGAACTTACCCATACCTATGAGCAGGATAAATTAAAGTAAAGGTTTCTGGGAATTCGGCCAGACAAGTAAAAACAGCCTTTACCTCGAAAACAAAACGTTGGAGAGCCTGAAGGCTCTTTTTTGCAGACCAGACACCAGAACAGAGTGTTTCTTGCTGCACTGTTAAAAAGACCTCTTTAAAAGTAATCAAGCCATAATAAAAATGAGAAAGGCTGTTAATGAATATAAGGTAAAATGCATAGAACACTAAAAAAAGGAGGATTTATGAAAGATACCAACCGAAACATTTTAAGTTTTCTTTTCCTGCTGTTTTTGTCAATTCAGCTAGGTTCTGCTGCCTTTCGCATCAGTGCTGATGAGATAAGTGCTGCAGAAAATCCGGCAGCCTCTTCTGAGACTGTCCAGACTGGGGCAAGTCAGGCAGAATGGGATAATTTTGCTGCTTCTGCAGACGAGGAACCTGTTTCAGCTCTTATAGAGACAGAAACAGATTCGCAGCTGGCAAATCTGACAGCTGATCAAACGGTTTCTGAAGAGGCAGGAGCGGCAGTCCTTCCTGTCGTATCAGAGGATGCAGCTTCTGTTCAGGATAATGTGTCCGAACTTACAGGACAGTCCGTTATTCTGCCCGCTTATCGTTATGCCAATCAGGGTGATGATTACTGGACGCGGATAACAGCTGTGGGAGGCAGTCAGATTCCTTATGTGATTATCAATCCGGACAGCGGTCCGGGGACTGCTCCCAATGCTGACTTCAGCCGGCAAATAGCCGACAACAGGAATGCCGGAATTCAGAATATTGCCTATGTCAAGACCGATTATTTCAATCGCAGTTTAGCTGATATTACAGCTGATGTCGATCGCTATGTTGCCTTTTATGGGACAGACAATATCGCCGGTATTTTCTTCGATGAAGCCGGAGCTGGCACCAATCCAAATGACTTGCAGGTGATGGCCGATTTATATACCTATGTCAAAAACACCTATCCCAATATGACCGTCATCGCTAATCCCGGCCGCTCCATCACAGATGATCTGTCCCCTTATGCTGATATCTGGCTGACCAGTGAAGTCAGTGCAGAAGACTATATCAATAATTTTCCGCAGCCTCAGTCAAATTTTGAAAATGATTCCGCCAATGCCAACCGGATTTTCCACTTGATTTATGCCGCGGATCCGGCTCAATATGACACACTTATTGAACTAGCACGGCAGCGCAATGCCGGCTGGCTGATGATTACGGATGATGTGCAAAACAATCCCTACGATGAGCTGCCGACAGATTTTGAAAGTCTGATGTCCCGTATTAATGCGCTTGGCAGACCGGCTGATCTTGCCCCTGAGGCTGTTGCTGCTGGCATACAGCCAACTGAAACAACAGTTGAGCCAGTCCTGGCTAATGCTTTGCTTTCAGCAGAGAGTGCCCCTCTATCGTTAACGATTGATCCGTCAGACCAGTCAGAGGCAGCCGGAATATCATCAGATCGGCTGCCGGCCGGTCAGGCTGGACAGCTGCAGCGTCAGACAGCACTTACAGCTCCTGCCGATCAGCAGCATCAGGTTTTACCGGAGACTGGTCAAGTCCCTGACAGTCTGTACCTGTTTTTATCAGGGATTCTGTCACTGATTGCATTGGGCTTGGTCCTTTATCGTTTCAAAGGACTTCAAAAATAAGAAAATTCTCTAATATCTGCAGCAGTCCCCTGCCAGTCAGATATTAGGGATTTTTTTGTCTGATAAAGAGAGTTTAGACGTTTGTCCTGTCCTGCGGACCTAGCTATGCAGCTTAGCAGTGATTTTTGCATCTTGCCTGTTTGGCTATTGTCTTTCAAACTAGGTTTGCTATACTAATGGCTGAAAGGAGGTTCTTTTTCTATGAAAGTCAGCTTAGAAAAAGTTGCTCACGGTGAAACGGAAGTGATTATCCGTTATACAGAAATGACAGATAGCCTGCGGTCGCTTATCAATCTTGTGGCCGGTCAGGCTGAAAAAATTTTGGGCCGCAATGAAGAGGGGCAGCGCTTTATTTTAATCTCAGAGATTCTCTATTTTGAGAGCGTAGATGGCCGAGTTTATGCTTATACGGCATCGGATGTGCTGCAGGTTGCACAGACTTTGAAGGAACTGACTAAAATTTATCCGGATAGTTTCTTTCGCTGTTCTAAGTCTATGCTGCTTAATATTCTGCGGATTGCTCATTTTAAAAGTCAGGCCTACGGCCGAATTGAGGCGCGTTTGGATAATGGAGAGAAAATCATTATTTCTCGGAAATATGCCGGTGCTTTGCGGCAGCTTTTAGCAGAAGGAGTTCAGGATGAAAACGAGATGGCAGAGAATTTTTAGCAAAGAGGTCACAATTGAGTATAAAACAGGGGTTTACAGCATGTGTGCCCTAGTCTTTATCGCCTTTTATGAATGCTGGCAGGCTTCCTATCAAATCAGTGTTTTTTATTTATTTGAATTGATTTTTCTGGCTTATTTTCTGGCTTACCTTCAGGTCTATCTTTTTCACAATTTTGATGAGGCAGAAAAATTATCAGGCTGGGGCCTAGCAGGTCTTTTAGTCTCCAGCTGCATATACGGGCTTTGCGGCCAGCTTTTGGGCTGGTTTGACGGCTCTTGGACAGTCAGCCTGATCTTTATGCTTTATATGGCTGTCTGCTATCTGTCGGTCTTTGCAGCTAATAAAATCAAACGCCGTATTGACAGCCAGCGTCTTAATCAGCTGTTAGAAAACTATAAGGAAAGGAAACAAAAATGACAGAAAGATATGCTATTGAAATTCAGGGTCTGTATAAATATTACGGTAAATATAAGGGGGTCAGTGATGTGACGCTAAAGGTCAAAAAGGGGGAGATTTTTGGTTTTTTAGGTGCCAACGGTTCTGGAAAGTCAACAACAATCCGCTGTCTCTTGGGCTTAATCCATCCTAATAAAGGACAGATTGAGCTGTTAAACGGGCGTTATCCGACCTTAAAAGAAGCTTTGCAGCATATCGGCTATATGCCATCAGAAAGTATGTTTTACCCCCAAATGCGTGTAGAAGAAATTATCGATTTTGCTGCTAAATCCCATAAAAAAGACTGTAGTTCCGAAAGCCATAGGCTGTGCCGAATTTTAGATGTGCCGCTGGACAAAAAAATTGCTGAACTGTCATTGGGGAATCGTAAAAAAGTCGGTATTGTTTGTGCTCTGCAGCATCAGCCCGAGCTTTTAATTTTGGATGAGCCGACTTCAGGTTTGGACCCCTTGATGCAGGAACGGTTTTGGCTGCTGGTTAAAGAGGCCTGTCATGCGGGAGCCAGCTGCTTTTTATCCTCGCATATTTTGGAAGACATTAAAACTTACTGTGATCGTATAGCTATTATTAAGGACGGTGATATTTTAAAAGTAGGAACTCTGTCAGAACTTATAGGCAGTCAGTCAAAAACAATTACTTTTTGGCAGGACGGGCAGATAGAACATTCCTCTTTTGCCGGTTCAGGCAGGGAACTGCTGGCCTATTTACAGGATTTACAGGCTGACGATTTTCTGGTTGAAGAGCCATCCTTAGCTGACTTATTCAGACATTACTATCAGGAGGAAAAAAATGATTTTACTGAGGCATGAGTGGCGGTCTGCCCGCACAGCAATGCTGGTTTGGGCTGTGAGTATCGGACTGCTTTGTTTTATAACGATTAGCTTGTTTACAAGTATGGAAAACAGTGCTCAGTCGATGGCTGAGTCGCTTGGCAGCATGGGCGGTCTTTCTGCCAGTATGGGGATGGATAAGATGAATATTGCTGATTTTAATGGCTACTATGCCGTAGAAAATGCTTTGATTTTCTCAGTCGGCAGTGCCATGTTTGCTGCTTACTTGGGTATCATCTCGCTGGCTAAGGAAGAAGAGGGGCACACGGCTGAATTTCTTTACACCCTGCCTTATAACAGGAGAATAGTCTGGTTAGCCAAATACCTTAGCATTATTTGTCTCTTGCTGGCTTTCAACTGTCTTGTCATTTTCTTTGAAATAGGGGCTGTAAAGCTGGCCGAGGTAGATTTGGATTTCAAGGCTTATTGGCTCTACCACATTCGGGCTTTTTTGATGCAAAATGAAGTGGCTGCCTTTTGTCTGCTTCTATCAGCTTTTTACAGAAAAAAGCAGGTCGGCCTGGCTCTGGGTTTGGCGCTTCTGCTCTATGCTTTAGATATGCTGTGCCGGCTTATCGAAGATGTGGCTTTTCTCAAATATGTAACGCCTTATTATTATGCTAATGCTATCACAGTTTTCAGTCAGGAAAAGCTGAACAGTCTTTACCTGCTTATTGCCGGATGTATCACTGTTTGCAGTTTAGCAGCCAGTTATATCATTTTAAAGAGGCGGGACTTATCAGTTTAGTGTTCCCCAGTTAACCTGCGGCCTGTTTTATTTCCAATAAAAACAACCGCTCGGTATACTTTCCGAGCGGCTGTTTTTTTAACTGACAGAGTTGGGTTACAAGCAGGTGCTACTGTTCAATATGGTTTGTTTTTGTTTGGTTCAGCCAAGCGTAAGCAATACCGATGAAAAGGCCGCCTCCCAGCCAGTTGCCAAAGAAAACAACAATCCACTGACGCGCGACATTAAAGAAGGTAAAACTATTGATATGGGCTCTGACCGGATTAAAAGCTGCCAGCATAAAAGATGCAAAATTGGCTACTAAGTGTTCATTGATGAGAAAAACAAACATAAAAATGGCAGAAATAACGATAAAAATTTTAGCGCTTTCCTCTTTTAAGAGCATGTAGCCTAAAATGGCAATATTAACAAACATATTAGCCGTAATGCCTTCAATAAAGTTGCTCCAGTCCGACTTAGCCAGCTTAATATTAACGGCATTAACAACAAAACTCTTGTCGGTCAGATTCATAAATGAAAACGATTGGTTGAAAAGCCAAGCCAGAATAAGAGCACCGACAAGGTTGAAAAAGGTGCAGTAGAGGAGAATCATAATGGCCTTTTGCCAAGAGATTTGCTTGTAGTAAGCTCCTGCTGTCAAATACATCATGTTTGATGTGGCCAGTTCACCGTTAAATATCAAAACATAGACGAGGCCGATAGCAAATATAAAGGTGAAGACAAAGCGTGACAAGGCTGGAAAACCTGCAGCAATCACATCAGCACCGATAATACCGACCGCTGTACTCATTGTCAGATAGGCTCCGGCAAAGATGGAACGCAAAGCGTATCGGGCCAAGCTTTCATTAAACAAGGCTTCTTTTTTAGCGCAGGCTGCGCCGATTTTTTCCTGAAATGGGGTCATAAATCACTCCTTGGTCGTTTTTGCGGGTTATGTTATTATTTATCAGAGATTGATTCCAAAGTCAAAAAGCGGCAGCAGCAGTTTTCTGACAGAAATGCAGGCCAGAACATTGGCTTAATGGCAGATGTTAAAAAGCTGAGAAAGCAGCAGCTTTTCTTTCAAGAAAATGGCTTCTTGCTTTCTCAGCCTTGAGAGCCCCGGCTTTTAAAGCTTCTAAATTTATAAAACAGCTTCTATTTGGTAAAATCAGTGTGCCGATGCGCCTGAATCGGCATCGGTAGCTGCCCCTGCACTGCCAGCGCTGTCTGAAGCTCCGGATGTGGCATCTGCTGCTCCGTGAGAAGCGGGGCCTGCACCGTGGCCGCCCACTAAACGTTGTCCGGTTTCTTTAAGATACCAATCCAGCCAAGGTTTAAAATTAAAGACAATTTCATTGATACCGGCATAAGACCCGTCAGGATAATACATAGCTTGATAGTTGTGGGTATTAATGACACTGTCCGGAGAACCTGGAACAATTGTTCTGACATATTCCTGATTGCCGTTGCGCAGTGTACCGATAACCCATTCAACATTTTTCATGCGAGCCGGCGGCAGAGAACCGTGAACAGTTGACATGCGATTTCCAACCTGCTCAGGAACCCGTTTGGCAAACATGGTTTCCGGATCCTGATGCGCATTGTTGTAGTATAGGAATTGATTATTGTCATCAGCATAAGTCAGCTCAAAAGGCATGGCATTTAAGAACATATTAAGCTGGTTAACTGTCAGTAAACCTTGGTCGAGTTTAACATAGGTATCTCCTTCGACAGCATTCACCAGTTTGGAAGCTTTTTCCAGCCATTCCGGATCATCCGGATCAATTTCTGTAATACTTGTTGCAATAGGTTTTCCACAGTCTAAATCTTCCGGTTCAATCGGTTTTGGTTTTTTCAATTGTGATACGACTCCCACATATTTTATGAAATTATCCAAGCAGCTTTCAAGGAAAGCAACCGTGCTTTCATTAGTAATATTGCCTTCTTCATCGAAAGCTTCTTTGGCCTTGCCCAGCAGAAACTCATTGCCCGGAAGCGTGTAGGCATTGACCCCCGGCGCATCAAGAATCTTGCGCAGGTGAACCTGAGCGCGCGATGTCCCTTGATCGTGGTAGGAAGCTCCGACAATCATAACAGGCTTGTTTTCAAAGGGATGCAAGTTAAAGGACAGCCACTCAAGGGTGCTTTTCAAGGCTGGAGTGGTCGTATGATTATGTTCGGGAGTTGCGATAATAACGCCGTCTGCACGGGTAATTTTATTATAGAGATAGCGAACAGCAAAGCTGTCAGACTGATCGTCATCCTGATTAAACATAGGAACATCTTTAATTTCAAGCACTTCCAGTTCAAATTTCAGTTTAAAATGGCGGCGAATGAATTCTAAGAGCATACGGTTATAGGACTGGTCAGCGTTTGAGCCGACAATTCCGACAAGTTTCATAATCGTTTTTCCTCCTTATGATAAGCTTTCCCAGTCAAAGTTTTCGGCTTCTTTCCGCAGTAAGGCCTGAGCATTTGACATTTTAGAAATCATCTTGACAAAGATACGGAAATCATCAAAAATAGCATCTAATTTTTGAATGGTTTCCAAATCGATCAGATTGTTGTCTGCATCGAAAGCCTGTAAGGAATGAGAAAGCAAAAACTCATCAGGCAGGACACTGGCTTTTAATTCAGGGGAGTTCAAAATTTGCCGGAGCTGAAGCTGTGCACGGGAAGATCCCAGCGTTCCAAAGGAGGCCCCTGTAATCATAACAGGTTTGTTCAGCAGCGGGAAAATGCCGTAAGACAGCCAAGCCAGCGCATTCATCAGAACAGCAGGAACAGAGTGGTCATACTCAGGCGTACCGATGATGACACCGTCTGACGCTTCAATTTTTGCGGCGATTTCGGTGACACTATCAGGCACTTTCCTGTCTGCGGGTTTATTAAAAATAGGGATATCTTTTATCTCAACCAGTTCAATAGCCGCTTTATCGGCAAAGTGCTTTTGCATATATTGGAGAAGCTGGCGGTTGGTTGAACGGGCAGAGTTGGTACCAACAAGTCCAATAAGTTTCATAGGGCAACCTCTTTTCTACTTTTATTTTCTTATAATATGATAACGTTTTCTAAAAATACTGTCAACTCAGTGCTAAAACAAAAAAAACATGGTAGAATAGCTATATGAAAAAAATGCTGCTGATTGCTGCTGGTTATCTGAGCCTTATTTTAGGAGTTATCGGTGTTGTTCTGCCGGTTTTGCCGACTACCCCTTTTCTCCTTTTATCAGGTTATTGTTTTGCCCGCAGTTCCAAAAAATTTGAGTTATGGCTGAAACAGACCAAACTTTATCAGTTCTATGTTGCGGACTATGCTGAAAGCAAAAGCATCGCCAAAGAGCGCAAAAAGAAAATTATCGTTCAGATTTATCTGCTGATGGGTCTGTCAGTCTGGCTGGCCCCAATCATCTGGGTGAAGATAGCTCTGCTGGCTTTGACGGTCTTTATCACCTATTATCTCTTTCGGGTCATTCCTGATAGATAGTTAGAATAACGAATAGATAAAAATGAAGGAAGGGAAGGAAAAGATGTCTAAAATACGTGGTTTTGAACTGGTTTCCGGTTTTACTGATGAGGGTTTGCTGCCGAGGCGTGAGACTGCTCATGCTGCCGGCTATGATTTAAAAGCGGCAGAACAAACAGAAATTGCTCCCGGCGCAATTGTTTTAGTTCCGACAGGTGTTAAGGCTTATATGCAGGCCGGCGAAGTACTCTGCCTCTATGACCGCTCTTCAAATCCGAGAAAAAAGGGCTTGGTGCTGATTAATTCTGTTGGTATTATTGATGGGGATTATTACAACAATCCTGCCAATGAGGGACATATTTTTGCACAAATGCAAAATATTACCGAGACAGCGGTGGTAATCGAGGCTGGAGAGCGGCTTGTTCAAGGGATTTTTATGCCCTTTTTAGTCGCTGATGGGGACACGGCTGACGGGATTCGTACAGGCGGTTTCGGCAGTACCGGAAAATAAAAAAGACTAAAGCACAGCCCGGAGGGGAGAAGCGGAAAGTGCAAAAGAAACGGTTTGTTGAAACGATCTGTTTGCCGCTTATAAATGCTGTTAAGTAAGAATTGATTAAAGAGGAGGAAGAACCTATCGCTAAAAAAAGAACGACCTTTGTCTGTCAAGAATGCGGCTACAATTCTCCCAAATATCTGGGGCGCTGTCCCAACTGTTCGGCTTGGTCCTCTTTTGTAGAGGAGGTTGAGACTGCTGAAGTCAAAAATGCGCGTGTCAGCTTGACAGGCGAGAAAACAAAACCGGTTAAGCTGACCGATATTGCTGCGATTAAGGTCAACCGTATCCAGACTGGGCTGGGAGAATTCAACCGTGTCTTGGGCGGAGGTGTTGTACCCGGAAGCCTGGTTCTTATCGGAGGGGATCCCGGTATCGGCAAATCGACCTTGCTTTTGCAGGTTTCAACCCAACTGGCTCATAAAGGAACTGTTCTCTACGTTTCAGGGGAAGAGTCAGCCGAGCAGATAAAGTTGCGGAGTGAACGTTTGGGAGATATTGACAATGCCTTTTACCTTTATGCCGAAACCAACATGCAGCTGATTCGGACGGAAATTGAAAAACTTCAGCCGGATTTCTTGATCATTGACTCTATTCAAACCATTATGAGTCCTGAAATTTCAAGTGTCCAAGGATCTGTCAGTCAAGTGCGGGAAGTAACAGCTGAGCTCATGCAGCTGGCTAAAACGAATAACATGGCAGTTTTTATTGTCGGTCATGTAACCAAGGAAGGAACCATAGCCGGCCCGCGTATGCTGGAACATATGGTTGACACTGTCTTGTATTTTGAAGGGGAACG
This sequence comes from Streptococcus pantholopis, assembly GCF_001642085.1. Classification (NCBI taxonomy): domain Bacteria; kingdom Bacillati; phylum Bacillota; class Bacilli; order Lactobacillales; family Streptococcaceae; genus Streptococcus; species Streptococcus pantholopis. Next base: position 71,277 of record NZ_CP014699.1, read on the forward strand.
TCATCATACTTTTCGTATCCTGCGGGCGGTTAAAAACCGTTTTGGCTCAACCAATGAAATCGGTATTTTTGAAATGCGGGCTTCTGGTCTGGCAGAAATTCTCAATCCCAGTCAGGTCTTTTTAGAAGAACGTTTGGATGGGGCTACCGGTTCTGCTATTGTGGTGACTATAGAAGGAAGCCGGCCTATCCTTGCAGAGCTGCAGGCCTTGGTTACACCCAGTGTTTTCGGCAATGCTAAGCGGACAACGACTGGCCTTGACTTCAACCGTGTCAGTCTGATTATGGCAGTTTTAGAGAAACGCTGCGGCCTCCTGCTCCAAAATCAGGATGCCTACCTAAAATCAGCCGGAGGTGTAAGATTAGATGAACCAGCCATTGATTTAGCCGTAGCGGTAGCGTTGGCTTCAAGCTATAAGGAAGAGCCGACAGATCCCAAAACCGCTTTTATTGGCGAGATTGGTCTGACCGGTGAAATCCGCCGGGTTAACCGTATTGAACAGCGGATAAAAGAGGCCGCCAAGCTCGGCTTCACCAAAGTCTATGTGCCTAAGAACTCTCTGCAGGGTGTCGAAATACCTGAGACTATTCAGGTCATCGCTGTCAGAACAGTCAGTGAAGTTCTTAAAAAAGTGTTTGGCTGATGGAGAAAGTACTGCCTTTCTGCCTAAAAGCCCTCAAAAAGTTTTTGAGCTGCTGATAAAACGACATTAGACAGGCAGGGAATGCAGCCTGTAAAGCGGTTCCCGGCAAGCCTGCTTAAACCACAAAAGATTTACTTTGCAGCCCGGTCGGTTAAAATTTCCGGCCGGCTGCTGATAGGGAGGACGACAGTGTCTTATTTTGACAACTTTTTAAAAACTAACCAAGCTTATGCTGACCTGCATGGGACAGCCCACTTACCGATGAAACCAAAAACCAAGGTTGCGATTGTCACCTGTATGGATGCCCGTCTTCACGTTGCCCAGGCCTTGGGACTAGCACTGGGAGATGCTCATATTTTACGGAATGCCGGCGGACGGGTGACCGAAGATGTGATTCGCTCCTTGGTTATTTCTCAGCAGCAACTGGGGACAGAAGAGATTGTGGTGCTGCATCATACTGACTGCGGTGCACAAACTTTTACCAATACTGCTTTTGCCCAGCAGCTGCAGCGGGATTTGGGAGTAGATGCTGGTGATTGGGACTTTTTGCCTTTTAGCGATGTCGCTGACAGTGTGCGGGAAGATATGACCCTGCTGCGTCAGTCGCCCTTGATTCCGGCTGATATTACTATTTCCGGAGCGATTTATGATGTAGATACCGGCCGTATGACAGAGGTTAAGGTTTGATATAGCAGCGCTAGATAAAAAAATACCAGCCATGCCCTGTGATACTTGACAGATACCGAAAGACCTGTTATCATCTGTATTAAAATAATAATACAAAAAGCACAGGAGGCGAATAATGGCAGATAATCGGATGAAATTTACTATTGACAGCAACATGCAGTTTCCCTTGGTTGAAATTGCTTTGGAAGCGGGAGAGACAGCTTATATTCAGCGCGGCAGCATGGTTTACCATACGCCCAGCGTCACTCTCAATACAAGGCTCAATGCCCGTGGTTCTGGGCTGGGAAAACTGGTGGGAGCAATTGGCCGTTCAATGACTTCCGGGGAGTCTGCTTTTATTACCCAAGCAGTCTCAAATGCTGATGATGGCAAACTGGCTTTAGCCCCGTCTGTTCCCGGCCAGGTTATTGCGCTTGAACTGGGAAGCAGGCAGTATCGCCTGAATGATGGCGCCTTCTTAGCTTTGGATGGTTCTGCTCAGTACAAGATGGAACGACAGTCAGTCGGACGTGCCTTTTTCGGAGGACAGGGCGGTCTTTTTGTCATGACAACTGAAGGAGAAGGGACGCTTTTAGCTAATGCCTTTGGCTCGATTAAAAAAATAGAACTTCAAGGAGAAGAGCTTACTATTGACAATGCTCATGTTGTAGCCTGGAGCCGTGAATTGCAGTATGATATTCACTTAGAAAACGGTTTTCTGCAGTCTATCGGAACCGGTGAAGGGATTGTCAACACCTTCCGCGGGACAGGTGAAATTTATGTACAAAGTTTAAATATCGAAACCTTTGCTAACGTTATCGGCAGTCATATTATTACCGGCGGCGGTGATGGCGGAGGGAAATCATCGCTTTTGGACAGCTTCTTGTAATAAGCTGCAGGATAAAATACCCAGCGACGAACGAGGTGTTAATCGTGGTGTCAAAGATATTGATTTTCCTCGCTCTTTTAATTTTTGGCTGGGACAGACTTCGACGGCTCAGCTGTAAAACAACTGTTTGAAAGGGCTCCCTCTTTTCTGAGTTATTAGAGCATATGCAATCCCAATAAAACAAAGCTGAGACAATTTCTCAGCTTTGTTTTATTTGTGTAAACAGTGTTATCAGCAGTCGGATTTACAAAAAAATCAGCTGCTGAGGCAATTTTCTACAGCAGCAATTCCTTTATTTTATCTGCTGCAGGATATTTTCGACATTATAACGCCCCCAATATGTCAATCGTTCTAAAAAAGCTTTTAAGTCAGCTTCATTAAAGTGGGCTTTTATTAAATAGCAGGCGTGTCCGGAAACTTTATAGAATTCATCAATTTCTTCATAAGCTGTAGCAAAATGTTCGAATCGGCTGAACTGATTGCTGTCCATATAAACCATAATATATTGCTGGAAGGAATAAGAAATAGCGGTCGTAAAATGTATGATCGTCCCATTTTCCTGAAGTTTACTGATACGATTGCCGACTGCCTGACCGGTTAGATGGACGAGCTGTCCGATTTCTTTGTTTGTTAAACGTCCGTTTGTTTTTAACAGACTGAGAATCTCTTTATCAATATTATCCATTTATCTATCCTTTCACGGTGAAATGAAAAGAACTGATTGTTTTTCATCAAGTGATGGCTATTAATTTACAAAAGTTCTATACTTACATCATATCATATAAAAAGGTATTGGACACAATCAGGCAACTTTGACATTTAGAAGGGAGCAAGTATTATGACAAAGCAGGCGTTATTAATTATTGATGTTCAAAAGGATTATTTTCATCTTGGGAAATGTGAATTGGTTGGACCTGAAGAGGCTTTGATTCAGATCAATAGGCTAGAGATCTTATTTTTAAAAAGAAATTTGCCAATTCTCTATATTCAGCATATTAAAAAGAATGAAGATGCTGATTTTTTTGCTGAAAACAGTGAAGGTGCTGAACTGCATCCGAGTTTAAATCTGCAAAAAGAGGCTCTTGTTATTACCAAGCATTTCCCAAATAGCTTTCTGGAGACTGGATTAGATGACAAATTACAAGCTTTGGAAGTCGGTCAGCTGGTTATAGCTGGCATGATGACCCATATGTGTGTTGATTCAACGGTTAGAGCAGCTAAAGAAAAGGGTTACCAGCCTATAGTAATCAGTGATGCGACAGCAACTAAAGCCCTCTGCTATAAAGGTCAAAAAATAGAAGCATCTGATGTTCAGATGAGTTTTCTGGCTGCTTTACAAACTTTTGCAGTCATAGACACTGCAGCAGATTTTATCAGACGCAGTGAAGCGGAAAACAGCGGAGCGCTTTAGACTTTTTCTGCTCTTTTCTCAGAGCTATCTCCTTGTTATGTGTTTAATTTGTGCTATAATAAAAACGATTGAAAAAAGGACAGGAGAGAAACATGGCTCAGAAAATAAGGGTGCGCTACGCACCAAGCCCTACCGGATTACTGCATATCGGCAATGCGCGGACAGCGCTCTTTAACTACCTTTATGCCCGTCATTACGGCGGAGACTTCATTATCAGAATTGAAGATACTGACCGTAAACGTCATGTGGAAGACGGAGAACGCTCACAGCTGGAGAATCTTCGCTGGCTGGGAATCGACTGGGACGAAAGTCCGGCAGAACCAGGTGCTTACGGCCCCTACCGGCAGTCAGAACGTCTGGAGATTTACCAAGGCTACATTAAGGAGCTGCTGGCAAAGGGCTTAGCTTACGAATCATATGTCACTGAAGAAGAGCTGGCTGCAGAGCGCGAACGTCAGGAAGCAGCCGGCGAAACACCGCGCTATGTTAATGAATATCTGGGTATGTCTGATGAAGAAAAGGCTGCCTATATCGCAGAGCGCAAAGCTGCCGGTATTCTGCCGACTGTTCGCTTAGCTGTCAATGAGACTGGTGTTTATAAGTGGAATGACATGGTCAAGGGAGAAATTGAGTTTACAGGAGCCAACATCGGCGGAGACTGGGTCATTCAAAAGAAAGACGGGTACCCAACTTACAATTTTGCAGTTGTTGTTGATGATCATCTTATGGAGATTTCGCATGTCATCCGCGGGGACGATCATATCGCTAATACTCCTAAACAACTGATGGTTTATGAAGCCTTGGGCTGGCAGGCGCCGAATTTTGGGCATATGACTTTGATTATTAATGCTGAAACCGGCAAGAAGCTCTCTAAACGTGATACCAACACCCTGCAGTTTATCGAAGATTACCGTAAAAAAGGGTATTTACCGGAAGCGATCTTTAATTTTATCGCTCTGTTGGGCTGGAATCCGGGTGGTGAAAATGAAATTTTCTCCCGTCAGGAATTGATTGACCTTTTTGATGAAAAGCGTCTCAGTAAATCTCCAGCTGCTTTTGACCAAAAAAAGTTGGATTGGCTGAGCAATGAATACCTCAAAAATGCGGACTTTGATAGAGTATTTGGCCTGTGCAGACCTTTTCTTGAATCAGCCGGCCGCCTGACAGACAAGGCCGAAAAATTAGTGGCTCTTTATCAGCCGCAGCTGAAGTCAGCTGATGAAATCCTGCCTTTAACAGACTTATTTTTCACCGATTTTCCGGAGTTAACTGACACAGAACGTGAATTTATGTCCGGAGAAACAGTACCGACAGTCCTGAAAGCCTTCAAGTCGAAATTGGAGGCCATGAGTGATGAGGACTTTACTACAGAAAATATCTTTCCGCAAATTAAAGCGGTTCAAAAAGAAACGGGCATCAAAGGGAAAAATCTTTTTATGCCGATTCGTATTGCTGTTTCAGGAGAAATGCACGGACCGGAACTGCCGGATACCATTTTCCTGCTGGGCCGGGACAAGGCTATCAATCATATTGAGAAAATGCTGGAAACCTTATCGTAAATATCAAAAGCCGGGAGCCTCCGGCTTTTTTGCATGGTCTTCAGACATCAGCACCTGCTGACTTCCGCAGGACAGTCAGAAATCAAGCCTCAATTCTGGCAGACTTGTCGATTTTTTGGAATAAAAATACATTTTTTTAAAAAATATACATAAAAAGGGTTGACAAAAGAATAAATATACATTATCATGGACACATAGCTAATAAATATAAGAAAAGAGATACAATATGTCTAAAGAAAAAGTCATTTTAGCCTATTCCGGCGGTCTAGATACATCAGTTGCCATCACTTGGCTTAAAAAAGACTATGATGTGATTGCTGTTTGCATGGATGTCGGTGAAGGCAAAGATCTTGATTTTATTCATGATAAAGCCCTGAAAGTCGGAGCTGTTGAATCTTATGTCCTCGATGTTAAGGATGAATTTGCCCAAGACTATGTTCTTCCTGCTCTTTGGGCTCACGCCTATTATGAGCAGAAATACCCCTTGGTTTCAGCGCTCAGCCGTCCGATTATTGCTAAGAAGCTGGTAGAAATTGCCCATAAAACAAATGCTGGGACGATTGCTCACGGCTGTACCGGCAAGGGAAATGATCAGGTTCGGTTTGAGGTCGCTATCGCTGCGCTTGATCCGAATCTCAAAGTTATCGCACCGGTTCGTGAGTGGAAGTGGTCGCGTGAGGAAGAAATTGAATATGCTAAAGCCCACGGGGTTCCGGTTCCGGCGGATTTGGACAATCCTTATTCGGTTGACCAGAATTTATGGGGACGTGCCAATGAATGTGGTATTCTTGAAAATCCATGGAACGAGGCGCCGGAAGATGCCTTTGGTATTACAAGCGCTGTAGAAGATGCTCCGGACAAGGCGGATTATATTGAAATCGAGTTTCAAAAAGGGACCCCTGTTGCTCTTAACGGGCAGAAAATGAAGCTGGCTGATTTAATTCAAAAATTAAATGAGCTCGCCGGAAAACACGGAATAGGACGGATTGACCATGTTGAGAACCGTCTGGTTGGTATTAAATCAAGAGAGATTTATGAATGCCCAGGTGCAGTAACACTGTTAGCCGCTCATAAAGAGATTGAAGATTTGACTTTGGTTCGGGAAGTCGCTCATTTTAAGCCTATTCTTGAGAATGAGCTGGCTAATCTGATTTACAATGCGCTCTGGTTCAGCCCAGCCACCGATGCGATTTTGGCCTATATTAAAGAGAGCCAAAAAAACGTTAACGGTACAGCTAAAGTTAAACTTTATAAAGGCAGCGCAAAAGTGGTTGCCCGCAAGTCTCCTAACTCCCTTTATGATGAGAACCTGGCTACTTATACTAGCGCTGATACCTTTGACCAAGACAGTGCTGTCGGGTTCATCAAACTTTGGGGGCTGCCGACAAAAGTCAACGCTCAAGTACAGGAGCAGGCTCAAAACAATACACCTGAGAATGACTAAAGAAAAGTGCCGGAATATTTCAGATAAAAGTGTCCTGTGAGGCGCATCTGAACCCCTCTTTTCTTATATAGCAGACTTTCTCGTCAATGTGCTCAGTGAGCCACAACGAGCTTAAATAAAGCCGGCCTGAGAGCCGACCTTTAAGAATAGTGTCCGGTGAGACAAAGCAAGGGTCGGGAGTACCATCTCCCGCCCCGTTTTCATAAGAAACAAAGCCCCTTAAAAGAGCAAAGCAAAAAGGCGGTAAGCCAGAAATCTCTGATTTCGTCTGCGCCCCCCTGCCAGAACGACTAGAAAGGTGCGGTCGACTGTTAAGGCGACAAAGCTTCCAGACGTTAACGGCTGGCGGTAAGCCAGAAATCTCTGATTTCGTCTGCGCCCCCCTGCCAGAACGACTAGAAAGGTGCGGTCGACTGTTAAGGCGACAAAGCTTCCAGACGTTAACGGCTGGCGGTAAGCCAGAAATCTCTGATTTCGTCTGCGCCCCTCTGTCAGGACGACTAGCAGAGTGTTGCCGTTTTGAACTATTAGTTTAACTGAAATCAAAACAAGAAAAAGAGACAAAGGGAAACCTGCTGCGGTTCAGGTTTACTTTTTCTTATAAATAGAGGAATCATCATGACAAAAAAAGAAAAACTTTGGGGCGGCCGTTTTGAAGCCAGCCTTGAGGACTGGGTGGAGGCATTTGGAGCGTCAATCAGTTTTGACCAAAAAATGGCTAAATACGATATTCAGGGATCGCTCGCTCACGTCACTATGCTGGGTGAGACGGGAATTATTGCAGCAGAAGAAGCTGCTGCTATCAAAGCCGGCCTTGAAAAACTACTTAAGCAGTATGAAGACGGACAGTTAGTCTTTACTGTGGACAATGAGGATATTCACATGAATATCGAGGCCCTCCTGACAGCTGAGATCGGTTCAGTGGCCGGTAAGCTTCACACGGCGCGCTCACGGAATGATCAGGTCGCAACAGATATGCATCTGTATCTGAAAGCGAAATTAAAAGAAGTGCTGGAAAAATTGGACCATCTGCGCCAAGTACTGCTTGATCTTGCCCAAGAGCATACTTATACCATTATGCCGGGCTATACTCACTTGCAGCATGCTCAGCCTGTTTCTTTCGGGCACCATCTGCTGGCCTACTATAATATGTTTACAAGGGACAGTGAGCGTTTTGATTTCAATTTTGAACATACGGACCTTTCTCCCTTAGGAGCGGCTGCTCTTGCTGGGACAACCTTCCCTATTGACCGTGAGCGGACAGCAGATTTGCTCGGTTTAGCTAAGCCTTACAGCAACTCGCTTGATGCAGTATCGGACCGCGATTTTATTCTAGAATTTCTGGCTAATGCCAGTATTTTGATGATGCATATGAGCCGTTTGTGTGAAGAGCTGATCAGCTGGTGTTCTCATGAATTCCATTTTATCAGTTTGTCTGACACTTTTTCAACCGGCTCGTCCATCATGCCGCAGAAAAAAAATCCCGATATGGCGGAATTGATTCGCGGAAAATCGGGCCGGGTTTATGGCAATCTGCTCAGCCTGCTGACCGTTATGAAATCTCTTCCTCTGGCTTACAATAAAGATTTACAGGAAGATAAAGAGGGGATGTTTGATACAGCAGAAACCGTAACAGTTGCTCTGGATATTTTAGCTGGCATGCTTGATACAATGACTGTCCACAAGGAAGAAATGTCTCAGGCAACGGAAAAAGATTTTTCCAATGCAACTGAGCTTGCCGACTATCTGGCCAGCAAAGGTTTGCCTTTTCGTGAGGCCCACGCTCTTGTCGGCAGGCTGGTTTTAGAGTGTACGAAAGGCGGATATTACCTGCAGGATGTTCCTTTGGAACGCTATCAGGAATTATCTGACTTAATTGAAGAGGATATTTACCAAGCTCTCCGCTCCCGCACAGCAGTTGAGAGGAGGCAGTCGCTTGGGGGGACAGGCTTTGAGCAGGTTAAAGAGCAGATAAAGCAAGCCAAAGACGATTTAAAATCATAAGTAAAGAAAGCCAAAATACCAAGGGTTGAGGCTTTTTTCTATTTTGTGGTATAATAGTAATAATTTAGATGTTTGGAGTTATGTTTTGAAGAAGACCTACCGTGTCAAGAGCGACAAAGATTTTCAAGCCATTTTTGACCATGGGGAAAATGTTGCTAACCGGCGGTTTGTTGTCTACCGTTTAGCAAAGCAGCAGCAGCACTTTAGAGCCGGAATTTCTGTCGGTAAAAAAATCGGCAATGCGGTTATCCGTAATGCGGTTAAGCGTAAAATCCGGCATGCGCTTATGGAGTTTCAAAGCCGTCTGGTTTCTGATGATTTTGTTGTAATTGCCAGAAAAGGAGTGGAATCTTTGGATTATCATGAGATAAAGAAAAATTTGCGGCATGTTCTTAAACTTGCTAAATTATATCAGGAAGGTTCAGATAGTGAGAAGAAAAATTAAGTTATCAGGGTTAGCTGTCAGCGGTCTTTTATTTTTGTCTGCCTGCAGCCGCAGTGAGGTCAGTGCTTCATCCGGCAATGGATGGGATCAGCTTGTTTATTTTTTTGCCCAAGCCATCAGATGGCTGTCCTTCGACGGTTCCATCGGGCTGGGGATTGTTCTCTTTACCATTATTATCCGTGCCCTGATGATGCCTTTATATAATATGCAAATCAAGTCCGGACAAAAAATGCAGGATCTTCAGCCCGAGTTAAAAGCATTGCAGGCCCAGTATTCTGGGAGAGACAGCGGGAGCCGGATGAAATTAGCCGAGGAAAGTCAGGCTCTCTATAAAAAATATGGTGTTAATCCTTATGCCAGCTTTATTCCGCTGGCCATTCAAATGCCGGTTATGATTGCCCTCTATCAGGCACTGACACGTGTTGCTTTTTTGCGTACCGGGCGATTTTTATGGTTGGAGCTGTCACAGCCCGATCCCTATTTTATCCTTGCGGTTCTGGCTGCCGTCTTTACTTTCCTTTCTTCTTGGCTGACAAATAAGGCGGCTAAGGAGGCAAATTTTGCAATGACAGTTATGACCTATTTGCTGCCGGCCTTAATTTTCTTTATGGGCTTCCGCTTAGCCAGCGGGATTGTCCTTTATTGGACAGTCTCCAATGCCTTTCAGGTTGTCCAGATTCTCCTGCTCAATAATCCTTTTAAGATTATTGCAGCCCGGCAGCAGGCTGAACGGGAAGCTAAAGAGCGTCAGGCCAAAATGCGCCGCGCCAGAAAAAAAGCAAGAAAGCAAAGAAAATAAACGAACACGCCCTAAACGCTGCGGGAAAAAGATGTCCTGACTTAGAATCTGACGATTCGTCAGTCAGTCCCCTATTTGCCTTTTGCGTTTTTCACGGGCTTTGTATCTTGTTGGAATTGAACACGCCCTAAGAGCTGTGCAAAAAAGATAAAATTTCCTAGAGTCTTAGCGACTCTTCGTCAATTTTCCTATTTTTGCTTTGCTCTTTTCACGGGCTTTGTATCTTGTTGAAGGAGAGAGTTGTTATGGTGATTTTCACAGGTTCAACTGTTGAAGAGGCTATCGAAAAAGGATTGGAAGAGTTGCAAATCTCGCGTTTGAAAGCACATATCAAGGTTATTGCACGTGAGAAAAAAGGATTTCTGTGGTTTGGAAAGAAACCGGCACAGGTTGATATTGAAGGGATTGCTGAAACGACAGCGCATAAGGCTGACCAAAGAGCGGTCAAAGGGGTGCCTGATGCTGTTAATCGGCAAAATGAACCTGTCTCTTCGCAGCTTGAGGATGCACTCGAAATGGCCAAAGTCAGCGGCATGATAAAGAAAAAAGAAAAAGCCGGTCAAGCTGTTGGGGACAAATTCAAGGAAACAGTCTTGGATACTAAAAAAACACCGCAGACACTTTTAAGAGAAGTTCAAAAGGAAGAAGGTGTTTTGGAAGTTAATCCGGCAGAGGGTGCTCCGGTCAGCAGCTCATTATCTGAAGCAGCAGAAAGGGACAGTGATTTTGCAGCCTTTGTAGCAGCAGAGTTTGATGTGGAAGCTCAAAGTGGTGATATTGAACAGGCAGTTGCTGGCGTAAGTGATTATGTCAAAAAAATTATTTATGAGATGGATATTGATGCCACTATTGAGACCAGCCATACGAGCCGTCAGATTAATCTGCAGATTGAAACACCGGAAGCCGGCCGTGTCATCGGTTATCATGGGAAAGTTTTGAAATCGCTGCAGCTTCTAGCTCAGAATTTCCTGTATGATCGCTTTTCAAAAAATTTCATTGTTTCGCTGAATGTCCATGACTATATTGAACATCGGACCGAAACGCTGATTGACTTCACACAGAAGGTTGCCAGACGGGTGCTGGATTCAGGCCGCAGTTATACCATGGACCCAATGAGTAACAGTGAGCGAAAAATCGTTCATAAAACGATTACTAAAATTGAAGGTGTCGAGAGCTATTCAGAAGGCAATGACCCCAACCGCTATGTTGTGGTTGCTTATAAGCGATAAAATACGCATTAAGTTGTTGGAGCAAAGTAGGAAGTGCAAGTGAGTTCGGAATATGCTTTCCTTGAAATCCTGCATCAGTTTCTCTATATTTTCTTTCGTTCAATAAAAGTTCAGTAAATCTTGACAGGGTCAAAGCTTTATTATAAAATAGATGAGTATGTTTAGTAACTGATATCACATAGCCGGCTAAACGAATACGAAATTCTATGAGGAGGTATTCTGAAACGTGAAACGGACTTATCAACCAAGTAAAATTCGCCGTCAGCGTAAGCACGGTTTCCGTCACAGGATGGCAACTAAAAACGGCCGCCATGTATTGGCCAGCCGCCGTCGCAAAGGACGCAAAGTTTTATCAGCTTAAAAGAGCTGTGTTGTAACAAGGAACCGGAAGTGCTCGAGGCTTTCGGTTTTTTTAATGCAGTGCCTGTTCAAAATGTTTTTGCCTTTAAAATCAATCTCTGTGAAAAAGCAAATAAAGGTCTTTTCTAGTCGCGCTGTGCTGCGTTAGCAGAAATTTTAAACTGCCGCTGTAAAAGTCAGCAGGCGGTGAAGCAAAGCTGTTTTTATATTTTTCTTAAATTGATTTTAATTTATTTTGTGATATGATAAAAACAGCAGGTTTAAAAGAGCAGAGGTTTAGGAATCATAAGCCGGAATAAGCATTTGTTTTAAAATTATAAAACCTGAGAGAACCCGCCTTAAGTTTAGAGATTGACTGGCTGTAGAGGTGCGCAGACGAAATCACAGATTTCTGGCTTACCGTCATTTTTGTTTTGCTCTGTTCACGGGTTTTGTATCTTATGAAATTGAACACGCCCTAAGAGCTGTGCAGTGAAATCATCCAGTGGATGATTTCAGCCCGAACCTAGAAAAGGGAAAGTGAGGGGACTGGGAATCTGTATCGTTACCTAGTTACCGCTAGCCGTAGCCATCTGAAGGCTTTGTAGTCTTTACAGCCTGCCGCAGCCTTCTAGTCGTCCTGGCAGAGGTGCGCAGACGAAATCAGAGATTTCTGGCTTACCGCCTTTTTGTTTTGCTCTGTTCACGGGTTTTTGTATCTTGATGTAACTGAACACGGGCTAAGCTCTTTGCAAAAAAGACAGCCTTCCCTAGAGTCTTTAGTGACTCGGCGGTCAGGCTCCTATTTTTGCTGTGAGCTTTAAACGCCCTTTGTATCTTGGTGAACTGAACACGGCCTAAAATCCTAGTGAAAAAGATGGCTGTCATCGTGATGCAAGCATCACTTGCCAACCCCTATTTTCATACGGATTTTTAAACGGCTTTTGTATCTTATGAAAGAGAGTGATGAGATGATTGAGTGGATGATGTCGCAGAATGTAGTCTGGCTGGCGTTTTTGGCTGGTTTGTTTACTTGGGGCTGTACAATCCTTGGTTCAGGGGTGGTGCTTTTCTTTAGGAATATCAGTCGAAAACTTTTGGATGTTATGATGGGGTTTGCGGCCGGTGTTATGATTGCAGCCTCCTTTTGGTCTCTTCTGGCTCCGTCAATCGAATATGCAGAGGCAGACTATGGCGGCTGGTCTTGGTTTCCTGCAACTGCAGGTTTTATACTGGGCGGTCTTAGTCTTCGCTTAATTGATGCTATTGTCCCGCATCTGCATTTAGGTAAGGATGTCGATGATGCTGAAGGGATTCAGCCTAAGAAAAAATTATCCAAAACTGCCTTGCTTTTTTTGGCTATAACGATTCACAATTTTCCGGAAGGATTGGCTGTGGGGGTTACTTTTGGCGCTTTGGCATCAGGGAATATGACAGTAGCCGGTTTAGTCGGGGCTATCGGTTTGGCGATTGGAATTGGTCTGCAAAATATTCCTGAGGGAGCGGCGCTTTCTATTCCTATCAGAGCCGATGGCAGTTCACGCGCTCATGCCTTTTATATGGGATCTATGTCTGCTATAGTTGAGCCTATCGGTGCTGTACTTGGTGCTGCTCTGGTCATGATTATGCTTCAGATTATTCCTTATGCTTTAGCTTTTGCAGCAGGAGCTATGATTTTTGTCGTAGTGGAGGAACTAATCCCTGAGTCACAGACCAACGGCAATACAGATATTGCGACACTTGGTCTGATGGCCGGTTTTGTCATCATGATGGTAATGGATGTTGCATTAGGATAATGGGTGAGCAAGACAAAAATCAGGAATTTTGTTTCTGTTTTGATATCCTTTTATATTTAGTTATAAAATTGAGGCCGGGGTTTCCCGGCCTCAAGCAATATTTACAGGGTTATAGCGGTTTATCTACTCATTTAGTCTCTTCTTTAGTATGTCACGCAACAACTTAAATACTTTTTAAAAGAGCTGCCCTTTTTCCTATAAAATGATACACTATAAGTGGCACAAAAAATTTTAAAATATAATCTAAAAACTGTGGAGTGAGAGGGCCATACAGCAGGAGTTTCCTGTTGCACTAGCTAGCGGCCGCAGACATCTGAGTGTGGGACAGTACTTCAAACAATCAGTTTCCCTCACTGTCTATTTCTAGCTTTGGGCTGAAGTCACCCGCTGGGTGATCTCACTCCCGCAAGGTCAAGTGAACATTTTAAAGTTTTAAAAAAGAATAAAATACCATTAGCCTACTGTATCTTAGCAAGGGTGCGCCTGCGAAATCAGAGATTTCGGACTTACCGCTAGCCGTAGCCGTCTGAAGGTTTTGTCGTCCTAGCGACCGACCGCACCCTTCTAGTCGTCCTGGCAGGGGTGCGTCTGCGAAATCATAGATTTCTGGCTTACCGCCATTTTCATACGGATTTTTTAACGGGCTTTGTATCTTATTAATTGAACACGCCCTAAAATCCTAGTGAAAAAGATGACATCTATCGCGATGAGAGTCATCGCTCGTCTGTCCCTATTTTCATACGGATTTTTAACGGTCTTTGTATCTTGGTGAATTGAACACGCCCTAAACGCTGTGTAAAAAAGATAGACTTCCCTAGAGTCTTTAATAACTCAGCGGTCAGTCTCCTATTTTTACTTTGCGTTTTTAACGGGCTTTGTATCTTGGTGAATTGAACACGCCCTAAACGCTGTGTAAAAAAGATAGACTTCCCTAGAGTCTTTAATAACTCAGCGGTCAGTCTCCTATTTTTACTTTGCGTTTTTAACGGGCTTTGTATCTTGGTGAATTGAACACGCCCTAAAATCTTAGTGAAAAAGATGGTATAACCATGCTTTGTAATAGCAATTGATTAGAAAAGCCGTAGCCGTCTGAAAGCTTTATCGCCTTAACAGTCGACCGCACCTTTCTAGTCGTTCTGGCAGGGGTGCGTCTACGAAATCATAGATTTCTGGCTTACCGCCATTTTCATACGGTTTTTTAACGGGCTTTGTATCTTGGTGAATTGAACACGCCCTAAAATCCTAGTGAAAAAGATGGTATAACCATGCTTTGTAATAGCAATTGATTAGAAAAGCCGTAGCCGTCTGAAAGCTTTATCGTCCTAACGGCCGACCGCAGCTTTCTAGTCGTCTTGGCAGAGGTGCGTCTGCGAAATCAGAGATTTCGGACTTACCGTCATTTTCATACGGATTTTTAAACGGCCTTTGTATCTTGGTGAATTGAACACGCCCTAAACGCTGTGTAAAAAAGATAGACTTCCCTAGAGTCTTTAATAACTCAGCGGTCAGTCTCCTATTTTTACTTTGCGTTTTTAACGGGCTTTGTATCTTGGTGAATTGAACACGCCCTAAGCTCTTTGCAAAAAAGATAAAACTTCCTAGAAACTGAAGTTTCTTCGTCAGTTTTCCTATTTTTGCTGTGAGCTTTTCACGGTCTTTGTATCTTGTGAAAGGAGAAAGTTGATGCGTTTAACGATTGTTGGTTCAGGGATGATTGTTTCTGATTTTTTGAGTATTATAACGGATTTGCCTGAGATTCAGCTGGAATCACTGGTTGGAACAAAGCGCAGTTGGGAGACGCTGCAGGCCATGAAGGCGGAATATGGTTTTAGATACTGTTATACTGATGCTGAGGAGGCCTTTGCCAAAGACAGTTCAGATACGGCTTATATCGCTGTCCCCAATCATTTGCACTACCGCTTCAGTAAATTGGCTTTAGAGGCCGGGAAAAATGTGATTTGTGAGAAACCTTTTACCCTTAAAGCAGATGAATTAAGACATTTAAAAGTCTTAGCGGAAGAAAAAGGGCTTATATTGCTGGAAGCCATTACTAACCAATATTTAGGCAATTATGCTTATATTAAAGAAACGCTGCCGACCTTGGGTGATTTAAAGCTGGTTGAATGCAATTACTCTCAGTACTCATCCCGCTATGATGCCTTTAAACAAGGGACAGTCCTGCCGGCTTTTGACCGGGAAAAAGGGGGCGGCGCTCTCATGGATATTAACATCTATAATATCCATTTTGTTGTCGGTCTGCTTGGCAAGCCGACAGCGGTCTATTATTATCCTAATATTGAGCGGGGAATCGATACTTCCGGTATTTTGATTTTAGATTATGACAGCACTAAGGCTGTTTGCATTGGCGCCAAAGATTCTGAATCGGAGATTCGGACCACTCTTCAAGGCAATAAAGGCGCTTTAGTTGTTAATGGTGCAACCAACACTCTTCCAAGCTTAACGTTAAGCTATCATAAGAGCCGTCCTCAGGAAAAAAATAACAATCACCACCCGCACCGTATGTACAGCGAGTTTAAGCAGTTTATCAAAGTTATTGCAGAAGGGGACTTGGCCTTTGCGCGTGAGCAGTTGGAGCACAGCCTGATTGTTATGGAAGTCCTTGAAGAAGCAAGGAACAGTATGGCAGTAATGAAGGAGAGCTAAAATGAGTCAATAGCAAGGTACGTGGGACTAGGTCCGCGGGCAAAGTCAGCCTGTTTGGTTCCGACCTTTTATGATATTGTAAGTCTGCCTGAGGTTCGACCGGCCATTTTTTGGCTTACAAAAGGAATGGTTGGATAACGACTGCAGAGCTGAAAAGGTTTCTATTAAAAGGCAGATGGTGAGTTTTACAAAAAATAACTGAAGTGCTCTTTAATAGAGCAGGGAAGAGTGGCTGGGACGAAAGTCCTGCTTCATTTCACTTTTTTAGACAGATAAGTTCGACACAGTGCTTGATTTGAAACACAGTGTCAGCAAGAAAATAAGGAAGGATAAAGATGACAGCATACCGTATCTTTGATACCCATACACATTTGAATGTCCCGCAGTTCGAGGGCAGGGAGCAGGAAGAAATTGCTTTTGCGCGTGAGCTTGGGGTGACAAGGGTGAATGTTGTGGGTTTTGACCGGCCGACAATCACTAAGGCACTTGAATTAGCTGATAGGTTCCCCGAAGTATATGCAACGATCGGCTGGCATCCGACAGAAGCAGGATCCTATAATCAGGAAGCTGAGGATTTCCTCTTAGCCAGTCTTCAACACCCTAAAGTGCTTGCTCTTGGCGAAATTGGGCTTGATTATCATTGGATGGAAGACCCTAAAGAAGTCCAAAAAAGGGTTTTTAAACGCCAGATTCAGCTGTCCAAGGACTGCGGTCTGCCTTTTGTCGTCCATACACGTGATGCGCTGGACGATACTTATGAGCTTATCAAAGAAGCAGGTGTCGGTCCCAAGGGCGGAATTATGCATTCTTATTCCGGTTCGCTTGCCATGGCAGAAAAATTTGTTGATTTGGGTCTGATGATTTCTTTTTCTGGTGTTGTGACTTTCAAAAAAGCACTGGAAGTTCAGGAAGCAGCCAGAGAGCTGCCCTTAGATAAAATTTTGATTGAAACCGATGCGCCCTACCTCGCCCCTGTACCTAAGCGCGGTAAAGAAAACCGGACCGCTTATACCCGTTATGTAGCAGATAAAATTGCAGAACTTCGCGGTTTGACAGGAGAAGAAGCGGCAGAAGCGACCTATCAAAATGCAGTGAGGGTGTTTGGCTTTGAACAGTAAACTAACGATTCAGGAAGTCCTTGTTGTAGAAGGCAAAGATGATACGGTTAATTTGCGCCGTTTTTATGATGTTGATACCTATGAAACAAGGGGCTCAGCCCTTACGGATGCGGATTTGGAGCGGCTGGAGCGTCTCAATGACCTGCGGGGTATTATTGTCTTTACGGATCCTGACTACAGCGGGGAATGTATCCGTAAACGTATTATGCAGGCCATCCCAACTGCTAAACATGCTTTTCTCAATCCCGATGAAGCTAAGCCCAAGTCCAAAAGCAAAGGTCGCTCTCTCGGTGTAGAGCATGCCGGTTTTGATGCTTTGCAAAAAGCTCTCGCTGGTGTGGTCGGCTGTTTCGATGATGATAATCACTTTGATATCAGCAAAGCCGATCTTATAAGACTGGGTCTGCTTACGAGGACCGACAGCCGCAGGCGGCGGGAATTTCTTGGACAGCAGCTGCGCATCGGCTATACTAACGGCAAGCAGCTGCTTAAACGTCTAGAGTTGTTCGGCATCACCCTGGAAGATGTCGAAAAAGCGATGGAGAAGTATAGAGATTAAAGATGTGTCTTATTTGTGAACGAATTGATTGGATAAAAAAAGGGGAAAATCAATATTTTGTAAAAGAATTTGAAACAGGCTATGTAGTCATTGGTGATTATCAGTATTTCAAAGGCTATACCCTTTTTCTTTGTAAATGTCATGTTTCAGATTTGCATGATTTGCCGCAGCAGTTTCGTGTTCGGCATCTATCTGAAATGGCGCTTGTGTCCGGAGCCGTCAGCAACGCCTTTTCAGCTGATAAAATGAATATTGAGAGCCTTGGCAATGGGGAAAGTCATTTACATTGGCATCTTTTTCCGAGAAAAAAAGGCGATTTAGGCCGCTACGGGCAGCAGGGAAGAGGTCCAGTATGGTGGCTGCCTTTTGATAAGATGTATGCAGAACATGCCAGACCGACAGCGTTAGAGCTTAAAGAATTAAAGGAAAAATTATTAGAAAAGCTGTAATAAAATTCCTCATTTACTCGGTTTAAGCTTATTCTTTTACTAGACGCAGCTTCTTGCCGCAAAAAATATTGTCCTCCTTTTATGGGAAAAGCACTTCAGTAATGCTTATAAGGCCAACAAGACAATAAAAGGTGAAAATAATGAGCAGATATTTAATTTACGGGGCAGGAACGATTGGTTTAACGCTTGCTTGGCTATTATCTCCCTATAATGATGTTGACGTCCTAGTCAGGAAGCCCTTAACCAAGCCGGTCAGTCTGGCGGTCAAAGACTTGCGGCAGAAAGCAAAGGTTTATGAAAAGAAAACTTTTCAGCCAAAGACTGTCTTAGAATATAAAAAAACTTATGATTGTGTTCTGGTGACAGTCAATCGTTATCAGCTTCACGAAATTCTGCCTGTCTTATCTGCTAAACAAGGCTTGACCAAAGGATTCATTTTTATACAAAATCATTGGAATTTAATAAATGAATTAAAGGGCTGTTTGCCAAAAGAGAAAATAATGGCAGCTTTTCCTTCGAATATTGGCGGCGGCAGAGACCAAAAAGGACTGGAGGTCATTCTTTTTGATGAAGCCGTACGGTTAGGCGGTTTTAACAAAAAGCTTATTCAGACCTTCCGCAATGATTTGCATCAGGCAGGGGTGAAAACAGCATATGATAAAAATATTTTTGCTTGGCTGAAAGTGCATTATTTACAACAATCTATTACTGCGGGTGCTTTATTAGAGAAAAAGGATTTTCAAACCTTAGCTCAGGATAGACAGGCTCTGCAAAGAATGGTGAGAGCCTTGCGGGAAGGCGTTGATGTGTGCTATCGCTTAGAACCTGCCACCCGCAGAATTGGCATAACCAAAATGATTAGATTACCTATTACTTGTGTGACGGCGGTCCTTCAAAAATTATTTTTGAATCAGAATACACAGGAAATGGTCAGGAATCATATGAAACAAGGCTTATCTGAGTGGATTTACGGCTATCAAGAAGTGCTGGCAGATGGTCTGGAAGCAGGACTTGAAATGACCTATTGGAAAAGTTATCAAACTGGCCTAGAAAACTATCTTAGGAATGAAAGGAGAAATTAAATGCCACTTGCTTTGCTTCGCGGTGTTATGCCAGTTGGTTCCAATAGAATTCCCAAAATGGCTTATTTGAGAGAGATTCTGACAGCTTCTGAGCTGCAGTCTATTCAAACCTATATTCAAAGTGGAAATATCATCTTTGAAACAAGTCAGTCTGACAATGAAGCAAGCCGGCTTATTCATGAGACAATTAAAGAAAAAATCGGCGCTGACTTAGCCGTCATCATTAAGGAGTCGGCGCAGTTTGAGAGAGCTGTATTTGAAAATCCTTTTAGCTCTGGCTATGACAGCATCAGGGTCCATCTGGTTTTTACCAATGATGACTTGCCTGCAGCCAAATGCCAAGAGCTGACAGTCAAAGACTTTGGAGATGAAGAACTGACTCTAGGCAGTGAGTGCTTCTGCATGTATCTGCCAAGAACTGCCCAAAAGAAGCGCCTGACTACTAATTATTTGGAGAAACAGCTCGGTATCAAAGCGACAATGAGAAAACTGAGCCTAGCCGCAAAACTTAGTCAATTCTCTTGCAGATAATGACCGCTCTATAAACCAACAGGAGGACTTATGCCAGCGATTGTTCTTTTGCTCCCTTTTTTGCTCATCAGATTTGGCTTGCTGTCATTTTTAAGCAAATCTGCTTTGGCGCGTGCTGCACATTTTGCCCCGATGGCAAATGGTGAAAAAGCAGCTTACTATATTTACCAATCAGCTAATCTGGCCATTTTAGGGACTGCCTTTTTCGTGAAGATTAAGCTGGATTTTTCCTGGCTCACTTTTGCTGGCATTATTTTTTATGGTTTAGGTTTAATCCTTTGCGCTGCAGCTATGCTTGATTTTGCTGGGGCAAGCGGCACGACCTTCTGTACAAGAGGACTTTATTCCTTATCCCGTCATCCCATGTACTTAGCCTATTTTGTCTGCTTTCTGGGAATAGCCGGCTTAACAAAGTCTGTTTTGTTTCTGGTCTGTGTTTTGGTCTTTCAAGTGTCGGTCCATTGGATTATTCTGGCCGAAGAAAGAGAATGTTTGGCAGCGTTTGGCGAGACATATCGAGCTTACTGTAAAAAGGTGAGACGCTATCTCTAACCGACAGCATAACTGTGTTTTATCATGTTTAGGAGGAAAAATGAAAAGGACGATTATTACAGGAGGCAACAGCGGTATCGGCTATCAAGCAGCCAAACAGCTGGTTCAAAAAGGCTGGCAGGTTACTCTCTTTTGCCGCAATGAACGGCGTGCTAAGGAGGCTTGCCGGAAAATCACGGAAGAAACGGGCAGCGGACAGGTTGATTACAAGCTTGCCGATTTAGCGGATATAAGGAGCGTTCGCCAAGCAGCGGCGGCCTATCTGGAACAAAATCGGTCGCTGGATGTGCTGATTAATAATGCTGCTGATTTTGACCTCTCTGTCAAAAAACGGGTTCTGACCAGAGACGGTCTGGAAAAACAGTTTGCGACCAACGTCCTTGCCCCCTATTTATTGTCAGAGCTCTTGCTGCCTGCTTTAGAGGAGTCCTCTGACGGACGGATATTAAACATCTCTTCCAAGGGTTTGATAATGTACCCTAGAATAAGTCTGGACTTTGATAATCTGAACGGAGAAAAATCCTACTCTCCATCAAAAACTTACTATCAAAATAAACTGGCTCTCCTGATGCTGTCTCTCTATCAAAGAGAGCAGTACCCGAAAGTCAGTGTTCAGGCTGTCCGTGTGACCAATGTAAAGCTTGATATTTCACGCTATCCTAATCTCACACCTGTCATGAAGGCAGTTTACCGGCTGAAATCAAGATTTTCAATACCAGCAGAAAAGATGGCAGAAGTTTATACAGCCTTAGCCAGTGAGGCTGGTTTTGACGGCTTTTTATATGATGAACACTGTAAAGAGGTCAAAGCCAACCGTTCTGCTTATAATAAAACCGAACAGGAAAGGCTATACCGGCTGCTGGGGGAGTTGGCCCGGCGTTAAAAAGGGAGAAAAATTTTTATGAGAATAGCAGATTACAGTGTAACCCGTGCTGTTTTAGAGCGCCATGGTTTCACCTTTAAAAAATCCTTTGGTCAGAACTTTTTGACCGACAGCAATATTTTGCAAAAAATTGTCGATACGGCAGAGATTAATCAAGATGTCAATGTGATTGAAATCGGTCCCGGCATTGGAGCTCTGACCGAGTTTTTAGCCGAACAGGCAGCCGAGGTCATGGCCTTTGAAATCGATGACCGCTTGATACCGATTTTGGCAGATACTTTGAGAGATTTTGACAATGTCCAAATCATCAACGAGGATATTCTCAAGTCTGATTTACAGGCGCACATCGAGGCTTTTGCTGATCCTAGTCTGCCCATCAAGGTGGTGGCCAATCTGCCTTATTACATCACGACACCTATCCTCATGCACCTGATTGAGAGCAGAATTCCTTTTGTCGAGTTTGTGGTCATGATGCAAAAAGAAGTGGCCGACCGTATTTCTGCCGGGCCCCGCACCAAAGCCTACGGTTCCTTATCCATTGCTGTTCAGTATTATATGATGGCAAAACTGGCTTTTGTTGTGCCAAAGACAGTCTTTGTTCCTGCGCCCAATGTGGACTCTGCCATTCTTAAAATGACACGTCGACAGGAGCCGTTAGTTGAGGTGAAAGATGAGGATTTCTTTTTTCGCCTAACTAAGATTGCCTTTGCCCATCGCCGCAAAACCCTCTGGAACAACCTCATCAGTTATTTTGGCAAATCAGAAGAAACTAAGGCCCAATTGAAAGACAGTTTAGAAAGAGCCGGTATTTCGCCTTCTGTCCGCGGTGAAACTCTCTCTATTTCAGACTTTGCGGCCTTGGCTGATGCGCTTAAGGGTTCAGGTCTATGATGATACAGGAACTTTTATACGCCAACACACGCACTTATCTGGTTAAGGAAAACGAAAAAATCTTCTGGTCGATACGGACTGGGCAGGGACTTTGCCAGCTTTTTTCAAGGCCATCAAGCGGATTGGAATGACAGTCGATAATATTGCCTATCTCCTTATCACCCTGACCATATGGGGCTGGCACAGGATTTGATGGATTTAGGAGTTAAACTGCTTGTTCTTGATGTGCAGAAAGCTTTTATTCATCAGTCATATGCCATTTTTGCAAAAGAGAAGTCCAGCAGTTTTAAACCTATTGCTGACGAGCAGATTCACTTGCTTTCTTTGAAAAATAGCAGAGCATTTCTGGCCGATTTAGGCATCAGCGGGGAGATTCTCCACATATCTGGGCACAGCCAAGACAGTGTGTCTTTGCTAATGGACAGCGGTGAAGCCCTTGTTGGTGACCTCTATCCCTTCAGCCAAGCCGTGCTGTATGATAAGTTGGTGCTGACAGCAGCAGGGATAATCTACTCAGGCACCATTTAACTGTTGTCTTTTATGCCCACCCGTTACCAGAAAATATCAGCGGCTGGCAGACAGTTAAGGAGTACAAAGAGCTGCTGGATTTTTGCCCCCAGTGAGGCAGATTAATTTTTGCTGCCTGGCTCATCTGTTAAGAATCTTACTCTAAGGCAAATGGGAATCTTATCCGAAAAAATGCGGATAACATGAATCTCAGTGATAATAGCGAAAAACCGCTAATCTAAATGAATAAGTTCAGCCATATTTTAAAATTTTATAAATGGCAATCAGTTCGATTCAGGAAGATGTAAAATAAAAGAGGGTCAGATAATTATTTGAAAATTTTTGCTGTCCTATCTCCGGACAGATGATTAGGGGACTGCCTATCTACAACAAGGGATAAGGACTTGCAGTCAGCTGCTGCGTCAAACGTATATATCTAAAAAAGTAAAGGGGCTTGGGACAGAACTGTCTCAAGCCTTTTATGCTATCATTGCTTCTTTGCTAGTTAGGATAAGTGATATTTACACCGTTGTGTTTCGGTTCGATTCATTACGTGCCTCATAGCAGACAAACTAAGCTTCACAGGAGATCCATATCTGCCTAATTCTCTGACTGGTTACTGCTATTTAGGATTATCTGCGGGCACTGTTGATTATTTCTGGCTTGCCAAAAGGGTAAGACCAAGATTTGGGATAATATCAATCTTTGCAGCTTCCAGAAATTCCTATATTTTAGAATTATTTTTTTAAGTGAAAAACCTCAGCCATTCGAGTGTAGCTTGCTTCTTCACCGATAAAATAAATCAGATCGTCCTCCTGCAGCCGCTGGTAGGGGCTTGGTGCTAAGAGAAGCTCATTATTTCTTTCTATAGCAACAAGGACAGCACCGATTTTGTGCCAAATCTGAGCTTCCTGGACCTGCAGCCCGACGAGCTCTGAATCAGCATCCAATCTTAAGCCATAAGGATCGAGCGGGTACTTTTTATTGACCAGCTTGGATTGATCCAAATAGACTGACACCAAGCCTTTGAGTTCTAAAAGATTTTTTTCTTGTTCATCAATTTTTTTAAGAATGCGTTCTTTTTGTATTTCAATATCATTTGTATTATCAAAGTCTTCAACAAATTCTATCGCTTTTTCCTTGGAGAGGACAATGGCACCGCTTCCATGTTTCAAAGCGACGATATGCAGGTCAGCTAAAATGTTAAGAGCCCGTCTGGTTGTCTCAGGTGAAACACCGAAAGTAGCGGCCAGAGTGGAGCGTGATTTGATTTTTTCGCCGACAGAGTAATCGCCAATGGCGATTTTTTTAGCAACTTCAACAGCAATTTTTTGAAATTTTGCTGTTTTTACAATTTTACGATTAGGCATGTTTCCCTCCTGTACTAAAAAACAAGCACAACTAAATAAAAGCAGCAGCTTTTAAGAAAAGTAGATTGTCTTGGGCAGATTACAGACAGTGACGCCAGTTTTTAAGCTGCACGCAGTATGACAGCAAATGAAACTTAGCGCAGATAAACAGGAGTTTGAAAATAACTTCAAACCCTTCTAAAAGATGATTTTGGAAATAGCAACCACCAGATAAATTAAATGAAGCGGGAGCGATTTTTGTCAGAAACTTTCAACCCCAGCCTTAAAATTAGGCAGGGAGTGAAGGAAAGTGATTAGTGATGTCAGCCAGCTTTTGTTGTACACCTTACCTGTTTAAGAAGATCAGCAACCTCAAATGGTATTTTGTTCAGTAATAAGAGGTTCAGCAGAGCTAAGTCTGAGAAAATATAGGAAGGAGAATAAACTGGCAGCAGAAAAAAGGAGCAAAATAGGAAAAGGCTAGCGTATTTTATATTGTTATTATAAGCAGGCAGTCCAGCCAGCTTTTTATAGTTATTACTATAGCATACCAAGGACGCTTGGACAACAGAAAAATAAAAAAATGTTGTTTCTGAGAAGAATAGCTTGACAGGGAGAATGAACTAGGATAAAATGACAATAGACTTTAGAAATAAAGTTGTCACAAAATAAAGAGACTTCTTATTTTTAAAAATAGATTGTCTCTTTAAAACTTGATCCAATATAAGGAGGAAATGATTATGTTATGGTCAATTATTGTAGGTGCTTTGATAGGTCTTGCGGCCGGTGCCCTTACTAAAAAAGGCGGCTCTATGGGTTGGATAGCGAACATCGCTGCCGGTCTGATCGGATCGGCTCTTGGGCAGACTCTGTTTGGAAGCTGGGGACCTAGCTTAGCAGGGATGGCATTGATTCCATCGATAATAGGCGCGGTTATTGTCGTTGCTATAGCAGCCTTTTTCTTAGATCGTGCGAGGTAGGAGACAAAATATGAACAAACTGGTAAAAATGTTTTTCATTTTGACCGGCCTCATTCTTCTGGCATTATTAGGCGCAGGAGCTGTCCATTACGGCAGCTTAGCTGCGCTGCCTGATGGCTTCAAAGAATTAGTCCGTTTCTTTAGGCTAACCCCTTTCTGGGAGAGAGCTCTCTCGCCTTACTTTTTCTGGCTTGCGTTTGCTGCTATGATATTTGTTTTTGTAGTTACAGTAATTCTTGCTCTCTATCCGAGAACCTATACAGAAATTGAATTGGAAGATAGTCAGCCCGGGAAGCTCAAACTTAAAAAGTCCGCTTTAGAAAGTTATGTACGGACTATTGTTGAAGAAGAAGGTGTGATGAAGGCTCCCAATGTGTCAGCTAAGCTGTATAAAAATAAGTTTAAAATAAGGATTTCCGGGAAAATTGTTCCGCGTGTTAATGTAACAGAGAAAGTGACTGAGTTAAAAAAAGCAATTCGCACAGGCTTGGATACTTTCTTTGGGATTAAAAATAAGGTGGATTACCGCATTGACATCAATCATATTGAAACTAGGGAACAATCCCTGTCTCAACGTGTTAAATAGGAGGCTATATGGATTTTATAAAACTATTTAAACAGTACCGCTACCCTATTATCGGCGGTCTAACAGGATTGCTTCTTGCTCTGCTGCTGGTCAATTATGGCTTGTTGAAGACGCTAGTTATCCTAATTTTTGTAACAGCAGGGGTATATGCTTCTGCTTACCTGAAAAAAACAGGTTTGTTGGATAATTTGAAATAGGAGGATAGCAATGGCTGGAATAAAATCTGAAATGGCAATTAAAGGGGAACTGACCTATGCCGATAAAGTGATCGAAAAAATAGTTGGTCTGGCTTTAGAAACAGTTGATGGTCTGTTAGCAGCAGACGGCGGTTTTTTAGCTAATGTGAAAGATAAGCTTATTAATACCGATACAGTAACAGACGGTATTCATGTGGAAATCGGCCGAAAACAGGTAGCTGTTGACTTATCTGTTGTTGTTCAATATCAAAAGCATGTTCCGACAGTTTTTGAAAATATTAAGGCAGTTATTGCAGAAGAAATCAAACGGATGACAGGGCTGGAAGTGGTGGAAGTTAATGTCAGCGTAGCTGACATCAAGACTTATCAACAGTACGAGAATGACAAAGTGAGTCTGCAGGACCGCTTGGCAGATGCCGCTCAAACAACAGGTGATTTCGCTTCTAAACAGTATACGAAACTGGCCAAGGAAGCTGAATCGGTATCTGATGGGCCGCGGGTTAGATAAAAAAGGAAAATCAAACGATGGAAAAAGCAAAATATAAGGCAAAAGAAGAGCAAGTTAAAGGATCTCTGAAAGAAACAGCCGGGAAAATAACCGGGAATAAAGAAAAAGAGATTGAAGGAAAGTCAGAGAAACTTTCCGGTAAAGCCAAAGAAAAAGCCATAAAGGCTAAAAAAGTAATTAGTGATGCAGCAGATGAAAAACTGACAGCAAAAAATAAAAAAGAGGAGAAATAATGGCAGATACAGTATTAACTGGCAAAAGCAGCCAGCAAACTTATAAGAAAACACACCTAAAAGGCAATATTATCTACAGCGACAAAGTCATTGAAAAAATTATTGGAAAGTCTTTAAAAAGCGTCTCAGGACTCTTGGCTTTCAGCGGTGGTTTTTTCTCCGACCTAAAGAATAAAGTTGTCAACAGTGATGATATGACGGAAGGTGTTGATGTGGAAGTGGGAACTAAGCAGGTTGCAGCAAATCTGCGTATTGTTGTTGAGTACGGCAAGGATATCCCAGATATCGTTAAACAGATTAAAAAAGTTGTGCAGCAGGAAGTGGCTAAAATGACACATTTAGATGTCATCGAAGTCAATGTTGAAGTGGTTGATACCAGAACATTAGATGAGTTTGAAGCCGATTCCGTCACTGTTCAGGACCGTGTGACAGAGGCTGGAAAAACGACAGGCAAGTTTGTTGAAGAGCAGGCTGTAAAGACAAAACAGACGCTTTCAGAATCTGCTGAAACAAGTGACAGGTCCCATCTGCAGTAAATTACAGGGCAGATAAAGCCCTTTCTTGCTTACTGTAAGTAAAGAAATATAAAGGATGATATGAAAAACAGAAGAGCTAAAAAAGGAAAATGGATAAGACTGTTTCAAATAATAACAATAGTCTTACCCACAGTTCAGCTAATCCGCGGGCTGATAAGAGAACACAGATCTAGCACAAAATAAAAGGAGACGGTATGTCAAAAAAATCAAATAAAAAAGGGATGACTTTTTTTCAAGGGGTACTGACTGCAGCAATGTTAACAGGGCTTGTTTACAGTATGGCTACGAAAGAGAAACGGCAGGCTCTATCTGATAAAAGCAAGAAGATGTTTAAGGATATAATGCCGGATCATCATTGTAAGTCAGAGAAAGCGGCTGATTCAAATGCTGTTCAGGCGACTCTTGCCGGTTTAGCAGCTTCTGCTGCTAAAGCGGTCAATGATGTTTATGAAAAAGCAGCCAGCAAAAATAAGAAAGCTGACCAGGCTCCCTTTGTCTCAGATATAAAAGATAGCAGCAGCCAAGAAGAAGTATCCAGTGAGGATGCGAACAGATAATCTTTTCTACCCTTATTTTTGGGAATGATAATATAAGCATAAAAAGCCCTCCTTTATCTTTGATTAAAAATCAGCAGATAAGGGAGGGTTAAAAAATCAAAGACAGGGCGGTTACTTCTGCAAAGTAAGGCTGGCGAAGATATAGAGAGCGGAGTATGAATCGTTATACTTTAAAGCGTTCACTTTTTTGAACTTGCTGGCTTTCTTGCTTTAGACTGTCAGCTGTCTTTTAAGTCAGTTAATCCGGTGTCTGAGTTCGGATCCCTTCTTTATTAATAAGAAGGGCCTTTTTTATTAAGACTAATGGCTTTTATGAGGGCTGATTTTCAGTCAGATTTAGATAGAGGAAAGTGAGAGGAAGCGCTGGTTTAACATTCTGTTTGGTTTCATTTCTGGTGTCTGTGGGATTGAACAGCAGATTTAGTACAGAAAGCCGTTTTCCTGTCTGTTGTTTTTTAGGCTGGCGGCATAAGCATCTAAAACAATCCGAGAAAGGATAGCCAAGGGCAGACGCGAGTGAACTTCAAAATCAGGGAAATACGAGAGTTCGGATTTAAAACCAAAGAGCTGATAGTCTGTAAATTTAGCTAAGGAACCCGATGGATTGGCGCTGATTAAAATAGATTTAATTTGGTTCTGCCGGCAGTTTTTAGCAGCATCAACCAGTGCCGCTGTTTCACCATTGAGAGAAATAAAAACAACTAAATCTTCTGGCTTTAGCCGTTTACTGACTGGCCGGATAATATTTGGGTCTGTGTGCAGTTCACAGTATTTCTGACTTAATTGAAATTTAATCAGCATTTCTGATCCGGTCATTTCTGAAAAGCCACGGGCAAAAATCATGATGCGTTGAGCTTTTTTGATAGCAGCAATTGCTTGTTCCAGAACATCAGCATCAATCATATTTAAGGTGCGAATGACTTCTTGGTAATTTTTGATAATGGACTGTTTAGTATCAGCTGTCATATGCTGATTATCTATGATATGCAGGCTGTCCCTGCTTTTACTCTGGATTTCGTGTTTGAAAGCCGAAAAGCCAGCATAACCTTTTTTCTTCAATGTCCTGGTGACAGAAGCATTGGAGACACTCAGAATCTCGCTTAACTCAGAGATAGTCAGGTGGGTAACATAATCGAAATGATTATTTATATAGTTCCAAATATATGTTTCTGTATCTGTTAAATGGTGCCGGGTCATTTTATCTTCCTGAAAATCTGTTCAATATCACCGCAAAAACCGAAAACGCATTCAAAATTAAAGTGCTAAGATAAATATACTAGATAAGACAGTGAAATGCAAGTCAGCAATAGACCTTATACAAAAGAATTCTTGACAAAAATAACAGGCAGTTTTCACTGTAAGTTTTTGTATCTTAGTGGAGGAGAGATGGTAATTTATACTTGTACGATGAATCCGGCGATAGATTTATTTATAGAAACAGAGAGAATGGAAGCAGGCAAGGTCAACCGTACGCTAGCTAATGAAATTCAGGCTAATGGAAAAGGAGTCAATGTTTCACTGGTGATGAAAAAGCTGGGGTTAAGCAGCACTGCGCTAGGCTTTACAGGTGGTTTTACAGGCCGCTATATCAGAGATTATCTGACTGAACAGGGAGTGGCCAACAACTTTGTGGAAGTAGCTGGTCTCACTCGAATTAACGTGTTTACAAAAGTCAATACTAGTAATCAGGAATTTAAATTGGTTAATCAAGGACCAACAGTCAGCCGAGAAGCTCAGGATGAGCTGCTTAGGCAGATTTGGGAGATGGCCGAAAATGATTATATAGTTGTCTCAGGAAGTCTGCCAAAAGGAGTAGATCCGGGGATATTGACTGAACTGGCGAAAATCAGCAAGGAAAGGGGGATAAAAGCTGTCTTTGATGTCAGCCACCCCGCAGTTCTAGACACACTTTCTTATCAACCCTATCTCTTAAAACCTAACGATGAAGAACTTGCTGAATGGTTTGGTTTAACAGGCTTGACACGAGAACACAGCTTACTGTACGGCAGACGTTTGATTCATCTGGGAGCAAAAAATGTTTTGCTGTCTCTGGGATCTAAAGGTGCTGTATATATTGCGGAAAACTTATCTGCCTGGTTCTGCAGTGCTCCTAAAGGTAGGGTAGTCAATACAGCCGGCGCTGGGGATACTTTGCTGGGAAGTTTTTTAACAGGATTGGTTAACGGGCAGAATATAAAAGATAATTTAGCAAGGAGCGTTGCCGCTGGTTCGTCAACCGCTTTTAAAAGCGGACTCACAGATTTTAGTGATGTCGAAGAACTAAAAAAACATATTCAGGTTCAAAAAATGGAGGTATAATCATGTCAACATATCAACTTGTTGCCGCGACCGGCTGTCCGACCGGCATTGCACATACGTTTATGGCTCAGGAAGCTCTGGAAAAAGCGGCCAAAAAGCGAGGGATAAGTATAAAAGTCGAAACACATGGGCAGGTTGGTGTTGAAAATGCACTGACATCGGCAGAAATTGCTAGCGCTGATGCTGTTATTATTGCAGCAGATAAGGATGTTCAGGCTGAACGTTTTGCTGGTAAACGTGTGATTTCTGTGCCTGTAGCTGATGGTATCAGAAAGGCAGATCAATTGATAGCTGATGCCTTGTCAGGCAAAGGCAGTATCCAGGGCGGAAGCGCTGTAAAAACAGAAGCAGTTCAGCAAACTGCCGGCAGAGGGCAAGAGAGCGTTGGTCATCAGATATATAAGCATTTAATGAACGGAGTTTCTCGCATGCTGCCTTTCGTCGTTGCAGGAGGAGTATTAGTTGCTGTTTCTTTTCTATTTGGTATTTATTCCTCTGATCCTCAAAACAGCCAGTATAATTGGTTCGCTGCCTTGCTGAATACGGACATAGGTGCTGTAGCTATGGGAATGATGACTCCTGTTCTGGCTGCTTTTATTGCTGAATCTATTGCTAAACGCTCGGGCTTTGCTGCTGGTATGGTTGGCGGTTTGATGGCTGTTAACGGTGGTTCAGGTTTTTTAGGCGGTATTATAGCAGGTTTTACAGCGGGTTATATAGTATTAGCCTTAGAAAAAATATTGGTTTTTCTGCCCAAGTCCTTGGACGGTTTAAAGGCTATCTTTCTTTATCCGGTATTTGGAGTTCTTTTTACAGGCTTGATAATGTCGCTGATCAATGCACCGATGGCTTGGGTAAATGAAAGCTTAATGGCCTGGCTGGCAGCATTTGAGAATGCCAATCCGCTGATTTTAGGGGTTATTATCGGCTGTATGTCAGCCTTTGATATGGGCGGTCCGGTTAATAAGGCAGCATACGTCACTGGGACAGCCTTACTGGCTCAGGGCAATACAACGTTTATGGCTGGTGTTTCTGCAGCCTGCATTGCTCCGCCGCTGACTACTTTTGTAGCAACAACCGTATTTAGAAAATATTATAGTGAAGAAGATCGGAATGCCGGTATGGCTAATCTGATTTTAGGCTCAACCCACATTACAGAAGGGGCTATTCCTTTTGCTGCTAAAGATCCCCTGCGTATTTTGCCGACCCTTATGCTGGGTTCGTCGATTGCTGCTGTACTCACTTATATGTGGGATGTTCAAGTTCCGGCTCCTCACGGCGGTTTCTTGGTTCTTCCTGTAGTGACTCATGCTTTCCTTTGGGTTCTTGCCATTGCAATAGGCTCAATTACAGCAGGCCTTATCATGGGACTGATTGAAAAAAATAAGGCAGGAAAAGCGTCATCTGCTTGAAAATTTCAGCACTCACCAGCTCCTTACCAGAGGCAAAGCCAATAAGTTTGGTGAAATATCAAAAAGAAGGAGGATATCATGTCTGCTAAAGATGAAAAAAAGCGCCGTTTGAATCAGCTCAGTAATGAAAGCGGTTTGATTACAGCTTTGGCCTTTGATCAGCGCGGAGCCTTAAAGAAAATGATTGCCCGTCATCAAATTCAGCCGGTCGCCTTAGAACAAATGACAAATCTAAAGACCTTGGTA
The DNA here is from genome assembly GCF_001642085.1 of Streptococcus pantholopis. Taxonomy (NCBI): domain Bacteria; kingdom Bacillati; phylum Bacillota; class Bacilli; order Lactobacillales; family Streptococcaceae; genus Streptococcus; species Streptococcus pantholopis. The sequence goes on from NZ_CP014699.1 coordinate 102,660, forward strand.
GCTGAAGAATTAACAGGAGATGTATCGGCCATTTTATTGGATCCTGAGTACGGTCTGCCGGCAGCAAAAGCGAGGTCTGCTGCGTCTGGACTGCTTTTAGCCTATGAAAAAACAGGCTATGACAATATTAGAGAACGTCTGCCGGTTTGCCTTTCTGACTGGTCAGTCCGGCGTCTTAAGGAAGCCGGAGCCAGTGCAGTCAAATTCTTGCTTTATTATGACGTAGACGGCAATAATCAGATTAATCAGCAAAAACAAGCGTATATTGAGCGTATTGGTGCGGAATGCAGTGCTGAAGAGCTGCCGTTTTTCTTAGAAATCCTGAGTTATGATGAAAAGTTTTCTGATAAAACAAGTCCCCAGTTTGCCAAGCTTAAGCCGCATAAAGTAAATAAGGCGATTGCTGTTTTTTCTGATCAGCGCTTCAATGTTGATGTCCTGAAGGTAGAGGTGCCGGTAAATATGGATTTTGTTGAAGGGTTTGCATCCGAAGAAATAGTTTATAGCCGCAAGGAAGCTGCTCAAGCCTTTCAAAATCAAGAATTAGCAGCGTCAGTTCCCTATATTTATTTAAGTGCCGGTGTAGCTGTTGGTCGGTTTCAAGAAACATTGTTTTTTGCCTATGAATCCGGTGCGAAATTTAGCGGTGTTCTATGCGGGCGTGCCAGTTGGGGAGAGGTGGTGCCGATCTATGTCAAAGAGGGACAAGAGTCAGCCCGCAGATGGCTGCAGGAACAGGGGCGCCAAAATATCAGCAGCTTGAATGCCGTTTTGCAGCAAACAGCAGTCCCTTGGAGTGATAAATACCGATAGCATAATAAAGTAAAATTAAGAAGCTAAACAGCTTCTTAATTTTTTGCTCTGAATAACAGAGCCTTTCAACTCCATGATGCATTTCAAAAAGCCGGTTTTCACGGCAGCATTTTTATGGTAAAATAAGAGCTAAATACGTTTTATTTTGAGGAGGTTTATATGATTTCATACGAAAAAGTGCGTCAAAACTTGCGTTCACTGAATATTACAGTGCTGGTTTTAGAATTTTTCTCTGCTATACTGGGGATTTTGGGCTTCATAGGGATTTATACCATCAGTGCTAATCTTGATAATGAAGAGCTGACTTCAGTCTACTCTGCTGAGCAGATTGAGCTGCTCAGAGCCAGTGTTACGCCGTTCGCAATTTTTCTGTCTGTGGTATCGTTTGCTATCAGTGTAGCGATTATCGTTCTTGTCTTTATGAACTTGTCTAAGCTTAAAAAAGGTGAAGAGCTCAGCTATATTCCCTATTTCTTAGGGTTAGGGCTTGCTGCTTTTAATATACTTTATAGTTTTACCAGTGGCTTTAATATCTGGACTTTACTTATTCAAGGAGCTATCGCTGTTTTATTTGCCTTTACTTTTGTCAAAGCTCGGACACTTAATGAGGGTGATAACAGCCAGCAGGCTTAAGGGTGAGAGTAAGAGGGCGGCAGGAAAATGTCCAGGCTGGCTGTTCTTTCTGTTTCGCCGTTTTCAAGCACAAACAAAAAGACTGGGAGACCGCTATGATTGCTTTGCATCGTAGATGGTCTCCCAGTCTTTTGCCAGATAAAGGTTGTTATAAATCTAAAAGCAGTTCCGTTTCATCAGCTGTCAAACCAGTCACAGTAACCCCTAAAAGCCGGACGCCGGCAGAAGACTCTTCAAGACTATCATAAATGTCCTGAGCCTTGCGCTCAATTACTTCAAAGTCTGCACTGGGCTTCTCCAAAGTGATACGCTTGGTCAAAGTTGAGAAATCAGCATATCGAACCTTGAGAACAATAATTTTACCGGTTTTTTTATTTTGGGCCAATGTGTCGGCTACACGTCTGGCGTTTTTGGAAATTTCTGCCTTGATATCGTTGTCGCTGTATAAGAGTTTACCATAAGTCCGCTCGCTGCCGATCGACTTACGAATGCGGTTGGGCTGTACCGGGGAATTGCTGATCCCTCGGGCTTTTCGGAATAAGTCGTAACCAAAACGGCCGAAGTGGTCAATCAAAGTCATTTCAGATAGCCCCAGCAAGTCTTTTCCCGTATATACGCCTAATTGATGCAGTTTTTTAACCGACTGCCTGCCGACCCCGTGAAATTTTTCAATCGGCAGTTCTGCTAAAAAGTCCTGAGCCTGTTCAGGCATGATGAGGGTCAGACCGTGCGGCTTATCAAAGTCAGAAGCCAGTTTAGCTAAAAATTTGTTATAAGAAACACCGGCTGAACAGGTCAGATGATGTTCGTCCCAGATTTCTTTTTGTATGAGCCGGGCGATTTTAACAGCCGATTTTATTCCCAGTTTATTAACTGTAACATCTAAATAAGCTTCATCGATGGACATGGGTTCAACCAGATCGGTGTAACGCTTGAAAATATCCCGCAGCTGGCGGCCGATTTTTCGGTATTTGCTGTAATTCCCTGAAAGGAAGACTGCCTGAGGGCAGCGCTCATAGGCTTCTTTAGAAGACATAGCAGAATGGATACCGAATTTTCTGGCCTGATAATTGCAAGTAGAAACAACCCCACGACCGCCGGTTTGTCTGGGATCAGCCCCTATAATAACAGGCTTTCCCAGCAAATCTGGATTGTCACGCTCCTCCACTGCAGCAAAAAAAGCATCCATATCGATGTGGATAATTTTTCGTGATGTATCATTAACCAGCGGGAAAATCAGCATAAATCCTCCATCAAGATACAAAGCCCGTAAAAAGAACAAAGCAAAAATGGCGGTAAGTCCGAAATCTCTGATTTCGCAGACGCACCCCTGCCAGAACGACTAGAAAGGTGCGGTCGACTATTAAGGCGACAAAGCTTTCAGTCGTTTACGGCTAGCGGTAACTAGGTAACGATACAGATTTCCTGTCCCCTCACTCTCCCTTTTCTAGGTTCGGGCTGAAATCATCCACTGGATGATTTCACTGCACAGTTCTTAGGGCATGTTCAATTCATAAGATACAAAGCCCGTAAAAAACGCAAAAGGAAAATAGGAGACTGACCGATGAATCCAAAAAGATTCGAGGTCAGGCTATCTTTTTCCCGCAGCGTTTAGGGTGTGTTCAATTCCATCAAGATACAAAGTCTGTTTGGAAAACGACTGAAAAACAAAGGCAGACCTACTCACAGATAGACAGGTAACATTTAAATCAGGCTTCTTTGTTCGTACTTTTAGGCCATAATTAAGTGCCCTTTTATTATTATACCCTTTCTTTCTTTTTTCTGCCCGCCTAAAATATTTATACTACAGTTGACCTGGGAAAAGAACAACTGTAGTATAAAAGAAAATGCCCAAAATGCAAGCATTTTCCTTTAGAAAACGTTTACTATGTGGTAAACTATAATTGTAACTGTAACAGTAGGATTTTGTTACTAGATTAAGGAGAGGAAACTTATGGCAACTGTAAAAACCAACACAGATGTTTTTGAAAAGGCGTGGGAAGGTTTCAAAGGCACTGACTGGAAAGAAAAGGCAAGTGTTTCTCGCTTTGTCCAAGCGAACTACACACCTTATGACGGTGATGAAAGCTTCTTGGCCGGTCCAACTGAACGTTCTCTTCATATTAAAAAGATTGTTGATGAGACAAAAGCTGGATATGAAGCAGAAGGACGCTTTCCTATGGATACACGTCCGACCTCAATCGCAGATATTGATGCGGGTTATATTGACAAGGACAACGAAGTTATCTTTGGTATCCAAAACGATGAGCTGTTCAAGCTGAACTTCATGCCTAAAGGCGGTATCCGCATGGCAGAAACAGCTCTTAAAGAACACGGCTATGAGCCTGATCCAGCTGTTCATGAAATCTTTACTAAATATGTGACGACCGTGAATGATGGTATTTTTCGTGCTTATACGTCTAATATCCGCCGTGCCCGCCATGCCCATACTGTAACCGGCCTGCCGGACGCATATTCACGCGGCCGTATCATCGGTGTCTACGCCCGTCTTGCTTTATACGGTGCCGATTACTTGATGCAGGAAAAAGTGAACGACTGGAACGCCATCACTGAAATTGATGAGGAATCTATCCGTTTGCGTGAAGAAGTTAACCTTCAGTACCAAGCGCTTGGTGAAGTGGTGAAACTCGGTGATTTGTATGGCGTAGACGTTCGCCGTCCTGCTTACGATACAAAAGAAGCTATCCAATGGACCAACATTGCCTTTATGGCTGTGTGCCGTGTTATCAACGGTGCTGCTACATCTCTTGGCCGTGTGCCGATTGTTCTTGATGTTTATGCAGAACGCGACCTTGCCCGCGGAACCTATACTGAAAGTGAAATTCAGGAATTTGTTGATGATTTCGTTATGAAACTTCGTACTGTCAAATTCGCTCGTACTAAAGCGTACGATGAATTATACTCAGGAGACCCAACCTTCATCACAACTTCTATGGCTGGTATGGGAGCTGACGGACGCCATCGTGTCACTAAGATGGACTATCGCTTCTTAAACACGCTTGACAACATCGGAAACTCACCAGAACCAAACCTGACTGTTCTTTGGACAGACAAATTGCCTTACGCTTTCCGCCGTTACTGCATGTCAATGTCACACAAACATTCTTCTATCCAATATGAAGGTGTGACAACAATGGCTAAAGACGGTTACGGTGAAATGTCATGTATTTCATGCTGTGTATCGCCGCTTGATCCAGAAAATGAAGAACAACGTCACAATATCCAATACTTTGGTGCCCGTGTTAATGTCCTTAAAGCACTTTTAACTGGTCTTAACGGTGGCTATGATGATGTTCATAAGGATTATAAGGTATTTGACATTGATCCTGTCACAGACGATGTGCTTGACTTTGATACGGTTAAAGCTAACTTTGAAAAATCACTGGACTGGCTGACAGATACTTATGTAGATGCACTGAACATCATTCACTACATGACTGATAAGTACAACTATGAAGCTGTACAGATGGCCTTCCTGCCAACACGCCAACGTGCTAATATGGGATTTGGTATCTGCGGTTTTGCTAATACAGTTGATACCTTGTCAGCAATTAAGTATGCAACGGTTAAACCGATCCGCGACGAAGATGGCTATATCTACGACTATGAAACAACTGGAGATTATCCGCGCTGGGGTGAAGATGATCCTCGTTCAAACGAATTGGCAGAATGGCTGATTGAAGCTTACACAAACCGTCTGCGCAGCCACAAGCTTTACAAAGACGCTGAAGCAACCGTTTCACTTTTGACGATTACTTCAAATGTTGCTTACTCTAAACAAACAGGTAACTCACCTGTTCACAAAGGGGTATACCTCAATGAAGACGGTTCAGTAAACCTGTCTAAACTGGAATTCTTCTCACCAGGAGCTAATCCATCTAACAAAGCCCGCGGCGGCTGGCTGCAAAATTTGAACTCTCTGGCTAGTCTGGACTTCTCATATGCGGCTGATGGTATTTCCTTAACAACGCAAGTTTCTCCGCGTGCGCTTGGTAAAACTCGTGACGAACAAGTTGATAACTTAGTGACTATCCTTGATGGCTACTTTGAAAACGGCGGTCAGCACGTTAACTTGAACGTTATGGACCTTAAAGATGTTTATGACAAGATTATGAATGGTGAAGATGTTATCGTTCGTATCTCTGGTTACTGTGTCAATACCAAGTATCTGACGCCTGAGCAAAAAACTGAGCTGACCCAGCGTGTCTTCCACGAAGTGCTTTCGATGGATGACGCAGCTGAGGCAGTATCTGGAAACTAAAGCAAGGCGCTTCATAATCATTAATAAAAGACTGAAGGCAGAGCCTTCAGTCTTTTATGCTGTTCTTGTAATCTATCTTTGTGACCTAACGCTGCCAAACACTCTTTTTATAGCCGACATAAGAGCAGTGTTGCTGCTTTTTAGAGTTTTCGGCTAAATATCCGGGTTGTCCGCAAAAACTTCTACTGAGAGATTAGGCCAAATTTTTTGCCAGTTCTTTTTCATTATCCTCTTGTTGTAAACATTCCTGCGCTCTTTATCCAGCGAATAGTGCGGAGTTGGAGAGACAGTGAAGTTAATTAAATCATCAATCCCATGCGGCGTAAAGACCTCTAAAGTACCGTCAGGAGCTAAGCGAGCAGCGATTGAGGTGCATTTTTCAGGGAATTTAGAAACCGCATCTTTTGAGCTGCTGTATTTGTCAGTATTTGGACTGTGGCTGTTCATGTAGTACTGATTCTTAACTTCCCAGTTATATTGCGGATATTGCTTTTTGATGGCTTGCTCAATGGTCAGCGTTTGACCATAGCTGATGCTGTCATCGAAAAAAATCACATCGATATCTGAAAAATGAACAGTTGCACTTTTTCCGCTTAAAACATCCCAAATATAATTTCTAAGAGTACCGGCACACAGCCAGCAGTCTTTTAAGTCAAAAGAGCTGATAATTTCAAGCAAAGTCATCATCTCTTTGCTGTTTCTGATGATATGGTCAATTGAGGACATCATCATCTCCTTCCATAGCGTTATAAGATACAAGGTTCGTATGAAAATGACGGTAAGTCCGAAATCTATGATTTTGCAGACGCCCCTCTGTCAAGACGACTAGAAGGGAGCGGGGAGCAGTAAAAGCTTTAACTTTTAAATGGATTACAGCCTTTTTCAGGACGCTAGTCGTCTAGTGGTATTTCAAAGCATTAAACTGCCTACTAGACCTTGCGGGGTGGGACAAGGAACTTTTTATCCTTGACAAAAGGTCTGTCCTACTCCCAGATGGCTAGGGCTTCTTTAATTAATTGTTACTACAAAGCATGATGTACACAATCTTTTTCACTAGGATTTAAGGCTGTGTTCAATTCACAAGATATAAAAGCCGTTAAAAAATCCGTATGAAAATAGGGGAAGACAAGTGATGCTTTGCATCACGCTGGCAGCCATCTTTTTCACTAGGATTTAAGGCTGTGTTCAATTATACTCTTTTGCAAAAAATTATTCAATCTTTCTTATTAATCTATAACTGGGAAAATCTGCCGGAAAAAGAGGGCAGTCATAGTTTGTTTTGGCTGCTGCACAGATTTCTGCTGTTTGAGTGGGTGATATATTTTATAAATACCGAATTCAGTCGTCAAAACGGAAGCATAGGAGCTTATTTTGATTATTACTGAGTAAAAGGGTATAATGAAACTATGCAAATCAAACAGACCAGAGATACACTTTCGAATACTTATTATGATGCTGTCAAAATTCGGCAGCTTGTTTTTGTAAAGGGGCAGGGTGTTCCGCGCAGCATTGAGATTGACAGCGATGAGGCTTACTGCCTGCATTTTGTGCTCTATGATGACAGTAATCTGCCGGCAGCCACCTGCAGGATTTTACCGGATAAAAATTATAACAGTGCAACTTTGCAGCGTATGGCAGTCCTGCCTGATTACCGCGGGAAGCATTTGGGGACGCTTCTTTTAGAACATACTCTTGCTTTTTGCCGCAAACAAGGCTTCTGTAAACTGTCCCTTCATGCCCAGCTGACCGCCAAAGGTTTTTATGATAAGATGGGCTTTAGAGCAGTGGGATCTGTTTTTGAAGAAGCCGGGATTCGGCATATTACAATGGAAATGACGCTGTAATCAGATTTAGAATGTCCTTAGCTTAGGGGCAACTGACTTGAGAGTTGATTTTTTAAATATTCTGCCCTGCTTTTTGTTGCTTCTAAGCTTGGGTTTTTTGTATAGCCAAAGAATTTTTTGAAAAGAGGTGACTTTTTTCAGAAAAAATGCTAAACTAATGAAATACTACAATTTTTGAGGGAGATTGACATGAAAACACGCAAAGAATTGAAAGATGAAGCAAAAGCAGCTTTATCGGGCAACTGGGGCTGGGCTGCTGCGCTTTCTATCATTCCTTATCTGCTTCTTATGCTTGCATTTTTTATGATAATAAGTCTGCTTGGTCTTTTTTCTTATGCTGGCGGCAGTGATGAACCTACAGAATTGATTGGTGTTTCACTTTTTCTTATAATAGCTGTTTATATCTTGTTTTTATTGGCGCTTTTGGGGATATCTGTCAGCATTTCCTCCAGCTTTTTGGATTTAATTCGCGGTAAGAAGAGTGAATTGATGCCTGCTGCAACCTATGCTTTTAAAGAGGGGCGCTATGGCAAATTCTTTACTAATTCCTTGATGGTAGCTATTTTTACTTATCTTTGGTCGCTTCTGTTTACTATTCCTGGCCTTATTAAAACCTACAGCTATGCTTTAAGTACCTATATTGTCAAAGATGATTTAGAACAAGGCAGACCAGTGAGCGCTACTTCAGCTATTACCAAAAGCCGTCAGCTGATGGATGGCTACAAGTGGGACCTTTTTGTTTTAGGGTTAAGCTTTTTAGGCTGGGAGATTTTAGCCTCTTTAACACTGGGGATTGGTTATATTTGGCTGGCTCCTTACATGTCAGCAACTTATGCCGCTTTTTATGATGATTTGGTTCAAAATCAGCAGCAGACGGCCTAACTGTCAAAAGAGATAAAATGGGGGCCTAGTTTTCGCTGCATGGCTGACTCTGATGGGCAAATACGTTGTCATAGCCAGCAAAAAAGAGTGAGGGAAGTTGATTCAAATAGTTATCGATTCTTCCTCACTCTTTAATTCTTAAGCGATTACCTATAGGCGTAGTCAAAAATGGTGTTTTAAGTAAAATAACCAATTTAAAGGCTTGAGACAGTTCTGTCCCAAGCCTTTTTAAACATTAAAAACACATAAGCCAAAGTGACGGCAAGTCCGAAATCCTCGATTTCGCAGTTCTCCACTGACAGAACGACTAGAAGGGTGCGGTCGGCTGTTAAGTCGGCAAAGCTTTCAGCCGTCTATAGCCGCCAAGAAGTCCGAAAGGGGAAATTTGTAAAAACTTTAACTTTCCTCACTTCCACAGCCTTTACTTTTAGACCATGCTCAATGTTGGCTTCTATGGGGAGGGGTAGGCAGATTGTTTTTCGAAAGAAAAATTATTTTTTACCCTTTAAACGCTTGAAAGTAGCTTTTAGGTTTTCTGCGATATCGCTGCCCTGTTCTTTAAGATGTTCCAAACGTCTCTGGTTCATATCTTTTTGGACATTAGCGTAAAGATCATCTTGCACCTTGCCGGCTAATTCGACTTCCTGAGCAACAGAAAGGGCATTCCAGCGCATAGTGCTGGTTTTATAAGCAGATAAGACAGCATCAATCACGGTCTCGTCTTCCTCATGGGCTAAGAGGATCAGAGCTGTATCACCATCCAGAAGCTTTGTGGTGACTTCTTCAATAAGATTATTATTTGAGCTGTCTGTCATACTTCCGCTGGCGGCTCCGGCCAGACTGCCGATTCCGTAACCGATGATGACACCAATCGGACCGCTTAAAATACCGATTAAACCGCCGACAATGCCTCCGATGGCAGCATAATCACGGCTGCTGTCGTTAAAATCAAGAGCATCTTTGAGAATGACTTGGTTGGCTTCTTTTTTGACAACCGCCAGCTGAGCAATCTGTGTCTTGTCATCAGGCTGGAACTGTTTGAGTTCTGAGAAGGATTGGTAAGCCTCACTTTCTGTTTCAAAAATGGCCATGATAATATTTGACATACATTCTCCCTCCTTTTACTCTGACCGCTTACAGGTCTTTGCAGCTTTATTGCAGCATTTTTATGCAGGTTTATAAGCGTTTTACTAAAGAAAAAACAGTATTGGAAAACTAGTATTGCCCTATTCTGCCTGTCAAGCAGTGAGACTGCTTTTTATGGACTCTTTTATTTTACTGCGTTCTTTTATCCATAAAGAACGGCAGTCTCTTTCATAAGTACGGTTGGTCAGAAAAACAGCAGCTTGCTGAGCTTGACGGTTGACCATAATGAAGGGACCTGTGTATCCGGTATGGTCAAGCCAGTTTCCTTCTAGATTCCAAGCCAATGAGCGCGGCTTTTTCATGTTGCCGTAATTATGCCAAAGGTCAGCAGCGAAATCATCCTGCAGGTAACCTTCTAAAAAATGTTCCAAATCTTTGATAGTTGAAAACAGTCCTGCTGAACCAGCATGATTTCTCAAAATTTTAGCCTTAGGGTCGTGCACCCTTCCATCAGTTACGCCTTTGCAGGTTGGGACAGCCTCTCTCACAGGTCCAAAACGGGTTTGTGCCATCTTAAAAGGAGTAAAAACCTCTTTTTGAAAAATCCTGTCTAAGGATTGGCCATAAATGTTCTCCAACATAAAACCTAGCAAAAGGAAATTAATATCAGTATACCGAAAGGCTTTATCGGGTGTCACAGAAATATGATTAATGGCTTCCTGCAGTTGGGTTGCATTCATCTGATTCCGGCCGGGGATATAGGGATCAATGCCGCTGGTATGGGTTAAAAGCTCTCTTACCGTAACAGCAGAATGATAAAAAGAGGGATAATAGGCTTTTAAAGGCTTATTTAGTTCAATCTCATGTCTTTTTAGCAAATAGAGGCAGACTGTTCCTACGCCAACAACTTTTGAAACAGAGGCTAAATCATAAATCAGTCCCGGTTTGACTGCCTGCTCTCCGTCGATTGTTCCCATGTAATATTCCTGCCAGCAGCCTTTTTGGTACAGGGCTAAACTGGCACCATGATAGTGTCCTTGCCTGATATGTCCGGTGATGGTCTTTAAGACTGTCTTTGTCATTTGCTGAACCAAATTTCAATGCGGCTGGGGTCGGAGATAACCAGCAGTTCTTCTTTACGATCGAGATAAACAACTTGCCCCTTGTCTTCAAGCTGCTTTTTCAGCTCAAGCAGATTGTAATCTTTCGGAACTTTAACTTCCAGATATTCTAAATCCCAAGTATGACTCGGTTCAGCAGCCAAATCTTCGCCTTGTGCTGCTGCAAATACCAGCTCTAATGGAAAATGAACAGGGAGCAGTTCTTGATAAAATGTTTGTGACAAAGCGGGGTCAGTAGCATTTACGGCCAGTCTGTCAAACTGAAAAGCCGACAGCCCCTTGAAGTCAGGATTCTTATCCAGATGGGGCGGGACAATTTCTATTAAATTTTTCACATTTTCTTCGGCATGCAGCAAGAAGAGATCTCCTTGCGGGGACAAGGCTTCAAAGGCATAGCCTTCTTTTCCTTTGTATATTTTTTGTGCGGCTGCTCCATTTGCCAGTAAGTCTGAAATTTCGGAAGGATTTTCTGCTTTTAAGGTGATTTTATTGAGTTTTTTGTTCCCTCTGACAGCACGGGTCTCGGGATCAGGTGATTCCTCAATTAATAATAGTTGATTCTGCTTATTCCAAGCTGAAAAAAAAGCCAGCGTATTTTCTTCGCCAAGCAGACGCAGGCCCAGAGTCTGTTGATAAAAAGCAATATTCTGGTCACGGTTGTCGACCCGCAAAGCGATTGCTTTAAAAGTCATACGGTCAAATAAAGTCATCAGGTATTCTCACGCTCCTTTCTTTTAGTTTAGCCAAATTTTCTCTATTTGACAAGAAATTATCGGTTTTGAAAGAAATAAGTGAGGTGTCGGTCAGCAAGTGCTGCCAAGCCGGTATTGACTGCCTAATGAGCTGCGGTTGTAAATGTTAGGGGGATTCGGAAATTTCTGGCTACTGCCAGTCGTAGACATTTGAAGTTTTGTATCATAATAAAAAAAGATTGAAGAGACAATCCTCTCCAATCTGATGATTAGGTATAAAGCCACTTATATAAAGCGATAGCGGTAATTGATGCAAGAATAGGAGCTACTACAGGCACCCAAGCATACCACCATTTAGAATCGCCCTTATGTTTTCCAAGAACAGATACAGGCAGCAAGGCGTGAAGAATACGAGGACCTAAGTCACGTGCAGGATTAAGTCCGGGACCGGTAGGGCCGCCGAGGCTGGTTACTAAGGCCATGACTAAGAAACCAAGAGCGATGTGTGCAACAGCCAGACTGCCGTTTGTATAGAGTCCGGCTTGTTCAGTTGCAACAGTTGAATCATATCCTAGCTCAGTCAACCTTGTAATCAGTTCGGCTCCAAAATAATTTTTAGTCATAGCTATGGCGCCTGAGAAAAGAACAAAAGAGCCGAAAAATTCATTGATAAAGCCGTTAATCCAAGCCGCTTGCCGTGTTTCCTGCGAACCGCTGTCTATAGCTGAAATGGTTGAGAAGGAGCCTAAGATAGCGTTAGGATTTTCTGTTTGCAGATAGTAAGGACGGTGTGTGGCTACAACAACTGCCTGTCCGGCCATCGCTCCTAAGAGCTGAGCCAAGATGTAAGGCGCCACATGTTCCCAAGGGAAATACCCGGAAACAGCCAAGCCCAAAGTGAAGGCAGGGTTAATGTGGTTGCCTGATACGTTACCGAACATCAGCGCAGGAATCATGACTCCCATACCATAGCCGATAGCGATAGTCAGCCAGCCGCTGGCATGCCCTTTTGTGCCTTTTAATTCAACATTAGCAACAGCTCCGTTTCCGAGTATCAAAAGGATAGCTGTTCCTAAAAATTCTGTGATATACTTCACAGTCCATGCTACATCCATGTGTGTTTATTCCCTCCAAAAGTTAATATTGTTTAGACAAGTACCATTTTATCAAGTATAATAAACAATGTAAAGCTATTTAAGAGAAATAAAAACGTTTACTTGAAGGGATTTTCTATGAAATATAACCAGTATTCTTACCTATCTGTCTCACAGGAGCGCATGCTTTCCGAGCTGAAATCCCTGAATTTCAGCCTTTCAGAAGCACAATCGGATAAAAGCAATCTGGAGAGTTTTGTTCGTCAGACTTTTTTTCATTATCATGATAGCGATTATGCACTGGCGAATATGATAGCCGATTTTGAAACAGATTTGCTGAGTTTTTTTCGTTCAGACCTTCCCTTATCAGCTGCTGTTTTTGACATGGTTGCCCTGCAGCTTTTAGGTTTTATTCCCCGCCTTGATTTTACGGATACAGCTGCCTTTGTCCGTGAGATGGGTTTTCCTGTACATTATCGAAGCGGTCAGGTGATTCCGGCTCTCTATCGCCTTTTGCTTTGCCGGATGAAAAAAGGCATGACTTTGCTGGATGACCTTGTCAGCAAGGGACTGCTTCCGTTGGATAACAGCTACCGTTTTTTTAATGGAAAGAGTTTAGCAACCTTTGATACGGGCCGGCTTATCCGCGAAGCTGTATATGTGGAAACACCGCTTGATACAGATAATGACGGTCAGCTTGATTTGGTTAAAGTTTTTATTATCCGCCATGCTACACAGCATAAACTCCCTGTGATTATGACGGCCAGTCCTTACCATCAGGGGGTCAATATTCCTGCTAATGATAAAAGACTTCATAAGATGGAAGGGGAGCTTTCTGTCAAACAGACCGGAGCCATCACTGTACAGGAAAGTGAAACAGCTGTTTTACCAGTCCCTGACAACTCTCAGCCGATCGGCCAGGCAGAAGAAACCTTCAGCTATACTGACAGTTACGGTCTTAATGATTACCTTTTGGCTCGCGGATTTGCCAATATCTATGTTTCTGGGATAGGGACTGCAGGATCTGATGGTTTTATGACCAGCGGCGATTATAGGCAGATTGAGAGTTTTAAGGCTGTCATTGACTGGCTGAATGGCAGAAATACAGCTTATTCCAGCCACAGGCGTGATAAAAAGGTCTTGGCTGATTGGGCCAGCGGTTTGGTTGCAACGACAGGGAAATCCTATTTGGGAACCTTGTCAACGGGTCTCGCAACGACTGGTGTGGACGGCCTTAAGGTGATTATTGCTGAGTCTGGTATTTCTTCTTGGTATGATTATTATCGGGAAAACGGGCTGGTTTGCAGCCCGGGAGGTTATCCGGGGGAAGACTTGGACGTGCTGACGGAGTTGACCTATTCCCGTAATTTACTGCCTGGGGACAGTCTGCGCAACAACGATGCCTATCAAAGCTGGCTTGACGGTCAGTCGGCCTGCCTCGACCGCATAAATGGTGATTACAATCAGTACTGGCATGATCGCAATTATCTGCCCTATGCCCATAAAATAAATTGTACTGCTGTCTACACTCATGGTCTGCAAGATTGGAATGTAAAGCCCCGTCAGGTTTATAAGATAGTTAAGGCGCTGCCTGCTCATATTCAAAAGCATCTTTTTCTTCATCAGGGTGAGCATGTTTACCTGCATAATTGGCAGTCAATCGACTTTCGCGAAAGTATGAACACACTCTTATCTGAGAAAATGCTGGGGCAAAATCATCATCTGGACCTGCCGGCTGTTATTTGGCAGGACAACAGAAGTGAGCAGACCTGGCAGAGTCTGGAAAGCTTTGGTGGGGGAGATGCTCAAATCCGACTGCCGCTGGGCAATAAGAAGCAGCCTATCCATAACCGTTATGAGGCAGCGGATTTTGCCCACTATGGTAAAGACTTCAACGATTTCAAGGCGGATTTATTCGCCGGCAGAGCTAATCAAATCACAGTCGATTTTCAATTAGAGAATGATATCTTTCTGAATGGTGAAATAAGGCTGGACCTTGCATTAAAATCAAACTGCAACAAAGGTCTCATTTCTGCACAGCTTCTTGATTACGGTATGAAAAAAAGGCTGACAGACCGGCCGCATCTTATCGAATCGGCTGCCATCGATAACGGACAAAATTTTGCCCGCGAAGACCTGCGTGAACTGCCTTTGCAAGCGACGCCGCACCGAGTGATTACTAAAGGCGTTCTTAATCTCCAAAACAGGACAGATTTACTGCTTGTTGAGGCTGTTGAACCGGATGCTTGGATGAGGGTTTCTCTTAAACTGCAGCCCAGTCTATATAAACTTTTAAAGGGCGATACCTTGCGTCTTTTGCTCTATACCACCGACTTTGAGCACACTGTTCGCGATAACAGCGACTACACTCTGACGGTTGACCTTGCTCAATCCTATATGGCTATTCCTGTCAATGCCGAATGAGTTTCAGACAGGTTTCTTGCAGCTACTTCTAAATGCCGCTTGCTCAGAACAAAACCATCTGTAACATGAACAAACGAGCTAGGCCATTCGCCTAACTCGTTTTTTAAGGGCACTGTTTTTGAAACTTATGTTTAAAAAAATGCTTCAATATCAGCCTGGCTGATTCCAATCATCGGGTCAATTGTTAACAGATTATCTTCGGTTAATCTGAAGCTATCAGTTTGCTGATTTGAGGCAGACGGTGTCTTCTTATCACTTTCTCTTTCAGTACTGCTTTCGGGAAAATTCTGCTTTTCATTGGCAGCCGCATTTTTCTGACTGCTTTGCTGAAAGCGCTCGACCAAATAGGTTTTGCGCATAGCGCCTTGCGTTTTAACAGCTGTATCAAAGGCCGACAGTTCTCCCAGCATAACCAGTTTGCTTTTGGAGCGGGTAATGGCAGTGTAAATCAGGTTGCGCTGCAAGAGGCGGCCGCTCTGATGGGTTACAGGCAGGATAACAACCTGAAATTCACTGCCCTGCGATTTGTGGATACTCATCGCATAAGCCAATGTCAGTTTATGCCATTCATTGCGGGGGTAAGTGAGCTCTGTTCCATCAAAACGGACCGCAATTTCATCTTGTTTGGACTCAGTATACTTAGCGGGAATCAAATCGTCAATATAACCGATATCCCCATTAAAAACATTCAGCTCAGCATCATTGAGCAAATGGAGCACCTTATCATTTTTTCGGAAACGAGTCTCATTAAAAAGGAATTCTACAGTATCGTCTAAGGGATTGAGAAGATCCTGAAGCAGTCTGTTAAGATTGTCGATGCCTGCCGGGCCGCGGTACATGGGAGCCAGAACCTGAATTTCTTCTTTTGCGATACCGCTTTTAATAGCAGAACTAACGATTTTACTGACCATATCCGGGATATGCTGACCTTGGGCTTCAAAGTAGGAGCGGTCAGCTTTTTTGTCTGTAAAATCAGCCGGCAGCTCACCTTTTTTTATTTGACTGGCTAATGTAACGATAGTCGATGTTTCTGACTGTCTGAAAATTTTAGTCAAAGCAATCTGCGGCAGCCTCTTAATTTTTAAAAGGTCGGTCAAAACCTGGCCGGGTCCGACAGAAGGCAGCTGGTCGCTGTCTCCGACAATAATAAGCTGTGTATGGGAAGGCAGCGCGCTAAAAAGCTGGTGCGCCAGCCATGTATCAACCATTGAAAATTCATCAACAATCATTAAATCACAGTCCAAATAATCTTCAATAGGGTGATAGTCATTGTCGCCCGTAAGACCTAAATGACGATGAATAGTTGCGCTGGGGAGTCCGGTTAATTCATTGAGACGTCGGGCAGCCCGACCTGTCGGGGCAGCCAGCATGATGGGAAGGTCGCTTAATTTGCTGTCAGTAAGCTTATTCAGACGGGTGTAAGCTCCAATTATACCGTTGATAACAGTCGTTTTGCCGGTCCCCGGTCCTCCTGTAAGCAAGAAGACCTTACTGCTGAGCGCCTGTTTGATGGCTTGTTTTTGTATCTCATCATAAGCGAGCTTCTCCTCTTTTTCCAAATCAGCGACTGTTTTTTCGAGCTCAGATTCAGAAAAAGTCTCTTCTAAAGGCCGGTCAAGAATACGTTTAAGGTGGTTTTTAATACCTGCTTCTGCTGAAAAAAGGCTGTTGTCAAAAATTTTAGTTTCGATATTTTTGACCCTATCTTCAGCGATAAGCCGGCTCAGTTCATGAGCAACAGTAGCAGGATCCAGTTCTATCGGTCTGGCTTCTTCCAGAAGACCGATAGCTTTTTCCAGAAGATCCCGTGCTTCAACATAGGTATCACCTTGCCTGACAGCAGTTTCCAGAAGGCTATGAACAAGTGCTGCGCGCAGCCGCTGGGGTGAGCTGCTTTCAATCCCCAGTTCATCTGCCAGATGATCCGCCATTTTAAACCCGACCCCTTGGATATCTTCAACCAGCTGGTAAGGATTTGTTTCTATAATTTGCAGAGTTTCGGTCTGGTAATAATCAAAAATACGAAAAGCTAGACGATTACTAAGGCCGTATTCAGCTAACTTGGCAAGAATCTGTTCAGTACCATAGTTCAGTTTTAAAGCAGCAATAAAATTATCCTTGCTAGCCTTGGACAAACCGCGAATGGTATCCAATTTTTCCGGTTCTTCCAAAATTTTGTCAATCGTCCGATCACCGTAAAGAGCAATGATTTTTTCAGCTGTCTTTTTCCCAATCCCTTTAAAATGATTGCTGGAAAAATATTTAACCAGTCCGGAAGAAGAGGGCTTTGTCCGCTCATAACGGCTGATTTTAAGCTGCTCACCGTACTTAGGGTGCTGAACCAGCTCTCCCCAAAAAGTATAATTTTCTCCCTCTATAATATCAGCAACAGTACCTGTTACAATAATTTCATAATCAGAAAAAGGGCTGTCGGTATCTTCGATTTCTAAAAGCAGGATTTTAAAGAAATTGCTACTGTTTTCAAAAATAATACGTTCGATGCTGCCGGAAAAATAATATTCCATAAAACCCTCTTACAAACAAGATACAAAGCCCGTTTAAAACGCAAAAGGAAAATAGGGGGCTGACTGACGAATCACAAGATTCTAAGTCAGGACATCTTTTTCCCGCAGCGTTTAGGGCGTGTTTAATTAACAAGATACAAAGCCCGTTACAAGAGCCCAGCAAAAATGACGGTAAGACAGAAATCTATGATTTCGCAGACACACCTCTGTGCTAGATAAGCAGAAGTGTTTAAAAAAAGCCGGAAAGGGCGCGGCGTTCCGGGCTTTAACTAATGAAGCCGATACTTGATAACGGCCAGAAACGAAACTTAACTTCACCGGCTATAGCGCTTTCAGCAAAAGTGCCAACTTCACGGCTGTCTTTAGACACAATGCGGTCATCTCCCAGCAGATAATACTGCCCTTCAGGGACTTGGACAGTAAAATTGGCTTGGCCGTCAGCATCCGTTGTAAATGCTGTTGCCTGAGCGGCTAATTCCTGAAAGAGAGGGCTGTAAGAGTAGGTGCTTTGAAGTTTATCCTGAGTAAATTTTTCCTTATAGGCATCTAGGTAAGCTTCATCTACTTCCTCGCCATTAACAGTAAGGACATCATTATTATAGGCAATCGTGTCCCCAGGCATTCCGATGACGCGTTTAACAACCTGCTTGGTTTGGCCATCTTCCGTTTCGTCGGCGACTACGATATCAAAACGCTGAATCTTAGCAGTTTTGACCATGATCAAACGGTCACCCTCAGCCAGAGTAGGATCCATGGAATGACCATCAACTTGAACCGGAATAAAGATAAATAAACGCAGTAAAACAATAGCCGTAATCAAAAGGGTGAAGGGGCCCCATTCTTTGATAAATTTTCTCATATACTTCCTTATTATTATTTTTTTAACAGTAATTGTGCTTTTTGAGTATTGGCAAAATGAAGTTTTGCCGTACGGGCCAGGCCGGACATGCCGTAAGCGGCTAAAATTTTGCTCGCTGTCATATCCGATTGGGAACCGGCTCCGCTGGGTAAACGGTAGCCGATTTCCTGCCCCAGTTTTGTTAGATTTTCTAAAAAGAGCTTGCGGGCAATGATGGAACTGACTGCTACAGCCAGATACTTGGCCTCAGCCTTTTCTTCCAGACAGACAGCTTGGCTGAAGCGGTTGCTTTCTTTTTGCAGATATTTTTGATAATTTCTGGAACTGGTAAAGGCATCAATAATAATTTTGTCAGGCTGCAGCCCTTTTTGCAGCAGCAAAAAAATGGCTTGATTATGCAGGGCTACTTTGACAGAAACGGCGTTGTGCTGTTTATTTTTACCGACAACCTCATTATATTTCTGCGGTGACAGAAAGAGTGCTTGATAAGGGATTTCTCTTTCCAGAATTGGAGCAATTTGTAAGATTTTAGAATCTGTTAATTGTTTGGAATCAGCAACACCTAATTTTTTCAGCACATCATGTTTCTCAGGGGCAACAAAACTGGCTACAACAGCAAGACCGCCAAAATAAGAGCCGTTTCCGACCTCATCAGAACCAATTAATGACACTTTTTCGTTCCGGATCTCCGGCTGCTTAGAGGGGCTAGAGGCTTTCAGTCCTAGTTTTTGAGCAACACTTTCAACCTGGCTGCCCTGCAGGACAACCTTACCGGACGTATAGATGAGAATCGTCACTTGTTCAAGTTTGGCAGCGAAAACGACATAGGGATTGTGATGTGGAATCTGCTGATTAACCAGACGCTTCTGCAAATCTGCCAGAGCTTTTTTATCCGGCTTTGCAACAAAAGTTTTCATACCTAATATTCTATCACAAAAAGCTAAAAGTTAAAAAAATTCTCCTTGCCTTATTGTAGAATAACTTTTTCAGCGTTATAATAAAAGAAAGGAAAGCGGTTTCAATTTTATTTTTTAGTGTTAAAAGGAGGGTGATGGTTATGAAAAGAACACTTCAATTTGTGGGAACTTTGCTTATTGCTCTTGTTCTAATTGTCTTTATGTCAGCTGTGCGCAGTGAAGAGACCACAACGAACTCCAGTGAGTCTGCTTCGGAACAAGTGGTGCCAGAAGATACCTTGCCGGAAATAGCTGTTATAGAAAAACCAACTGTTAATCAACCTTCTGCCGGAGACAAGCTTATCTCGGGAACTGGGAAAGCAGGAACTGTCATCAGACTCTATATTTTTACTGCAGAAACTTATCAAAACTATGTTTCGATTAGTTCTAACTATCCTGCTACCGTTTCTGAGATGGTAGAAGTCGGACAAGACGGAAAGTGGAGCGTAGATCTGACTGGCAGGCTGTCAGATATAGACGGCAGTACTTATAATTTAACAGCAGGGCATGTTGTAGCTGTTAAGGCGATGACGCTGGATAATGCAAATATTGTGACTGGTATGTCAGAGGAAGTAGCTGTAACTGTTGCCTCTGCACAAGGAGGTTCTGCTGAAAAGGCAGAAACAAAGAAACTGCCGAATACCAGTGCCTTGCCTGAATGATTGCTCCAATGAGAGAGGGGGAACAGTGTCAGATGTCAGATACCATTTTACCCTTTCCCAAGGACTGCTGGGTTAAGACTGCTTTTTCTGCAGTAGCTGTTATTTTGTGATATACGGCAAGAGTTTGGGAGTTTTTCCCAAACTCTTAGAATTTTTTCTTATCTGACGCTAATTAAGCAATCTAAAAAAGACAGACAGCTTTACAGCAGTCTGTTACGGTACAAAAGACTGTAAAACAGCAAAGGAAAAAGGCGGTAAGTCCTATCCCTCTGATTTCGTCTGTGCTCTTCTGAGAGAACGGCTTGGCTGCGGTTGGCTGTTCAGTCAACAAAGGTTTCAGGTGTAACAGCTGAAGATAAGACAAAGAGTACGATATAAGATAAGGCTTTTTCAAGGAGGAAGCTATGAAAAGAAATAATAGGATAGCCATTTTGCTGATATTCCTGCTGATTCTAGTCTCAGCAGCTGCAGCAGTATCCTTTTTTGGAAATAAAAGCAGTCAAACACCAACTCCTCCGGCTGCACAAACTTCGGTTTCTTCTGCCCAAAACCGCTATACTGTTAGTCAGGAAGAAAAAGACTATCTCAAAGAGCGTTTTGCTGATCTTTGGAGCGTTAATCCTGAAACGGTTGCCTATATTTATGCTCCCGGTACAATGCTGGATGAACCGGTTGTTCAAACTGGAGACAACGAAACCTATCTGAACAAAACTTTTGACGGCGGGTATGAGCCTTTTATGGGAACCGTTTTTATGGATAAGGACAATTCCAAAAATTTTGATAACAGCCTTACTTGGCTTTTTGGGCATGCTAGGGGCTCTATGACATCCGATCACCGCATGTTCAATGACGTGAATTTTTATGATAGTCAGTCTTACTTCAATGACCATCCTTATTTAGTGGTAGAAACTCCCAGCAGGAAATATTATTATGAAGCAGCCTTTATGATAATTGTCCCAGAGACGACCGCTCTGTATCAAACTTCCTTTGACAGCCTGACTGATTTTAAGAAGCAGCTTACTCAAGTTGCTCAGGAAGCCCACACGAAAAACATCAATCTATTAATTGATGAAAATGACAACTATCTTGTTTTATCGACCTGCCGCGAAGAAGATGAAACCATTCGCAGCAACCTCTATTGGCGCCAAATTCCTGATGATGAATTGACTGATTTTTTGGCAAAAGAAGGTCAAAATCTGACTTACCAAAACACACGTTAAGTTTGTGTCTGACGGACTTTGTCTTATACCGTTTTGGCTGACAAAAGCTTTTTAGCAGAAAAGGCTGACCGCTATTTTACGAAAATCTTATTTTGCGGTATAATGCTAAATGAGAGGTGTGAGAGTATGACAAGTAAAAATCGCTACAAATTCAGCTTTGGGGACAAGCCTCTGACGCTGACGACTGATAAAGACAACCTTTTTATGGAAGAGGTAGAGCGTGTCGCTAAGGAAAAATATGAGGCCATCAAAGAAAAACTCCCGCAGGCTGATAATGAGACGATAGCCATTTTAATGGCCATTAATTCGTTGTCGACCCAGCTCAGCCGCGAAATTGAGTTTGAAAAAACGGAAAAAGAATTAACTGAGCTGCGGACCAAAACGATTGTCGGCATTCAAAAAAGGGCCGGACAGTCTCAAGGCGGCGGAGAAGAACGATGATTACCTTTCTGCTTTTGCTTATTTTAGTCTGGCATTTCTATATTGGTTATACACGCGGCCTTCTTTTACAAGGTTTCTATTTTGCTGGCAGTATTGCCGCCTTGGTTATTGCTGGGCAATTTTATAAAGAATTGGCTCAGGTCATTACGCTTTGGATTCCTTATTCCAATCCCAGCGAAGGGGCTGAGGTCGCTTTCTTTACAGATGTTGATCTTTTTGATTTAAGCTATGTCTACTATGCTGGAATTGCTTTTTTGCTGATTTTTATGGGGGTTTACCTGCTTGTTCGTTTGCTGGGTATTTTTCTCCATTTAGCACCGCTTGATTATTTCGATAATAGGCGTGCAAATTGTATCAGCGGTACGCTGTCAGTTCTTGTTACTCTCCTGTTTTTTAGCCAGATTTTATCTATTTTAGCGACAGTCCCTTTAGATTTTGTACAAAATGCCCTGTCAGGAAGTTTTTTGGTGCGCTTGCTGGTCAGTCATTTTCCGGCTCTTTCAGCCCTGATAGAAAATCTTTGGACGGTTAATATTCCTAAGTAAGGCAGAAGCCTTACTTTTTTTAACTTTTTAGGTATAATAAAAGGTATGAACAACAAGATTTTAGAGCAAATGGAGTTTGTTAAAGTCAAGAATCTATTTGCAGTCTATTTGCAGACGGAACAGGGGGAGCAGGAACTGGCTGCCCTGACACCGATGACCGAAGAGAAAAAAATCAAGCGCGCCTTTGCGGAAATTTTGGACATGGAGGCTGTTTTCACAGAAGCGCATTCTTTTGGGGTCGGTCAGATTCAGGATATTTCGGTCAGTATTCAGCGGCTGCAGGCAGACGCTGATTTAGATCTTACAGAGCTGCTGGGAATTAAACATGTTTTATTAACTGCAGCCGATCTAAAGCGCTTTTACGCTGACTTGGAAAATGTCAGTTTAACGGAACTGCAGCGCTTATTTGAAGATCTGACTGTCTTTCCGCAGCTGCAGGGCAGTCTGCAGGCGGTTAATGATGCCGGTTTTATCGAGGATTTTGCTAGTCCGGACTTGACTAAAATCCGCCGTCAGCTTCGCCAGCGTGAGGCTGAGCTGCGTCAGCTCCTGCAGGATTTGTTAAAAAAACAGGCCGAGTTTTTATCTGAAAAACTGATTGCCAGCCGTAACGGACGCAGCGTTCTGCCGGTCAAAAACACTCACCGGCACCGGATTCCAGGTGTTGTACATGATATTTCAGCATCAGGTGCTACTGTTTACATTGAACCGCGGGGGGCTGTCAATTTACATGAAGAAATCAGCCGCCTGCAGGCAGATGAGCGCTATGAAATTCAGAGAATTCTGCATGATTTATCTCAGCTTTTGCGGCCACACACAGCTTCTCTGCTTCAAAATGCCTGGATAATTGGGCATATTGACCTTGTCCGGTCAAAATATTTTTTCCTGCGTGACTATAAAGGGACAGTGCCGTCTGTATCGAAAGATAAGACAATCCATCTCCTTGCAGCTCGCCATCCTTTGCTGACTGACCCAGTGCCTAATGACTTGCAGTTTGCTGATGACTTAAAGGCGATTTTAATCACTGGGCCGAATACGGGCGGTAAAACGATTATGCTGAAAACGCTCGGTCTGGCTCAGCTTATGGCCCAGGCCGGTCTGCCTATTCTGGCGGCTGCTGGTTCAAAAATTGCTGTTTTCCGCCAGGTTTTTGCCGATATCGGTGATGAGCAGTCTATCGAACAAAGTCTCTCAACCTTTTCCAGTCATATGACACAAATTGTTGCTGTCTTAAATAAAGCCGACCAAGACAGTCTCGTTCTTTTTGATGAGCTTGGAGCAGGTACTGATCCCAAAGAAGGAGCAGGCTTGGCCATGGGGGTTTTGGAATATTTGCGTTCACTTAATATTAAGACTATGGTAACGACGCACTATCCCGAACTCAAGGC
The DNA here is from genome assembly GCF_001642085.1 of Streptococcus pantholopis. Taxonomy (NCBI): domain Bacteria; kingdom Bacillati; phylum Bacillota; class Bacilli; order Lactobacillales; family Streptococcaceae; genus Streptococcus; species Streptococcus pantholopis. Next base: position 126,127 of record NZ_CP014699.1, read on the forward strand.
TTATGGTATTATGACAGACTTTGTAGCCAACGCCAGCATGGAGTTTGATCAGGACAGCCTCCGCCCTACCTATCGCTTTCTCCAAGGCGTTCCCGGACGATCTAATGCTTTTGAAATTGCCCGCCGTCTGGGCCTGTCCGATACCATCATTAAAAAAGCCGAAGAACTGACGGAGATGGACAGTGATGCCAACTCCATTATTGAAGAGCTGGAAAAACAAACGCTGGAGAGCCGCCGGCGCTTGGAACACATTGCAGAAATTGAAGAGGAAAACAAGAAGTTCAACCGGGCTGTCAAAAAACTCTATAATGAGTTCTCCCATGCGCGCGACCAAGAGCTTCTGAAAGCAAGCAAACAGGCGCAGGAAATTGTCGACCGCGCCTTATCTGAGAGCGATGAAATCCTTAAAAATCTTCGGGAACAATCGGCTTTAAAACCTCATGAAATTATTGCTGCGAAAGGCCGGCTGAAGGAACTGGCACCGGCAGAAGAGCTGTCCAAAAATAAAGTGCTGAAAAAGGTCAAACACAGCAAAGCACCGCATGCTGGTGATGATATTGTCATTACGGCTTACGGCCAGCGAGGAACGCTGACTAAACAGTTAAAAGACGGGAAATGGGAGGCGCAGGTTGGCCTGATTAAGATGACGGTTGGGGAGGATGAGTTTACCTTAGCTAAAAATCAAACCGGCAAGCAGTCTTCTAAAAAGAAGGAACTTAAGGTTGTTAAAAAAACCAATAGGAGCAGCAGTCCCCATGCTCGTTTGGACTTACGCGGCAAACGCTATGAAGAAGCGATGCAGGAATTAGATGCCTTTATTGACCAAGCGCTTCTTAACAATATGACGCAAGTGGATATTATCCACGGTATCGGAACAGGAGTTATCCGCCAAGGGGTGACTCAGTACCTGCGCCGCAATAAGCATGTCAAAAAATTTGCTTATGCTCCGCAAAATGCCGGAGGCAGTGGCTGCACCATAGCCCATTTAGGCTGACAGCTAAGCACTAAAAATCAATCGGTACTGTTTTTCAGACTGAGCCTCAGTGCTGTAGAAAAGGTATTTGGGAAGAAAGCTGCGGACATTCCGGTGTTTTCATGCTTTTCCTAAGATGGTTTGGTGCAAAGCCCGGTATCTGAAATGCGAGCTATCAGGTTGGATACCTAAATTCAGCGCTTTGATCGCCCTTTAGACTTTCGGTTTCAGATCACGGTTCAGCCGATCTCAAAATCATGATTGCATTTAGTATGACAGTATTTAAGAAAACAGAAAAAAATTATGCGGCTTTTTACAATAGCCTCACAGCTAGAATTCGCCAGCAGCCGCAGAAAATCCGCCTTCTGAATCAGATCAATACGTTTCTAACTAGGCTGATTTATCTGACCTATCCCCTGCTTTTATTAGCTGTATTATGGCAGAAAGACTATCCTTTTCTTCCTTTTGTACTGATTCCTGCCCTCAGCTTTGCCGGTGTATCGCTGCTGAGACGCATTATCAATCTGCCGCGGCCTTATGAAGCATGGGCAATTGACCCCTTAATCAGCAAGGACACCAAGGGCCAGTCTATGCCCAGCCGACATGTTTTTTCAGCTGCTATTATCAGTATGTCCGTCCTGAGGCTTCATACTTGGCTTGGTTTGCTTTATCTTATTTTATCCCTTTTGCTGGCTTGCTGCCGCGTTCTGGGAGGCGTTCATTATCCTAAGGATGTTATCGTGGGCTATGCTTTAGGTCTGCTTTACGGTCTGCTTTTATTTCTATAAAAAGCTATCTTTAGCATTATAGCTTGACTATTCAGACATTGCCTCAAGCAAAGTATCTGTATTGAGACTATGCTCTTTGACTGCTTTTTAGACAAATATCCGAAAAGCTGAAACAGCAGCTAAAAAGAAGAAAGACAGACCTCTGTGAATAGAGACCTGTCTTTTTCTTAATTGGATAGTTTACAGATAAGTGTGCAGAGGAAAGCTTGGGTAAGACAGAAGCGGTAATTTTTCAGCGGTTATAAAGCCTGCCGGATCACTAATAACACTTGGGATACGGTTGACAATGGTAGCGCAGGTTAAGGCAACCGTATCAGGTTTAGAAACTGAAAATTCCAAATCAGGCTGACCGGAAATAAACCAATCGCACATATCGCCGTCTTCTTTACGGTAGACTTTGCCGATGCATTCCACCTCCAGCTCGATTCCCTGCTGTGTTTTAATTTCTGTAACCGCAGACATTCCGATAGCCTGTCCGGCTGGAATTGTCCGTCCCAGTGTCTGAGAATAGACATCCTCATCCAGAATAAAAGGGACATTTTTTTGCTGGATCCTGCTGATTGTCCAGCCCATTTTTGCACAAATCGCTTCAGCAGCATTCCACATATAAGAAGGCAAACTTTCAGCGGCAGCGATTTCCTGATTGAAGCGATCCAAATCATAGCCGGCACCGTGGGCTTCTGCTAAAGCTGGGCCGTAATCTTCTACATTGTAGCTGACTTTCCCGCTGACTTTTTTTATCTTATTCATACCGGCCATAGCTAAGCAGGGCATGTTAATCCAGTAAATGTCCTGCATACCGGATCCGGTGATTGTGACATGATTGGCTTTAGCCAGCTTATCCAACCGGTTGGTTTCCAAAGGAGAGGTTGTCCAAGGGTAGATAGCCTCCTCACATGTGGAAATAACATTGACACCATGTCTTAAAGCTGTTTCGTAGAAATCGAACATTTCAGGCATATAGGAAAAGACAGTTATAATGGCAATATCAGCGTCGCACTGCTCAAAAACAGCTTCGGCATCATCAGAAATAATAACACCTGTCTGACAGCCTAAGTCAGCAAATTCTCCTAAATCTTGACCGACAAGCTGAGGGTTTGTATCAATAGCACCGACAATTTCCACATCGTGGTCTTTTAAGTAGCGGCAGATAAGTCTGGCCATTTTACCGCAGCCAAACTGGACGGCACGGATTTTTGTGTTTCTCATGAGAAGTTCCTCCTTTTATTTAAGTGATAAATATGGTACAAGATGAGATGATATACTGCAAAAGGTCAGTGATTAATAGCAGAGCTGCTATGTCTGCAAGGATTAAAAAGATTTTCTGCCTATATTATAATGTCTATAGTAACTAGAGGGTCAAGAATAAACCATAGAGTGAAATTTCTGCCCCTTGAAAATTCTTCTTTCCTGCTTAAGGCAAAAGTATAAAAAGAAAGGGGAGGCAATGAAAAAACTTTTACGGATTGGAAAATTTTCAGAGATGAATCATATTTCCATTCAGACAATACGTTTTTATGACCGCATTGATTTATTAAAACCTTTCTATGTTGACCCTGTGACCAACTACCGCTATTACCATATTAACCAGTCGTCTATAGTAGATGCTATCCAGCATCTACGGCAGTTAAATTTCTCCTTAAAAGAAATTAAGCTGATTCTTTCACAGGACGACCCTTCGCTTCTTAATAAGCTTGTTGAAAAACACAGACAGGATTTAAAAGAAAAAGAACTTATGCTGAACAGGCAGCAGCAGGACTTGAAAGATTTTCAGGCTTCTTTGCAAGCCTATCAAGAGCATGCTTCCTGTCAGAAATTAGAGATTATTCCGCTCCCCAAGCGGCGAATCCTGTCTTATACTGTAAAAGATAACATTTACCAAATGACCGCAGAAGAGTATGAACTTCAGCTAAGAGGGCTGAAACACAAAATTCAGTCTTACAGGCCTGCTTTCCAAAATTTTGGCTGTATCGGTTCGATTATGCCTCAGCAATCTTTCTTATTAGGAAACTGGTACTCTAAAGAAATGATTGTTTTTACACAGTCTGAGCTGGGTTTCCCTTTTACAAAAGTCAGCAATCTTCCTCCATCGCTTTATGCTGTGAGCTACTGCGATTCTTTTCAGGAAGAACTGGCTGCTTTGCCTCTTTTTTTAAAAGCTGTTCAAGAAGCAGACTGCCGTATTTGCGGTGACTATGTCTGTCAGGTCATCTATGAGCACCCTAAACTGACAGAGGCAGAAAGAAAAATGTTTATCCGCATGCAAGTCCCGGTTCAGTATAAGTAACACGGATTCAATTTATTCTGTGTGGACAGTTTTTCATTTACCGTAGTAAATATTTGGCAAAACACTTTTTTTCCCGTACAATAGGCTCATAAACTAAAAGAAACGAGGGAAATACATGACACAGGTTGTTACAGATAAAACTTTTGCTGCTGAAACAGATCAAGGTCTGGTTTTAGTTGATTTTTGGGCTACTTGGTGCGGCCCCTGCCGGATGCAGGCTCCTATTTTAGAACAGCTTTCCGAAGAGCTGGACGAAGATGAGCTTAAAATTGTTAAGTTGGATGTAGATGAAAATCCTCAAACAGCACAGCAGTTTGGCATCATGTCCATCCCTACTCTGCTTTTTAAAAAAGATGGAGAAGTGGTTAAACAAGTGGCAGGTGTTCATACAAAAGATCAGCTTAAAGAAATTGTAGCTGAGCTGAGTTAATCAGCCGATTGTTAAGTAAATAAAACCAGCGTCTATAGCATTAGACGCTGGTTTTATTTGTTTAAAAATAGAAATAGGGCTAATGAATAAAATCCTAAATCCGTCAAAGGTCTTTGCTTGAAATGAGCCTACTGCCTGCAATAGACTCCAAGGACATAGTTTAAGTGGGCAAAAACCTAATCGTTGTCGTGTTTCAGGTATTCGTCCAGAATTTTCTGCTGCGGTGCTGCAAAAGGATAATTGACAAAATCGGCCGCAGAAACCCAGCGGACGGTTTCACTCTCCTGTATATCAGCCGCTGCCAGCAGACCTTCTGTCAGCTCAATCTGCCATTTCCGATGGCTAAAGACATGTTTAAGCTGGCTGAAGTGTCTGTCAGACCAGCTGGGACTGATCTGATACTGCTCTTCAAACACCTTTTTTTGAAACAGAGTTTCCCGCAGACTGTCAGCACTATCGTCAAATAAAGTTAATGGCTGTACGATAAAGCTTGTTTCCATCAGCGGGAAGGACCAAAAACCTTCCAGCAGGCGGCTGTTCTTATTTTTTTCCAGTAAATAATCGCCTGTTTCATTTCGGATAATAAAAGCTTGAATTTGTACCGGCTGCGGTTTTTTCTTAGGACGCTTGATGGGGTATTTGTCCATTGTTCCATTTAAATATGCAGCACTGAAAAAGCGGACAGGGCTCTCCTCTGGTCTGGGATTTTTGGCCGATTCAATATCGCTCCCTAGATCCATCAAGGCCTGGTTAAAGTCTCCCGGCCGGTTAGGATCAATTAGGATTTCCATTAAAGCCTGAAAAATTTTACGGTTTTTAGGCTGACCAATATCATAATCAATTTCAAATAAACGCGACAGCACACGCATAACATTTCCATCAACAGCGGGTTCCGGCAAATCAAAAGCGATGCTGGCTATAGCACCGGCAGTGTAAGGGCCGATGCCTTTGAGCTGGGCTATTTGTTCATAGTTTGCTGGGAAATGTCCCTGGTATTCCTCAACGATCTGTCTGGCAGCCTTTTGCATATTGCGGACTCTGGAGTAATAGCCCAACCCCTCCCAAGCCTTGAGCAGCTTTTCTTCATCGGCGGCTGCCAGGTCGGTGACAGTCGGGAAACAGTCAAGAAATCTCTCATAATAAGGAATAACGGTCTGAACTTGGGTTTGCTGCAGCATAATTTCTGAAATCCAGATTTTATAAGGATTTTTAGTCCGGCGCCAAGGGAGATCCCGCTTCTCTCGGTCGTACCAATTGAGGAGTGTTCGCCGGAAAGAGGCAATCTTGCTTTCATCCCACATGACAATCCCATAGGCTTTTAAATCTATCATACCTCCTATTGTAGCAAACTGACTAAAAATTTCAAAATTGTACCATTTTATGAGTTTTATACTTGACAGGCGAAAACGCTTACAGTATAATAAAGGTGAAATTAAATAAGACTCAGTAAAAATGAAAGGAGATGTTTAGGAAGATTTTAGGAGTCTTCAGTAGGTAGGCAATCGTGATTTGATTATAAGGAAGGTGGCACATATGTTAGTTTTAAATATAGGCCGCTATAAAAACGGTGATAGTAAATAGCAGGCGGTTTTTCCGCTTCTGAGAAGACTTTGAAAAATATTCGTTTTTGGAGGTCGGTTTATGCATGTAGCTAGGTATAAAAATGGAGATACTGCTTAGATGGGAACTTAAGAGTTTCTGTCAGCAGTAAACAGATTAGAAGAGGTACAGACAATGCTTAAACTTAATCTAGGCCGCTATAAAAACGGCGATATTTCTTCTTGATACTAACAAAAATAAAACAAACAAAACTTATAAAAAAATCATACTAAAAACACAAGCAGTCTCATATGAGGCTGCTTTTTTTATTAAGATACCAAGCCCGTTAAAAACGCAAAAGGAAAATAGGGGACTGACTGACGAATCGCTAGATTCTAAGTCAGGACGTCTTTTTCCCGCAGCGTTTAGGGCGTGTTCAATTCATTAAGATACCAAGCCAAGCCCGTTAAGAAGGCAAAAGGAAAAAGGCGGTAAGCCAGAAATCTCTGATTTCGTAGGCGCCCCCCTGCCAAGACGACTAGACGGGTGCGGTTGGCTGCTAAGGCGACAAATCCTTCAGACGTTTACGGCTGGATAGTAAGAGATCAGCACTCAGTTTGACTTCTTTTTCAGGGCCGGCCTGCTCATGTCAGCATAAAGAGGGCTGCAGCGGCGGTGTATATGTCATATAAATGATAAAGTGTTAATTGTTTTGTAACACAATGTAAAATTAATTGCATGTTTTATTTGTATTATGATATAATTAACACGAAAGGTTATAAATTATAGTTATGTTAAATAAAGAGAGAAAAAATTTAAGAAAACTTAAAAAACCTGAACTTTTAGAGATTATGCTGGCGCAGAGTGAAGAAATTGAAGCGCTGAGAAACCAACTGGCTGTCGCTGAAAAAAAACTGGCAGACAGAGAAATTATTCTTGAAGAATCGGGTTCTCTGGCTGAGGCTTCGCTCAAACTGACAAATGTGTTTGTAGAAGCGCAAAAAGCAGCTGATTTATACTTAGACAATATAAAAGCAAAACTAGGAGAAGAAGATGGAAAAGCCGACAGAAGCTAAGAGTCAAGAGGTTCCTAGACTGCCTGAAAAAGCTGAAATTGAGATTGCATACAAAGAACTGAGCTACCGCAAGAAATTTTTAGAAACCTTAAGAAGCACCGCCTTTATGCTGACAGTTGTTGCAGCTGTTGCTGTTTTGGTTGCTGTGCTTTTTTTGCCCATTTTGCGGATTTACGGCAAGTCTATGAAAGGGACGCTGGACAGCGGAGATTTAGTTGTTTCAGTTAAGAGCAACCACTTTGAAACAGGTGATATTGTTGCTTTCTACTATAATAATAATATTCTGGTGAAACGGGTTATTGCCGAATCCGGCGATTGGGTTGATATGGATAAGAAAGGCAATGTCTATGTCAATCAGAAAAAAATAGCTGAACCTTATCTGAAAGAAAAGGCTTATGGAGAAACAAATATTACCTTTCCTTATCAGGTTCCTGACGGACGTATTTTTGTTATGGGGGACAACCGCAAAGTTTCTATTGATTCCCGTAACAGTTCAGTAGGGACAGTGGCTTCAGAACAAATTGTTGGAAAACTTATCTTTAAAATCTGGCCGCTGCCTGAACTAGGCCTGATTCAATAATATTAAATAATCCGTAAAGAAAGGAAAGTGAAAAGACAGGCGATGAAACAATGGTTTGATTTTAAATATCTGAGATCGCTTCAGTCTCGATATAAAAAATTAGCAGTCGCATTTGCGATAGTAGTTGTTTTTGTAACCACTTATGCCTTAATTCTGCCGGCCATTACGCTGGATCAGAACACTGCCAGTCAGGAACCCGGTATTGAGGCCGCAGAGTCAAATGCTCAAGCGGCAGAAGATGCGCCTCCTGCAGCAGATACAGAAACTGAAAATCAGTCTCAAGCCGATGACAGTGCTTCTCAAGATACAGCAGAAGATGAGGCTGATTTGATTACTCAGCCAACGAGTCTGCAGTACAGCGGGAATAATTATGAGATTACGGTTAACTTTGATGCAGATGCGAAACTGCCTATAGGAGTGGAACTCAAGGTTGAAGAAATCAAAGAAAGTTCGGACAGTTACGCAGCTCATTATGAGCAGACCAAAAAAGCGCTGGACGGTGATGAGCTGTCCTATGCAAGATTTTTTGACATTTCCTTTGTCTACCAAGGCAAGGAAGTCGAACCCTCAGCTGCGGTAGAGGTGCAAGTCAGCTATCCTGAGGGACTGAAAAAAGAAAAAGACAGCGAACTTTTGGCTGTGCATTTTGCCGATAACAGTGATAAAACAGACCTTCTTGCGGTTGAATCAAGCGAAAAAGACGGAAAAATATCGGAAGTCAGCTTCTCAGCAGACAGTTTCTCTGTTTATGGTGTCGTGCAGCGCGGTATCACCATCGAAGGGGTCAACTACTATACGGTCAAGTTTGTTTATACAGATAATGACGGTAAGGAGCAGGAAATTTCCACTTTGGTTGATGTCAAAGAAGGGGCCACTATTGGCTCGCTTCCTGAGGATCCTTTTAAATCGGGCTATCGTTTCGATCATTGGGAAAACAAGGAGACTGGCGAAACCGTTACAGCGGATACGCCGGTTACAGATGATATGACGGTTGAGGCTGTCTTTACTGATATCTCAATCTATACTGTGACTGCCAATTATTTTTACCATAATAACAGTGCTGGCCGAGATGTGACTTTTGATACTGAGATTTACCAGATTGAAGAGAATGACACACCTTACCGTATTACGCCCCCTGCTTCTACCGAAGTCAGCAAGGGCGAAGATACCAGCCTACCTGCTGATGCAATTTACTATCCCCAACAGTCTTTGATTGAACTTAAAGGGGAAGACTTAGCCGCTAAGGATGCCGCTGACGGAAAAGAAGATCAGAAGATAACCATTAATGTTGAGTATGTGCCTTACACAGCAGAATATGATTACGTCTATATGCTGAAAGACCTTGACGGTGAAGGCTATTCTGAAATAGAAACGGTGCATGCTTACGGTGTTCTCGGATCAACTGTAAGACCGCAGGTTCTTTCCTATGATTATGCCAATTTTGAAAAAACAGAATCGGTCGAGATTAAAGAGGCTAAAGGGCAGAAGCTCTATGTCTACTATACCAGAAAGAGCTACACACTTTCCTATGATACCAAAGGTGGCTCTTATATAGCACCGCAGACCGGTCTCTACCAGAGCAAGCAGCCTCTGACAGAGACAGTTCCTACTAAGACAGGCTATGATTTTGTCGGCTGGCATGAAAAGGCTGATTTGTCTGATGAGGCTAAAACCAGCGGGTCAGTGACTTTAAATAGTGATAAGACCCTTTACGCTGAATGGAAAGGTAAGACAGTTGATTATACCATTGTCTACTATAAAGAGCAGTATGATAACAGCAGCGGGACGACCCGCTTTGTCTATGACAGTGCCAAGAGTGCACAGGGACAGGTTGGGACAACGGTTTCAGCTGCCGATGCTCCAGCAATCAGCACAGATACTACCGGCTATGAAAAAGACAGCGCACAAAATGCTGACTCCAAAGTGGAAATAGCCGCCGATGGTTCCTCAATTTTAAAAGTTTACTATAAACTGAAACGCTATACTTTTATCTTTGATTTGAACGGTCCAAGTATTGATTACAACTGGGAAACAACCGGCAAAATTAATAAAAACGGACAAGTTTATTCCGGAAGTCAGTATCGCATTTCTGATGTAGTTCTAGGTCAGGATGTTTCTGCGGTTTGGCCATCCGGTACCGATGAAGTTTATGACACTTCTAGTAGACAGTGGCTTTTTGTTGGCTGGATAAATCCAAGCAATGGGAATATTTTGTTTACAACCAGACGGTTTGAAGTGACGCCGGATATGATACTAGGGGCAGATGCTAACAATCAAAAAATCTACACAGCCAGATGGCGCGAAGATGTAGTTACTTTTAATGTTGAGTACTATCTGCAGTCTGCCGATGACCCGTCTGTCTATGTAAAATCTGAAACTTACAGTCAATCTTTTGCTAGTACTTCAGGGTCAACGCTTAGCCCAAAAGAAATCAGCGGCTTTACTTACAGAAATGGGACACCGAGCGGTTATTCGGGAACAAATGTTAATAATTATGGAGGTACTTACCGTTTCTACTATAACAGAGACAGTTTTGAAATTGATTATTATTATGGCAGCAGCAAGATAGAGACTAAGTCGAACATTCTTTTTGATGCCAATATTAATAACAAAACTTATAACTTCACGCCGTCCCGGCCAGATGGTGTTGATGAGGATTATACTTGGGGCGGCTGGTATGCCGATGCGGGGCTGACAACACCTTACGACTTTGCGACCATGCCGGCTAGCAATGTGGTCCTCTATGCTAAATGGCAAGCACCGAGCTTCAAAGTGACTTTTGACACCAATGGCGGTGACAGCCAGGCACCAGCCGCTCAGACTGTTGAAAAATATAAGGAAGCTAGCTTCCCAGACAGCCCGACTAAAAAGTATTATGATTTTGTCGGCTGGTATACAGAGCCTGACGGCGGTGAACTTTATGACTGGTCCAAGCCGGTGACTGAGGATATCACTCTCTACGCTCACTGGCAGCTGAAACCACTGACCTATACCGTCCGCTATTTAGAAGCCGGTACTAACAACCCGCTGGCAGCTGAAAAAACAGAGACCAGTCCGGCCTTTGCTTACAATCAGGAAATTTCTGAGTCTGCTCTGGCTATTACAGGCTACAGACCGGACGACACCAGCAAAACAATCCACTTGGACTATGAAAACAATGTGATGACTTTCTATTACTCGCCTAAGGTAGCCGATGTTACCTATACGATTAAGTATGTCCTTGCGGATAATGAAGCCATTGAAGTAGCGCCGACTGTCACTAAGACAGTTGACGGCAGCACTATCCGAGCTAAAGAATCGGCTGCGCCAGTTGATAAGGACCATATGGCTTCGCAGGCCGGAGTAACTGAAGAGATGCTGTCTGTCGATTATTATCCTTTAGAAGATGTGGAGAGCTTAGTGCTGTCTTCTCAGGCAGACCATAACGTTATTGTCTTTAGATACCGCAATTATGATACGGCTCAGATTACGGTTAATTACCTGGATATGGACGGGAACCCGATTCCCGGTCAGGATCCGCTGACTGTTCTAAAGAAAAAACCAGGAACGTATACAGTCAACCGTAAGTCCATAGACGGTTATACCTTTGAAGAGTCCAAAGACAGCAATGATGATAAAAATAAGGTTGTCTACCGAATCGACAAGGGTGAAACCATCACTATTGACCTTTACTATAAGAAAAATATAGCTGTCACCGCTCAAAACAAAGAGAAAACCTATGACGGTACAGCTCTGACCAGCTCCGGTCTCTCAGACCTTCAGAACAGCTACAGCGATATGCTGGCTGAAGGAGACAGCTTGGACAGTGTGGCTTACAGCGGCAGTCAGACAGATGCCGGAGTCAGTCAGGTGATACCTAAAGACCTAGTCATTAAGGACAGTGATGGCAAGGAACGCAATTACTACTATCATATTGATTACAATCCTGGTGTTCTGACTGTTCATAAGCAGCCGGTGACGGTAATAATCAGCGGTCAAACGAAGGAAAAGGTGTACGACGGTCAAGAGGCAAGTGTCACTTATGATGATATAGAGATTGTTGACAGCAGCAAACTCTATACAGAATCCGACCTGACCTTTACCGGCCCGAGTGATGACCAAAAGGTTTCTGCAACAGATGCCGGTACTTATCAGCTGAATTTGGAGAATCGTTTTGTCAATGAAAACCCTAATTTTGATGTGACTTTCCAAGTCTCTAACGGACAGCTGGTGATTAAACCGCGGAATCTGACACTGGTTTCTGCTTCGGCAGACAAGGCCTACGACGGTTCAAGCCTGACAGAGGATACCATAACTCTCAAGGTTCCGGACGGTGCTGATTACAGCGGCTTTGTTGAGGGAGAAGGCGCCAAGTATACAGTGACCGGCAGCCAGACTGATCCCGGCCAGTCGGAAAATCGCTTTAGCTATACTTTTGATGACCATACTAAGGCGCAAAACTATGAGATAGTGACCGAGTTTGGGAAGCTGACTGTTTTGCCGACACTCAATGTACAAAAAACCAATAAGAGCTGGGAAGCCTTATCTGGCGGTAAATTCCAGATAAGCAAATGGGATGGCAGCAAATGGGCTGCGGTTGCTGATTTCGATGAAATCACTATCAGCAGTACCGACGGTGCTAACATTCCGGGGTTGACAGCCGGCCGTTATAAACTTAAAGAAACGGCTGCGCCGGATGGCTACATTGTTTTAGGTGATGACATCTACTTTACTGTTACAGAAAAAACAGCTGAAGATGGCCTTTCATCGACATACAGCATTGAGCTGACTGATGAGAACGGCGATGCTGCAGAGGTTCCTAATGCCAGACTGCAGTCGGGAGCCGGCCAGTACAGCCAGCGGCTGCAGATAGCTAATGAGCCCGGCCGAGCTCTGCCGCAAACAGGCGGTCAAGGCAGATATTTCTATCTTGTCTGCGGTTTTGCACTGATGGGAGGAGCCTTGCTTGCTGCTCTCCTTAAAGAAAAGCGTAGGAGGAGGTCGTCCTATGGCTGATACCTCTTAAGTTGACTGCATGCTTGCAAAAAATCTGGAGCTAGGCAAGGCTTAGCTGAATCAATTATATTTTAGAAGAAGGGATATTATGAAGAATTTAAGAAAAATGGTAGCGCTGATACTGGCTGTACTGACAACCGTATTGGCTGGCGGACTGGTATCTGCCGATAACACAACAGGATCTATTACAATCAGCAATGCTTCGGCGGGGCAGGAATACTCGGTTTATAAACTGTTTGATGCAACCTACAGTGCCGATGGGATTTCATACAAGGTGCCAAGCGGCAAGACCTTTACCGGCAATGAATGGTTTGATGTCGACAGCTCAGGCAATGTCTTGGCCAAAGAAGGCGCTGATGTTTCTACAGAGGCATTCAAAACATGGGCAGAAAGTTTCGGCACTCAGATTGGCGACAAGGTAACAGCACAAAATAACACGGTCGTCTTTGATAATCTGCCATTCGGCTACTATTTTGTGAAATCTTCTCTTGGGGCAACGCTGACTGTGGACAGTACCAATCCTGATGCGACAGTGATTGATAAAAATGAAACCAACCCTACAATTCCGGATCCAAGCGACGGCGGCGGTAAGAAAATTATTGTTGACGGGAAAACGGAGTCAACAACAACTGCTAAAATCGGCGACACCGTTAATTTCCAAATCAAATACACTGCAACTAACCATGTGACAGCTGATGGCAAAACTGAACAAATCACTAAATACACCATCAAAGATACTCCAACTGATCTGGATATTGACGAAACTTCTGTCAAAGTAACGGTAGGCGGGACTGATGTGACAGACCCTAATAATATTACTAAATCAACTAACGGAGAATTGACAATTGTTCTGCCATGGGTAAATGGCAGCACCAGCATTTATAATTCACCGACAGACGTTATTGTTACTTACAATGCCGTTGTGACCAAAGGCGCACAGGATGGCACTGCAAGCAACAAAGCGGCGATTTCCTACGATACTGCAACATCTCCTGACAATCCTGTCAACCCAAATGACCCAGGCGATAATGAAACAACAGTCAACACTTACAAATTTAATTTGGTGAAAACTGACGGAACTAAAAATCTGACAGGTGCTCAGTTTAAGCTCTATACAGCAGCCAACGGCGGTGAAGAAATCCAAGTCGTCAAAGATGGCGACAGCTACCGTGTAGCTGAGGCAGGCGAAACAGGTGTGGCTATCGAAGCTGGCCAAGTAGATATTAAAGGGCTTAAGGGCGATACAACTTACTATCTGGAAGAAATTAAAGCGCCGGACGGCTACAATATTTTGACAGAACGTCAGGCCGTAACTATTGACCCCAAAAAAGCTAATCAAACAGAGGAAGTTATCAATAGAGCAGGTGCGGAACTGCCATCAACAGGTTCTATCGGCACCACTCTCTTCTATCTCTTTGGTTCTCTTCTGGTAATCGGTGCTCTCATCTTTATGATTGCTAAAAGAAGAATGAAGAATCAGGCATAAAGCAGTTTTAGAGTATTTTCAGCCTATTAAAAAGAAATCTCCGGAAGGAGCAGCAGCTTTTTCCGGAGATAGCTCTTTTATAAGAACGGTGCTTCTTGCTGTGATTTTTAAGAGCTTTTCTATCTTGATTAATTGAACTTGCCCTAAATGCTGCGGGAAAAACCAGTCAAACTGAGTGCTGAGCTATTACTATCCAGCCGTAAACGTCTGAAGGCTTTGCAGTCTTAACAGCCTGCCGCCCCCTTCTAGTCGTTCTGGCAGGGGTGCGCAGACGAAATCAAAGATTTCTGGCTTACCGTCATTTTCCTTACGCATTTAACGGGCTTTGTATCTTGGTGAACTGAACACGCCCTAAAATCCTAGTGAAAAAGATGGCTGTCAGCGTGATGCCAGCATCACTTGTCAGTCCCTATTTTCATACGGATTTTTAAACGGGCTTTGTATCTTGGTGAACTGAACACGCCCTAAACGCTGCGGGAAAAAGATGTCCTGACTTAGAATCTGGCGATTCGTCAGTCAGTCCCCTATTTTCCTTTTGCGTTCTTAACGGGCTTTGTATCTTGGTGAAAGGGGTTTGTCGTCTTGCTGGATTGGCTAAAAAAGCATATAACAGCTATAAGTTTGACAGGGGTTTTTCTTATTGGCCTCGGTCTTTTGGCTTATCCGACTGTCAGTGATTATTGGAACTCTTTTCATCAGTCTGAAGCCATAATGGATTATGCTAAAAGTGTGTCGGACATGGATTCTGAAGCTTACGATGAGATATTGGCGAGCGCTAAAGCCTATAATGCTCAAAATAAGATGAACTGGAATTTTTCCAAAGAAGACCGCACACAGTATGAAAAAGAGCTTAACTTCAATAAAAGCGGGATTATGGGTTATATCAATATTCCCAAAATTGATATTAAACTGTCTATTTTTCACGGGACAGATGAATCGGTTTTACAGACTTCGATAGGGCATCTCGAGGGGACTTCGCTGCCGATTGGAGGAACGGGGACCCACAGTGTGCTTTCCGGTCACCGCGGCTTGCCTTCTGCCCGGCTGTTTTCAGACTTGGATAAACTGCGTGAAGGGGATGTTTTTACCCTGCATATTCTGGATGAAACGCTGACATATGAAGTCGACCAAATTCGCGTTGTTGAACCGACTGACTTGTCGCAGCTGCAGATTGACCCCGATAAAGATTACTGTACCTTGGTGACCTGTACTCCTTATGGGATTAATACTCATCGTTTATTAGTCAGAGGCCACCGTATTGATAATCTTGACGGGAATGCCAATGTGATTGCTGATGCGGTACAGCTTAAACCTATTTTTATTGCGCCTTTCCTTGCGGTTCCTATTTTATTGATTTTACTCGCCTATATTTTACTGGTAACAAGCCGTCCTTACCAAGAGCGCTATAAAAATCGTAAGCAGAACTACTTGCGTCAGCATGATTTACAGCCTGTACCAAATAACAAGAAAGACCGCCAGAAAGTTCTGGATAAGTTAGAACGGTATTTAAAGCATGACTAAAATAAAAATTATTAATAAGCCGCTGGCGACTATGGAGAGTCTGTGCGAAATTGCGGCTAAAACGAGCAAACAAGCTGGGACATTTTGTCCCAGCTTGTTTGCTTTATATATTGGCTCATTGTCAGCTGGAATGGGGACTTAAAGTTAATATCTGGAGAGCACTAATTTGAACAGCTTTTTTTGGATTTACCATTCATTATAGAATAGCGACTATTCATGACAAAGTGATTTATTTTTCTTTTTGATGCGCTATACTAATCCATGTAAAGACGAAGTGCACAAAACGCTCTTTAAAAAAATAAGGAGGACACTTATGACAAGTGAAACTGGGAATAAGAATTTTCCAAGAGACGGATGTAAACTAACTAATAACTAAATTTGATTGCAGCACAATTGCTTGTAGAAGGGAGGAATTTTAAATGATAATAACAATTGTTGCAGATGACTCAGTCTGGCAAGAAGTTCCAATGTCAAAAAAAAGAATCCCTGATTAAAAAGCTAAACCCATGATTCAAAGGAGAAATTTCAAATGAAAAAACAAAGCAAACGCAATACAGTCAGTGTCGGTATCTTCACATACACTTATACACGCGGCCGTCACTCAATTTAAGATAGACTAAATACAAGGAGGAAACAATCATGAAAAAACAAAGCAAACGCAATACGGTCAGTGTCGGTATCTTCTCATATACTTATACACGCGGAAATCATAAGATCTAAGCGGGAAATAATTTTTACTGATAGTTAACGGACGAACAGTTAACTATCAATAAGATGGGGTTTAATAATCTATATTTAAACCCTATCTTATTGATAAAAAATAGAAAAGGAAAAAGAGATGTTATATACTTCAATTTTAAAATCAGTAGCAAGTCGGAGAGATGTCAAAATATTTTTTGCTTTTATTATCTTGCCCTTGTTAGTACCATTTTTGTCTCAAACAATGGAAGGTGCCCAATCTAATTTTGGTCAAAGTTTTCTAACATTTTTGGACTTGACTTTAAATACTCAATATCGGATTATCTTGCCAGTTATGATTTTTTCACTGGTTGTTACTTCTGTTTTTAAAGATGAAATTGATTCTGGGATTATGTTCCTCTACAAAGATATCAATCGGACAAAGATTTTTAATGCTAAAGTCTTAAGTCTATTTAGCGTTTATGGTTTATATCTCTTAGGTACAGTAGTGGCAGGTTTGTTTGCCTACTATGTGATAATGGTGCCTAGAGGAGCTGTATCGGGCAGTCTGCTTCCTGAACAAATGGCAGATATCGGTCAAGCGGTCGTTTCAATCATTTCAACTGCTTTATTGAACCTGATTACAATCGTATTGGTAACGATGGTTTCAATTACATCAAAAACGATCCAATCTGTACTGACAGGTGTATTCTTTACATTGCTTGTGACAGTATCTCCAATGCTTATTGGTATTCGATATCTATTTCCAAGTGGCTATGTGACGATGAGTCAGAAGAGTTTTGGCATGGCCTTCCTACTGATTATTGCCTTATCAGCTCTTTATTTAGGAATCTGTTACATTCGAGGATTGCAAAAATTTAGAAAGATTGAATTTTAGGAGAAGTGACAATGTTATTATCAAGTATAAAACATCTCTTTATCGTAATAGGACTGGTTGTTATAGCTTCGCTAGTCTATGTATTCGGTACCTCCATGCTATTCTTTAGTTCTGGAGATCAGCTAGAATTCTCTTATCTGCTTTCGCTTTTCTGTTTCATGCCCTTAGGATTCATCATTTTACCGCATTTTATAGCGAAAAAGAATAATCTTTATTCAAGCGGGCATAACATTCGCTTTAGTTGGCAGTCATATGTAATATTAGCTGTTTTAATTTTCTTGGTCAATCACTTCTTTATCAAAAGCAGTGAATATTTCCACCAAATGATTATTTCAGCCTGTGAGGAATTCCTCTTCCGCTTTGCCCTCTACAAGATTTTGCGAAAGCATTATCCTTTCTGGCCAACAATTATTATTACTTCCCTCTTGTTTGGATTTGTCCTTCATTTGAACTATCCATTTATAGACAATTTAATACTCAGAGCGCCAATAGGCTTTCTCTTTGCACTGCTTGCTTCACGCCTTGGGCTGCAATATTCGATTGCTGGTCACTGGCTTTATAACCTAGTCATTTCACAAGTTAGTTTTTAGGAGGTCTCATTATGACACTATTATTCATCGCTGCAATTATCTATATCATTCTGACATTAGCTGGATCGCATTTCTTACTAGCATTATCCGCTTCGAGCTTTGCTTTGCTGGTCTATGTCTTGCCGCTTCTACTTAATTTTCTAGTGACAAAAGTGCAAAAGAATGACAAGCAAAAATTGATTGCAAGTGTGGTTTGTCCAACCTTATCCTTATTATACTATATCGGTCTTACTTATTTGTCCTCATCTTCAGGTGTTTGGTCAAAATTTGTTGAAGTCAATAGCGTAGCAAACAGCAGTGTGAGTATGGAAATTACAAAAACACCGCTTGCTGCTTCACAACTTATCTTTGTTGCATTAGTTTTCTATGGTGTTTCATTAGCAGCATATTTTATCGCAAAATCATCAGTATCTAGAAATAAAGGAGTTCAACATGCTTAAGGTTGAAAAGATTTCAAAAAAATTCTCAGGGAACGATTTTTATTCTCTCAAAGATGTCAGTATGGAAATTGAAAAAGGAGAGATTGTTGGTCTAATTGGTAAAAATGGTGCAGGGAAATCAACCCTGATGAAATTGATGGCAAAATCTTTGAAGCCAACATCTGGAGCCATTACTTATAAAAAAGAAGATATTAACAGTCGTGACAATGTATTGGATGATTTTGGGATTATGATTGATCCTGTCTTCTATCCGGAAATGTCTGTTATCGATAATTTAAAATTTTACCTCAAGTTACACGGTAAACAAGATTTATATTCTAATATTGAAAGTACTTTGAAAATCGTTGAACTTTGGGATGCTCGGAATCGTAAACCCAAAGGCTTCTCATTTGGGATGAAGCAACGGACAGCCTTGGCAATTGCTATGGTGGCTGAACCTGACTTCCTTATTCTTGATGAACCTTTTGTTGGTCTGGATCCAATCGGAGTTCAAAAACTCATTGATATTCTCAAAAAATGGTCAAGCGAACGTCAAATCTCCATGCTGATTTCCAGTCACCAATTGGGAGAATTAGAGGCGTTATGTGACCGTTATATTTACATTGATGCTGGGCAGCTAGCTGATTCATTCTTAGGACAGGAAGCTCAAAGTGTTGTTGTCCACTTGACAGAAGGGGCTGACTTAGAGCCCTTGCAGGCACTCTTATCAGAATCTGTCAAATTGAACAACAATCAGCAATTAGAGATTTCGACTGCCGCTGATAAGGAGACCTTGAATACAGTTTGGTCAAATCTTGGGAACTGTCGTCTCATTGAAAGTATTGAAATTAAAGAGAATCATCTTAAAGATGTTTTTATGAAAGGATAAGTCTATGAAAGGCATTTTTTCAGCAGTATTAGAATCAGTTTGGAAGCGCAAGGAAACCAAAATATTCTTGGTTTTCGCCCTCTACCCTTTGATTTACTATGTTGCATCGTTCTTTGGGTCATCAAACTTTATGCAAATTGATGTTGGACAGGGTGTTCAAGTTGGCTACCTCGACTTTGCTGATATGATGCTCAATTCAATAGATGCAATGATATTACCAACTTTAGCCCTGTATTTTTTAACCATTTCAGTCTTTAAACGCGAGACAGATGATCATACCATGTTTTTATATAAGGATATCAATCGTAAATCGATTTTTCTATCGAAATTTTTCAGCCTAGTTCTTATCTTGGTACTCTACTTCATTTTATTCCTTGCGGTAAGCATGTTTGTTCATTACAGTCGTGTTGTTAACATGGATTTTGGCAGCAGCCGCTTTGGGTCTGACAATCTCTACAGTACCCTCTATGTCATCATTAATCTATTGGTGATCTTTCTTAAGGGGATCTTGTCCATTGCCGCAGCAGCATTTCTTTCTCTACGCTTTGGAACAGGGGCAACTATGGGAGTCTCCATTGCTCTCTCTCTAACGATGGCCGTCACTTCCATCATCGGTGGCCCTATTGCTATGATCTTCCCAAATGGTTACAACCAGTTTTTCAAAGGCATCAGTGATATTTGGATTCCTTTGGTGGGTTCAGTATCTGTTACTGCTCTCTATACTGTCATTTGTAATTATTTTAGTATTGAAACATTTAAAAATTTGGAGTTTTAATGATAACAAATCAATTGTTCAAGCTGCTGATTAACTTCCTCAACAAGCCAAAATTTATTTTAGGTTTTGTTCTGAGTTTGATAGGAACAAATTTAGGTCTTTTGTTGCCGCAGCTAATTGGTAGATTATTAGATGTAAAATTTTTAACAGAAATCAGCTCCCAGCCAAATTTGTTAGCCGGGATGGTTCTATTTTTCATTTCTGTTTATGTTATTCGGGCAACCTCATCCTATTTAGTAGGTACATGTGGTAGCCAAGCCTTAAATAAAATTCAAAAATACATCTATGATCACCTTTTAAAAACATCGGTTCAGGAGTTGGATACCTATCAGTCTGGTGACTTGGCCAGTCGTCTGACAAATGACATGTCTATTGTTCTCAATTTCATCACAGCTGTCATCCCAAATTTATTATTAAATTTCATTATTATTGCTGGTTCAATTTATTTTTTATTCACAATCAGTCCCTCAATGACTCTGATTAGTTTAGTTATTGTCCCAGTCTTGCTATTGATTATTGTTCCTATCAATGCTCGATTAGAATCCTACTATAACAATTACCAAACTGGAGTTGGGGAAATTTCTAGCCGCATCAGTCATAAGTTTGTTCACATCCGTCTTATGAAGGCTTTTCGAGGGGAGCGTAGTGAAGCAAGGGAAATGGGGAAATCTTTCGACCGTCTGACTGCAAATTATAAAAAAATTATCGGTTGGTCTTCCTTCCAAAACACCCTAATCAGCAGCCTAATGATGGGATTCATTATCCTGATTCTGGTTCTGGCTGGTGGTGAAGTGGCTAAGGGGGCAATGACCATGAGTTCATTGATGACTTTTGTTCTTTATCTTACGCAGATGATTGACCCAATATCAGATATTTCGGAAGGTGCGACTGAAATTAGCGAGTTTAAGAGTGTCTCAAACCGTTTGATGGAAGTTCTGAAATTAGCTAAAGACGATTATTGTGAGGATAAATTTGGTCTTGAGAATACAGCTATTAACATGAGCGGAGTCAATTTCGCTTATGATACGGATAATATTTTGAATAATTTGTCTGTTCAAATTCCTTCGGGCAAGCATGTTGCCATTGTTGGTCCCAGCGGGGCAGGGAAATCGACCATCTTTTCCTTGTTAATGAAATTCTACCAAGATTACCAGGGAAGTATCCAAATTGGTCAGCAGGAGTTGAAGAATTTATCACCCAGCCAGGTCCGTCAAATGATTTCTTACATCCCTCAAGATAATACCTTATTTCATGGCACAATCCGTGAAAACTTGCTTTATGGTAAAAATAGTAGCGTTTCGGAAGAACGTTTACAAGAAATTCTTGAGCAACTTGATCTATCTCGGCTAATTGATGAATTGGAAAAGGGTATTGATACTGGGATATCAGATAGTGGTACGGGACTTTCAGAAGAACAAAAGCAGCGCTTTAACATTGCCAGAGCTTTTCTAGTGGACCACCCTATCTATCTTTTAGATGAGGTAACAGCCAGTCTTGATAGTGTTACAGAGAGCATCATTAGTAAGGCAATTGATAAATTCACAGCAGGAAAGACCCGGTTGACGATCGCTCACCGCTTAAATACGATTAGAGAAGCTGATTATATTCTGGTTTTAAATAAGAATGGTTCTGTTTCAGATTTTGGGGAGCACCAGCAATTAACCCAGCGTAGCAGCCTCTACAATCATTTCCTGTCTGAATTGCAAGAAGCAAGTTAAAAAGTGAATGAAACTATCTATCAAGAATTCTTAGTGAATCTGAAGGAGTTTTTCAGCTCTTTAAGTTCTGAGCAGCCACCTGAAACAGTCTATCTATCCCAGGCTGTCAAAGGTTCAATCACCATACCTTGCTCTTGTTCATTGCAGCAAAAATCGACTGCTTTACCATTAGAATAGACTTTCTGTCGTTCCCGCAAACACCTAGATTTGCTATTTTGTTTTCTTATTTCAAGGCACCTTTCTCTGTACTTAAATCAAAAGCGGCATTGCTTTTGTAATAAAAGCCATAGAGAGAATTGCTTGTTGGGAAATGCGCAAAAGCGATTATTTTTCTTAAACACAATAAAAGCTAACCATGATTGCGCAATCATGGTTAGCTTTTATTGTGCACGTTTCAAGAAGATTACAAAATTATTTTTTGTTTATGTATTTGATGTCTAAAGCACTTCTTTAACATTGAAGACTTTATTATGTTGTGATATGATAAAAAAGTAATTGGGCCATATAAAAGAGGCCTAATCTTATTTTTTTCAGAAGATGTTAGATTGATAAGACATGTAATCATCAATGTATTGGCATATTTCATTTTTATCGAGTTCTTTGCTGCTTATGACCCCCAGAAAGCTTATGTGGGTTCTGAAAATCATCGTATAATTGAGCTGATCAGCGACTAAAATAATCTGATTTGAGTAGCTGTTAGAACTAAAACGGATATATTTTGATTGTTGAATGCCATCCCAATCTTTTAGTGTAGAGTCATGGATGATGAAGAATAAATTAACTTTACTAAGTAAAGGAAAATCTATATGGTGGGAAATTACTAAGCGATG
Organism: Streptococcus pantholopis; assembly: GCF_001642085.1. Classification (NCBI taxonomy): domain Bacteria; kingdom Bacillati; phylum Bacillota; class Bacilli; order Lactobacillales; family Streptococcaceae; genus Streptococcus; species Streptococcus pantholopis. The sequence continues at coordinate 148,599 of NZ_CP014699.1, forward strand.
ACTTGGATATTTTTGTTTTAAATAATCTTGGATAATGATTTCTAAGTCTGTCTTGTAAAATAAGGGCTGAATGAGATAAATCACTATGCTTCCTTTCCGTTTTTAATAATATTATAAAATAATCAAAGGGCTAGGGTTGCAAATATAATAAATAGGCTTTTTTTTGTCACAAATGGAGTTAAAGTCTAAAAATTAATGTGTATTGCTTTTGGAGAGAGGTATTATGTTAAATATATTTATATTAGAGGATGACTATTTACAACAAACTCGTTTAGAAAATATCATTAAGCAAAGTGCTGCTTCAAAAAATTTAAAGTACAGACATTTAGAAATATATGGGAAACCCCAACAACTGCTAGATGCAATTACTGAGAAAGGGAATCATCAGTTATTTTTTCTTGATATTGAAATCAAAGGGGAAGATCAAAAAGGAATGGAGATTGCTCGCGAAATTCGTTTAAAAGATCCTAATGCTGTTATTGTTTTTGTGTCAACACATTCAGAATTTATGCCTGTAACCTATAAATACCGTGTTTCAGCACTGGATTTCATTGATAAGGGACTGCCTGAAGAAGAATTTCAAGAAGCTATCGTTTCAGTATTGGTTCATGCTTATGAGAATATGGGGCGTACTGTCGGAGAAGATGCCTTTATCTTTAAGAATAAGCATTCACATGTTCAGGTTCCTTTTTCAGATGTCCTTTTTTTTGAAACCTCAACAACTGTTCATAAGGTTATTCTCTACACAAAGACAGGGCAATTAGAATTTTATGGGAAAGTATCCGAAATCGCTAAATCGGATGAACGACTATACCAAAGTCACCGTGCTTATGTAGTTAATCCTGAAAATATTGTCCGCATTGACCGGTCTAATCATATGATTTATTTTGAAGGTGATGAGACTTGTTTTGTCTCTAAGCTGAAACTAAAAGGGCTGATTGAAAGAGTGGAGAAATAAATAGTGGCGGGTAGTATATATAGTGGGTTAATCATCCTAGTCGACTGGCTGATCAAATTATTTGTATTCAGTAAAATAAGCGGTCTGAAAATAGGATTAAAAAAGATTTTGATTATTCTGACCGGTATCCTTGTTTTGACTTGGATTTCACAAGGACTGGGGCCATTCATTGAATCATTTTATCTTGTCCTTATACTTATCTTTATTTTACGGCCCAGATGGAAACCTTCTCAGTATCTCTTTTATGGCTTAGTCCCGATTGTGTTGGTGGATTTATTTCAGCGAATAACAGGGATTTTTATGGTAAAACACTTGTTCGTTTTCAATGCGAACACCTCTAGCGATGATTTTATCTTTAGCTTATTCTCTCTTCTCGTATTTCTACCTGTTTACTTCCTATTTATTCGGATCATGCAGGTTGATTTTGAAAATATTGATATCATTTTTAAGGGCAAGATGTATCAGGTAACTGTTTATATCATTAATGCCTTCCTTCTGGTATACTGTGTGGCTATTAATCCTTTGATGGTTTGGAATAATCAATCCCAATTCTCACTTGAAGTTCCCAATTATAAGTTCAGCATTGATGTGACTCGCTTTTACCTTTTATTCTTTATTGCAGCCATTATTTATGTTAATTTTAGGGTCAAGGATCAGCTGGACAAGGAATTGCGCCGTTCAAAAGAACGACAATTGAAATCTCTGTCAGAATATAGTCAACATGTAGAATCGCTTTATCGGGAAATCCGTAGCTTTAGACACGATTATACTAATATTTTAGTTAGTCTTTCTCAGTCTATAAATAATGGTGATCTGCCCATGATTAAGCAAATTTATGAATCTATTTTAGAGGATTCGGATAAAAAGTTTTATGATGCCAAATACGATATGGCTAATTTGGCGAATATCAAGGATGAAGCATTAAAAAGTATTTTATTTGCAAAACTGAGTCAGGCTCAGCATGCTGGCATTGATGTGACAGTTGAGATTATTGAGCCGATTGGAGTACCTAATATGGAATTACTGGATATCATTACTATCCTTTCAATTCTATTAGATAATGCTATTGAAGCTTCTTTAAAAGCAGAGGAACCAAGTTTTTTGTTTGCTTACTTTAAAGAGGCAGATCAGACTATTCTGATTATTGATAATGCAACAAAATTGGATAAAACTGATACTAAATCAATATTTAATTACGGCGAATCCAGTAAAGGTGAAGAAAGAGGAATTGGTTTAGCTAATGTTAGGGAGATTCTAGGGAAATATCCTGATGCTAGCTTAATGACCACTAGTTCCAATTACCGATTTAGACAAGAATTGCATATTCTCGAAAAGACGGCGTACATGCCAAGTTTGGATAAAGACAGCTGAGAGCTTTAATCTTTATGCTGAATGTCGTCAAGTCTACCGTTGTCCAGAAATCACTGTCAATCGCAGAAGAAGGCCAATTAGAAGCTCTTGAGCTATTAGATTGCGGACCAGATTAGAAGTGATTTGAAAGAATTTTATCATTGAACTGCGACAGTGAGTGGACTGAATTTTAGCATGTTTTTTTAACTATGACAGGTTTTGCTTTTCCTGGAATTAAAGGAGCGGAAGCACCTTTTGGTGAGTTGGACGGTTTAAAAAATTATCATGGGTTTACAAGAACTTTTTGCCTCGTTTTCATTATTAGAGTTGCCGATTTTAAAAAGAGGCCTTGTTTGCGGTCTAAGAACCTAAACCCAGTTCACTAAGAGTTGGTTTCTCAGGCACATTGTCGGAAAAATCTAAATACAGGATTAATTCGCCATGCTGGGATTTTTAATCCAAGAAAGTTTGTGATAAAATCGAATTACTTTTGTATGAGTCTTTCTAAAATGATAGTTTTGACGCTTTTTCATTATAAATTATATGAAATTTTTTCTACACCCAAAAAGGCCCTATAACCTCTGCAGTAGATCCCACTGCAGAGGTTATAGGGCCTTTTTAGTTTAAGACGGCGTTTTGTCACTGTCTTTTTCGCCTTTGCTGCCTTTATAAAGCGGTTTTTCAGCAGCTTTAATCAGCTGTCAGTAAGGCCAGTTGATCGACAGCTTTAATAAAAACTTCAGGTTTCTCAGCATGAATGTCGTGGCCGCTTTTGATATGGTTGATAAAGGTATTCTGCCTCAGTAAGCTGTCAACGCGCTTAGCATCCTCATCGTCCATGGCACTGAGAAGGATACCGTTATCATCATAATAATCTTCCATGTTGGCAGGTTTTGCAGCATGCAGCAAAACAGAGGGGCACTGAATGTTTTTAAGCGTCTCTTCCTGATTATAGCCATTAAACCAGGAAAAATCATAAAAAGTAAGTCCGAACTGCAGATCATACTCGCCTGTACCGTCCTGTAAGTTAGCAGTTAAAGTGTAGATTTCGTTGATTTTCAGTTCAGGAGGGTAATACCATATTTTAGGGATGGTCTGAGGATGTTTCTTCATATAGCGGAGAGCTGGATTTTTGACAAGCTTATCGAAGATTTCTTGGCTGCCAAACAGTTCTGCCATATAAGAATGCTCTAATGAATAGCGTGTAAAGTTCACCTCTTTGCTTGCTAGAAAGTCAGCCATATCTTTGAAGCCCAGCCAGGCAAAAGTTGACTCTGCCCGGCCTTTTTCGGTTGAAAAGAAGGGGGCGTCTTCAATCAGCAGCCCTTTAACCGCATCCGGCTCATTAGCCGCTACCCAAGCGGCAATCAGACCGCCGGAAGAATGTCCGGAAATCAGCACAGGCTCTTGAATAACAGTATCAATAAACCAAGCGATATCCTGGCCGATAGCTACTGCCGAGTATTTTGCCGGATCTTTGCTGGAGCCGCCGTGTCCGTAGTAGTCAACTGCATAGATATGATAGCGCTGCGAGAGTTCTCCCAGTACTTTGGCATAATCTTCCCAGGACACCTGCTGACCGTGCAGTAAAACCAAGGGCTCCCCTTTATCAGGACCTTCCCCGTAGTTGAGGATGGAACCATCCGGCAAATGGGCTTGCTTTTCCTTAAACTGAGCTTCCTTAATCCGTTTGGTTGTCTTTTGCTCATAGGTCATGTTGCGGTAGGCGTAAAAAGCTAACCCTATTCCGGCAGTGATTAAAAAACAACTAATGATGATAAGCATTCTTTTCCTTTTCTTTTTCATTTTTTGCTCCCTTTTAGGCTGAACCTGCCTTGGCAGCTCAACTGTTCTATTTTATTTATTGTTTTTAGCTTTGAGGGACTGATAGCCTTCTAAAAAGAAATCAACATTGACTAAGGCTAAACCTCTGTCAGTATCGCCAATTAGGAGTAAATCGTCGCCTGGCTTAATGGCAAACTGTTTTCTGGCTCTTGCCGGCAAAGAGACAGAACCATCCTTCTGGACGGTCACGCTGCCAAAAATATACTTCCCCTTTTGCTGAGGCAGAGCTAAAAGCGCAGGATCCAAATGCAACAAATCTTCCATACTGACATCGAAGCATTCTGCCAATTTGGCGCAGGAGAGGACATCAGGCAGGCTGCTTCCTGCTTCCCATTTGGCCACTGTCTGTCTTGAAACACCGATTTTTTCTGCCAGACGCTCCTGGGACAGGTTTTGTTTTTTTCGCAGCAGTTTTATATTTTTGTCAATCATAGGCTACCTCTTTCTTGATAGCATTAGTATAGCAGAAAAACAGAAGCTTACAAGCAACAGGCTTTGCCATATTGCTTCTTTTTTGTTAAAAAAGGGAGCAGGCCATGCCAAAACCGTTTGAATTTCACTTGCATTTAGACTAAAATTCCTGTATAATAATGTTTCGTGAGTATCCCTCACTTACTCGCGGGAGAACCGCGGGTCACTAGTCCAAAAGGAGGAACAAATCAATGGCTAAATACGAAATTCTTTATATTATTCGTCCAAACATTGAAGAAGAAGCTAAAAATGCTTTGGTAGCGCGTTTTGATACCATCTTAACAGACAACGGCGCTGTTGTTGCTGAATCAAAAGATTGGGAAAAACGCCGTCTGGCATATGAAATCCAAGATTTTCATGAAGGGCTTTACCATATCGTTAATCTTGAAGCGAATGACGCTGCTGCTCTTAATGAGTTTGACCGTCTGGCTAAAATTAATGATGACATTCTTCGCCATATGGTCGTTAAATTAGACGCTTAAGAAGAAGGTAACTTATGATTAATAATGTCGTACTTGTGGGACGCATGACCCGTGACGCAGAATTACGCTACACCCCAAGCAATCAGGCTGTGGCAACTTTTACTTTGGCAGTCAATCGCAATTTTAAAAATCAGGCCGGAGAGCGTGAAGCTGATTTCATTAACATTGTCATTTGGCGGCAGGCCGCAGAAAATTTAGCTAATTGGGCTAAAAAGGGGACTTTGCTTGGAATTACAGGCCGAATTCAGACCCGTAATTATGAAAATCAACAGGGTCAGCGTGTTTATGTGACGGAAGTTGTTGCTGATAACTTTCAAATATTAGAAAGCCGTGCTGCGCGCGAAGGCGCTAATACAGGTAATTATCAGTCTTCAGGCGGGAACCAGTCTTTTGGCGGTTCACCACAAGGCAGCGCTCAGCAGCCTTCACAGAATCAAACCCCAAATTTTGGCAGAGATGAGAGTCCTTTCGGAAATTCAAACCCCTTGGATATCTCTGATGATGACCTGCCATTCTAGAGAAAAGCAGATAAGCGGTATTACTGTATTACTGCCTGAGAGCACCTGACTGCTTTAGTGCCTCTGGTTTTCTGTTTATTCTCTAACCTTAATATCAAAATAAATAGGCCCCAAGCGCTGTGTAAAAAAAAAAAGCTGCAGTCGAAGGAAGCGCAGGCTGACCTAGAAATGTGGCTAATCTATGAGTATAGACTTTCCCTGAGTTTTTAGTGGCTCATTGGTCAGTCTCCTATTTTTACCTTGCGTTTTAAACGGGCTTTGTATCTTAGTAAAGGAGAAATGATATGGCTCAACAACGCCGCGGCGGTTTTAAACGCCGTAAAAAAGTTGATTACATCGCAGCTAACAAAATTGAATACGTTGATTATAAAGATACTGAATTACTCAGCCGCTTTGTTTCAGAGCGCGGTAAAATTCTTCCGCGCCGGGTAACAGGCACATCAGCTAAGAATCAGCGTAAAGTCACTACAGCTATCAAACGTGCACGTGTTATGGCTTTGATGCCTTTTGTCAATGAAGACTAAACCTCTTATTTGATAGTAACTAAACAGCTTATAAGCTATCTGCTTATAAGCTGTTTTTTTATAAAAAAAGAGTGAGATTAAAATCAGATTTCGGCGGTATCCTGATTTTAATCTCACTTATCATAATTGACCGCCCCCCAGTTTGCAGCAGGAATGTAAAATTTTCGCTGAAAAGCGCTTCTCTGTTCCCAGCCTCTCTTTTTTGAGAGTTAAGGCCGTTCTTGCTGGGCGGTTAAGGCGTTTAAAATATTATATTTTCGTTTAAGATAGAAGCGTACAGCAAGTGATACGCCTCCAAGAACAACTAAAGCATACCAAGGGAGCTGTGGGTTGAGACTGGCCGGCAGGAGGGCGGTGGCAGAATAAATAAGCACAAAGGCCAGCATAGCAGCGCCCAAGATAAAGAAGGTTTTGAGCCGTCCCGGGCGCTGGCTCTTTTCTTTGCCCATATGCCGGTAAAGAAAGTGGTAGGTGGCGTACATAACAGCGCCGGCTCCGAATCCCAGTGTTATCAGTGAAAAGAGGCCTGTAGCTGCCGTATTGCTGTTGAAGAGCATAAGGATACCATTAAGCAGTGCCACGATTCCCAGAAAAAGCAGGGATGTATCTAGCCACATCAGCCATGGATTGGTATTTTTTTCTTGCTGGTCTGCTGCAGTGCTGCCGGAGCTCCTTTTTTCAGGGGAAAAGGCAGAAGCCCAGACTGTCGGCGAACCGAGGAAAGAGCGAGCCGGGATACCATTTTTCTGATTTTCCAGTATTTCCGGCAGAACTTCTTTAAGAATGGCTTGGGTTTCAGTTTCTGTTTTGCCATCTTCCGTAAGCTGGCGCATAGCAATGCGGATAAATTCTTGGTTTTTTCTGGTCAATTGTGATAGTATTTCTTGATCCATGATTTCTCCTTAAATTAAGATACAGAGCCGTGTTTAGTTCCATCAAGTTTAGTCCTGATTGGGACAGCTGCTTAATGCGAAGGCTTCAGTCAGTCTGATTTAAAACCATTTTTTTCTGATGAAATAGACAACAACGATAGCGCTCATTATTGAAGCGATTAAAACGATATACCAAAATGCGTGTTCCAAACCGTTTAAAGGCAGCCAATTGTTTTTAAAGTTCATGCCGTAGGCGGAAAAGATAACTGTAGGAATATCCAGCGCCATTGTCATCAGAGCCAGCGTTTTCATAATGGTATTCTGGTTATTATTGATAATTGAAGCAGTGGTTTCAGTCATGGCATTTAAGACATTTTCATAAATCCCTGCCATCTCAATCGCCTGCTGTGTTTCGATCAAAGTATCTTCCAGAAGGTCTTCGTCTTCGATATATTTTTTGAGGCTGCTGGTACTGCTGGAGAGTTTTTTGACGATACGCTCGTTAAATTTAAGCGAAGCCTTTAAATAGACAATAGATTTCTCCAGTTCCATCATATCAATCAGCTGTTCGTTCCGAGTCGCACCTTCCAGCTGAGCCTCAATTTTATCGCTTTGCCTGTCAATCGTCCGCAGGGCTGCCAGATAGAGTTCGGCGTTGCGGTATAGGAGTTGAAAGACAAAACGGGTCTTCATAAAAGTATAGAAGTTGCGCACCCGTCGGTTGTAAAAATGATCAAAGAGTGTCAGTTCTTCCAAACAGGTCGTAATAACAGCGTTTTTGGTTACAATGATACCTAAAGGAATCGTAACATAGTAGCTCTTATTATTGCGCTCTTCATAGGTTGGGACGTCAACAATAATAATGGTATAATTGTCTTCGACAGAAATACGGGAGGTCTCTTCTACGTCAAGCGGAGCCCGTAAATCAGAGATGTCAATGTGGAACTGTTCAGCCAGCTGACTTGACTCTTCCTGGGAGGGGTTGACCAGATTAATCCAAGCACCCGGCTCGAAACTTTCAATTTCTTTGAATTCCAATGCTGTTGAAAGAAACATTTGCTTCATGACAAGCCCTCCTTCGAAGTAAGATACCGTGCTGACAGCTTTAAACCAAGCAGAAAAGAAGGCCGTACAGGGAGGCAAAGCCTGCTGTTTTATCAAATAGTAACAGCAGCCAGCCCTGTACTGCTTGTTATCAACTGAAGCACACTGTTCTATTATACTATAATTGTTGAATTTTGGGGCAAGAGATTACGATAAATTTTTGATATAATAATACAGACAGTTAGATAGGAGGGTATGTTTTCAAAAAAGCATACAGAAATTATGCAGGATAAATTGGTAATACACGGGGCCAGAGCCCATAATTTAAAAAACATTGATGTTGAAATACCGCGTGATAAACTGGTGGTTGTGACCGGTCTTTCCGGTTCAGGAAAATCAAGTTTGGCCTTTGATACCATTTATGCGGAAGGCCAGCGCCGCTATGTTGAAAGTCTGTCGGCCTATGCCCGGCAGTTCCTCGGGAATATGGAAAAACCGGATGTTGACTCAATTGACGGGCTTAGTCCGGCTATTTCTATTGACCAGAAAACGACCAGTAAAAATCCTCGCTCGACAGTAGGAACAGCAACGGAGATTAATGATTATCTGCGTCTGCTCTATGCGCGTGTAGGGGTGCCTTACTGTATTAATGGTCATGGTGCAATTACTGCTTCATCTGTCGAACAGATTACAGACCAGATTCTGCAGCTGCCGGAACGGACTCGGATGCAGATATTAGCCCCTGTTGTCCGCCGAAAAAAAGGCCAGCATAAAACTGTTTTTGCCAGAATACAAAAGGATGGCTATGTTCGTGTTCGTGTTGACGGGGAAATCTTTGATATTGCAGAAGTTCCCGACTTATCAAAAAGTAAACTCCATAATATAGAAATCGTCGTTGACCGACTGGTTAACAAAGAAGGTATACGAAGCCGCCTCTTCGATTCCATCGAGGCCGCCCTGCGTTTAGCCGACGGTTATGTTATCATTGATACGATGGACGGCAGTGAGCTGCTTTTTTCAGAGCATTACTCCTGCCCGGTCTGTGGTTTTACAGTACCGGAACTAGAACCCAGACTCTTCTCTTTCAACGCTCCTTTTGGTTCCTGCCCGACCTGTGATGGGCTGGGAAGCAGGCTAGAAGTGGACTTGGATTTAGTTGTCCCCGACAAAAGCAAAACGCTGCGTGAGGGAGCTCTGGCTCCCTGGAACCCCATTTCTTCTCAGTATTACCCGGCTATGCTGGAGCAGGCTATGACTGCTTTTGGTATCGATATGGATACCCCTTTTGCTGATTTATCAGAGGATGATCAAAACATCATTCTTTATGGTTCTGGTGAGCGGGAGTTTCATTTCCATTATATCAATGATTTTGGCGGTGAGCGTGACCTTGATTTGCCTTTTGAAGGAGTCGTTCATAATATTGACCGGCGCTATCATGAAACAGCCAGTGATTTCACCCGCAATGTTATGCGCGGTTATATGAACGAGCTGCCTTGTGTGACTTGCGGCGGCTACCGTCTGAATGAACAGGCTCTTAGTGTCCGGGTCGGCGGTCAGAAAGGTCTGAATATTGGTGAAGTTTCTGACTTATCTATTGCTGATCATTTGGAATTGCTGAACCGTATTGAACTGTCGGAGACTGAAAAAACCATTGCTGCTCCAATTGTTAAGGAAATCAAGGATCGCTTGACTTTTCTGCATAATGTCGGCCTGAACTACCTGACGCTTTCGCGTTCTGCTGGGACCCTCTCAGGCGGTGAAAGCCAGCGGATTCGTCTGGCCACTCAAATCGGCTCCAACTTATCCGGAGTTCTCTATATCCTTGACGAACCTTCAATAGGCCTGCACCAGCGCGACAATGACCGCCTGCTTTCAAGCCTGAAAAAAATGCGGGACTTAGGCAATACCCTGATTGTGGTTGAACATGATGAAGACACCATGATGCAGGCAGACTGGCTTATTGATGTTGGTCCGGGTGCGGGTGATTTTGGCGGTGAAATTGTAGCTTCAGGGACACCCAAGCAAGTTGCTAAAAGCAAGGCTTCCATTACCGGTCAGTACCTGTCAGGTAAACAGGCCATTGCCGTTCCTTCAGAGCGGCGTGCAGGCAATGGGCGTTTCCTTGAGATTAAAGGAGCGGCCGAAAACAATCTGCAAAATTTAGATGTCCGTTTTCCCCTGGGGAAATTTATCGCGGTGACCGGTGTATCCGGTTCAGGTAAATCTACCCTAGTTAACGGGATTCTCAAAAAAGCTGTTGCCCAAAAATTGAACCGCAACTCGGCTAAACCTGGTAAATACCGGTCAATAACAGGGATTGAGCACTTAGAACGTCTGATTGATATCGATCAAAGTCCTATTGGCCGGACTCCGCGTTCCAATCCTGCCACCTATACTGGAGTTTTTGACGATATTCGGGATTTATTTGCCAAAACAAATGAAGCTAAAATCCGCGGCTACAAGAAGGGACGCTTTTCTTTCAATGTTAAGGGAGGCCGCTGCGAGGCCTGTTCCGGTGACGGAATCATCAAGATTGAGATGCATTTTTTGCCGGATGTTTATGTTCCCTGCGAAGTCTGCCATGGGACCCGTTATAACAGCGAGACTTTGGAAGTTCACTACAAGGAAAAAAACATTGCCCAAATCCTCGATATGACCGTCAATGATGCTGTTGATTTCTTTGCTCCCATTCCTAAAATTGCCCGCAAACTGCAGACGATTAAGGATGTCGGACTGGGTTATGTCACATTGGGACAGCCTGCAACAACCCTTTCAGGAGGAGAAGCACAGCGTATGAAACTGGCCTCTGAACTCCATAAACGCTCAACGGGCAAGAGCCTCTATATCTTAGATGAACCGACAACAGGTCTCCACACGGACGATATTAAACGTCTCCTTAAGGTTCTTGAGCGTTTTGTGGACGACGGCAACACCGTTCTTGTCATTGAACACAATCTTGATGTGATTAAGACAGCTGACCACATTATAGATTTAGGTCCGGAAGGCGGTGTCGGAGGCGGAACTGTCGTTGCTACAGGCACTCCGGAAGAAGTCGCACAAATCACAGAAAGCTTTACAGGCCAGTATCTCCAAACAAAATTAAAATAAGCGCAGATCCGGCAGCTCAGCCGGATTTTTTTGCGTTTTTTACCTTTTTTTCTTGACAAATTGCTTGATATACTACCTATATCAAGGCTTGACTTTACAGCCAAGCCTTTCTAGCGGCAAAAACAGTAAGTACAAAGTATTTAGCTGTTATTTTAGAAGCCGTTGTGTAAGCGCATTCAAAAGGAGAAGCAATGAAGGCAGCACAAACACTTATCTATTGTTATCGCATGACACATGACTATGGTGTCAATCCTTGTACTTTTACTATGGATTATCAGCCTACACCTGAATTGTTAACCGAAGGCGGCTGTATGAAAGCGATTCGAGCCAATCTTAAGAAGCACTGGGCAGACAAGATAAAGAATAAGGAAATTGATGCTTATATTATGGCAGTTGCAGGTCATTCTGATGATGGCGGCCGTAAAACAGATGTCGCTAGGAAACATTTTATCAGTCCTAAATACAACGGCTTGATTTTTACAGCAAAAATAACAGACATCATGACGAAAACTGAATATTTACGATCACCCATTTCTAAGAATCGGCGGGATGCCTATAATTACCAATGGGAAGCGGATCAGGATAATTTAGCATTTTCACCTTCTATGCAAGAAGCTGTCATTGTATCTAATGAGTTCAGATATTTTGGGAAATCACCGAAGGTATTGCCTCAGCATATTATCGAATTGTTTCCTAATGGCAGTCGGGCTATGTTAAGCGGAAAGAAAATGCCCCGCTGGAATCCCAAAAATGGTTTATATTATTCTGATGAACGTCCGAAAGAGACACAGGAACTTTTAGATTTTATTAAAACTATTTTCCAGTCGGAAGAAGAACATGTTGTGGATTTGCCTTACTACCCTATTTACATTCATGAAAGCTAGGAGGACTTATGAGTTATTATCAGTAAATATACTTTTATAATGAATTTTAGCAACACCTCTATAGCTTGATTAGTAAAGGAGAAAAACAATGAAGATTATATTGTCAAGAAAAGGGTTTGACAAATCAAACGGGGGTTTCCCAAGTCCTATCTTGCCTGATGGAACCTTATTATCAATGCCGATACCTACTAAGAATGATTTTCTGACCTTTGATGAGCTGGAATATGAAGGTGTCACTTATGCTGATATTTTGAGACAGTTGCGGGGAAAAGAAGATGAATTTAACCATTCTCACTGCCATCTTGACCCGGATATTCGGAAACAGGCCCGGAAAATACCGATACCAGACTGGCAGCCGGCTTTTGGGCAAATTAACTCAGCCCAAGGTTTTTTAAGGAATCAGCAGGTTGGACTTGGTGACCTGTTTTTATTCTTTGGCTGGTTTAGACAAACTGAAGGGGATTTAAAGGCTGGGACGTTGAGATTTAAAAAGGATGCCCCAGATTTAAATGTCATTTACGGTTACCTGCAAATTGGTGACATGATTAATCAGTCCGAGAAATTGCAGACCGCCTATCCTTGGCATCCGCATTCTCACAGTTTTCGTGCTGAGAAAACTACCAATATGCTTTATTTAGCAAGTGAAAGCCTAAGCTTTAATAAACAGCTTAGTGGCTCAGGAGTATTTCAGCTTTCAGAAAATAAAATCCTTACTATGCCTGGGGGGACTCGTTCTGTTTGGAAGGAGATTGACGCTCTGTCTCCAGATAATCTCCGTGGCCATCATAAAAATTCTGCTCGGAATGGCGGTATTTATTACAGTGGAATCTGGCAGGAAAAAGTTTTAAAAGAAAACGCTCTGTCAGAAGAGTGGGCAAAAGGACTGTTTGAAAAATAGACAGATGATTTAGAAATGGAGAATAGCCTAAAGTTGTAAAAAGAGATGCGCCATCAGTGCTGACTTCTCATTTATCTAGCTGTAGCCGTCTGAAAGTTTTGTTGTCCTAGCGGCCGACAACAGCTTTCTAGTTGTCTTGACAGAGGTAGGTCTGCCAAATCAGAGATTTCGGACTTACCATCATTTTCATACAGGTTTCTTAATAGGCATTGTATCTTGTTTTAAAGGAGGTGAGAACGATAATAACACTGCAAATTGATAAGGAGTGGAACGGAGATTATACGTTTACGGTTTCTAATACATTCGAGAGCAGAAGCCTCTCTGTACCAAGTTATCAAGTATCGGATTTTGGAATTCAGCAAGCCAAGAATAATATTCAGTTTGCATTTGATTTAGATGACGGTATCTCTAAAGTTAAGCAAGCTTTAGGGATATACTAAGCGCATTGCCAATGTTTTTTAGAACTCACTATGAGTTCTTTTCTTTTGCCTGTTTTCCTAGAATTACTGCTGAAATCATGATAGAATAAAGGAAAGCTATATGATGAACGAGGAGTTTTTATGGAGCAAAGAATCCTCAATTTTGAGCGAAAACTTGCTCAGTCGGATCTTGATGGCTTTTTAGTCACTGATTTGCTGAATATTTATTATTTAACAGGCTTTTCTGGGACTGAAGCAACGGTTTTTATCTCTAAAAACCGCCGGCTTTTTCTGACTGATGCCAGATACGTTTTAGCAGCTCAAAATACTGTATCGGGATTTGAAATTATTGAAAGTCGCCGGCCACTGGCAGAGATTGCTGAGATAGTGAAAGCTGATCGGCTTGTTCGTCTGGGATTTGATCACCAAGTAACTTTTGCCTATTACCAGAAGCTTCAGACCTATTTTGCAGGAATCGACTTGGTTGCGCTGGCTGATTTTACAGAAGAGCTGCGCCTTGTCAAAGATCCCAAGGAAATAGCTGCGATTCGAATGGCCTGCCGCATTACCGATCAAGCCTTTGCTGATGTTTTGGATTTTATTAAGCCGGGAGTGACAACGGAATGGGATCTTGCTAACTTTTTAGACTTTAGAATGCGGAAGTACGGGGCTTCCGGTCTTTCTTTTACCACGATAGCAGCCTCAGGCTGCCGATCGGCTATGCCGCATGGGACAGCCACTGAAAAGGTGATTCAAAACGGGGAAATGCTGACTTTGGATTTTGGCTGTTACTACAATCATTATGTCAGCGATATGACTCGCACTGTTCATATTGGTCCGGCGACAGATGAAGAAGGTGAGATTTATGATACCGTTTTGCGCGCTAATCAAGCGCTTATAAGAACAGCGAAAGCTGGTCTCAGTTACCGTGATTTTGACAGTATTCCGCGTGAAGTTATTGAACAAGCGGGATTCGGTCAGGATTTTACACATGGTATCGGGCATGGTATTGGTCTTGATGTTCATGAACTCCCTTATTTCAGCGGGACTGACGGAATACTTAGAGCAGGTATGGTTGTAACAGATGAGCCGGGGATTTACCTTGATAATAAGTACGGTGTCCGTATTGAAGATGACCTTCTAATAACTGAAGATGGCTGTGAGGTTCTGACAGAATCGCCCAAGGAGCTGCTGATATTGTCTTAAAAATTTGTTTAGCCCACAGAGCTAAAAGAGAAAGCTGAGCAGCTGGCATAGCTAAGAATTCTACAAAAAGAAGAATCCCAAAGCTGCTGTCTGCTTAATCCTAGAGGTGAGAGAATTTTATGGCTGAGGTCCTGTGCCTCTTTTCTCGGCTAACCGTCAGCCGTAAACGACTGAAGGACGATTTTAAAAATAGATCTTAATGTTTGTTATGGTGTTATTTGCAAGACGCAGTAGCCTAGTGGCACTTTATTCGCTTTTTCAAAGCTTTAAAATGCCTACTAGGCTTTGCGGGGGTGGGACAACGAACTTTGTGGTCTGGGGTTCTGTCCCACTCCCTAGTCGTTCTGGCAGAGGTGCGTCTGCGAAATCGCAGATTTCGGACTTACCGTCAGCCGTAGCCGTCTGAAGGCTTTGCCGTCTTAGGAGCCGCCTGCACCCTTCTAGTCGTCTTGGCAGAGGTGCGTCTGCGAAATCGCAGATTTCGGACTTACCGTCATTTTTGTTTTGTTCTTTTAATGGGGATATGTCTTTGTGGAGTGTGTTTATGGTTAAAGATCAACGTTTATCTTGGCAGGATTATTTTATGGCGAATGCGGAACTGATTTCCAAGCGTTCAACTTGTGACCGCGCGTTCGTGGGGGCCGTTTTGGTTAAAAATAATCGGATTATTGCTACCGGCTATAATGGTGGTGTTTCAGAAACTGACAATTGTAACGAAGTGGGGCACCAAATGGATGACGGCCATTGTATTCGGACTGTGCATGCGGAAATGAATGCCCTGATTCAGTGTGCTAAAGAGGGGATCTCAACTAACAATACAGAGATTTATGTTACCCATTTTCCGTGTATTAACTGTACAAAGGCACTTTTACAGGCCGGGATAAAGAAGATTACTTATAAGGCCAATTACAATCCGCATCCATTTGCTATTGAACTATTGAAGGCGAAACATGTCCCCTATGTACAGCATGATGTGCCGGAACTTAAGCTGGGGAATGGCTCGGACCAGTAGTGAATCAGAAAAAAATTTGAGCCCCTGCTTATTTTATGATAGAATGAGTTGATAACTATTTATAAGAGGTAAGAAGAATGATTGAAGCAAGCAAGCTCAAAGCTGGGATGACTTTTGAAACGACAGACAATAAATTATTAAAGGTCCTTGAGGCCAGCCACCACAAACCTGGTAAGGGCAACACTGTTATGCGCATGAAACTGCGTGATGTACGGACAGGTTCAACTTTTGATACGACTTACCGTCCGGAAGAAAAATTTGAGCAGGCTATTATTGAGACTCGTTCTGCACAGTATCTCTACCAAATGGACAGCACAGCCTTTTTCATGGATACTGAAAATTATGAGCAGTACGAAATTCCGGTTGCTAATATTGAGCAGGAATTGCTCTATATTCTTGAAAATTCGGAAGTCAAAATCCAGTTTTACGGGACGGAGGTTATCGGCATAACGGTACCGACAACTGTTGAATTGACCGTAACTGAGACACAGCCGTCAATCAAAGGAGCTACTGTAACAGGTTCAGGCAAACCTGCCACTCTGGAAACCGGGCTTGTTGTCAATGTGCCGGACTTCATTGAAGAAGGACAAAAATTAATCATTAATACAGCGGAAGGGACTTATGTTTCGCGTGCCTAAGCCTTTGACCCGTAGCTATAGAAAGGACTACTATGACAACTGAAAATATTGGTGATATTGTTATCTCTCCCAGAGTGCTCGAAGTGATTACCGGAATTGCTGCAACTAAAGTTGAAGGCGTTCACTCGCTCCACAATAAAGTCGTAACGGATAGGCTCAGTAAAGCGACCTTAAGCAAAGGTGTTTATCTGCAGACCGAAGAGGACGGCACGATTAACACCGATATCTATGTCTATTTGCAGTACGGTGTATCTGTTCCGGAAGTGGCAATGGCGGTTCAAAAAGCTGTTAAAGCTGCTGTTTATGAAATGGCAGATGTCATTGTTTCTTCGGTTAATATCCATGTGCAAGGAATGGTAACTGAGAAGACAGCAAAGCCGGATATGAAGTCTCTGTTTGAAGAGGATTTCTTAGATGACTAATACATTTGAAAATTCGCGCCGTGACTTGCGTGAACGCGCATTTCAGACCTTATTCAGCTTAGAATTGGGCGGCGATTCTTTAGGAGCTATGCAGTTTGCTTACGGCTATGATAAGGATCAGGGAAGCCAGGAGATTCCTGCTTTTCTTTCCGACCTTGTTACAGGGGTCCTCACTTACCAAACAGACTTGGATCGGATAATCAGCCAGCATTTAAAATCAGGCTGGTCTCTGGAGCGTCTGACACTGACTGATAAAACCTTGCTGCGTTTAGGCTTGTATGAAATCAAATATTTCAGTGAAACACCAGACCGTGTAGCGGTTAATGAAATTATCGAAATAGCCAAAAAGTACTCTGATAAGACATCAGCAAAATTTGTTAACGGACTTCTGAGCCAATTCGTTATTGAAGAAAAAGAAGAAGCTGACAGTCTTAACTAAAACATTTTTTAAAACTTATAAAACGGGTCCACCTCTATGATTGCTTTATATCATAGAGGTGGGCCTTTTTTTATTTAAATCATTTTTTAATCAGCTGCGAGGACAGTTCAAAAATTGCGCCATGGAACCGTTTTCGTTATAATATAAGAAAAGGTACTGCTGTTGAACTGAACACGGGCTAAGCTCTTTGCAGTGAAATCATCCAGTGGATGATTTCAGCCCGAACTCAGAAAGGGAGAGTGAGGGGCTGGAAATTTGTGTCGTTACTTAGTTACCGTCAGCCGTAAACGTCTGGAGGCTTTGTCGCCTTAGCAGTCGACTGCACCCTTCTAGTCGTTTTGGCAGAGGTGCGTCTGCGAAATCGAAGATTTCGGACTTACCGTCAGCCGTAGCCGTCTGAAGGCTTTGTCGCCTTAACAGTCGACCGCACCCTTCTAGTCGTTTTGGCAGGGGTGCGTCTGCGAAATCGAAGATTTCGGACTTACCGTCATTTTCTTTTTGCGTTTTTAACGGGCTTTGTATCTTGATGAACTGAACACGGCCTAAACGCTGCGGGAAAAAGATGTCCTGACTTAGAATCTGGCGATTCGTCAGTCAGTCCCCTATTTTCCTTTTGCGTTTTTAACGGGCTTTGTATCTTGATAATTGAACACGCCCTAAGAGCTGTGCAAAAAAGATAAAATTTCCTAGAGTCTTAGCGACTCTTCGTCAATTTTCCTATTTTTGCTTTGCTCGTTAACGGGCTTTGTATCTTTTTAGAAGGAGGAATTATGAAAGAGTGGACGCTTGCTGAACGTTATCGTGTTTTGGAAGACAAAAGTCAGATAGAAGAGCTTTACAGCCGCATCAGCCGATCGGACTACCGCCAGGCCTATCACGTTCAGCCGATAACCGGCCTCTCCAGCGATCCTAATGGTTTTATTTACCATAAAGGGCAGTGGCATCTTTTTTATCAATGGTGCCCTTGGGGTGCTGTTCACGGGCTGAAATACTGGTATCATGTGCTATCAAAGGATCTGATTCATTGGGAAAATAAAGGTATAGGGCTTGCACCGGATACATTTTATGATAATAAAGGCGTTCATTCAGGTTCCGGTTTTTCATATGACAGTACGCTTTATCTTTTTTATACAGGCAATCACCGTGATGAGAACTGGGTAAGAACACCTTATACTTGTGCAGCCAAGCTCAGTGATTCAGGACAGGCCAGTAAGCTCCCTCGGCCTCTTTTTGGCCCTCATCCTGATTATACAGAGCATCAGCGCGATCCCAAAGTTGTCTACCATGAAGAGAAGCAGCGCTATTATATTTTACTTGGTGCTCAATCGAAGGAAGGCAAAGGCAAAATTTTGATTTATACGTCTAAACAGCTCCTTGCAGGCTGGACTTTTGCTGGAGAATTGAAGGTTCCGGGCTATGAAGATTTTGGCGGTATGTGGGAATGTCCGTCAATTGCACACCTAGGCGGCAGTGATGTTCTTGTTTTTTCACCGCAGTATACCAAGATCCCTGGAAGAAATGCGAATACAAATCACACAGTCTATCTTATCGGCCGGATGGATTACGACAGCTTAACTTTTACAGCAGAAGGGCCTTGTCGCTGCTTAGATTACGGTTTTGACTTCTATGCCGCTCAGTTTGCAGCTAATGTTCAGGATAAGAATAAAGCTGTTTTGACTGCTTGGATCGGCCTGCCGGATAACCATTATCCTACAGAAGAAGAGGAGTGGGAGGGGAGCCTCTGTTTACCAAGGGAACTGAAAATTCGCAACGGCCGCTTACTGCAGCAGCCAGTAGAGCAAGTTAAAGAACTGCGGCAGGAAAAACTGCAAATAAATCAGCAGCAGAATTTACCAAGAGTCTGTGAGCTTGAAGCTGTCAATAAGGGGACAGATTTCCGTCTGAGTCTCTTTACCAAGTCAGATGGCAGCGGCGGTTTAGAGATTCACTATGATGCCAAAAGCAATCTCTGCCATATTGACCGCAGTCAGATGGATCAGCGCTTTAATCAGGAATTAGGCGAAGAACTGACCCTGCCATTGGAGACACCTTTGACTTATTTGTCTGTTTTTATTGACAGATGCTCTGTGGAGCTTTTCTTTAATCAAGGCGAGGCGACTTTCACTACCCACCTCTACCCAACAAGTCAGGAAAGCTTTTATACCGTCAGCGGAGAACTGGATTTAGAGATCTGGACCTTAAAAAAGGCTGTAAAAGACAGTTTCATCGTTTAAAAAATAATTAAAAACCATCGAGTTTACCTCCTTATTTGAGGTGTTCGATGGTTTTTATCATAGCGTTTGAAGTCCTTACTGGCAGCTGGCAAAAGTGGATGAACCCCTTTACTTGTCTCAGATGCTTTTGCCCGAAAGTAGAGTAATCGGCAGAATATATTCTGTTTTTAGTTCTTCTGTCCCTTGGATTTTCTTGAGCAGGAGTTCGACCATTAATTTGGCAATGTCACTGATTGGCTGCTTGACTGAGGTCAGATAAGGGACATAGTTTTCAATGAATGTTGTGCCATCGTAGCCGATAATTTTTAGATCTTCAGGAATTTTAATGCCAAGCTCCTCTGCTAGTTTTATCACCAGCATTGCTGTGACATCATCAGAAGCAAAAATACCATCTGGTTTTATCCGTTTGATTAAGTTTTTGATTTCCATGGTTTTTCGAACAGGAGAGAAATCACTGGAAATATTAACGTAAGTGGCATCGGGTAAGACAGAGCTGAAACCGACACGCCGTCTGGCCGTTGGAGAGTCGCTGTCGTCATTGCCTGTAATCATGGCAATATTTTGGCAGCCTGCTTTGGCCAAAGTCTGGGCGGCCAGCACACCGCCGGCGAAATTATCAGAAGAAACGACAGGGATATTAGGTGAGAGGTTACGGTCAAAGGCAATAATCGGTGCTGTGACACGATCGTAATCAGAAATGCCTAGATTGTGGCTGCCGGAGATAATGCCGTCAACTTGATTGGCTTCCAGCATCTCCAAATATTCTTTTTCTTTATCAGAGTTATGTTCACTGTTGCAGATAATCGTCTTGTAACCTGCTTCAAAAAATTCACGCTCCAAATGTTCAATTAACTCAGCGTAAAAAATATGGCTGATATTTGGGAAAATCAAACCGACTAGCTGGGCTGATTTCCCCTGCAGACTGCGGGCCAGATTATTGGGACGGTAGCCCAGTTCCCGCATGGCCTGAGTGACTTTATCAATTGTTTTTTGCGAAAGATAGCCTTTCCTGTTAATAACGCGTGAAACGGTTGTCGGACTCACTCCGGCTAGTTTTGCAACATCAGTTAGTTTTGCGACCATAGTCTAATTCATAGTATTTCCCGCTGACATCACCATTTTTTATAAGAATCCCCGTCTGATCCTTATTAGGGAAAACACGTCCGGAAAATACTTTTTCTCCTTTATTAATAAAAATTTCAAAGACTGATTTATCAATGAAGATATTAGCGCTTATCTGACCGGGGTCAACAGAACAGGAACGGGTTTGTCCGTATTCCGTGGCATACTGTTCTCCGGCTTGGCTTCTGTCAATAGTAATTTCCCCTTGCTTGCTGTCCACCATGATTGAAAAACCTTTTCCTTTTTGGTCAGCAAAGAGGATGATTTCAGTTTGTTCTTGAGCTGCGAAAATCAATTCCAGTTCATAGACATTATTGGTAGAAGGCAAATTGTCGAAAGTTTTGCCCTCGTCCTTGCGCAGACTGACAATCGCTTCTACAGGATACTGATAGAGCTTGCCGTCTTTGATTTTCAGCTCTTTAACCAATGAGAGTACGCCTTGGTAGTCAAATTTATCTGTTGGGTAGGCAATATCAGGGAGCCCCAGCCAGCTGACTGTGAGGGCGCGTCCATCCGGCGCATTGAAACCTTGAGTGGCATAGGCTTCAAACCCATAGTCCAGATTTTGGATAGCTGACGGTTCTTTAAGTTTCCCAGTCTCAGGTTCAAACGACTGAGCGATTTTATACATATTAGGGTAGATATTGCGGTAATCACTGATCGTTTTGTCCAATCCTTGCGGGCAATAGAGCAGGACAGGCTGCTTGTCAACAAAAACAAGGTTGGGGCACTCCATCATATAAGCAGTCCCGTCATTGGCAAAATCTAAATCAGCTGCAAAATGCCATGCTTTGTAATCACGATTATCTGCCTTATAGAGTTTGATAAGTCCCTTTTTATTTTTATTCTGAGCACCGATTAGGGCATAATATTCACCTTCATAGTAAAAAATCTGCGGATCGCGGAAATGTGCTGTAACATCGTCCGGCTGTGCAATCAATGCCTTTGGAACTTTTTCCCAGTTTCCTTTGCTGTCAAGGAGCACGCCGTTTTGATAGGTCTGGCGCAGCCAGTTTTCATCACGGACATTGCCGGTATAGAAGATAAACAGCTTATCACCAAACTGCATGGCTGAACCGGAATACATGCCGTGACTATCTAGGGGACTGTCAGGGGTTAAAACTGTTCCGGTCTCTTCAAAGTGGACTAAATCGGTTGATTCTGTCTGCACCCATGATTTCAGACCATGAGCAGCTCCGAAAGGAAAGTACTGATAAAAAAGCTGCCATTTGCCCTTGAAGAAGGAAAAGCCATTGGGATCATTTAACAATCCGTAGGGGGGTTCGATATGAAAGTTAGTATGCCAAGGAGAGCGGGCTGCATTTTCCTTGATCTTCTCCAACTCGGCCTCTGACCAGTCAGCATAAGGCCTGTATTTTTGCTCGCGTGTTAGCGCCATCTGTGCCTCCGTGTAATTAACTTTATAACTCTATAATAGACGTTTTCAGAGCAAAAAGCAATTAAATGCGGTAAAAAAACAAGTTTGAATAAATTTATGTAAAACGCTTGACATATTTTAAAAAAATGTTACAATAGTAGTACGTTGAAAGTGAAACGCTTTCAAAAATAATTTTAGAGGAGCTTTTTGCCACATGGATAATGCACAAATTGCAAAACAGGTTGTCGATGCCATCGGCGGTGTGGACAATGTCCGCAGTGTCACCCACTGTGCCACCCGTCTTCGTGTCATGGTCAAAGACGAATCGGTTATCGATAAAGACACAGTTGAAAATATTGACAAAGTTCAGGGTGCCTTCTTTAATTCAGGTCAGTACCAAATCATTTTTGGGACCGGAACGGTTAACAAGATTTATGATGAAGTTGTAGCTCTTGGTTTGCCGACAGCTTCTAAAGAAGAGCAAAAAGAAGAAGCGGCTAAACAAGGGAACTGGTTCCAGCGTGCTGTTCGGACTTTTGGTGATGTTTTCGTTCCTTTGCTTCCGGCAATTGTCGCTACAGGTCTTTTTATGGGGATTCGCGGTGCCATTGCACAGGATGAGATTTTGCAGTTTTTCGGGACTACAGCCGAAGAATTTCAGTCTACCAATTTTTACACCTATACAGTTGTTTTAACTGATACGGCCTTTGCTTTCTTCCCAGCTTTAATTTCTTGGTCAGCCTTCCGTGTATTCGGCGGCAATCCGGTTATCGGTCTGGTTTTGGGGCTGATGATGGTCAACTCTGCCCTGCCAAATGCTTGGGCAGTTGCTTCCGGTGATGCCACACCGATTTATTTCTTCGGATTTGTTCCGGTAGTCGGCTACCAAAACTCGGTTCTGCCAGCCTTCTTTGTCGGTTTGCTCGGTGCTAAGCTGGAAAAATGGCTGCACAAGAAGATTCCGGATGTTCTTGATCTTCTGGTTGTTCCTTTCCTGACCTTTACCATCATGTCCATCCTGGCTCTCTTTGTTATTGGTCCAATCTTCCATACAGTAGAAGACTATGTATTGGCAGCAACAGAGTTCCTGCTCAATCTGCCATTGGGGCTTTCCGGCTTAATTATCGGAGGTCTTCATCAAGTTATCGTGGTAACAGGTGTTCACCATATCTTCAACCTGTTGGAATCTCAGTTGATTGCTAATAACGGTGCCGATCCGTTTAATGCGATTATCACTGCTGCAATGACTGCTCAAGCAGGAGCAACTTTAGCGGTTGGTGTCAAAACGAAATCTGCTAAGTTAAAAGCTTTGGCTTTCCCAGCTGCTCTTTCTGCCGGCCTTGGAATCACTGAACCGGCTATCTTCGGGGTTAACCTGCGCTTTGGGAAACCATTTATCGTCGGTTTGATTGCCGGTGCTGCCGGCGGCTGGCTGGCTTCCATTCTTGGCCTTGCAGGTACTGGTTTTGGGATTACTATTATTCCGGGAACTCTTCTTTATCTTAACGGTCAGCTTTTGCAGTATGTCATCATGGTTTTGGCAACAACAGCTCTTTCCTTCACCTTGACATATATGTTTGGCTATAGCGATGAAGAAGAAGTGGCTAATACTGAAGCAACCGCAGCTCCGGTTGTTGAAGAAAAAGTTGTTGAAGAAGCTCCTGTCGCTTTAGCTGATACAACCGTTCAAGCACCGCTTTCCGGTGAAGTTGTAGCTCTTGAAAATGTCAACGATCCAGTATTTGCCAGCGGTGCCATGGGACAAGGTTTGGCTATTAAACCAAGTGAGGATGCTGTTTACGCACCGGCTGATGCTGAAGTCACCATTGCTTTTGAAACAGGCCACGCTTACGGACTGAAGACAGAAACCGGAGCAGAAATTTTAATTCATATCGGTATTGATACTGTTTCAATGGACGGAGACGGCTTTGTTAAAAATGTTTCTGCCGGACAGAAAGTCAAAGCAGGCGATAAGCTTGGTTCATTTGACTCAAGTAAAATTGCTGCTGCCGGACTTGATAATACCACGATGATTATTGTAACGAACTCAACTGACTTTTCTTCAGTTGAAGGATTAGCCAGCGGTTCAGTTAAACAGGGTGATGACTTGCTTAAAGCAGCAAAATAATGGCTGTCTGCGAGTCGGTCAAAATAGGACTTTAGACGAAAAACAGCAGTCCTGTCTGCCAAAGACGGTTTCACCTTGTTAACACAGCAAAACAATAAATGAAAGACCGGGACTTTGTCCCGGCCTTTTTAAGATACAAAACCCGTATTCAGTTCATCAAGATATAAGCCCGTTAAAAAAGTAAAGCAAAAAAACGGTAAGTCCGAAATCTTTGATTTCGCAGACACCCCTCTGCCAGGACGACTAGAAGGGAGCGGTCGGCTATAAAGACTGCAAAGCCTTCAGACATCTATGGCTAGGGCAAAAGTACCAAATGCTTGTCCTATCTTTTAATTGACTGTAATTAATGCTATAATATAGATGATTTTTAAATATAATTGATATTGAGGTTTTTACAATGGCAAAATTATACGGCAGTGTTGAAGCAGGCGGCACAAAATTTGTCTGCGCAGTAGGCGATGCTGATTTTCAGATTGTTGAAAAGGTGCAGTTTCCGACCACAACTCCCTATGAAACAATTGAAAAAACAGTCGCTTTCTTTAAAAAGTTTGAAGCCGATCTGGCAGGGATTGCTATCGGTTCTTTCGGCCCTATTGATA
Organism: Streptococcus pantholopis; assembly: GCF_001642085.1. NCBI lineage: Bacteria > Bacillati > Bacillota > Bacilli > Lactobacillales > Streptococcaceae > Streptococcus > Streptococcus pantholopis. Next base: position 173,150 of record NZ_CP014699.1, read on the forward strand.
TTGATGAAAATTCACAGACCTACGGTTTTATTACCACAACCCCTAAACCGAATTGGGCTGATGTGGATTTAGTGGGATTGATTTCCAAGGATTTCAAGGTTCCTTTCTATTTTACAACTGATGTGAACAGTTCTGCTTATGGCGAAGCCCTTGTGCGTAAAGGGGTTAACAGTCTGGTTTATTATACGATTGGAACCGGCATCGGGGCAGGTGCAATTCAAAATGGTGAATTTATCGGCGGTCTAGGCCATACTGAGGCTGGCCATGTTTATATGGCACTGCATCCTAAAGATGTTGCTGATGAATTTTCAGGGACCTGTCCTTTCCACAAGGGCTGCCTAGAGGGCTTAGCCGCAGGTCCCAGCTTAGAAGCACGGACGGGAATTCGCGGTGAGGAGATTGCTCAAAATGCTGATGTCTGGGAAATTCAGGCCTACTATATTGCTCAGGCGGCTATACAAGCTACGGTTCTCTACCGCCCGCAGGTTATTGTCTTTGGCGGCGGTGTTATGGCGCAAGAGCACATGATTAAACGAGTGCGCAGCAAATTTACAGCTCTTTTAAATGATTACCTGCCAGTGCCGGATGTTGAGAGCTATATTGTCACACCTGCTGTTGCTGAGAATGGCTCTGCAACACTTGGAAATTTTGCGCTTGCAAAGAAAGTTGCTGAACGCTAAATTTGCCAGCCGATCGGATTGGGAGAATGTGAGCCTGTCTGATTTTATCTGATAGACCTAATAAGGAGCAGAAAAGATTTGACAGTCATTTTCTCTGCTCTTTTTATAGTAAAAAGAGTTACTGCTGTTTTAAGAGAGGAGTTTATGAACTTTAAAGAACGTATTTCCATTCAGTTTACTAATTTGACTAAAACAGATAAAAAAATTACAAATATCCTCTTAAAACATCCGGAGTATTTAATTGAACACAGTGCCCAAGAGGCAGCTGAACTGATGGAAACCTCGCCGGCTGCACTGGTCAGATTAGCTAAGAAAATCGGGCATAAGGGGCTGGCAGATTTTAAGATATCGTTGGAAGACTATGCCAAACATGAACCAAGAGAAGATGTCTATTTAGAAAAACCGCTGCTAACCAAGGTTATTGATAATTATCGGAAAAACCTCCATTTATTAGAAATGCAGCTGGATGAGGAGCAGCTGGAGCGGATTGCAGAGATATTAGCTAAAGCACCGCAAATCAAAATTTTAGGAATCGGAAGTTCCGGCTTAGTTGCTGAGCACATGGTCTATTTTTTGCTTTATCAAGATAAGTATACGGAGAGTGTGACCAGTAAAACGAAAATGTACTACCTTTCCCGGAGTCTGACAGCAGAAGATGTCCTGCTGATTTATTCTGTTTCCGGCAATAAAGACTATGAAGAATTGTTTGCAGCGGTGAAAGAGGCAGGGGCGCAGCTTATTGTTGTAACAATGAATGACCATGCCGATATTAAAAAAATCGCAGCAGAATTTGTTTTACTGCCATCAAATTTGACTAATTTAGGGAGTTCGTCCGGGGAAATCTACCAGCTGGATAATCGGTCACTGTTTTTGGTTTTTTCGGAAATTTTAGCAGCCTATATCCACAAAAAATTAAAGTAAATATCATTTTACTAACAAAGAAGAACAGATCTTATTTGACCTGTTCTTCTTTTTTTATTTTGTGCCTACTTGCTGTTTGCAGGCTGGAGCGGATGTTTGTAAAATAAATTTTATTTATAAAAAATATATTGAAATTTATTTCAATAATGTTATAATAGGTTTGCGAGCAGTTTTCTGCTGCTTAAAATAACTATAAAACTAAAAGCTGGGAAGCGCCAATGGCAGACCGCACTTGAGAATGGGGAGTGAGGGGGCCTTGTAAACTGTGTCGTTGCTTAGTTACCATCAGCCGTAGCCGTCTGAAGGACGATTTTAAAAATAGGCCTTAATATTTGTTAAAGTGCTATGTGCAAGACGCTAGTCGTCTAGTGGCACTTTATTCGCTTTTTCAAAGCTTTAAAATGCCTACTAGGCTTTGCGGGGGCGGGACAACGAACTTTATGGTCTGGGGTACTGTCCCACTCCCTAGTCGTCTTGGCAGAGGTGCGTCTGCGAAATCAAAGATTTCGGACTTACCGCCAGCCGTAAACGTCTGAAAGCTTTGTCGCCTTAACAGTCGACCGCACCTTTCTAGTCGTTCTGGCAGAGGTGCGTCTGCGAAATCAAAGATTTCGGACTTACCGCCAGCCGTAAACGTCTGAAAGCTTTGTCGCCTTAACAGTCGACCGCACCTTTCTAGTCGTTCTGGCAGGGGTGCGCCTACAAAATCACAGATTTCTGGCTTACCGCCAGCCGTAAACGTCTGAAAGCTTTGTCGCCTTAACAGTCGACCGCACCTTTCTAGTCGTTCTGGCAGAGGTGCGTCTGCGAAATCAAAGATTTCGGACTTACCGTCTTTTGGCTTTGCTCTTTTAACGGGCTTTGTATCTTGTTAATTGAACACGGCCTAAGAGCTGTGCAAAAAAGACAGCCCTCCCTTGAGTCTTTAGTGACTCGGCGGTCAGGCTCCTATTTTTGCTTTGCTCTTTTAACGGCCTTTGTATCTTGTTAATTGAACACGGCCTAAGAGTTGTGCAAAAAAGACAGCCCTCCCTTGAGTCTTTAGTGACTCGGCGGTCAGGCTCCTATTTTTGCTTTGCTCTTTTAACGGCCTTTGTATCTTTATTAAAGGAGAATGTCATGAATAAATTTATGGACATGCTGAGTCAGAAAATTTTGCCGTTGGCTACAGCTCTGGGAAACAATAAGTATCTTTTGGTTTTGCGTGATGCCTTCATGCTGTCTTTTCCCCTGACGATGTTTGGCTCACTAATTGTGGTTTTTAATAATCTGCCATTTTGGCCTGATAGTTTAAAAACTCAGTTTGCTGATCTTTTTGGCAATGGGCAAAGTGCTACTATGTCAATTATGACTGTATTTGTATCGCTTGGAATCGGTTATTATATGGCTAAAGCGGAAGAGCTTGAAGAAGGGCTTTTCAGCGCTGTGGTTTCCCTAGCTGCATTCCTTATTCTAACGCCCTTTTTCTTTGACGTGTTAAATGATGACGGAGAAATGCTAGCTACAGCAACAGGTGCATTGAGTTTGGACCGGCTGGGTGCTAAGGGGATGTTTTTAGGTATCCTGACTTCTTTTTTTGCGGCTAAACTGTTTGTTTATTTAACTAAAAAAGGTTTTACCATAAAAATGCCTGACAGTGTTCCTCCGGCAGTTTCTAAATCTTTTTCTGCTTTGATTCCTGCTATTGGGACACTGATGCTTTTTCTACTTCTTAATGCCGGAATGGCGGCTGTTTTTAAGACGAATTTGCATGATGTCATTTACGATATTATCCAAAAACCGCTTACCGGCTTAGGTACCAGCTTACCGGCAACGCTATTGGCTGTTTTTCTGGTGCAGTTTCTCTGGTTTTTCGGCCTGCATGGGCAGGTTATCATCAACTCTGTATTTGAGCCTTTTTGGCAAGCTAATATGCTGGATAATGCCCGCCTGACTCAGCAGGGAGCAGAACTGTTGGCTCAGCAGGGGCATATTGTGACCAAATCATTTATGGATACCTTTACTGTCGGTTTAGGCGGATCCGGTTCAACATTAATTGTTGTCGTGATGATGGCCTTTATGATGAAACAAAAGCAATATCGAGAGGTCGGCCGCTTTGCTTTGGGACCAGGGATTTTCAATGTTAATGAACCGGTCATCTTTGGTCTGCCTATGGTGATGAATGCCAGTATCTTTATCCCTTGGCTCTTAGCGCCGATTGTGTCAGCAGCCATTGCTTATCTTGGTTTTGCAAGTGGTTTGGTGCCTTTGACAACAGGGGCTCAGGTTCCGTGGACCATGCCGATTTTTATTTCCGGATTTTTGGCAACCAATTCCATTATGGGATCCTTGCTACAGCTGGTTCAGGTTCTTGTCATTGCGCTGATTTGGTTCCCATTTTTGAAATTAATTGACCGCGCACAGATTGCGGAATAATGGGAAAACCAAAAGTCAGAGCCGGAAAAAACCATTCCGGCTTTTTCTTGGTAGGGAGAAATAATCAAAGAACGATTATTCATTGTGTTTAATTTTAAGAAAGGTGCTAGTATTTAAGTTTTTACTCAATGGACATCCCTATTGCTGTTAAACTGCGATACATTCTTAAGTTTGCAGTTTGAAATGAGAGGAGAAAATAATATGAAAAAGTTGGTATTTCCAGAGCATTTTTGGTGGGGGGCAGCGACCAGCGGCCCTCAGTCAGAAGGAAATTTTAAAAAAAAGCATCAAAATGTGATGGATTATTGGTATGCAAAAGCGCCTGAGGATTTTTACAATCAGCTGGGACCGGACACAGCCTCAGATTTCTACCACGATTTTCAGGAAGATATTAAACTGATGAAAGCCTGCGGCCTAAATACAGTCAGGACATCTATTCAGTGGTCGCGTTTGATTGATAATCTTGAAAAAAATACCGTTGATACAGAGGCGGCAGCTTTTTATAATGCAGTGATTGATGCCTTTATAGCAAATGAGATTCAGCCTTTTATAACCCTGCATCATTTTGATCTGCCTGCAGAACTCCTCCATAAGTATGGCGGCTGGGAAAGCAAATATGTGGTTGATCTGTTTGCTGGCTTTGCTGAGCAGTGTTTTGAGCTGTTCGGTGATCGTGTAAAACACTGGTTCACTCATAATGAGCCGCTTGTTGTAGTCGAAGGGGGGTACTTAGAGCAGTTTCATTATCCTAAAAAAGTCGATGGGAAAGCGGCTGTTCAGGTTGCTTATAATCTGCAGCTGGCCAGCAGCAAGGCTATTGCCAAGTACAGGCAGCTTAAGCAAGATGGGCAAATTGGGATTATTTTAAATCTCACACCTGCCTATCCGGCCAGCCAGGATAAAGAAGATTTGGCGGCCAGTCAAAAAGCGGATCTATGGTATAACCGTCTTTTTATGGATGCCAGCAGTAAGGGAGAATTTCCCCCTGCCCTAGTCAGACTTTTAGAAGAAGAAGGAGTCCTTTGGCAGACTGACGAGAACGAGCTGGCTTTAATTGGGGAAAATACAATTGATTTGCTGGGGGTCAATTTTTACCACCCCAATCGTGTTCAAAGACCTAGATATTCCCCCAACAGTTTAGCTGTGGATTTTCTGCCGGATAAGTATTGGCAGAGATATGATCTGCCTATGGCGCGGATGAATATTGACAAAGGCTGGGAAATTTATCCTCAAGCAGTTTATGATATCGCTAAAGATATTCAAGAAAACTATGGCAACCTGCCTTGGTATATCAGCGAAAATGGCATGGGAGTGTCGAGGGAGGAGCGTTATCTGAACGCTGAAGGCATCGTTGAAGATGACTACCGTATTCAATTTATAAAAGAACATTTGTACTGGCTGCATAAAGGCATGAGTGAAGGGAGCAACTGTCTGGGCTATCACCTTTGGACACCGATTGACTGCTGGAGCTGGTCTAATGCTTACCGCAATCGTTACGGACTAATTGCCAACGATATTCACACACAGACAAAAAAATTGAAAAAATCCGCCCACTGGCTGAGGAAAACCGCGGAGAGCGGACAGTTTGAAATAGAAAGTGCTATAATAAAAGAGTAAATAAAATTGCAAAGGAGCTGGTCAAATGGCAGAACCATTGTTTTTAGAGTCTGTGATGCAGGACAAAATCTGGGGAGGCACCAAGCTTAGGGATGAATTCGGCTACAGCATCCCGACAGAAACAACCGGTGAATATTGGGCGGTTTCTGCCCATCCTAATGGCGTATCCACAATCAAAAACGGTTTGTACAGCGGACAGAAATTAGACCTTCTTTACCGTGAGCGGCCTGATTTATTCGGTTATCCTAAAGATAAAGTCTTCCCGCTGCTGACAAAGATTTTAGATGCCAATGACTGGCTCAGCGTTCAGGTGCACCCAGATGACTCCTATGCTTTGGAGCATGAAGGAGAGTTAGGCAAAACGGAATGCTGGTATGTTATCGCCGCAGATCCAGGCGCCGAAATTATTTATGGACACCAGGCAAAATCAAAAGAAGAACTGGCAGAGATGATTAAGGATGAAAAATGGGAAGAACTACTGACCAGAGTTCCAGTCAAATCCGGTGATTTTTTCTATGTTCCCAGCGGCACGATGCATGCTATCGGCAAAGGAATTATGATTCTTGAAACACAGCAGTCAAGTGACACGACTTACCGTGTCTATGATTTTGACCGTAAGGATGCTGGCGGCCATCAGAGAGAACTCCACATTGCTCAGTCACTGGATGTTCTGACAATAGGAAAGCCTGCAAATTCAACCCCCGCCGGCCTGCAGGTCGATGACTTGCTGACAACGGTTTTGGTAGCCAATCCCTTCTTTACAGTTTATCATTGGCAGCTTTCAGGCAGGACTGATATGAAGCGGCCCGGTCCCTATCTGCTTGTCAGTGTCTTGCAAGGACAAGGGAAACTGACTTTAGGTGAACACAAGAGTTATCGTTTACAGAAAGGCGATCACCTGATACTGCCGCACGATATTAACCAATGGACTGTTGAGGGAGACTTGGATATTATTGCCAGCCACCCTCATGCCAACTAGCTTTTCATAATGACTGTTAAGGGCTGCCTTAACAGTTTTTTAGTACGATGGGTATGTCGTACTAAAAAGATAAACCGTCTTAAACTTAAAAATTTTGTCTACGACCTATAACATTTTATAAATATTATTTTATAAATATTTCTAAAACATTGATTAATTTTAAGTGGAATAATACAATTTAAAAATAGTATACATAGTAGATGTGAAGGAAAAAGAAAAAAGTTGATTTTTTCTTTTTGACATAATTGAAATCTGAATTTACTTTACCACAATGTCTCCAGTTCTTACTCGAATAATTAAATGATTTTTTTCAGAAGTATTTTTTATATATGGTTTGATGACAGAATCTCCAAATTTTGAAGAAGTAGTCAACTTAATATCTTTTGCGGCTTCTTCTGATAAAGTAATATTTAAATCACCCAAATTAGCATAGAACTGAACATTTTCTAAAATGTTTAGTGATGTCGCTTCCCAATCTCCAGTATTAATATTGATTTTGAAATTTGAAAGTTTTGTATTTTTTGTTATAAGATCACCAATCTTTGTTCTTATTTCACCATGCATGCAATTTGAATTTAAAATTGTAATATCTCCTGTATCTTGAATAATTTTTATACTTGATAGCTTCTGATCTTTAATTGATATATTACTGATATAACTATCAATGGTAATATCATTTATAATAGATGATTTTGGAATTTGGATAGTTACATAATTAGAGTTGCTTGTATTAGCAAAGAAATTGGAATATTTTTTTGATGATTCTTTAACTAATAGTTGGTTATTTGAAATTTTATAATCAAATTTCTCATTTGTTTTTTTATCAAAAAGCAAGTGAGCGCTATTATCAGGACTAGTTTCTATATTGATATTTTTGAATTGTGTGATGATTTTAATTGAATTAAAATCAGGTAAAACCACACTTTTGTTATTATTAGTTGAAATTTTAGAGTTTGATAAATTATATAATAAGCTTAGAGTATATATAATTACTACTACTATACCGCCAATAATGATAGATAAAATAAACTTTTTTATTTCGTCTCCTCAAAAAAAGTTGATTATTCTAATTATCTGTCAGTTTAATTAAAATTAAATTGACAGATAATAGAAAAAATAGTAAAATACAACTGTGTTTTAGTATAGAGAGGAGAAAAATCAATACAAAAGGAAGTAACACAGCTTCTTGATGAATTAGAATTGGATTTGCAATTCTCAGTTGTTGAACTTGAAGATGTTACAGCATTACCTGAGACAGCCGCTTCTAGTGGTTCAACATCATGTTCAGCATCATCAACATGTGGTTCAAGCTCTTGTTCTACATGTACATAGGATGTATTATTAAGAGCTGGTATTATCCCATTGAGCTTTCCATATTGATTGAGTGGAAAGCTCATTTTGTTGATTTTTTATAAATATGTTTTTAGAAGTATCAAATGTGAGTAAATTTATAGCTGGAAAGAAAATTATTGACAATGTCTCTTTCGAGTTAAAAGAGAATGAAATCTTAGGAATAGTAGGCCGTAATGGTTCAGGAAAAACAACTTTATTTAAAATTCTACTGTCTATGTGGGATTTTGATGAAGGTGATGTAGTATACTATTGTGAACCAAATTTAAATTTTAAACAAGATATTGGCTATTTACCAGAACAAAGGGGGCTGTTTAACAGAGAAAAAGTAATTAATCAATTGAAATTATTTGCTCAACTAAAAGGATTGAATAAACAAACTGCTTCAGAGAAAATCACTTTTTGGTTAGATTTTTTTGAATTAGGAGAATTAGCTGATTATCCTATAAATCAACTTTCAAAGGGAAACCAGCAGAAAGTACAATTTATTTTGAGTGTTTTAAACGAACCACGATTATTAATTCTTGATGAACCTTTTAGTGGTTTAGATCCTTTAAATAGATTATATTTTGAAAATGCGATAAAACTTTTAAAAAAAAGTGGAACGACTATTTTGTTTTCGAGTCATGATTTAAAAAACGTAAACAATCTATCAGACAGAATCTTAATGCTAAAAAATGGTGTTATTGCTGAACAAGGTAGAGTTGAAGATATTTTGAAATATTATACAAAATTTGTGACGATAAATTTAGAATATCAAAAATTAATTCCTGACTTACAGATTCAGCTAGAAGAAAAAAATATAAGGTACTCCATTCTAGCTACGGATATGACGATTAATTTATCAAAAGACATTGATCAGCAAATTTTTGAACAAATTTTTACTACTAAAAATCTAAAAATGAATTTTTTCACCCCAAACTTTGAAGATGTTTTTAAATTTATCAATTTGGAGGAGAGAATATGAGGAGATATTTTTCGTTTCTGAAAACATCTATGCTAACTATTTTGAATATGAAAACTAGTTTATTGGGATTAATCTTTAATTGTTTGTTAGCGACAGCTTTAGTAGTTATATCAAAGATTTTTAATATTAATATTTTTGATTATTTTGTTAGAAATATTTCTCTAGAAATTATTATTAAAGTTGTATTTTTTATTATAGCATTATTACTATTTGCGGGAGTTTCTGCACTAATGCAATCAATCATAGTAGATAGAGATAGCAAAGTATTTGAAGTAATTTCTGTTAATATGTCTGAAAATCACTATATAATAGGGAAAATCATCTCAGCAGTTTTATTGGTGTTTGTATCGTTTGTAAATCAAATTTTATCACTAGTATATATGTGGGGATTAAATGCGATTTTATATGGTAACTCTGTTACATTAAAAATTGACTTCAATGTTTCAGTATGGAGCTTATTGAGTTCAATATTGTTAATTATATTGAGTGTGATACTATCATCGTTCTTGGTGTTATCAATATCAATTAAAGTCAATAACATAAATGAAGCCTCAGGAACTGCGCTTGTTGTTTTAACTCCATACATTGTCTCTTTAATCGTTATTTTATTTTTACCAAATAACATTGAAGAGCTGTCTCGAGTAAGTGAATTGCTTCTATGCATACCGCTAATAACTCCAATATTTTTGTTATTAAATATTTTCGTTAATGGATTCAGTATAATACAAATAGTTGCTATTTTTTACATTATACTACAGATAGTTGCTATGTATTTTATAACACACAAAATATATAGAACTGCCTATTATAACAATAATAGTTATAAACTATTGGAGTTATTTAATTTAATTTTTGTAAAGGAAAAAAAATATGCTAGAAATAAGTAAAGTAAGTAAATCAATACAAGAAGGAAAGTCTAGAGAAATTTTGAAGAATGTTGATTTGAAAATGTACCTTTGTCAATGATGTGAGACTAACAATTCTCATTTGAAGCTATCCCTTTGTTAAGCTTTACTAGGAGCTAGCTCCTAGTAAAGCTTTTCTGATGTCGATAGGAGATTGCCACCCTAATGTTTGCATGGGGAGCCTATTGGAACGGTAGAGGTAGGCGCTCATCTGTTTGATGAGGTCGTCATAGGAGTAGAATTGTAAGTGCTGGTAGAAACGTCTGTTGTCGTTTCGGTGGCTCCTTTCCACCTTTCCATTGTGTCTAGGTGTTCTGGGTCTGATACACTTGTGCTGGATTCCTAATTCTTCACAGAGCAGGTCAAGCGGGTGTCTTCTCTTGGTTTCCCTAAAATGCGTAAACTCAAAGCCATTGTCAGTTTGCAGGATTTGAGGCTTGTAGCCAAAGTACTGGATGGCCATTTTGAGAAACTGGACGGTAGAATGGGACGACTGCTCCTTGAAGGGGTAGATAAAGCGTTCCCTTGAAGCCTCATCGATGACGGTGTACTGGTAGAAACGATCAGGAAGTTTTCCTGTGTAGCAGTGTTTAGGGACGAACTTAACATCCATCTGCCACTTGATGCCCAAGTCAGTCGGTGTGTCATAGGGTTTAGGGGTATAGGTTTTCTTCTTCGTTTTAGGGGATTTGAAGACCCCCAATTTGCGCAAGACACGAAAGAGAGAGCAGGGGTGTCTGTTGTATCCCTTGTTTGTCTTGAGTTTGTAGAAGATTTCGATGAGGGTGGCTCTTGGATTTCTTTTGATACTGTTTTTTATCCAGGAGATTTCTTGTTCGGTATGAGCCAATGGATGTGGAGTCAGAGGCCGATGGGACTTGTCTTTCAGCGATTCTTTAGTGCCATCAAACCTCTTGTTCCAGCGCATGAGCGAGGCTTTTGAGACTTTGTAGCGGCGGCAGATGAAGGCGACAGAGGCGCCCTTTCGATAGGTTTTAACCGCATGGTAGCGAGTGTCAAGTGTGTGTGGTAAATAGCGAAGATTTTGTGGTATACTAGTCATGAGAAGATTCCTTTTTGGTGAGTGTTGTGGTACTCTTATCATATCAAGGAATCTTCTTTTTTGAACCTGATGGTCTCACATCTATTGTAACGTTACAATATGTAAAAAGCATTGCCATTCTTGAATTGGCTTCTGTTTTGTGATAAAATAAAACGATAAGATTTTCGAAAGGAAACAGGATGGCAAATATTCTACGTAAGGTCATTGAAAATGACAAAGGCGAATTAAGAAGATTAGAAAAAATAGCAAAGAAAGTAGAAGCTTATGCAGATGAAATGGCTGCTATGCCGGACGAAGAACTGCAGGCAAAAACACCGGAATTTAAAGAACGGTATCAAAAAGGGGAAAGCCTGGAAAGTCTTTTGCCCGAAGCTTTTGCCGTTGTCCGTGAGGCTGCTAAGCGCGTGCTGGGGCTTTATCCTTATCATGTGCAGATTCTTGGAGGGATAGTCCTGCATAATGGCGATGTGTCTGAAATGCGCACCGGTGAGGGGAAAACGCTGACCGCTACTATGCCGGTCTACCTCAATGCACTGGCCGGCCAAGGGGTTCACGTCATCACCGTCAATGAATACCTGTCAACCCGTGATGCCACTGAAATGGGTGAAATTTACAGCTGGCTGGGGCTGTCTGTCGGTATTAATCTGGCGGCTAAATCAGCTGCTGAAAAGCGTGAAGCCTACAATTGTGATATCACTTACTCAACCAACTCTGAGGTTGGTTTTGACTATCTCCGCGATAATATGGTGGTCCGTCAGGAAGATATGGTGCAGCGTTCTCTGAATTTTGCGCTTGTCGATGAGGTTGACTCTGTGCTGATTGATGAAGCCAGAACGCCTTTAATTGTTTCCGGTGCTGTCAGTTCGGAAACCAACCAGCTCTACATTCGTGCAGACCGCTTTGTCAAAACTTTGGCTGAGACTGACTATGTGATTGATGTTCCGACTAAAACAATCGGCTTAACCGATTCTGGAATAGATAAGGCTGAAAAGTACTTCCATTTAGAGAATCTTTATGATCTTGACAATGTTGCACTGACCCATTTTATTGACAATGCTTTGCGGGCCAATTACATTATGCTTTTGGATATTGACTATGTCGTCAGCGAGGCACAGGAAATTCTCATCGTTGACCAGTTTACCGGACGGACAATGGAAGGCCGCCGTTTTTCTGATGGTCTTCACCAAGCCATTGAGGCCAAGGAAAATGTCAAAATCCAAGAAGAATCGAAGACAAGTGCCTCGATTACCTATCAGAATATGTTCCGCATGTATAAGAAACTGGCTGGGATGACCGGGACTGCTAAGACGGAAGAGGAAGAATTCCGGGAAGTTTACAATATGCGTATTATTCCTATTCCGACCAACCGTCCGATTGCCCGTCTCGATAATGCGGATTTGCTTTACCCTACTCTGACAGCCAAATTTAAGGCTGTGGTTGCTGATGTTAAAGCCCGTTATGAAAAGGGGCAGCCGGTTCTTTTGGGGACAGTAGCTGTTGAAACCTCGGAGCTGATTTCAAAAATGCTGGTTCAGGCTGGGGTGCCTCATGAGGTGCTTAATGCTAAAAACCACTTTAAAGAAGCCCAGATTATTATGAATGCCGGTCAGCGCGGTGCGGTAACAATCGCCACCAATATGGCCGGACGTGGAACAGATATCAAATTGGGTGAGGGTGTCCGGGAACTCGGAGGACTGTGTGTTATCGGGACTGAGCGCCATGAAAGCCGCCGGATTGACAACCAGCTGCGCGGGCGTTCGGGCCGTCAGGGAGATCCGGGCGAGTCACAGTTTTACCTGTCGCTTGAAGATGATTTGATGCGGCGTTTTGGTTCAGACCGTATCAAGGTTTTTCTTGAGCGCTTGAATATGGATGATGAAGAGACGGTTATCAAGTCAGGGATGCTGACCCGTCAAGTTGAATCAGCTCAAAAGCGTGTTGAAGGCAATAACTACGATACCCGTAAACAGGTTCTGCAGTATGATGATGTGATGCGGGAACAGCGGGAAATTATTTATGCTGAACGCCGTGATGTGATTACCGCTTCCAGAGATTTAGGTCCGGAAATTAAAGCTATGGTGAAACGGACCATTGAACGAACAGTAGACTCTCACAGCCGTAACACCAACCGAGATGAAGCGCTGGAAGCTATTTTAAACTTTGCCAAAACCAATCTTCTGCCCGAAGATTCTATTAAATTATCTGAATTAGAAAATCAAAAAGACAGTGAACTGAAAGAAGATCTCTATCAGCGGGCTCTGAAGGTCTATGATCAGCAGATTGCCAAGCTCCGCGATAAGGAAGCTGTTATTGAATTTCAAAAGGTTCTGATTTTAATGGTAGTTGATAATAAGTGGACCGATCATATTGATGCACTTGATCAACTGCGCAATGCTGTCGGCCTTCGCGGCTATGCTCAAAATAATCCTGTTGTTGAATATCAGTCTGAAGGTTTCAGAATGTTCCAAGATATGATTGGGGCTATTGAGTTTGATGTAACACGGACGATGATGAAAGCACAGATTCATGAGCAGGAACGTGAACGGGCAGCCCGTCCGTCCAGTACAACTGCTGCCAGAAATATCAGTGCCCGTCAGGTCACAGGTCAGCAAACTGAAGGTCTTGATTTTTCTAAAGTTAAGCGCAATGATCCTTGTCCGTGCGGTTCCGGCAAGAAATTTAAAAACTGTCATGGCCGCAGGCGGCTGTCATAAGAGCAGTTGAATCTCAGGAGAAAGCATGTCATTCAAATCAACGAGCGAAAAAATTAATATTGAAGAAATAAAAAACAGCACTACCTTAGACGGTGCTGCTCTGTCTAAAAAAAGAGAGCGCGACCAACAGCTGACGGCCATTATCAAGGGTGAAGATGAGCGGCTGTTACTTGTTGTCGGCCCTTGTTCATCTGATGATGAAAAAGCCGTACTAGAATATGCCCGCCGTTTGGCTCAATTGCAAGAGGCTGTTAAAGATCGGCTCTTTCTTGTCATGCGGGTATATACAGCTAAACCGCGGACAAACGGCGATGGCTATAAAGGCTTGGTTCATCAGCCCAATGCCAAGGCGACACCTCATTTAATCAATGGGATAAAGGCTGTACGCAGGCTCCACTACCGCGTTATTGAAGAAACTGGCATGACGACCGCAGATGAAATGCTTTATCCGGAAAATCTCCCCTTGGTCGACGATCTCGTCTCTTATATTGCTGTCGGGGCGCGGTCGGTTGAAAATCAGCAGCACCGTTTTGTGGCTTCTGGCATCGATGTGCCGACAGGAATGAAAAATCCGACTTCCGGCAATCTGACCGTCATGTTTAACGGTATTTATGCGGCTCAGGCTCGGCAAAATTTTCTTTTTAACGGGGAGGAAGTTGAGACATCGGGCAATACATTGGCGCATGTGATTTTGCGAGGGGGGACCAATGAGTATGGCAAAAATATCCCCAATTACTACTACGACAATCTTTTAGAAACTATTGATCAATATGAAAAAATGGCACTTGAGAATCCTTTTATCATCATTGACACCAATCATGACAATTCAGGGAAAAATTATCTTGAGCAGATTCGTATTGTTCGGCAGACACTTATCAATCGCGACTGGAGTGAAAAGATAAAACAGTATGTCCGCGGCTTCATGATTGAGTCTTATCTGGAAGACGGCAGGCAGGACAAGCCCGAAGTTTACGGCAAGTCCATTACGGATCCTTGTCTTGGCTGGGAGAAGACCGAGGAGCTGGTTCGCGAAATCTATCAGACATTAGGAATGTAAAATGGGAATTCATCAGAAAAGTGCGGCTCTTGATATCGCACAAATCAAAGCGCTGTCTAAGCTGGAAGGTCGCTTTCTTGACCGTAAACTGGCCAGAGATCAAGAACTGGCTGCTATCATCCGGGGGGAAGACGAGCGTCTGCTTTTAGTTATTGGCCCGTGTTCTTCAGACGATGAGAGGGCCGTGCTTGATTATGCCCACCGTTTGGCTGAACTTCAGGAAGCGGTTAAGGATAAAATTTTTATGGTCATGCGTGTCTATACGTCCAAACCGCGGACAAACGGCGATGGCTATAAAGGGATGATTCATCAGCCTGATACTAGATCGGCGCCCAGCTTGATTGACGGGATAGCTGCTGTGAGGCGGCTGCACAGCCGTATTATCACTGAGACCGGGCTGACGACCGCTGATGAAATGCTTTACCCTTCTAATCTGTCATTTTTGGACGATTTAGTTTCTTATCATGCGATTGGCGCCCGTTCTGTTGAGGACCAAGAACACCGCTTTGTGGCTTCCGGCCTGGATGTACCGACAGGAATGAAGAATCCGACTTCCGGCAATCTGACTGTCATGTTCAATGCCATCTATGCAGCACAAAATAGGCAGAGTTTCATCTTTCATGATGCAGAAGTTGAGACAGACGGCAATCCTTTGGCGCATGCTATTCTTCGCGGGGGAGCTGCTTCTTCGGGTGAAAATCAGCCTAACTATGCTTATGAAGATTTGCTTAAAGCCATCAGTCAGTATGAAAAAATGGGCTTAAAAAATCCTTTTTTGCTGATTGATGCTAATCATGACAATTCAGGGAAAAACTACCTTGAACAGATTCGAATTGTTCGGCAGACGCTTATCAACCGCGACTGGAATGAGAAAATCAAACGCTGTGTCCGTGGCTTCATGATTGAATCTTATTTGGAAGACGGCAGGCAGGATAAGCCCGAAATTTATGGTAAGTCCATCACGGATCCCTGTCTTGGCTGGGAGAAGACTGAAAAGCTTGTCCGTGAGATTTATACCTTTTTAGGCATTGGTTCTTACGAAGAACTGATTTTCAAATCATAGTGCGGAAAAAGAGAGATTGGCCTCCTCTTTTTTCTGTCTGCTCTTATCTTTTAAAGGAGAATTCATGATAGTAGGACATGGCATTGATTTACAGGCCATAGATGCGATTGCGGCGGCTTATAAGAAAAATAATTCATTTGCCCGGCGAATTTTAACAGATGAAGAATTAGCTGTTTTTCAGTCTTTATCTGCTCCTAAGCGGCAGATGGAATATCTGGCCGGCCGATGGGCCGCCAAAGAAGCTTTTTCTAAAGCTTTGGGGACCGGTATCGGTCCTGTCGGTTTTCGGGATATAGAAGTCCTGACTAACGACAAGGGAGCTCCTGTGATTACCCACTCGCCTTTTTCCGGGAAAAGTTTTATTTCCCTGAGTCACAGCGGAAACTTTGTTCAGGCCAGCGTTATTTTGGAGGCAGAAAAATGATTCCTGGTTTACATCGGCCAACTAAAGCCATTATTAATTTACAGGCTATTGCTGATAATATTAAAACTATCCAAAGCCATATCCCCCAGGGGACGAAAACCTATGCTGTTGTTAAAGCGGATGCTTACGGCCACGGAGCTGTAAAAGTAGCTCATTTTATCCAGGGGATTGTAGATGCTTTTGCCGTTTCTAATCTGGATGAAGCGATTGAATTGCGGCAGTCCGGTATTACCAATGATATCCTAGTTTTGGGACCAATCGTTCCGGCTGATATCAAGCTGGCTAAAGCCTTTGCGCTGACCTTAACGGTAAGCAGTCTAGAATGGCTGGATGTGGCCCGGTCACAGGGATCTGATTTCCGTGATTTGACGGTCCATATCAAAGTGGATTCCGGTATGGGGCGCATTGGTATCAGAACCGCCGAAGAAGCTAATTATTTACTATCAGAATTAAAAGAGGCCGGCAGTACAGTTGAGGGAATTTTTACGCATTTTGCAACGGCTGATGAGGTCGACGATCAAAAACTGCAGGAGCAGCTGGCCTTCTTTAAAAAAATTCTAGCTCAGTTAGACGAACAGCCTGAGCTGGTCCATGCCAGTAATTCGGCAGCCAGTCTGTGGCATAAGGAAACTATTTTTAGTGCCGTACGGCTGGGACTGGCCATCTATGGTTTAAATCCGAGCGGCAGCACGCTAAGCCTACCTTATCCCTTGAAACCAGCTCTGTCTCTGGAGTCTGCCCTGATTCAGATGAAAAAAATAGACGAAGGGGATAATGTGGGCTATGGTGCTACTTACACTGCCTCTTCAGCACAGTATATCGGGACGGTTCCTATCGGCTACGCTGACGGATGGACACGCGATTTGCAAGGTTTTTCGGTACTTGTTGATGGACAGGAATGTGAGATTGTCGGCCGGATTTCAATGGACCAGCTGACAGTCCGCCTGCCGCAGGCTTATCCTTTAGGGACAAAAGTGACTTTAATTGGCACAGAAAAGGGCCAGAGGATTTCGGCAACTGATCTGGCCCGGAAACGCGGGACAATAAACTATGAGATCCTCTGCTTACTCAGCAGCCGTATACCTAGGCAGTACCTGTAAGCCTAACTCCCAAGAGACAAGTGAAAGCATCCTGCTTCTACTGACCGGAACCTTAAAATTTCTGAACAATGCAGCCTTGGCGCATTTGGCAAAAAGAGGGCAGTGCTCGATTCTTCAGTGATATGCTAGCTTTTAGTCCAGTTGCCAAAAGCAATGTTTTTCGGTCAGTCGGAATCTGTCAGAGCCGTTATGGGGGATAAGCTTATTTTCCTTTGTTATAATAAGGGTGCTGTGCACTCTTTACATGAGGCGAAACTTTGTATGAAAATGTTAGAGTCCGGTCTTACTGCAAGGCTGCTATAATGAGTTAAAAAGTTAAATGGTCTTGTCTGTTGATTAGTTGGTGGAGAATATATGGATTTACAATCATCTATTGCAGTTTTGAAAGGTTTAGGGCCCAAATCTGCTGAAAAATTTCAGAAATTAAATATTTACACCATAGAAGATCTCTTGCTTTACTATCCATTTCGTTATGAAGATTTTAAGGATAAGTCGGTTTTTGAGCTGGCTGATGGCGAAAAGGCCGTTATCAGCGGGACAGTAGTGACGCCTGCCAATGTTCAGTATTATGGACATAAGCGCAATCGTCTTTCCTTTAAAATGAAACAAGGAGAAGCTGTCATAAGCGTCAGTTTTTTTAATCAGCCTTACTTACAGGAGAAGGTGACAGTCGGCAGCAGGCTGGCCGTATTTGGGAAGTGGGATGCCCTGAAGTCGGCTGTTACAGGGATGAAAATCCTCGTTCAAGCGAGTGATGATTTGCAGCCTGTTTATCGATTAGGACAGGGTGTGACGCAAAATGCTTTGGTAAAGGCTGTTAAGGCAGCTTTTGCAGTCGGAGCCCATCAGTGGCTCCCCGAAAATCTTCCTCAGGTTTTGTTGGATAAATACCGGCTTTTAGGGCGCAGTCAGGCAACTGCAGCTATGCATTTCCCAAAGGATTTATCCCAGTACAGGCAGGCCCTGCGCCGCATTAAATTTGAAGAACTTTTCTATTTTCAAATGCAGCTGCAGCTCCTCAAAGCAGCCAATAAAACAGAAAAAAGCGGTCTGGCCGTCAACTATAATCAAGAAGCTGTCCGGCAGAAAATTTCTCAACTGCCGTTTTCTTTGACAGCTTCTCAAAAAAACAGCCTCAATGATATTTTAACTGATATGCGATCAGGCAGACATATGAACCGGCTCCTGCAGGGAGATGTCGGCTCCGGCAAGACGATTATTGCCAGTCTGGCCATGTATGCAACCTATACAGCAGGCTTTCAGTCAGCTTTAATGGTTCCGACAGAAATATTAGCAGAACAGCACTATGAAAGCTTATCTGCCCTGTTCCCCGATTTATCTATTGCGATTTTGACTTCAGGTATGAAAGCTCCGGTCAGGCGGACGGTTTTATCGGCTATAGCTTCCGGTTCAGTCAATATGATTGTTGGAACGCATGCCCTGATTCAGGAGGGTGTTGATTATCACCGTTTAGGTTTGGTTATTACAGATGAGCAGCACCGCTTCGGGGTTAGGCAGCGGAGGCTTTTTCGAGAAAAGGGGAGTAATCCGGATGTGCTCATGATGACCGCTACTCCCATTCCTCGGACGCTGGCGATTACGACTTTTGGTGAAATGGATGTTTCAACGATTACTGAACTGCCTGCCGGACGCAGACCTATTCTGACCCGCTGGATAAAGCATGAAGAGCTTGAGAACGTTTTTTCCTGGATGAAATCAGAATTAAAAAAAGGCGCTCAGGCTTATGTCATCTCACCGCTGATCGAGGAGTCTGAAAGTCTGGATTTGAAAAACGCCACAGACTTGTATGAGGAGCTTTCAGCCTATTTTGCAGCGGAAGCCAAGGTGGCTCTTTTGCACGGCCGTCTAAAAAATGAAGAAAAAGAAGCTATTATGCAGGATTTTAAAAGCAAGCGGCTTCAGATATTGGTTGCTACAACAGTCGTTGAAGTCGGGGTTAATGTGCCTGACGCCACTATTATGCTGATTATGGATGCTGATCGATTTGGTCTAAGCCAGCTGCACCAGCTGCGCGGACGTGTAGGCCGCGGCAGCAAACAGTCCTATGCTGTCTTGGTAGCTAATCCAAAGACAGAATCGGGCAAAGAGCGAATGAAAGCAATGACTCAGACAACCGATGGTTTTCTGCTGGCAGAAGCGGATTTAAAACTGCGAGGGTCAGGTGAAATTTTTGGCACGCGCCAGTCAGGCCTGCCTGAGTTTCAAGTAGCAGATGTGATTGAAGATTTTAATATTTTAGAAGAAGCCAGACGGGTCGCTGCCCTGATTGTTTCTGACAGCCACTGGCAGCAGGACGAGCGCTGGCAGGTAATTGTGCCCAACTTGAATCAAAATGACAGCTTTGATTAGACTGCTTTTTGATATGAGGCGTCAAAACAGCCGCAAATCCCAATAAACTTAAAGCCTGAAAAATCAGGCGGTCTCAGCAATGCTTAAGAAATTTGAAGAAAATAAAAGTCTTTGCCTTACCGTCAGCTGGCAAGGGCAGTTCTCGTAGCTGAGAGACCTGTCCAAAAATTTTTACTGATAGGCTAAATTTTATAATAATGCTTGCAAACAGGGCTTTTTACTGAAATGTGTTACAATAAAGCTACGACAAAAACAAAGGAGTTATCTATGTCACAAAAAATCGGCCCTACTCAAGTTCAGACTGCGCCTATCGCTTTAGGCTGTATGCGAATGGGGGCCTTGGAAATCAGCAAAGCAGAGCAGGTCTTGACCGCTGCTTTAGAGCATGGTATCAATTTTTTTGACCATGCTGATATTTATGGTGCCGGTGAATCCGAGCGCCGTTTTGGACAGGCCGTCCGCAATCTGGGGGTAGAGCGTGAAAAGCTGCTGCTTCAGTCAAAATGCGGTATCCGTCAGGGGTATTACGATTTTTCCAAAGACTATATTATTCAGACAGTTGAAGCGAGTCTTGAGAGGCTGGGGACTGATTATCTGGATTTTTTCCTGCTTCATCGTCCTGATGTTCTGATGGAGCCGGAAGAAATAGCTGAGGCCTTCAGTCAGCTTCATAAAGCAGGGAAAGTGAAGTATTTCGGTGTCAGCAACCAGAATCGCTACCAGATGGAGCTGCTTCAGGCTTATCTGGAACAGCCGCTTGTCATCAATCAGCTGCAGCTCTCTCCCGCTCATACTGTCCTGTTTGATGCCGGCCTGAACGTTAATATGACCAATCAGGCTGCAATTGACCGTGAAAATGGGATTGTGGAGTACTGCCGCTTAAACCATGTAACCATTCAGGTTTGGTCTCCATTTCAAATTGATTTAGAGCAGGGGCTCTTTATGACTGATAAACGTTATAAAGCTTTAGCTCAGACTATTGAGAAATACGCTGAGCGTTACCATGTCTCAGCAGAGGCTATCATCATTGCCTGGATTTTACGCCACCCTGCTCGAATGCAGGCTGTTATCGGTTCGATGAACCCAGACCGGATTGACCGGATTATGCAGGCTCAGCATATTTCCTTAACGCGTGCTGAATGGTATGATATTTACCAAAGCGCAGGGAACAAACTGCCATAGCAATTAAGCCTGTTTTTATGAGGGTCTAAAAACAGGTTTTGCTTTTTTAGAAATCTGATGAGCGTGTTTCACATTACTGGCTGACCGCTGCTACCTGTTCTGAATTTGGCAGTCACTCTATTGGATTATTAAAAAGGTACTTGTAAAAATTTAGAGGACTTTCCTGTGAGTGCAGGGCTGTCGGAAAGTCAGAAATTTATGATTTCGCAGGCGTGCCCCTGCCAGGATGACTAGGAGGGTGCGGTCTGCCTGGATATTTAAAAATGTGTTATTGTCTATTTCAGTATAAAGAGGAGAAAATGTGGTAGTTAAGGCAGTATTTTTTGATATTGACGGGACGCTTTTAAATGACCGTAAAAATGTCCAACACTCAACCGAAAAAGCCATTCAGAGTCTAAAGGAACAGGGTGTTTTTGTAGGGCTGGCGACTGGCCGCGGTCCTGCTTTTGTGCAGCCTTATATGGAAAATTTAGGCCTTGATTTTGCGGTTACTTATAATGGTCAGTATATCTATACGCTTGATAAAATCCTGTATCAAAATCAGCTGCCAAAATCCTTGATCTACAAAGTTATCCGCTACGCAGGCGAAAAACGGCGGGAAATATCGCTGGGATTGGCTTCCGGTTTAGTCGGTTCCAATATTATTAATATGGGGACCAGCAGATTTGGCCAGGTTGTCAGCAGCATTGTCCCTAAAAGGATGGCAAAAACCCTTGAGCAAAGTTTTAAACACTTAATCCGCCGGTTTAAACCGCAAAACATGGAAACCTTAGTAACAATCATGCGGGAACCGGTCTACCAAATTGTTATGGTAGCGACTGCCGGAGAAACGGCAAAGATTCGGGAAAAATTCCCCCACATTACGATTACCCGCAGCAGTCCTTACTCAGCAGACCTGATTTCGGAAGGACAGTCTAAGATTGAAGGGATTAAACGTGTCGGCCGTCTATTTGACTTTAGTTTGACTGAAGTAATGGCTTTTGGAGATTCTGAGAATGATATTGAGATGCTTTCAGGTGTAGGGATAGGCGTGGCAATGGGGAATGCTTCTGAGACTGTCAAAGCAGAGTCCCATTATACAACAGCAAGTAATAATAATGACGGAATTTCAAAAGCGCTGGCGCATTATGGTCTGATTCATTTTGACACAGAACAAAGCTTTAAGAGTAAGGATGAGAATTTCAATAAGGTGAAAGATTTTCATCAGCTTATGGATGGAGATACGCTGGAAACGCCAAGGGTTTATAGCCTTAAAGAAGCAGGAAACCGCGCAGATTTTAAGGCTGAAGAAATTGTGGAGTTTTTATATGCTGCCAGCCAGGGAGATCAAGATCAGTTTAAAAATGCGGTACTAGATTTACATTATGCTATTGATAAGGCCAGAGAAAAAGTTCAGTCTAAAGAACACACAGAGACACCTTTGGTTGGTCAGGCTGATGCCTTGACGGATTTATTGTATTTTACTTACGGTTCCTTTGTTTTGATGGGGGTGGATCCCAAACCTTTATTTGACACAGTTCATGAAGCCAATATGGGGAAAATCTTCCCTGACGGTAAAGCGCACTTTGATCCTGTGACACATAAGATATTAAAACCAGACGACTGGGAGGCACGCTTTGCTCCGGAAACCGCTATAAAAGCAGAGCTGGATAGGCAAATCCAAAAATCTTTACATAAAAAATAAAGCCATTTCATTCAAGTCAGAACGAAATGGCTTTTTGAGCTAAGGACTGCTGTAATTAAGAGAGAAATCTATTGTTTGACAGCTAAGGAAAGGAAGGCATTATCAGAAGACTTTTTGACTATCTCGGACAACCAGCAAATCCACTTTGGCATGGCGAAGGATGTATTCAGAAGAGGAGCCGATCAGCAGACGTTCAAAAGTATTGAGACCTGTCGCTCCGACCATAATCAAATCAGCTTTTTCTTTATCAGGAATATCTCTTGCTAAAAGCGATTTAGGATTACCAAATTCGATAATTTGCTTGACTTTAGTCAGTCCGGCATCGCGAGCTTGTTTTTCATAGTCAGAAAGAACATCCTTTGCTTCCTGCTCTAGTTTTTCATATATATAAGTATCAAAGGTTGCAACACTTTGAAGTGCCCGCGTGTCAATGACATGTGTCAGGAGGAGTTCGGCATCATTACGCAGAGCCACATTCACCCCTTTTTGAAAAGCCAGTTCTGACTCATAAGAGCCATCAATAGCAACTAGAATTCGTTCATATTTTTGTGACATATCCTGCGCCTCCTTTAATGAATAATCTCAAAGCAACAAAGGCAATAAGTAGCTTGCACTTAAAGAAAAAATTTGCTATCAGTCAGTTTCCCCTTCTGCCTATACCCCTATTATACTCCTTTAGACACGAAAGTGAAAGCGTTTCAAAAGAATTTTTGGCTATTCTGCCCGAGCAGATTTGCCATCTCAGGGGCTATGACGGCAGTTCCTATGTCATCGCTGCTACAATTTTATACTTAAGGCAGCAGGGATTTTTATGTATTTTACACCCCAAACTAACAGTTATATATGGCAAAATTTGTGATAAGTCGCACTATTTTAGCAGAGGGAGGTCTGCGAAATCAGAGATTTCTGGCTTACCGCCAGCCGTAGACGTCTGAAAGACGATTTTAAAAATAGGCCTTAATATTTGTTATAGTGCTATGTGCAAGACGCTAGTCGTCTAGTGGCACTTTATTCACTTTTTCAAAGCTTTAAATTGCCTACTAGGATTTGCGGGGGTGGGACAAGGAACTTTGTGGTCTGGGGTTCTGTCCCACTCCCTAGTCGTTCTGGCAGGGGTGCGTCTGCGAAATCAGAGATTTCTGGCTTACCGTCATTTTTGCTTTTGCGTTTTTCACGGGTTTTGTATCTTGGTGAATCAAACACGCCCTAAGAGCTGTGCAAAAAAGACAGGGTTAAGTTGAAAATCGATTTTAAGTTAGCTAGCCGTAGACGTCTGAAAGCTTTGTCGCCTTAACAGTCGACCGCACCTTTCTAGTCGTCTTGGCAGAGGTGCGCCTACGAAATCAGAGATTTCTGGCTTACCGTCATTTTTGCTTTGCTCTTTTGACGGGCTTTGTATCTTGTCAATTGAACACGCCCTAAGAGCTGTGCAAAAAAGATAAAATCTCCTAGAGTCTTAGCGACTCTTCGTCAATTTTCCTATTTTTGCTTTGCTCTTTTGACGGGCTTTGTATCTTGTCAATTGAACACGCCCTAAGAGCTGTGCAAAAAAGATAAAATCTCCTAGAGTCTTAGCGACTCTTCGTCAATTTTCCTATTTTTGCTTTGCTCTTTTGACGGGCTTTGTATCTTGGTGAAAAAAGGATTTTCTAATGTTTGGTATTTTGGTAAAATAAAAGGGATAATGATTAAGGAGTTTTTATGTTACAGACAGTCAAAGACGTTTTAAGAGACCTTTATTGGTATAAGTATACTTATATTTTGCGCGCTGCGATTTTACAGTTCCTGCTGACTACAGCTGGAGCTTATCTGCTTTCTTTGCTTTTTAGGGTTATTCTGATTAACAGCGGTCTACCCGGACTGACGGCTGACAATATTTTTACTTTTTTTACTAATCCCCTGACCTTGATTTTAATGCCTGTCTACCTTCTTATGCTGGCTTTTCTCATCTATGTGGAATTTTCTGTGTTAGCTGAGATTATTGCTGTCAAAGGAGGGAAGTTCCGACAGGTTTTTGTCGGGATAAAAGAAAAGGCTCGCTCTTTTTTCCGGATTGTATCAGGCTGGAATTTTCTGGCTTTTGTGCTGTATTTGCTGCTGTCTCTTCCTATTTTGAGTTTTTTCTATTCGTCGTTTCTGCTGGAGAACCTTTATATTCCCAAATTTATTTCCGGAGAGCTGTTTAAGACAAGCGGCGGGACTTACCTGTATTATGCAGTCAATACGCTGTTTATTTATTTGTATTTTCGGTTTATTTATACCTTGCCATTAACGGTTACGCATAACCATCAAAGCTTCATTCAAAATATGAAAACAAGCTGGCAGCTGACTAAAATCAGTCATATAAAGAATCTGGGCGGCTTAGTTTTAGTCAATCTTGCCCTGACCGGAAGCTTGATTTTGTTATCACTTCTGGGGATTGGGATGGCTGCCATGCTTGACCGCAGTCAGGGGAATCTCGTGATTGAAAGCCTGTTTTTGACTTTTGTTTGGGGCTTCTTGTTTACAGGCAGTCTTTTTATGAAAGTAGGCTCACTTGACTATCTTTTAAATAGCCTGAATCCGGGGATGACTAGCAATGCCCGTCCTCCTCTAAAAAGACAGTCGCTCTTCCTTTTTCTTTTAATAATTGCTATCGGCTGCCTTGTTTACGTATACAATGCTGGCCAAATAGCAGATGCTGATCCTAACAAGATTCAAATTCTGGCTCATAGAGGCTATGTAAGCGAAGGTGTAGAAAATTCGCTGGAAGCTTTGAGAGCAGCAGCAAAAGCCGGTGCTGATTATGTTGAAATGGATATCATTATGACCAAGGATAAAGAGTTTATAGTCAGTCATGACGATAATCTTAAACGCCTAACCGGGGAAAACCTCACTATCAGTGAATCTAAGGCAGCTGATCTTGTCGGCCTGCCAATTAAACAAAATGGCTTTAGCAGTCATTTAGTCACTTTTTCGACCTACGTTGAAGAAGCGAAGAAATTAGGCGTCAAACTATTGGTAGAATTAAAGCCTAGCGGAAAAGAACCTGCTGATTATGAAGAAATTTTTCTTGCCCGTATGAAGGAATTGGGAGTCAGTCAAGACTATAAAGTGATGTCAATGAGTTTATCAACCATGGAGCGTATTGAGTCTCTAAATCCTGCTGTTGAAACTGGCTATGTTATTCCACTGCAACTCGGGCAATTTACTACGCACGCTGTTGACTTTTATGCCTTGGAAGAATTTTCTTACCGTGAGGCTTCCGCCAGAGCGGCTAAAAAGCAGGGAAAAGAAATCTATGTCTGGACGATTAACAGTGAAAACGAAATTGATAAATATCTGCAGTCCGGTGTTACTGGGATTATCACAGATTATCCTGAACTCGTCAAGGAAGAAAAAAAGATGATTGCTACTGAAGATTCTTATGTGACTTACTTCTTGCGTCTGCTAAATCTGTCATAGGCCTTTTTAAGCATTCATTGTTATTAGGATAAATTTGTTACTGAGGGAGAAGAAGAATGAAAACTGTTGAGAAATCATCAAAATTAGAACATGTCGCTTACGATATCCGGGGACCGGTTTTAGATGAGGCCAACCGCATGATGGCTAATGGTGAACAGATTCTGCGTCTTAATACCGGCAATCCCGCTGAATTTGGTTTTACAGCACCGGATGAAGTCATTCGTGACCTCATTTTAAATGCCCGCAACAGTGAAGGCTATTCAGACAGCAAAGGGATTTTTTCTGCCCGCAAAGCTATTATGCAGTACTGCCAGATTAAGGGATTTCCAAAAGTCGATGTTGATGATATCTATATCGGCAACGGTGTCTCAGAATTAATTACCATGAGTATGCAGGGGCTGCTTGATGATGGCGATGAGGTACTGATTCCCATGCCTGATTATCCGCTGTGGACTGCTGCGGTCAGTCTGGCAGGCGGACATGCTGTTCACTATCTTTGTGACGAGAAAGCAGAATGGTACCCCGATATTGCTGACATAAAGGCAAAAATAAGCTCTAATACTAAAGCTATCGTTGTTATCAACCCCAATAATCCAACAGGCGCCCTATATCCTAAGGATATTCTAGAAGAAATTGTTGATATTGCCCGACAGAATGATCTGCTGATTTTTGCCGATGAAATCTATGACCGGCTGGTCATGGACGAACTGCAGCACACAGCTATTGCCAGCCTAGCACCAGATGTCTTTTGTGTTTCGATGAATGGCCTATCGAAGTCTCACCGTATTGCAGGTTTCCGCGTCGGCTGGATGGTCTTGTCCGGACCGAAAAAACATGTCAAAGACTATATTGAGGGGCTGAACATGCTGGCTAATATGCGTCTGTGCTCCAATGTTTTATCCCAGCAGGTTGTGCAGACTTCTTTGGGCGGGCATCAGTCAGTAGATGAACTTTTGCTGCCGGGCGGCCGGATTTATGAGCAGCGGAATTTTATCTATCAGGCTATTAACGATATTCCTGGTCTGTCAGCCGTCAAACCAAAAGCAGGCTTGTATATTTTCCCAAAAATTGATCAAACTATGTACCGCATTGATGATGACGAACAGTTTGTTCTGCGCCTGCTGCAAAAAGAAAAAGTCATGCTTGTGCATGGCCGCGGCTTTAATTGGAAAGATCCCGACCATTTCCGCATTGTCTATCTGCCGAGAGTAGAAGAACTGGCATCCGTTCAAGAAAAAATCTCACGGGTCCTGCACCACTTCCGCCGGTAACACCAAGATACAAAGGCCGTTTAAAAATCCGTATGAAAATAGGGAAGGACTAGCGATGACCTGCATCACGACGGACTTCATCTTTTTCACTAGGATTTTAGGCTGTGTTCAATTGACAAGATACAAAGGCCGTTTAAAAATCCGTATGAAAATGGCGGTAAGCCAGAAATCTTTGATTTCGTAGGCGCACCCCTGCCAGAACGACTAGAAAGGTGCGGTCGACTGTTAAGGCGACAAAGCTTTCAGATGTTTACGGCTGGCGGTAAGCCAGAAATCTTTGATTTCGTCTGCGCACCCCTGCTAGAACGACTAGGGAGTGGGACAGTACCCCAGACCATAAAGTTCCTTGTCCCGCCCCCGCAAAGCCTAGTAGGCATTTTAAAGCTTTGAAAAAGCGAATAAAGTGCCACTAGACGACTAGCGTCTTGCACGTAGCACTTTAACAAATATTAAGGCCTATTTTTAAAATAGTCCTTCAGACGACTACGGCTGACAGATAGTCCGAGAGACTTTTTCTTAGAAAAGAAGCTCCGGCTTTATTTTTTTGAATTTAAGTCAGGAGGTAGTACTAATAGAAGATGGCGCTTACAAAATAATTGTCTGAATTGCCCGTAATTTTCAGACAATTATTTGCAATTTATATTGGGCTCTGCTATAATGAAGTTGTAAAATTATAAAAGGAATAGGACAATGGCTAATTTATTACAAAAAACAAGAAAAATCACATCGATTTTACAGCGTTCGGTGGACAGCCTGGAAACTGATTTGCCTTACAACACGATGGCTGCCCAGCTGGCAGACATTATTGATTGCAATGCCTGTATTATGAATGGCGGCGGTACTCTTTTGGGCTATGCAATGAAATATAAAACAAATACTGACCGTGTTGAAGAGTTCTTTGCGGCCAAACAGCTTCCGGAGGATTATGTCAAAGCGGCCAGCCGTGTCTATGATACAGAAGCCAATCTGCCGATAGACAGTGACTTGACAATTTTTCCTGTAGAATCAAAAGATATTTATCCTGACGGACTGACAACAATCGCTCCGATATACGGAGGGGGGATGCGCTTAGGATCCTTGGTTATCTGGCGGAATGACAAAGAATTCTCTGAAGATGACTTAATTTTGGCAGAGATTGCTTCAACAGTAGTGGGAATCCAGCTGCTCAATCTTCAGACTGAAAATCTGGAAGAGACGATCCGCAGGCAGACAGCGGTTAATATGGCAATCAATACCCTTTCTTATTCTGAGATGAAGGCTGTGGCTGCTATTCTCGGTGAATTAGATGGCAGTGAGGGCCGGCTGACAGCTTCTGTTATTGCCGACCGCATCGGTATCACGCGCTCTGTTATCGTCAATGCTCTTCGTAAATTAGAAAGTGCGGGCATTATAGAAAGCCGTTCGCTGGGAATGAAGGGAACCTATCTCAAGGTGATTAATGAAGGTATTTTTGATAAATTAAAGGATTTTTAAGACGATGAAAGCTTTAATCTCAATTGACTATACCTATGACTTTGTTGCTGACGACGGTAAACTGACTGCCGGCAAACCGGCTCAGGCTATTGAAGAAGCTGTCGCTGCTAAAACACAGCAGGCTTATGAAGCAGGAGACTATATCTTCTTTGCTATTGACGGTCATGATGAAGGAGATGCTTTTCACCCTGAAAGCCGCCTCTTTCCGCCGCATAATATCAATGGTACTGCCGGTCGTGCTTTATACGGACGGTTAGGTCAGGTTTATGAGCAGATAAAGCAGGACGCGAAGGTCTTTTGGCTGGATAAAAGACACTATTCAGCCTTTGCCGGAACGGACCTCGACATTCGTTTGCGTGAACGCCATGTGACAAATCTGGTTTTAACGGGTGTGCTGACAGATATCTGCGTTTTACACACAGCTATTGACGCCTATAATCTGGGCTACAGTCTTGAAATACCAAAAGACTGTGTAGCCAGTCTGACACCGGAAAATAATCAATGGGCGCTTAATCATTTGCAAAATGTTTTAGGGGCGGTCATTAAATAAAAATCAGCTGATAAAAAAGCGGAGTAAAATCGGTTTTTTATGTTTACCGATTTTATTCTGCTTTTTTTGATTTATCCGGAAAAATGTATGAAAAACGCCAGCAGATGCAGCAGCCAGAACTGCAGGGGATAAAAAATATAGAAAATCCATTTATGAATCGGTTTTTTACTTCCTTTTTGGCCATTGTATAAAAAGATAAATGGCAAAAAGAGAAAGGTTAGGCTGTCGCTGTTATAGCAAAAATTAGCAAACCAGGCAGCAAAAGACGGTGCCTGACTGATATTAAAATCAGGCCCCATTAAAGCAAGGAGTAAGAGGTTCCACAACAAAAAAACAAACACTTGTTTCTGCCGATTGCCATAAAAGGCCCAAAAAATCAGCATTGTAAAGAGAACTTGAATACCGCCTTCAACACCAAAACTGTAGCTGCCAATTATGACAGGCAGAACCGAAAAAATTAAGCCGATAATAAACAGGAGCAGCCCCGCCAAATAAAATAGAAAACGATAGGCTGATTTGGATTTGCCTGTTTCAAAAAGAAAAATGACACTATAACCTAAAGCCAGTGTTAAGAAGATATTATCAGTAATTTGGTATAGAGGGCCTAATAAAAGATAGGACAGAAAATTTCCCAGCTGCATGAGGCCGGCAGCCAGCCAAAGCCGCTTTAAATGTTTTTTGCGGTTACTGCTGTGAAAAAAACCTTCAACGGTAAAAAAAGCAAACAAAGGAGCGACAAAGCGGGTGATCAGGTGTATCCAAGCAGGAAAGACACCCGGAAAACTAAAGAATAACGAATCCAGAAACATAAAAACAAGCGCCAAATACTTCAGCTGATTAGTATTAAAGCCTTTAAATTTTTTCATCATACCCCTCCACAAGATACAAAGGCCGTCTAAAGCTCACAGCAAAAATGATGGTAAGCCAGAAATCTGTGATTTCGTAGGCGCACCTCTGCCAGAACGACTAGAAAGGTGCGGTCGACTGTTAAGGCGACAAAGCTTTCAGTCGTTTACGGCTGACCAATTTGAAATCAAGTCTAAACTTAACCATATTTTTTGCACAGAGCTTAGGCCGTGTTCAATTAACAAGATACAAAGGCTGTTAAGAACGCAAAGTAAAAATAGGAAAATTGACGAAGAGTCGCTAAAGACTCTAGGAAATTTTATCTTTTTTACGCAGCGTTTAGGCCGTGTTCAATTCAGTAAGATACAAAGCCCGCTAAAAGAGTAAAGCAAAAATGACGGTAAGTCCGAAATCTTTGATTTCGCAGACGCACCTCTGCCAAGACGACTAGAAGGGTGCGGTCGGCCGCAGGACGACAAAGCCTTCAGACGGCTATGGCTGAAGGTAAGCCAAAAATCTATGATTTCGCAGGCGCTCTCTTGCTAGGTTTTATTTTGTTGATGAAATTGGTTTGCTATCATTTCTACCATTTTTGAGGCACTAGGGCTCAAATCGGAAAAATCCGTAGCAACTATTCCGAATTCAATTTCAATCTTAGGGCTAATATCAATTTTATGAATACTTTTTTGAGAGATAGAAGATAGAACAAACTCAGAAATAATTCCTATGCCATAGTTTTCTTCAACAAACTTTACTGCAGTTTCTGGTTGCTTGACAATAAAACTTCTGTCGAAGCTAATATTATATGAATGAAGAATTTCCATGGCAGTCTCTTGACCGGCTTGGCAAAAAATCAAATTTTCAGCAGCCTGATTATAAAGATTAATTTCATTTGATAATTTTTGGCTGCTAATGGCGCACATTTTATCAGTTAGTAGAAACTTTGTTTCTAAATCTTGAAAAGGTGATGTTGAAAGTCCAAAGTCAACATGGTGGTTTAATACAGCCTCTCTAACTTCGAATGCAGTACCTTCGATTAATTCAATGTTGACTAAAGGATATTTTTCTTTAAAAATTTTGAAAATGGGAACCAATATCATAGTTGTGATGATTGGAAGAGCAGCGACCCTTATTTGCCCACTTAATAGATTATTTTCTAAATAGGTTGCCTGATAGATTTTATTTTCAAGATTTTCCATTTGTCGGGCATAGAGCAAAATTTCTTTACCTACATTGGTTAAGTTCAGTCCTTTTCTTTTGTCGCGCTGAAATAACTTAACTTGTAACTCTTCTTCAAGATTTTTTATGGCCTTACTGACGGCGGGCTGAGAGACAAAAAGTTCTTTAGCGGTTTTTGTAAAACTTTTATTTTTAGCGACTGTAATAAAAGTTTTTAAATTATCGTGTATAACCATTTGGTTATCACCTCATTCAAAAATATGTATTTGACTTATGATAAATTATAACATATACTTCTTTTAGTGACAAGAAATAAAAAGAGCAAGGGGGCGATAAAAATGAATGATAATGCTAAGAAAATGGCAGAAAAACCAATTGAAACTAATGCTTTTTTAATTTCTACACAGTTAAAAAATGTAGAAATAAGTCCAGAAATTTTAGAAAAAGAGTATGAAGTATCAAATAGATGGCATGAGGAAGGATTGATTGAAAATCTATTTGCCCGTGTTGAAAATGACGCATTAGGAGGCGGTATATTGGTAATGAGAGTAAAAACACTTGAGGAGGCTGAAGCTAGAATGTCAGAACTACCATTAGCGCCATATTTTGAAAAAATTGATTATGAAGCGATTGATAAAATTTATTGATACTGTCAAATAAATTGATAACTGTGAGGATACGAAGCTTTTGAACGATTTTATCAGATGGTTAATTGTTTTTATCACAGTTCGTTTTACAAAAAAATACAGATAAAGTTAGATAAGGAAAGGGGATAAATATGAAAAAAGTTAGCTTTTTCAACTATAACGGTCAAGGAATTACAATGTCTGCAAACCTGTATTTTCCGCCAGAATTTGATGATGCAAAGACCTATCCGGCTATTATTGTTACCCATCCTGCTGGAGGTGTAAAAGAACAGACTAGCGGTCTTTATGCTCAACATTTAGCGAAAGCTAATTTTATTACGATTGCTTTTGATGCCAGTTATCAAGGTGAGAGTTCTGGACTTCCAAGGCAGTTAGAAAATCCCTATATTCGTGTTGAAGACATCAGTGGAGTTGCCGATTATTTAACAACACTGCGCTATGTTGATTCTAATCGAATTGGTGCACTTGGTATTTGTGCAGGCGGTGGCTATACCGTTAATGCGGCTATAAATGACAGACGACTAAAAGCTGTAGCTACTGTTAGTGCAGCTAATTTTGGTGCCATGATGCGCAACGGATGGACGAATAACCAAAGTGATGCAGAAGCCTTACCATTATTAGAAGCAGCATCAAATGCACGAACAGAGGATTGCTTGAAAAACACTAATCAAACGATTCCTTTGATTCCGTTAAAAGAAGAAGACGCTCCCAGCGAAGAAATGCGCCAATCTTGGGAATACTACTGTACACCTCGCGGGGGCCATCCCAATGCAGTTGGATATGCAACGTTTAGGAGCTTTACTCAAGTATTAACCTATGATGCCTTCTTTAAAGCCGATGTGTTTTTAACTCAACCATTACTCGCTATTGTTGGAAGTGCAGCCGATAGTAAGTGGGTTAGCGATACATTAATCGAAAAAGCGGCTTCAACTGATAAAAAATTAGTTGTTATTGACGGAGCAAATCATATGGAGCTTTACGACATACCGGAATATGTCAGTCAAGCAGTAGAAGCGCTGAGTAAGTTCTTTACTGAAAGACTATGATAGTCAAGCGATAAGAAGGTTTCCTATGAAAAATGAATTGTTTGAATTAACAAGACGAAGACGAGCAGTAAGAAGGTATCAATCCACTAAAATCGATGATGATATTATTGATGAGATTATTAAAGTTGGTCTCACAGCTCCTACAGCATTTAAGAAAAAGACAGTAAAATTTATAGTTGTTAGAGATAAGGCGACAATCTTAAAAATTGGTGCATGTAAGATATATGGCGGTTCTCAGATTAATGGTGCAGATACTGTTATTGTAGTTATGGTTGATAATTCGTCAGAGTTTTGGATCGAAGATGGAGCAATTGCCTCCTCTTATCTTTGGCTAGCGGCAGAGCAGTTTAATATAGGTGCCTGCTGGGTGCATATTCGAAATCGAAATGGTAAAACCAAAACTTCAGACGAAGAAATACGGGCTCTCCTTAATGTTTCTGGTGACTATACCGTCTTAAATGTGATGGCGTTAGGTGAAAAGGCAGAATTGAAAAAATCATACACTGAAAACGATTTAGATTACTCTAAAGTTGAAAAAATCCTATAAGTGAACCATGATAATAAACTGCCCTTAAAAAGCCGAACAAAACAACTGAAGGATCTAGTTCTCTGCTGTACAGAACTAGGTCCTTTTAATTTTATGCCTCGGCTCCTGTTTTTTGCTTAATGACTAAAGCCGTTGAAAATATCAGCTTATCTAAAAGATTATCATATCTATTGTTACAGATGAAAATATGGTATAATTTTTAGGACTAGGTAAACTAAGAAAAGCCAAGCCTTAAAATAAGAAATATCTGCCAGCCCTGCTGCTTTAACGGGCTGCTTTGTATCTTATTGGAACTGAACACGGGCTCAGCTCTGTGCAAAAAATATGGTTAAGTTTAGACTTGATTTCAAATTGGTCAGCCGTAAACGTCTGAAGGCTTTGTCGCCTTAACAGTCGACCGCACCCTTCTAGTCGTTCTGGCAGAGGTGCGTCTGCGAAATCACAGATTTCGGACTTACCGTCTTTTTGCTGAGAGCTTGAACGGGCTTTGTATCTTGTGTAATTGAACACGCCCTAAGAGCTGTGCAAAAAAGATAAAATCTCCTAGAGTCTTAGGGACTCTTCGTCAATTTTCCTATTTTTGCTTTGCTCTTTTAACGGGCTTTGTATCTTGTTAATTGAACACGGGCTAAACGCTGTGGGAAAAAGATAGCCTGACCTCGAATCTTTCTGGATTCATCAGTCAGTCTCCTATTTTCCTTTTGCGTTTTTCACGGGCTTTGTATCTTGTTAATTGAACACGCCCTAAGAGCTGTGCAAAAAAGACAGCCCTCCCTTGAGTCTTTAGTGACTCATCGGTCTGGCTTCTATTTTTGCTTTGCTCTTTTAACGGGCTTTGTATCTTGTTAATTGAACACGCCCTAAGAGCTGTGCAAAAAAGACAGCCCTCCCTTGAGTCTTTAGTGACTCATCGGTCTGGCTTCTATTTTTGCTTTGCTCTTTTAACGGGCTTTGTATCTTGTTGAATTGAACACGGGCTAAACGCTGTGGGAAAAAGATAGCCTGACCTCGAATCTTTCTGGATTCATCGGTCAGTCTCCTATTTTCCTTTTGCGTTCTTAACGCCCTTTGTATCTTACATTAAAGGAGAAATGAATGAAAATTTCTGAAGAAGAAGTACGTCATGTGGCTAAGCTGTCCAAATTGTCCTTTTCTGAAGAAGAGACAGCTGAATTTGCAGATACCCTGACAAAAATTGTTGATATGGTAGAGCTGCTAAACGAAGTAGATACAGACGGTATCCCAGTGACAACAACGATGGCAGAAAGTAAGACAGTGATGCGTGAAGATGTGGCTCAGAAGGGAGATGACCGGGATGCTCTCTTTAAAAATGTACCGCAGTCTGACAATTACTACATTAAAGTGCCGGCTATTCTGGAAGATGGAGGAGATGCTTAATGTCTTTTAATCATAAAACGGCTGATGAGCTGCATCAGCTTCTCGTCAAAAAAGAAATTTCCGCAACAGAATTAACAAAGGCGACACTGGAAGATATTAAGAAGCGCGAGGAGACGGTTGCCTCTTTTATTACGATTTCAGAAGATGCTGCTCTAGCACAGGCTGCTAAGCTTGATAAACAAGGGATTGATGCGGATAAGCCCTTGGCCGGTATTCCTGTAGCCGTTAAGGACAATATTTCAACAAAAGGTATCTTGACAACGGCTGCGTCAAAAATGCTTTACAATTATGAGCCCATCTTTGATGCCACAGCCGTTGAAAAGCTTTATAGAAAAGATATGGTTGTCATTGGCAAAACTAATATGGATGAGTTTGCTATGGGCGGTTCTACCGAAACCTCTTATTTTAAGAAAACAAAGAATGCCTGGAATCAGGCCAAAGTCCCCGGCGGTTCCTCGGGCGGATCTGCTGCAGCTGTTGCTGCCGGGCAGGTGCGTCTGTCACTAGGGTCAGATACCGGCGGTTCTATTCGCCAGCCGGCTTCATTTAACGGTATTGTCGGCCTCAAACCCACTTACGGTACCGTCTCACGGTTTGGTCTGATTGCCTTTGGCAGCTCACTGGATCAAATTGGTCCGCTGTCGCAAACAGTTAAAGAAAATGCACAGCTTCTTAATGTTATCGCAGGATATGATGTTAAAGATTCTACTTCATCTAAGCATCAAGAAGAGGATTTTACTGCTAAGATTGGGCAGGATATCAAGGGAATGCGAATGGCTCTGCCTAAAGAATACCTTGGTGAAGGAATTGCGCCGGAGGTAAAAGAAACCATTCTCAACGCTGCTAAGCACTTTGAAAAACTGGGGGCAGCAGTAGAGGAAGTGACACTGCCGCACAGTCCATACGGCGTGGCGGTCTACTATATCATTGCTTCGTCAGAAGCTTCTTCGAATTTACAGCGTTTTGACGGTATTCGCTATGGCTACCGTACTGAAAAAGCGGGCAGTCTTGATGACATTTATGTCAATACGCGCAGCGAAGGCTTTGGCGATGAAGTCAAGCGCCGTATCATGCTGGGGACCTTCAGCCTGTCATCGGGCTATTATGATGCTTACTTTAAGAAAGCCGGACAGGTTCGGACCCTTATCATTCGCGACTTTGAAAAAGTGTTTGCGGATTATGACTTAATTTTAGGGCCGACAGCGCCGACAGCTGCTTTTGATTTAGAAACACTCAACCATGACCCTGTTGCTATGTATCTGGCTGATATACTGACAATACCTGTGAATTTAGCTGGTCTGCCGGGGATTTCTATCCCTGCCGGCTTTAGCGGCGGCCTTCCGGTCGGTTTGCAGCTGATCGGACCTAAATATTCAGAACCGGTCATTTATCAGGCGGCAGCAGCTTTTGAAGCTACGACTGACTACCACCAACAGCAGCCTTTAATTTTTGGAGGTGAAGCCTAATGAACTTTGAAACAATTATCGGACTTGAAGTTCACGTTGAATTGAATACCAATTCTAAGATTTTCTCACCGACGCCTGCCCATTTTGGACAAGAACAGAATGCCAACACCAATGTTATCGACTGGTCCTTTCCAGGCGTGCTTCCTGTAATGAATAAAGGTGTCATTGACGCCGGAATCAAGGCTGCGCTGGCACTCAATATGGCCATCCATCAAAACATGCACTTTGACCGCAAGAATTATTTTTACCCCGATAATCCAAAAGCCTATCAAATTTCCCAATTTGATGAGCCTATCGGTTATGATGGCTGGATTGCTATTGAACTTGAAGATGGTTCCAGCAAAAAAATCCGCATTGAACGGGCTCACTTGGAGGAAGATGCTGGTAAAAATACTCACGGAAGCGATGGTTATTCTTATGTTGACCTCAACCGTCAGGGTGTTCCCTTGATTGAAATTGTCTCCGAAGCAGATATGCGATCGCCTGAAGAAGCTTACGCTTATCTGACAGCTCTTAAAGAACTTATCCAGTATACCGGCATTTCTGATGTGAAAATGGAAGAAGGTTCTATGCGTGTGGATGCCAATATCTCTCTGCGTCCTTACGGTCAGGAGGCGTTTGGAACCAAGACTGAACTGAAAAACTTGAATTCTTTCAGCAATGTCCGTAAAGGTTTAGAATTTGAGGCGGAGCGTCAGGCCAAAATTCTGCGTTCCGGCGGACAAATCCGGCAGGAAACCCGTCGTTATGATGAAGCCAGTAAGACAACTGTCCTGATGCGTGTCAAGGAGGGATCGGCAGATTACCGCTATTTCCCGGAACCTGATCTGCCGCTTTTTGAAATTTCTGACAGCTGGATTGCAGACATGCGCAGGAGTCTTCCAGAATTTCCTAAGGAACGCCGTGCCCGCTATGTTGCAGAACTTGGCTTGACAAGCTATGATGCCGGCCAGCTGACAGCCAGCAAGACAACTTCTGACTTTTTTGAGAAAGCTGTGGCGCTTGGCGGCGATGCCAAGCAAGTTGCCAACTGGCTGCAAGGGGAAGTTGCCCAGTTCCTAAACAGCGAAAACAAGACACTGGAACAAATTCAGCTGACACCTGACAATTTAGTTGAGATGCTGACGCTTATTCAAGACGCGACTATCTCGTCGAAAATAGCCAAAAAAGTTTTCACACATTTGGCGAAAAAGGGCGGTTCAGCGCGTGAATATGTTGAAAAAGCAGGCTTGGTTCAAATTTCAGACCCTGATGCTTTGCTTCCTATTATACATCAAGTTTTTGCAGATAACCAAGGAGCAGTTGCTGACTTTAAATCGGGCAAACGCAATGCTGATAAGGCTTTCACTGGTTTTCTCATGAAAGCCACCAAAGGCCAGGCCAACCCTCAGGTTGCTCAAAAACTGCTTAAAGAAGAATTAGCCAAACTGCTGGAGTGAGAAGAAAGAGGCAAAAAGTCTCTGCCTGTCGTAAAAAGATAGCTGAGATACTGGAACGGTCCGGCTGTCTCTTTGAATTTCTAAACTGTCAACTTTTGTTGGCGGTTTTTTGTTTTATGAAAGCCGCCAGATATTATTTTCTATAAATGAAGACTTATCTTTTAAGGCTAAAATATGTTACAATGATAAAATGGAGTCTGGGCAGGCAGAGGAGAGAATCAAAGGCAGAGTGCTGTTTCTGAAAGTGATTTCATCATTTGCTCTGCGGAGGCTCATCTGCTGTGGAGAAGCAAGGCGAAAGGCCTCTTTTTTACAGCAGAATCTAATCATAAACAAAAAAGATATGCTTAAGTTTAGAATTGATTTCAAATTAGCTAGCCGTAGCCGTCTGAAGGCAGACAAAAATCCTAGCCTCCTAATTCATTGCTTGTAGTATAAACAAGACGCTAGTCGTCTAGCGGTATTTTAGTCGCTTTTTCAAAGCTTTAAAATGTCTGCTAGGCTTTGCGGGGGCGAGACATCGAACTTTACGGTCTGGGGTTCTGTCTCGCTCCCTAGTCGTCTTGGCAGAGGTGCGTCTGCGAAATCGCAGATTTCGGACTTACCGTCATTTTTGCTTTGCTCTTTTAACGGGCTTTGTATCTTGTTGAATTGAATACGCCTAAACGCTGGGGAAAAAGATGTCCGGACTTAGAATCTGGCGATTCGTCAGTCAGTCCCCTATTTTCCTATTGCTCTTTTAACGGGCTTTGTATCTTGTTGAATTGAACACGGCCTAAAATCCTAGTGAAAAAGATGCCTGCCTCGTGATGCCAGCATCACTTGTCAGTCCCTATTTTCATACGGATTTTTATACGGCCTTTGTATCTTAATATAAGGGGGTTTTTGATGTCACAGAGTGGGTTATCAAAGAAGCTGATTGCTGCTATTTTGGCAACAGGTTTGCTGTCATTTAGCGGTGTTTTGGTTGAGACGGCAATGAATATTACTTTTCCGACTTTGATGAGAGAATTTGGCATCGGGACAGCAACTGTTCAGTGGATGACAACGGTTTATCTTTTGGTTGTTGCTATTATTGTTCCGATTTCGGCCTATCTTAAGCGCTCTTTTAAAATGAAGCCGCTGTTTCTGACAGCCAATCTTCTCTTTTTGGCGGGTCTTTTAATTGATATTTTGGCTCCAACGTTTGGCCTGCTTTTGTTGGGGCGTGTAGTCCAGGGGATAGGTGTCGGAATTGCCCTGCCCTTGATGTTTAATATTATTTTAGAGCAGGTGCCGATGAATAAAATCGGTCTGATGATGGGGGTCGGAACCCTGATTACCGCTGTGGCACCGGCTATCGGCCCCACATTTGGCGGTTTGACCGCTTCTGTGTTGGGCTGGCGTTATATTTTTGTCCTTTTAGTGCCTCTGCTGCTCTTATCGCTTTTTTTAGGAATGACCAGTATTGAGCAAAAGTCAGAAGTAGCAGCGGAGCGGTTTGACTTTCTAAGTTTTCTGGCCATCATGGTTTTATTTATCGGTCTGATTTTGGGGATTGAAGGGCTCAGTTCTCACCCTTTTTTCAGTCTTAATGTTTTAGGGACCTTGATTTTAGGCATTTTAGGGCTTGTTTTCCTGCTCATTCGTTTAGGTCGGCTGGAGCAGCCGATTGTTAATCTTGCTATTTTGAAAAATCCTATCTTTGCTGGTCATGTTGCGGCTTTTTTCCTCTTTCAGATCGTCAACCTAGGCTTGTCTTTTTTGATTCCTAATTATGTTCAGCTGGTTAATGGTGCCGATGCAACAGCGGCAGGTTTGATAGTACTTCCGGGGGCCTTGCTGGGGGCGTGCTTTTCTCCGTTCGGCGGCACTATTTTAGATAGATTTGGAGCTCGAAAACCGATTTGGCTGGGCGCGGGTCTCGTTCTTGCTGCTTTGCTGCTCTATGCAGTGTTT
Source organism: Streptococcus pantholopis (assembly GCF_001642085.1). NCBI lineage: Bacteria > Bacillati > Bacillota > Bacilli > Lactobacillales > Streptococcaceae > Streptococcus > Streptococcus pantholopis. The sequence continues at coordinate 212,885 of NZ_CP014699.1, forward strand.
GGTCTGCATCTGTCTAACGGGGCTATCTGCTTAATCTATTTCTTCAACATGGTAGGAACAGGTATGGCTTTTGGCAATATTATGACCAATGGGCAAAAGCAGCTGACCTTTCAAGAGCGCTCAGATGCCAATGCTATTTTTAACACATTGCAGCAGTTTGCCGGAGCTCTTGGAACAACTGTAGCCGCTTTGATTGTCGCTATGAGCCAGACAAGCTCTGAATCGGCATACAGCAGAGCCACTGCTGTTGGTTCCCGGCACGCTTTTATCGTCTTTTTGGTTTTAGCTGTGATTCAGCTCGGCCTTCTTGTTTTAGTTGTCAAAAAAGAAGATTAGCCCTTTTTATGGCCTTTATGTTTTGGTTTTTTCAATTCCTAAATTTTATGCTATAATGAGGGGAAAATATAATTGTGGAGAGAAGCTTGAGTATAGATGATTATCGTCCGACCTTTGCGGTTGGAGCAGTTTATGATCTAAAGGCTGAAGACCTGCTGCGTCAGGGGATTCATGCGATATTGGTTGACTTAGATAATACGCTGATTGCCTGGAATAATCCGGATGGCACTCAAGAAGTGAGAGCCTGGCTGGATGAGATGACGATGGCGGACATTTCAGTTGTTGTGATTTCCAATAACAGCCATTCACGTGTTGAGCGTGCCGTGGCTCATTTTGGTGTGGATTTTGTCAGCAGGGCTATGAAGCCCTTTGCCCGCGGGATTAACGCTGCTATTGAGCGTTACGGTTTTAACCGCGATGAGGTGGTGATGGTCGGCGATCAGCTGATGACAGATATCAGAGCCAGCCATCGGGCTGGTATCCGATCTGTTTTGGTTAAACCTTTAGTCAGGACAGATGCCTGGAATACCCAATTTAACCGCTGGCGGGAACGGCGGGTTTGGGCCAAACTGGAAGAAAAATACGGAAAGATTGAATACCAAAAAGGAATTTAAGTGGAAAAAATATTTTGCATAGGCTGCGGAGCTGAAATTCAAACAGAAGATAAAAACCGAGCGGGCTATACGCCAGCTGCAGCTTTGAAAAAAAGTCTTGAGACAGAGACTGTTTACTGTCAGCGCTGTTTTCGCTTACGCCATTATAATGAGATTGAAGATGTCAGCATATCAGATGATGATTTTCTGAAGCTTTTGCATGAGGTTGGTGACAGTAAAGCTTTAGTTGTTAATGTAGTGGATATTTTTGATTTTAATGGGTCAGTTATTCCGGGCCTGCAGCGCTTTGTCGCAGGCAATGATATTCTGCTGGTGGGCAACAAAAAAGATGTTCTGCCCAAGTCCGTCAAAGAAAGCAAGGTTCGCCACTGGCTGAGAGAACGTGCCTATGAAGAGGGCCTGCGTCCGCTTGATGTTATCCTGACTAGTGCACAGAAACATCAGTCGATTAAAGAGCTGATAGCTGCAATTGAGCGTCTGCGCCAGGGGCGTGATGTTTATGTTGTAGGTGTAACCAATGTTGGCAAGTCAACACTAATCAATGCTATTATCCAAGAGCTGACCGGTGAAAAGTCACTCATTACCACCAGTCGTTTTCCGGGGACAACCTTGGATAAAATTGAAATTCCTTTGGAAGATGGTTCTTATATTTTTGACAGCCCAGGCATTGTTCACCGCCAGCAAATGGCGCACTATTTAACTGCTAAAAGTCTGAAATATGTCAGTCCGAAAAAGGAAATAAAACCTAAAACCTATCAGCTTCTTCCAAAACAGACCCTGTTTTTGGGCGGCTTAGCACGGTTTGATTTTATATCCGGTCCTAAGCAAGGGATGACGGCTTATTTTGACAATAATTTATCGCTCCACAGGACGAAGCTGGCAGGAGCAGATGACTTTTATAAAAAACATTTGGGAGGTCTTCTGCAGCCCCCAGCAGCCCAAGAAGCAGAAAGCTTTCCGGAGCTGGTCCGTCACGAGTGGTCTGTCACGGATCGTCTGGATATTGTCTATTCTGGTTTGGGCTGGATTCGCGTGCAAGGCAGCGAGGGAACCCCTCTTCAGATTGCAGCCTGGGCTCCTAAAGGAGTTGCCGTATTGCTGCGTCAGGCCTTAATTTAAGGTGAATGCTGAGTGATATTGAAAGAAAGGAAGCAAAAATACAAATAAAAACAGCTATGCTCTTGTTTTTAGTCAGGAATTTTTGCGCAGGAAATAATGTTAACAAGCAAACAGCGTGCTTTTCTTAAAGGACAGGCACAGCCAATGAAGGCCATCATTCAGATTGGGAAAAATGGCCTCAATAGTCATATCAAGACCAGTATCCGTCAGGCTTTAGATGCCAGAGAGCTAATCAAGGTCTCTCTTTTGCAGAATACAGATGAAGACCTTCATGAGGTTGCCGAAATTTTAGAAAATGAAATCGGCTGCGAGACTGTTCTGAAAATCGGTCGGACACTGATCTTATATAAGGAATCGGCTAAGAAAGAGAACCGCAAATTATCCCCTAAAGTAAAAATGATTTGATTCTGTAAAGCGACAGCTTTTTAGACCGATATAAACAGTAAAGCTGTCTAAAGAAGCAGGCAGGGGGACTGACAGATAAGCGGGCTTTTGAACTGGGCAGTAGGTCGTCAAGCTGTAGGAATCTTGCTTTTATTGAATAGTCAATAATCGGAGGCTGGGATTTTTATCCCAGCCTTCTCTGCTGCCAAAGTTAAATCGGCAGTTCCGGTCCGATAGCAGCAGGCAGGCAGTTCTCCTATGTGGCAAAAATGAGAAGATTCTATGTTCCCATCAGGCTGGGACCTGCCTTTTTGTCCACTGGCCCAGCTTTTTCTTTCCCAGCTTTTGTGTTATAATGAAGGACGACTACAGACGAGGAGACTGACTATGGCTTTAGAGCTATTAACTCCGTTCACGAAAGTTGAACTTGAAACTGAAGTAAAAGATAAGAACCGTAAACAAATCGGTATTTTAGGCGGAAATTTCAACCCAGTTCACAATGCGCATTTGCTTATTGCTGATCAGGTCCGCCAGCGTCTGGGGCTGGATCAGGTTTTGCTCATGCCGGAGTACCAACCGCCCCATGTTGACCGAAAAACAACGATTTCAGAAAAACACCGGCTGAAAATGCTGGAATTAGCCATTGAAGGTGTTGCAGGCTTAGCGATTGAAACGATTGAATTGGACCGTAAAGGCGTCAGCTACACTTACGATACCATGAAACTTTTAATAGAACAGCATCCTGAAGTGGATTATTATTTTATTATCGGCGCTGACATGGTTGATTACCTGCCCAAGTGGTACAGAATTGCAGAACTGGTTCAAATGGTTCAGTTTGTCGGGATTCAGCGGCCCAAATATAAAGCAGGGACGTCTTATCCTCTCATTTGGGTAGATGTTCCGCTTATGGATATCTCTTCCAGTATGATTCGCGATTTTATTAAAAATGGCTGCCGGCCTAATTATCTTTTACCTCAGTCTGTTCTTGACTATATTGAAGAAAAAGGACTTTACAGATGACTTATGAGCACTATATCGGATTAGAGCGTTCGGAGCTTTTGCCAAAAATACAAGCGAAGATGAGTGCAAAACGTTTCCGCCATGTTCTCGGTGTCGAGCAGGCAGCGAGGTCTTTGGCTGAGCGTTATCATTATGACACAGAAAAAGCCGGACTGGCCGGCCTCCTTCATGATTATGCTAAGGAACTACCTGATGTCGATTTTTTAGCTCTTATTGACAGCTACCAATTAGACCCCGAGCTAAAAAAATGGGGGAATAATGTTTGGCATGGTATGGTTGGTATTTATAAAATTCAAGAAGACTTAGGCCTGAGAGATCAGGAAATCCTGCGCAGTATTGAAATCCATACGGTAGGGGCAGCCCAAATGTCCCTTTTAGATAAAATCATTTATGTTGCCGATTATATTGAGCCTAACCGTACCCTGACCTTAACTGAGGAGGCGCGCAGGATAGCAGAGCAGTCACTGGATAAGGCGGTGGCTTTTGAGACTGTTCACACGGTTGCTCATCTCGCTCAGCGGGCGCAGCCGATTTATCCTCAAACCATTGCAACCTACAATGCTTTTGTAAAGTACTTTTGAAGCGGAAATCCCAAACAGAGGAGAAATAAGAATTTGAACGATAAAGAATTATTAAAACTGATTGTTAAGGCAGCTGATGCCAAACGGGCTGAAGATATTGTTGTTTTGGATGTCAGCGGTCTGACCAGCGTGACCGATTATTTTGTGATTGCCAGTTCAGTCAATACTAGACAGCTGACAGCTGTCACAGACAATATTCGCGAAAAAATAAAAGAAGCCGGAGGAGATGCCAGCCGTGTGGAAGGCACAGGTGAGACAGGCTGGGTCCTCTTGGACTTTGGTGATGTTGTTGTCCATATCTTTTCAGAAGATGAACGGCAGCGCTATAATCTTGAAAAACTGTGGCATGAGGCGCCGCTCGTAGATACAGCAGAACTCTTAGCTTAATATCGGATGGATCTTATGTTCCGGTGTTTTCGTTAATGGAAGGACAAAGTTTTAGCGGGGCGACTGCTGCCTATTTTTACTGCAGGGACTTCCCTATCTCTGGCGGCTCTTCCTGTTCTGGAGCCAGATTTTTTGTTGACTGGCCAGCAAGTTTTTGGGATATCGGTCAAGGCTGAACGAGTTTTTCTTTTATCATGACTGGTTTTTATGTTGCAGAAATTTAAAGTATTTGCGATGGTATTGACCTTTTTGTTTTTATGCTGGCTCTTTATTATATTTTATTAGATTCTGGCGTCAAAGTTGGTTGCTGATAGCTTGCCGGCCTGCTTCTGATTATGACATCAGAAAGATAGATGAGGCTGGAACCAAAGTCCTGCCTCATTTCACTTTTTTAGACATATGCGTTTGACGCAGCCGCTAATGGAAGTTCTTATCCCTTGTTAAAAGGGATAGCGGCCAACTGAACAAAATAAAAAACGTCATTTTATGACGATTTACCAATTTTTATCCCACTCTCTAGGTGACATTAAGGAGAAAAGATGGCAGCTTATGAAATGTTTGCTAAGGTCTATGATAGTATCATGGATCAAACACTGTATGATAAATGGACAGACTTCTCGCTCCGCCATTTGCCCAAAACGGCAGAGCGCAGAAAGTTATTAGAACTGGCCTGCGGGACAGGCATTCAGTCACTGCGTTTTGCAGAAGCCGGTTTTGATGTGACCGGCCTAGATTTGAGCGCCGAAATGCTCAAAGTTGCTGAAAAACGCGCTGCAGCTGCAAAAGCAGATCTTGTCTTCAAACAAGGAGATATGCTGGATTTATCCCAGCTAGGGAAGTATGATTTTGTAACCTGCTATGCCGATTCTATCTGCTATATGCAGGATGAGGCAGAGGTGGGAGATGTTTTCAGTGAGGTTTACAAGGTGCTTTGTGAGGACGGTGTTTTTATATTTGATGTGCATTCGACCTATCAGACTGATAAGCATTATCCGGGTTTTTCCTATCATGAAAATGCAGACGATTTTGCTATGGTCTGGGATACTTATGCCGATCAAGCTCCGCATTCTATTGTCCATGAGCTGACTTTTTTTATGCAGGACAGCGATGGACGCTTTACGCGCTATGACGAAGTTCATGAGGAGCGCACCTACGATATCCTGACCTACGATATTTTATTAGAGCAGGCTGGTTTCCGCTCTTTCCGCCTTTACGCTGATTTCAAAGACCAAAAACCAAAAGCAGACAGTCTGCGCTGGTTTTTTGTAGCAAAGAAATAAGACTGCTTGCTTGAGGAGGCTGTTTGAAGCTGACAGTTTATCCTTGGTTTTGCACTTACTGGTAATCTGCCTTAACCTTTTGTTTAGCTGTAGATTATCAGCAGTCCAAAGGAGTTTGTATGACAGTGACAGGTATTATCGCAGAATTTAATCCTTTTCATAACGGTCACCGCTACCTGCTTTCGCAGGCAGACGGCATCAAAATCATTGCTATGTCAGGGAACTTTGTTCAGCGCGGAGAACCGGCGCTCATTGATAAATGGACAAGAGCGCAGCTGGCACTTGAAAATGGGGCAGACCTTGTGGTTGAGCTCCCTTTTCTTGTTGCAGTTCAGTCTGCTGATTATTTTGCAGAGGGTGCCGTATCCATCCTGAAGCGGCTAGGCGTAGACACCTTGACTTTCGGAACAGAAGAACCGCTTGATTATCAAAAACTCTCGGCACTTTACGGTAAGCATAAGGCGGAGATGGAGACCTTTCTCGCAGAGCTTCCTGAGGAACTCAGCTATCCCCAAAAAACTCAGAAAATGTGGGAGCGTTTTGCGGGCATAGCTTTTTCAGGCAGCACTCCCAACCATATTTTGGGTTTATCCTATGCAAAGGCCAGTGCGGGAAAAGAGTTATGTTTACAGCCTATTAAGCGTTTGGGAGCCGGTTTTCACTCAAAGGATAAGGATCAGACAATTGCTTCTGCAACAGCTATTCGCAGCCACATTGCAGACAGTAATTTTATCACTCAGTCGGTGCCAAATCCAGCCCTCCTTTTGTCAGCTCCACAGGTGACTTGGGACGATTATTTCAGCTTGCTGAAATATCAGATTTTGACCAACTCCAGCCTGCCCTCTGTTTTTCAGCTTAATGAAGAGTTAGCCAGCCGTATCCGCACAGCTGTTCGGACTGCAGAGACAGCAGAAGAGCTGGTTGAAAAAGTTGCGACCAAACGCTATACTAAGGCGCGTGTACGAAGGATTCTCACTTATATTCTTGTCAATGCACGCGACAGTAATCTGCCGCAGGCCGTTCATGTTCTGGGCTTTACTGCAAAAGGCAGGGCTCACCTCAAAGCTGTTAAAAGCTCTGTCCGACTGATTACACGAATCGGAAGCCAGCCTTGGGATCAAATGACCCAGCAGGCTGACACTGTCTACCAACTGGGAAAGGCCAGCATTGCTGAGCAGACTTGGGGACGTGTGCCGCTTAAGATTTGAGATGTTTTAAAAACAGCAGATGACAAAAGGTTCATTAAATTCCTCAGACACCAAAAATCTGCATCAATAAAAAGACCATGTTATAATAAACCTATCAAATAAATGACAATGGGGGGAATGATGACAACAATTGCAATTACAGGAGTAACAGGACAGTTAGGCGGTTTTGTTGCCCGCCGGATTTCTGAGGCCGGTTTGCCGGCCCGTCATCTAGCACGGCGCCCTGAAAGGGCTCCTAAACTGGCTGGAGCCAGTCTTTTTAAAGCTAGCTATGAACATTCACAGGAGGCCGTAGCCGCATTATCCGGAGTTGATGTTCTCTTTATGGTATCTGCTAGAGAACATCCGGAACGTCTACGGCAGCATAAAGAGTTTATAGCAGCTGCTCGAGAGGCGGGAGTCAGACATATCGTCTATACTTCCTTTTATAATGCCAGCCCGGATTCGACCTTTACTTTGGCGCGTGATCATGCTGCGACTGAAAAATATATCAAGCAGCAAGGACTGACCTATACCTTTTTGAGAGATAATTTTTATTTGGATTTCTTTGTAGATTTGGCAAAGGAATACGGAGAAATCAAGGGGCCGGCTGGTCAAGGGACAGTATCCGCTGTTTTACGAAGCGATGTTGCTGAAGTAGCTGCAGCGGTTTTGAAAAATCCGCAAAAATGGGAAAATCAAATCTTAGACATGACCGGACCGGAAGATTTGAGTCTGGCTGCTATTGCCCAACAGTGCAGTCACGTGCTGGGAAAGCAAGTCGTTTACACAGAAGAAACGGTTTCGGATGCTTATGCCTCCCGCAAAGCTTGGCCGGCTCAGCAGTGGGAATATGATTCGTGGGTATCAACCTACACCGCTATCGCAGCAGGGGAGCAGTCCGGCCTTTCTAAAGACATCGAACATGTTCTGGGCAGACGACCAACCAGTTTGAAAGAGTATTTGCAGACACTTGCTGCTGAGAATCAGTGATATGTAAATGACAATTTAAAATCAGCTTGTAATAAGTGTTGAAAAAACGAGGGGAGGGAACATTTATGCCTGACTTTCGCTATCGCTACCGCAAAACAGCTATGATTTGGCAAGCTGTTATCGGTTTCTTCTTTTTAGGCTTTGTTCTATTTTGGCTGAGAGCAGCTCCTTTTATCTTAGACAGTATGACGACTATTCCTGGGCGTTCTGACAGTTCTCTTTTTGCTACCGTCGGGCTTAATATCTTTGTCCTTATGACTATGATTGCCGCCGGTTTATGTCTCGTTATTTCGGCTTTGCTTAAGCTGTTTATTCCCATAAAGGTGATTTCCGGAGACGAACAAGGGCTTACTGTCAGAGGCCCTTGGCTGAGGAGCTATCATCTGTCATGGGGTGAGATTGATTATTTGAGATATGAGCAGCGTCTGATCTATCATCGTCCATCAAAAAAGCTGCGTACGAATTTTGAAACCTCTACGAGTGAGATTCTTCTGATTAAACCTTTGCAGGGGAAAACGGTTCAAGTTAATATCACTCATCTGGATGGCCGTATTGATGACATTGTCGCTGACATTCGATCTTATCTTCCAAATGTCAAAATAATCGGTTTAGAGATTTAATCAGCGGTTTTACTAACCTCTTTCAAAGTGTTATAATACTAGCAGACTAGTATACTTAAATTAAATAAAGGAGAATAACCAGTGGGACGTAAATGGGCTAATATTGTTGCCAAAAAAACAGCTAAAGACGGAGCTAACTCAAAAATTTATGCTAAATTCGGTGTTGAAATTTATGTAGCGGCTAAGCAAGGCGAGCCGGATCCAGAATCGAATTCGGCCCTTAAATTTGTACTGGAACGTGCTAAGCAGGCACAGGTTCCCAAACATGTCATCGATAAAGCAATCGATAAAGCAAAGGGCAATACCGATGAAACCTTTGTTGAAGGGCGTTATGAAGGGTTTGGTCCTAATGGGTCCATGATTATTGTGGACACACTGACTTCAAATGTCAATCGAACTGCTGCCAATGTCCGCAGTGCATATGGCAAAAACGGTGGGAATATGGGTGCTGCCGGTTCAGTATCTTATCTGTTTGACAACAAAGGGGTCATTGTTTTTGCTGGTCAAGATGCAGACAGCATTTTTGAACTGCTTTTGGAAGAAGATGTTGATGTTGATGATGTTGAAGCTGAGGAAGGGACTATTACGGTCTACACAGCTCCTTCAGATTTGCATAAAGCAATCGAAGTCCTGCGAGCTAATGGTGTTGAAGACTTTCAAGTCACTGAGCTGGAAATGATTCCTCAGTCAGAAGTTGAGCTGACAGGTGAAGACCTTGCAACTTTTACAAAATTAATCGATGCGCTTGAAGCGGACGATGATGTCCAAAAGGTTTATCACAATGTCGCCGACTTCGAAGCCTAATACAGGCTCTTATCTGCAAAAAAAGATGCTGCCGTTTCGGCTGTTAACCGAAACGGCAGGTCTTTTTCATTAAGACACAAAGCCCGTTTAAAACACAAAAGGAAAATGACGGTAAGTCCGAAATCTTTGATTTCGCAGACGCGCCCCTGCCAGAACGACTAGAAGGGTGCTGTCGACCGCTAGGACGATAAAGCCTTCAGACGTTTACGGCTGACGGTAAGTCCGAAATCTCTGATTTCGCAGACGCACCCCTGCCAGAACGACTAGAAGGGTGCTGTCGACCGCTAGGACGATAAAGCCTTCAGACGTTTACGGCTGACGGTAAGTCCGAAATCTTTGATTTCGCAGACGCCTCTCTGCCAGAACGACTAGAAGGGTGCGGTCGACCGCTAGGACGACAAAGCCTTCAGACGTTTACGGCTGCCTAACTGTGAAATCAGTTCTATATTTGATCATGCTTTTTCCCGCAGCGTTTAGGGCGTGTTCAATTCATTAGAAAACTGTTTTTAAACAAACAGCGTTTTTTAGCTGAGAGATCTGACTGTGAACAGATTTTGTCCGATTTCTCATTAAGCTTTCATCTGTAGCCAATATCATGCTTTGGCAGAAAAGCATTTTCCGTTCCCCCTGTCAGCTGCGGCTGTCTCGATAGTTTGTTTCTATAGCTGTGATAAAAAATATATATTAGCCATTCCGGCAGATTTAGGATAAACTAATTTTATTAAAAACAGCTAATTTTTTTAGCAAATGAAAAGGAGGGAAGGCTAATGGGAACAGTTATTGTCGGAATTACGGGGAATGAAAAGGAAATGCCGGCAATGTCCGGACTGCGGTTTGATGCGGTATCACGGCATCTGTCAGACGGTGTAAAGGCTGCCGGCGGCCTTCCTGTCATAATTCCAATCGGAACAGCAGCGCTTGCCAAAAGCTATGTCGCTATGATTGATAAATTGGTTTTGTCCGGCGGACAAAATGTTGATCCCCGTTTTTATGGTGAAGAGCGAACAGGTGATAGTGATGATTATTCGCTAGCCCGTGATGAGTTTGAATTTGCCTTGGTTAAAGAAGCTATCCGTCAAAAAAAGCCGATTTTTGCAGTCTGTCGCGGGATGCAGCTGCTAAATGTCGCCTTAGGCGGTACGCTTAATCAAAGTGTTGCTCATCATTGGCAGGAGAGCTATTTTGGGACATCACACGAAGTTGATGTCTTGCCTAACAGCCGTGTGAGCCATTTACTTGAGCCGGGAAGCTGGATTAATTCTATCCACCGCCAAAGTGTCAGAGAACTGGCTCCAGGCTTGATAGCAACAGCGCGGGATCCAAGGGATGGGACCATTGAAGCTTATGAAAGTAAGCATGGTTTCCCGATTTTAGGCCTTCAGTGGCATCCCGAACTTCTTACAGAAGAAAGCCACCGTCAGCTGGTCTTTGACTATTTGGTGCAGACATTATAGGAGCTGTCGACTAGAAGGACCTTGCTGCTGTAGTTTTGACTGCTTTGGGTGATAAAAAATAGTTATCACGGTGATAGTTTTTAAATATTAGTTCAGAACAAATGAAGATGGTAAGATATTATCATGAGGCTTAAAATGAGGATAGCCAAGGCTTCCTTCTTAAATTTTTAGGCCTGAATAGAATAATGGTGAAAAGGCCTGACTTGAAGATTTATCTATTAATTATATAGGGCAGGTTTTTTTAGTTCAAAATAAGGAGAGTAAAAAATGAAATTGAGAAAATTTCTCGGAATCGCTGGTTTGACTTTGGCTTCAGGACTTGTTCTGGCTGCCTGCAGTTCAAACTCTGATTCCGATGCTGCAGACAGCACAGGCAAAGAAAAAGTGGTCTTTGCGACAGTCGGAACGACAGCACCGTTTTCCTATGAAGAAGATGGCGAATTGACAGGTTTTGATGTTGAGCTCGCCAGAGCTGTCTTTGAAGATTCGGATCAATATGAAGTCAGCTTTAAGAAAACAGCATGGTCCTCTGTCTTTACCGGTTTGGATTCTGATAAGTACCAAATGGCCGGCAATAACCTGTCCTTTACAGAAGAACGTGCAGCTAAGTATCTGTATTCCTATCCTTTAGGAGCAACACCGTCTGTTTTGACAGTAACAAAAGACAGTGACATTAAATCTTATGAAGATATTGGCGGACATTCTACTCAAGTTGTTCAGGGCAATACAACAGTTACTCAGTTGGAAGAATATAATGAAGAACACCCTAACAACGAAGTGGAGCTCAATTACACAGATGAAAACATTACTCAGATTCTGACTAATCTCAATGAGGGGAAGTATGACTTCAAAATTTTTGATGCCCCAACTGTAAATGCCATCATCAAAAATCAGAATTTGGATAAGCTGAAAACGATTGAACTGGATTCATCAGAACAGCCTTTTATCTATTTTATTTTCGGTCAAGACCAGGAAGAACTGCAGGAATTTGTCAATGGCCGGATTGAAGAGCTGTTAGAAGACGGTACGATAGCACAGTTGGCAGAAGAATATCTCGGCAGTGCTGATTATGTTCCAGCTGCTTCTGATTTAGAAGTGCCATCTCTTGACTAAAAAATATGGGAAAAACAAGCTGCTTGCCTGTTAGTTTGTCTTGTGAACTTGTGGGCAGCAGGCTGTGTTTTTCTTTTTTTATTACAGAGCTATAGTTTTAAACTATATAAAAACCCTAAAAATAACAATTTGCTAGCTATAGTGATGTATGAGAGAATAAAAACATTAGAAAAAAGAAAAGAGGATACCAATATGACATTTAAAAAAATTCTTGGGCTTGCAGGCCTTGTTTTAGCGTCAGCTTTGTTTTTAACAGCTTGCGGCAGTACAAATGATGACAGCAATACTCTGACAGTCGGTGTCATGACTATGTCTGATTCAGATAAGGCTCGCTGGGATAAGATTGAAGACTTATTGGAAGAAGAAGACATTGACTTGGAATTTAAAGAGTTTACTGACTACTCACAGCCTAATAAAGCACTGGCTAACGGTGAAGTTGATATCAATGCGTTCCAGCACTACAATTTTTTGGATAATTGGAACAAAGAAAACAAGGAAGATTTAGCCGTTGTGGCTGAGACCTATATCAGCCCGATTCATCTTTTCTCAGGAACAGAAAACGGTAAGGCTAAGTACACAGATTTGAAGGAACTGCCAGACGGTGCCCAAATCGCTGTTCCTAATGATGCAACCAATGAAAGCCGGGCACTTTATGTGCTTCAGGATGCTGGATTGATTAAACTGGATGTTTCCGGTCAAGAACTAGCAACGATTGCCAACATTTCAGAAAACAAGAAAAACTTAGATATTAAAGAATTGGATGCCAGCCAAACGGCCCGTGCTCTGTCTTCAGCAGATGCTGCTATCGTTAACAACAGTTATGCTGTAGAAGCCGGTGTAGACTATGATACCTCACTTTATACTGAGGAAGTCAATGATGCCTCAGAACAATGGATCAATGTCATTGCAGCACAGTCTGACTGGAAAGATTCTGATAAGGCTGAGATTATCAATAAATTAATAAAGGTTTATCACACTGATGAAGTCAAAAAAGTGATTGATGAAACATCCGAAGGTATTGATCAGCCAGTTTGGTAAAATAGCTCTCAGCCTATGGCGGAAAAGACAATAGGGAGAATCAGGCAGGTTATGCGGTAGCTTACCCTTGTTCTCCGATTTTCTTGGCGGCTTTAGTTTTTTGAGCCACTGTTTTTCTGCCTCTGTGCAGCTGCCTGCAGCTTTTAAAATTTAGTCAAGCAAAGAAGTCTGGAACATTTGTCCCAGACTCTTCGGCTGTCTGTAAAAACACCAGCTGCTCAGATTTGATAAGGCCTTTGTATCTTGTTAATTGAACACGGCCTAAACGCTGCGGGAAAAAGATGGCCTGACTTAGAATCTGGCGATCCGTCAGTCAGTCCCCTATTTTCCTTTTGCGTTTTTAACGGCCTTTGTATCTTGTTAATTGAACACGGCCTAAACGCTGTGTAAAAAAGATAGACTTCCCTTGAGTTTTTGATGACTCAGCGGTCAGTCTCCTATTTTTACTTTGCGTTCTAAACGGCCTTTGTATCTTGTTAATTGAACACGGCCTAAACGCTGCGGGAAAAAGATGGCCTGACTTAGAATCTGGCGATCCGTCAGTCAGTCCCCTATTTTCCTTTTGCGTTTTTAACGGCCTTTGTATCTTATGAATTGAACACGGGCTAAGCTCTGTGCAAAAAAGACATGGTTAAGTTTAGCATTGATTTCAAGTTAGCTAGCCGTAAACGTCTGAAGGCTTTATCGTCCTAGCGGTCGACCGCACCCTTCTAGTCGTCTTGGCAGGGGTGCGTCTGCGAAATCAGAGCTTTCGGACTTACGCCATTTTTACTTTGCGTTTTAAACGGGCTTTATATCTTGTGTGAGGAGAGGGAATGATTTTTTCTAGATCTGAAGAACAAGTGGAAAAATTTAGGCAGGATGAGGTTGCTCAGCACTATTTTGAGGTGCTCAGAACGTTGATTGCCAAGAAATCTATTTTTGCTCAGCAGATTGGTCTGCAGGATGTTGCCGCTTATCTGGGAGAAGTTTTCTCCAGTGTCGGCGCTGAGGTTACGATTGATGAAACCTACCCTGCACCATTTATTATTGCTGAATTTAAGAGTCCGCGGCCTGATGCTGCCACCATCATTTTTTACAATCATTATGATACTGTACCGGCAGATGATGATCAGGTCTGGACGGATGATCCTTTTAAGCTGACTGTTCGCAAAGGCTACATGTACGGCCGGGGTGTAGACGATGACAAGGGGCATATCACAGCACGGCTGACGGCAGTCAGAAAATACGTCCGGCAGTTTGGTTCTCTGCCTGTTAATATCATTTTTATGATGGAGGGAGCGGAAGAGTCTGCTTCAAAAGATTTAGAAAAATACTTGGAAAAATACCGCGACCGCCTGCTGCCAGCCGATCTTTTGATTTGGGAGCAGGGCAGCAAAAATGTTTTGGGGCAGCTGGAAATCACTGGCGGCAACAAAGGTATTGTGACCTTTGACTTATCAGTGACCAGTGCTGAAGTGGATATTCATTCTAGGTACGGAGCTGTCCTTGAGTCGTCTGCTTGGTACTTGCTGCGGGCCATTTCCAGTATGCGGGATAACGACGGCCGGATTCTTATCGAAGGTCTGTATGACCATGTGCTTGAGCCCAGTGAACGAGAGTTGGACTTGGTTGATCGCTATGCTATTGAAAACAGTGAAGATCTGCGCAAGCTGTACGGTTTGCGTCTCCCTGCTTTACAGCCGGAACGGCGGGCGTTCTTAAAGACCTACTATTTTGAACCATCACTCAGCATTGAGGGCTTGTCATCCGGTTATCAGGGGCAGGGGGTCAAAACCATACTGCCAGCAGAGGCCAGCGCAAAAATGGAGATACGGCTGGTTCCGGGCTTATCTCCTAAACTGGTTTTTGATTTACTGCAGAAACATTTATGGCGGCATGGTTTTGATCGTGTCAAATTGACTTATACGCTTGGGGAAGAAAGTTACCGCAGTGATATGAGCCATCCGGCTGTTCTAAAGGTTATTGACTTAGCCAAGGGGTTGTATAAAGAAGGCGTTTCTATCCTGCCAACGACTGCCGGAACAGGGCCTATGCATACTGTATATGATATTTTGGCTCTTCCTATGCTGGCTTTTGGCATCGGTAATGCAAACAGCCGCGATCACGGCGGTGATGAAAATGTTGCTATCGCTGATTATTATACCCATATTGAATTAATTGAGGAGCTGATTAAGACTTATGAGCCATGAGATGATAAAATTAGACCATATTTCGATTGCTTTCCGTCAGAAAAAGCAGACAGTCGAAGCTGTAAAAGAAGTTACTATCGGTATCAATCAGGGTGATATTTATGGGGTTGTCGGCTATTCGGGTGCTGGGAAATCGACCCTTGTCCGGACAATCAATCTTTTGCAGAAACCTTCTTCAGGAACTGTAACGGTTGATGGCGATCTGCTTTTTGCAGATGGGAAGAATCAGTTGTCTGCTGCTGAGCTGCGTGAAAAACGGCGGGATATCGGCATGATTTTTCAGCATTTTAATTTAATGGCCCGTATGACAGCCCGCGAAAATGTCGCTTTTGCTCTGAAGCACTCTAAACTGACTAAGGCCGAAAAAAAAGCCAAGGTTGATAAGCTTTTAGAACTTGTGGGCCTGTCTGACCGGGCAGATAATTATCCAGCGCAGCTATCCGGCGGTCAGAAGCAGCGAGTGGCTATTGCCAGAGCTTTAGCAAATGATCCTAAGATTTTGATTTCAGATGAAGCGACTTCAGCCTTGGACCCTAAAACGACCAAGCAGATTTTAAACCTTTTGCAGGAATTAAATCAGACTCTGGGTTTAACGATTGTACTGATTACGCATGAAATGCAGATTGTTAAAGATATTGCCAACCGTGTGGCTGTTATGCAAAACGGCCGTTTGATAGAAGAAGGATCGGTTCTGGCTATTTTTTCCAATCCTAAAGAAGAGCTGACACGCGACTTTATTGAAACGGCGACCGGCAGCCAGGAAGCCTTAGCTAAAATCGAGCGGCAGGATATTGTTGCTAATCTTCCGCATAATGCCCTGCTGGTACAGCTGAAATATGCTGGAACATCAACAGATGAGCCGATTTTAAATGATATCTATAAGCGTTACGGTGTATCGGCCAATATCCTCTATGCCAATATTGAGATACTGGCTGATACGCCTGTCGGTGAGCTTATTGTGGTGCTGACCGGTTCGAAAGACAAACTCGAACAGGCTCAGGCAGCGCTGACTGCTTCTGATATCACTGTGAAAATTTTAAAAAGAGGTGCTTAGATGGCTGATTTGATACAAACCTATTTACCAAATGTTTATGATATGGGCTGGACGGGTGATGCAGGCTGGTGGACTGCGATTGTTAACACCCTCTTTATGACTTTCGTTTCTTTTGCCATCGGCGGTTTTTTAGGATTGATCGGCGGTCTTTTCTTAGTTCTGACAGCTCCTGGCGGAGTGATTGAAAACGCTTTTGTTTTTCAGGTTTTAGACAAAGTTGTCTCTGTTTTTCGGGCGATTCCCTTTATCATTCTTTTGGCTGTTCTCAGTCCTTTAACTTATCTGATTGTCGGTACAAACTTAGGGGCAACAGCAGCGCTTGTACCGCTGTCGGCGGCTACTTTTCCTTTCTTTGCCCGGCAGGTTCAAGTGGTTCTGTCAGAATTAGACAGAGGTGTTATTGAAGCCGCTCAGGCTTCCGGAGCAACTTTTTGGGATATTGTCAGTATTTATCTTAATGAAGGCCTGCCTGATATCATTCGGGTGATGACAGTGACGCTCATTTCCTTAGTCAGTGAAACAGCTATGGCTGGCGCTATTGGTGCCGGCGGCCTGGGCTATGTGGCGATTTACTACGGCTATAACCGCTATAACCAAGATATTGTCTGGCTGGCAACGGTTTTGATTGTTGTTTTGATTTTCGCCCTGCAGTTTTTGGGTGATTTTGTCACGCGAAAATTAGGCCGTAAGTAAGTTTTTCTGACCAGTAAAAAAGTTATTTTTTAGAAATGAAAGACAGGACTTGAGCCTTGTGATACAATAAAGGCAAAAGCTAAAAAGTGACTGTGAAAAGCTATACAGGCATAGATTTGGTTTGTGGTTTGTTTCTGCTGCTTTTTTAGGTTGAAACAGCAGAGAAGAAAGGTATCATGTATGACTAATCATTTATTGGTGTTACAGTCTGATTTTGGTTTGGTGGATGGAGCAGTGTCTGCTATGGTTGGTGTTGCGCTGCAAGAGGAGGCCACTCTGGGAGTTCATCACCTGACGCACGACATTACGCCCTACAATATTTTTGAAGCTTCTTACCGTCTTTTTCAGACGATTGAGTATTGGCCGCAGGGGACAACCTTTGTATCAGTCGTTGACCCCGGTGTAGGGTCTAAACGAAAAAGCGTTGTAGCTTTGACAGAGTCAAATCAGTATATTGTAACACCTGATAACGGGACGCTGTCCTATATTAAAAAACATGTCGGTATTAAAGCCGTCCGTGAGATATCTGAGCTGTCCAACCGGCGCAGGAATACAGAGCTGTCTTATACCTTTCATGGTCGCGATGTTTACGCTTATACTGGCGCTAAGCTGGCCAGCGGGCACATCTCTTTTGCCGAGGTGGGACCAGAACTGCCTGTTGACGCCATTATTGAGCTGCCGGTTGTTGAGACAGTATTCACCGAAAACAGTGTCAGCGGTGCAGTTGATATTCTGGATGTGCGCTTTGGATCGCTGTGGACATCGATTACTTATGATGAATTTCATCGTTTGGCACCTGAATTCGGCGACCGTTTCGAAGTAACGATTTACAATAATGATATGCTGGTTTATCAAAATCAAGTGACTTACGGCAAATCTTTTGCTGATGTTCGAATCGGTCAGCCGCTGATTTACATCAATTCGCTCTACCGTGTCGGCTTGGCCATTAACCAAGGCTCCTTTGCCAAGGCTTATAATGTCGGTGTTGGTTCAAACTGGCGCCTGGAAATTAAAACCATTGCTTAAAAAAAGCAGAGCCTGCAGTGAAATTTTACGGAGAGAATGGGACAACACAATTGATTGGGAAATATAAAAACATAATTTGAGGAAACAAGATGAAAAATAATTCTATAAAAACAGTTGTAGCAACAGGAATCGGAGCAGCACTTTTTGTTATCATCGGACTGTTTGTCAACATTCCGCTGTTTTCAAATACCAGCATTTCCTTGCAGTATGCTGTTCAGGCGCTTTTTGCTGTCATTTTTGGACCGATTGCCGGTTTCTTTATCGGTTTTATCGGTCATATGGTTAAGGACATGTTTGCCGGCTACGGTATCTGGTGGTCCTGGGTTCTGCCAAGTGCCCTTGTCGGCTTTGGCATCGGTCTTTTAAAGAATCGCCTGCAGGTTGAAAAAGGTATTTTCGGGAAAAAAGATATTATCATTTTTAATGTCTTTCAAGTATTGGTCAATATCCTTGCTTGGGCTCTTGTAGCTCCAATCGGTGACATTTTAATTTACAGTGAGCCGGCAAATAAAGTGTTTACGCAGGGTTTTATCGCTGCGCTGTCAAATTCTTTGACAATAGGTGTCGGCGCTACAATTCTTCTAGCTGTTTATGCTAAAACGAGAACGCAGTCTGGCAGTCTTACTAAAGATTAAAAACGGCGGCTGAGTTTTAAGGAGTTGCTTGTGATGCGTCCATTTATTGAATTCAAGGATTTTACCTTTAAATACGATGTTCAGGCAGAGCCGACCTTAAGAGGTGTTGATTTAGCCATTGAAAAAGGCGAGAAGGTTCTCATTTTGGGGCCTTCAGGGAGCGGGAAGTCGACTTTGGGCCACTGTCTCAATGGGATTATTCCCAATATTCATCATGGCGAGCGAAGCGGATCCCTCTTAATTGACGGCCAGGATGTCTTTGATTTGTCGATTTATGAGAAATCCCATCTGATTTCAACTGTTTTGCAGGATCCTGACGGCCAGTTCATCGGTTTAAGCGTAGCAGAAGATATTGCTTTTGCTCTGGAAAATGACTGTCTTGATCAGCAGTCTATGAATGAAAAAATTGCTGTCTGGGCAGAAAGGCTGAACTTACAGGATCTGCTTGAGAAAAGACCGCAGGATTTATCAGGCGGTCAAAAACAGCGTGTCAGTTTAGCGGGGGTCCTGATTGATGAGAGCCCTATTTTGCTTTTTGATGAGCCTCTAGCCAATCTTGACCCAAAATCTGGCCAGGACACCATTGCCTTGATCGATCGGATTCACAAAGAAGAAGAAGGAACCACAACTATTATTATTGAACATCGTCTGGAGGATGTTCTCTATGCTCCCGTTGACAGAGTTGTCTTGATAAATGACGGTCAGATTTTATTTAACGGCCGGGCAGATGACTTGCTTAAGACAGAGCTGCTGAGAGAAAATGGGATTCGTGAGCCGCTTTATGTGACGGTCTTGCGGGATTTAGGGCTGGATTTGCAAAAGACAGAGCATCTGGCACACCTAGCTGACTTGGACCTTTCTGGGATTCGTTTTGCCCAGCCTTCAGAAACCGTTTCTGATGTCAAAAGAGAAGAGCTGCTTGAGCTCACGGATCTTCATTTTGCCTATGACCATCAGGATTTACTTTTAAAAGATATTAACCTGACTGTTCGAAAAGGAGAACGCATTTCTCTTGTGGGCAGAAATGGTGCCGGTAAATCAACTCTGGCCAAGGTTCTCTGCCGGTTTGTACCGACAGACAGTCCGGTTTTCTATCAAGGCCGTGATATTTCAGATGATTCTATCAAGGAGAGGGCGGACCGAATAGGCTATGTGCTGCAGAATCCCAATCAGATGATCAGCCAAACTATGATTTTTGATGAGGTCGCTCAAGGCCTGCGATTGCGAGGCAAGCCTGAAGAGGAGGTCGAACAGGAAGTCCTGTCTACCCTAAAGATTTGCGGCTTGTATGAATTTCGCAATTGGCCGATTTCTGCCCTTTCCTTCGGCCAGAAGAAGAGAGTAACCATCGCTTCTATTTTGGTGCTCAATCCAGAGGTGATTCTTCTGGATGAACCGACTGCGGGCCAAGATAAGAGAAATTATACAGAGATTATGAATTTTCTCAATGAGCTCAACGCCTTAGGGCATACGATTATCATGATTACCCATGACATGCAGCTGATGCTGGAGTACTCTGATCGGACTCTGGTTATTCATGACGGGCGCATTGTAGCTGACTGCCGGCCGGTGGAAATTTTTACCGATACAGATTTGCTGGCAAGAGCCAGTCTTAAGAAAACAAGCCTATTTGATTTAGCCCTGAAACTGCAGGCAGATCCTATTGCTTTAACCAATTTTTATATCGCCAATCAAGGAGGCCGTCATGACTAATCGTTTAATTGGCTATTACGGCGGTGATGGCTTTCTCTACCGCCTTTCAGGAGCCAGCAAACTGCTTTTTCTTCTTCTGGCTTCTATTGCCTGTATGACCACCTATGATACACGCTTGATTCTTTTTATCGGCATTTTATCGCTCATTCTTTTTAGAATGGCCCATGTACGCTGGCAGGATATCTCTTTTGTGATTAAATTTATCAGCTTTTTTGCTCTGCTCAATGTCATTGTCGTTTATCTTTTTGCTCCTGCCTACGGTGAGCAGATTTACGGAGCCAAGACGGTTTTATTTGAGGGCTGGGGACGATTTTATCTGACCAGTCAGGAACTGTTCTACCTTTTCAATTTATCGCTGAAATACTTTTCAACTGTCCCTTTGGCTCTGCTTTTTTTACTGACAACCCATCCCAGCCAGTTTGCCTCAAGTCTCAATCAGATTGGGGTGCCCTATAAAGTGGCCTATGCAGTCAGTCTGACACTGCGCTATATTCCCGACGTGCAGGAAGAATTTTATATGATTCGCATGTCGCAGGAGGCCCGCGGCCTAGAACTGTCAGCTAAGGCTAAGCTCCTCGATCGGATCAAAGGCAATCTGCAGATTGTTTTGCCCTTGATTTTCAGTTCACTTGAACGGATTGACACAGTATCGACAGCTATGGAGCTGCGGCGTTTTGGAAAAAATAAAAAGCGCACTTGGTATACCTACAAGAAATTCTCGACTTACGACTTGTTGGCTATTGCCCTAGCCTGCCTGCTTTTTACAGCCAGTCTGCTGCTCTTTCTTTTGAATCATGGCAGATTTTATAATCCTTGGGCATAAGAAGATAAAATCTTCATCAGTTTATGGCTGCTGAGCTGACTTTGTATACAAAATAGGGTGTTGTTTTTGCGTACAATTTTTGAAGGTGGGAAACTCAAAAAACAAGACGGGAACCCAACATTAGCTACCGTCTTAAAAATAATTGACATCTAAAGTCTTGATATACTTGATAAATGGTAGAAAAAAGTCCCTATTCAGAATCAAAGAATAAGGACATTTTTATTTCTATCAGATGAGTCATCTCCTCAGTGAAAATCCAAGACAAAAGAGAGCCTTAGATACAGCCTGACTTTGTCCGACAGGCTGAAGTTTATTTTAGATAACCTAAGTAGTCAAATTTTTCAAAGGTTCGTTTGCTGGCTACAGCCTCAACAATCAGTTCCTTTGTCAGAATATGATCTGGATTAAAGTCCGTATCTAAAGGGGCCGTTTTGGACGTTCGAAAACCAATAACATTCAAATCATATTTTTTACGGACATCTAACTGCGTCAGTGATTTTCCCAACCATGATTCAGGCAGAGTGAATTCGATAAAGGAAATATCGTCTTCGATGTGGATAATATTGGCAATAGAGTGGCGCAGAAGACGTGACGTTAAATTCTTTGCCGTACTGCGTTCAGGTGAAATCACATGCTTGGCACCGAGTCCATACAGAACATCTTCATAATTTTCACCTCGGGCTTTAGCAATAATATTTGTCACCCCCAGCTTTTGACAATGGATAAGTGCAAGGGCAGAGGCTTCCAAGTTGTTGCCGGTTGCGATTATGACAATATCGCACTGGTCGATGCCGGCGGCTTTTAAAAACTCAAAATCAGTAATATCACCAACAGCGCCTTTAGTAACATAGTCGGCGACATCCTGCACATGCTTTTCCTGATTGTCCAGAGCGATAACCTCCTGTTCAAAACTAGACAATTCGCAAGCAAGGGTTTTGCCGAAAATACCTAAACCAAGGATGCCAAAAATTTTACGAGTCATAATGTTTCCTTTCTATAAATTAACCAAGAGAAATATCAGTCGGGGTATAGTGGACAGCTTTTTCTTTTTTCTGCAGAAAGCTCAATAAAACAGTAATCGGGCCAACACGGCCTGTAAACATAAGCAGTATAATGATACAGCGCCCGACTGATGACAGGGCCGGTGTCACATCCATTGAAACACCGACTGTAGCTATTGCTGATATGACTTCAAAAAGAAGAGCGGTTGGCGATAAATGTCTTTCAGACAGGAGCAACAGAAAATAGCCGCTGGCTGCTAAAACAAAGAAAAAAATCAGAATGGTTAAGGTTTGCTTAATTGTTTTATTGTGGATCACACGATGCCTGAAGGTGACATCTGACTGGCCGGCTAATTCAGATTTAAACAGTAAAAAAATGATAGCGGCAGTTGTTACCTTAATACCGCCAGCTGTCCCTCCCGGAGCTCCTCCGACAGCCATCTGCAGCATATAAAGAAAATTGGTTGCTGCTTCAGTGTCCAAAAAACTCAAAGTTGAGAAGCCAGCCGTCCGCATAGTTACAGTCTGAAAAAAACTGATCATAAACTGCTGAAAAGCATTATAGCCAGCTAATGTATTAGGATTCCTTAATTCTGTCAGCCAGGACAGGAGCGTTCCTGCGGAAAGAAAGATAGCTGTTGTATAGAGAATCAGCCGGCTTTGATTGCTCAACAGGCGAAAAGAGGCTTTTAAGCGTCGGGGCTTCTCTTTTACAAAATCGTTAAAAATTTGAAAGAGATCAAACCAGACAGAAAAACCCAAGCCGCCAGAAATAATAGCAAAGGCTACAGTGAAATTAATCAGCGGATTCAGCATAAAGTCTTTAAGGCTACTGGTGCCAAGATTATCAAAACCAGCATTACAAAAAGCAGAGACGGCCAGAAAAAGGCTGTTGAAAATACCAGACTGAACTCCAAACCTTGGAATGAAGTCAAACATCAAAATAAGGGCGGTCATTCCCTCAATAACCAGTGAAATTTTATAGACATTAAACAAGTATTGCTGTAAGTCTGTATTGTCCGGCCGGCTCAGCGCAGACTGCAGCAAGCTTCGTGCTGACAGGCCGAGTCTTTGATGCAGCACGAACATGCTGATAGCGATTAAGGTCACAATACCCAGACCGCCAATCTGCATTAAGATCATAGCGATAAACTGCCCCAGACTGTTATAGACCTCACTTATTGGAAATACTGATAAACCAGTAACACAGACCATAGAAACAGTTGTAAAAAGATGGTCAAAATAAGTGGTTGTCGGTGCATTTGCGGAATGAGAGAAAGGAAGCGATAAGAGCAGGCTGCCAACTAAAATGACAGTTAAAAAACTAACTGTCAGTTTTTGTGTCACTGATCCTGCTGAGAACTTATTAAAAGGAAACATGATATGATTTCTCCATTATAAAGGTTTCTTATTGGGAATGCCAGCCTTGCGGGGGTATTTCTTAGGAGTCTCTTTTTTCTTTTCAAGACTAATTAAAGTTCGGCCGTCCCCGTTAGGAAGCTTATAGCTGTCACTTTGCAGGAGCTGTGTAAACAGCAAGTGTAGAGCGTTTTGAGACTGGGCAATCTCTTTTTCTGCTGCCGATGCCTTAAGAGCAAGAAGGCGGCCCTTAATTTTTAAAAAGGGCAGGGTCAGTTCTGCCAAGACCGGCAGAACTGCAACAGCTCTGGCGGTTACTATATCAAATTGTTCCCGAAACTCTTTGCGGCGGGCAAAATCTTCGGCTCTGCCATGGTAAAAATGGACGTTTTCAAGTTTCAAAGTTTCAGCCAGTAAATTTAAAAAGTGAATCCGTTTATTGAGGGAGTCAATAATGGTGACATCAATTTTTGGATAAATAATTTTTATAGGAAGACTGGGAAAGCCCGCTCCGGCCCCGACATCCAAGAGTCTGATTCTGTCATCCTTGATGGCCCCACGCAAAATAGGTGCCAGTGAATCGTAGAAATGTTTGAGATAGACGTCCCTTTCTTCTGTGATAGCAGTAAGATTGACCTTTTGATTCCATTGAGTAAGCAGTTTAAAATAGAGATCAAACTGCTGTTTCTGCCAATCGGATAGTGTGATGCCGGCCTGTGACAGCTCTGCATAGAATTCTTCTGGTGTCATATCTTCTCCCTTAGAGTGTTTTCTCTTATTCTACCATAAAACAGATAAGGAAATCATGAAAAAAATGGAAAGAAGGTATTTGCTTTCCTAAAATTAGGGAAATTGCTATAATAATAGAATAAGGCAGATAAAAAGAAAAAGTTAGCAGTTTACTGTTTTGCTTATATTTTTCTGCTTGCTGTTTTTGTAAAGACAGATGACTTATTTTTCAGGGGAGAGAGGATTGCTTGTTTTATAACTCTAAACAAACTGCCCCTTATTTTTAGATATCAGAGGAGAATGTGAGATGGTACTGGTTCTTGTTTTAATTGCTGTTCTACTTTTGCTTGTTGTTTGGGTAACCGCTGCTTACAATGGCTTAGTTAGAGGCCGTATGCATACCAAAGAGGCTTGGAGCCAGATTGATGTGCAGCTGAAACGCCGAAACGATTTAATTCCAAATTTGCTGGAAACGGTTAAGGGTTATGCTGCCTACGAAGAAAAAGTTTTTTCACAGGTAACAGAACTGCGTGCTCAAGTTGCAAAGGCCCACACACCAAATGAAGCAATGCAGGCGTCCGATGCTCTGTCAAAGCAGCTTTCCGGCATTTTTGCTGTAGCGGAGAATTATCCTGATTTGCAGGCTAATAAGAGTTTCGTTAAACTGCAGGAAGAATTGGCTAATACGGAAAATAAAATTTCTTATTCCCGTCAGCTGTTCAATTCGACCACTGCTAATTATAATACCAAATTGGAAGTCTTTCCGACCAATCTTGTTGGGTCACTGTTTGGCTTTAAGCCAAGTCAGTTCTTAGAAGTTCCTGAGGAAGAAAAAGAGACGCCGCAAGTCAAGTTTGACTTTTAACTTTTATCCGAATAAGAAAAAACGGATAAGTCCTAAAAGTTCGAAAAAGATGTCCTTTCCTTGTGTTTTGCAACTCATGGACTAGGCTCAGTTTTTTGGCTACTCTTTTAACGGGCTTTGTGGCTTGGTATCTTGTTTGAATTGAACACGCCCTAAACGCTGCGGGAAAAAGACATGGTTAAGTTTAGAATTGATTTCAAGTTAGCTAGCCGTAAACGTCTGAAAGCTTTGTCGCCTTAACAGTCGACCGCACCTTTCTAGTCGTTCTGGCAGGGGTGCGTCTGCGAAATCAGAGATTTCGGACTTACCGTCAGCCGTAGACGTCTGAAGGCTTTGTCGTCCTGCGGCCGACCGCACCCTTCTAGTCGTCTTGGCAGAGGTGCGTCTGCGAAATCGAAGATTTCGGACTTACCGTCATTTTTGCTTTGCTTTTTTTACGGGCTTTGTATCTTGTTGGAGGAGGGATTATGCTTTATCAGCAAATTTCCAGTAATAAGAGACGGACAGTTGTTTTGCTGCTGGTCTTTTTTGTGCTCCTTGCTTCTATTGGGGGAGCTGCTGGCTTTTTATTATTGGACAGCTTGGAATTAGGCGTCACTCTGGCTCTGATTATCGGTGCTATCTATGCTGTCAGTATGATTTTTCAGTCAACTAATGTTGTTATGTCTATGAATAATGCGCGTGAAGTAACAGAGGAAGAGGCGCCTGAATATTATCATATTGTTGAGGATATGGCGATGGTTGCGCAAGTTCCCATGCCGCGGGTCTTTATTATTGAAGATAACTCATTAAATGCCTTTGCGACAGGTTCCAGTCCGGAGAATGCAGCTGTAGCGGCTACAACAGGTCTTTTAGCGGTTATGAACCGAGAAGAGTTAGAAGGTGTTATCGGGCATGAAATCAGCCATATCAGAAATTATGATATTCGAATCTCTACAATAGCTGTTGCTTTGGCCAGTGCTGTTACACTGATTTCAAGCCTTGGCGGACGGATGATGTGGTTTGGCGGCGGACGCCGACGCAGCAACAGCCGAGACAGTGGCGGTTTGGGTATTTTGCTGCTTATTTTTTCCTTGATTGCATTGATTCTTGCTCCTTTGGCGGCCAGTTTAGTGCAATTGGCTATTTCCCGTCAGCGGGAGTATTTGGCTGATGCGAGCTCAGTGGAGCTGACCCGCAATCCGCAGGGGATGATTAATGCTCTGCAAAAACTGGAACAGTCTCAGCCTATGGCTCACCATGTTGATGAGGCCAGCAGCGCTCTTTATATCAATGATCCGCAGAAAAGAGAAGGTGTTAGGTCTCTCTTTTATACTCATCCTTCTATTGCTGACAGGATTGAGCGCTTGCGTCAGATGTAAACCAGCAGGAAAGTGTCCTGTTTTTTAATAAAAAATAAGAAAAAGTTCTGAGGAACTTTTTAATTTTCTCCTTTTAGGACTAAAGGAAGAAGCAGGAGAAAAGCCGTAACAATAGCGTTTGTAATAAAGTTGACATCTATCTTCTAAAGAGATGACATTTTATTATTGTATAATATAGAAATTAAGAGTGATTTATTAGAAGGGTAAAAGCTGATGTTTTCCATAGCTGAGCTGAAAAAAAGACCGGAAGGAATCGATTTTGACCAGAGTTTATCTGTTAGTGATGAGCTGATTGCACGTAATCCTGATATTTTAGATGTCAAGGATGTTCGGGCAAAGGGGAATGTCTCTTACGATGATGGGCTGTTTTTATTAAACTATGAACTGACTTATCTCTTGGAACTTCCTTCAAGCCGTTCGCTTCAGCCGGTTGTTTTGAAGCAAAAGCAGACGGTAGCTGAGGTTTTTGCTGAACAGTCGGAACTGACTTCTAAAAGAGAGTTTGCTGATCAGGACTTGCTGCTGCTTGTTGATGGGCCGAATATTGATTTAGCAGAAAGTGTTATTGACAATATTCTGCTGTCAGTCCCTCTGCAGGTGCTGACCGACGATGAGCAAACTGCCGCTGATTTACCGGCTGGGGAGAGCTGGGCAGTATTGACCGAAGAGCAGTATCAGTCCCTGAAAGCAGAAAAGAGAGAAGCTTCAAGTCCTTTTGCTGCTCTGGACGGTTTACTTGATGAGTGAAGCCGTTTTCTTTAAAAATTATGAGAATTCCAGTTGTGAAAGCTGAAATTCTTTGCTATAATTTTTTTACCAAATGCTCATACGTGCATTAAATCATTGAGAAGTGAGGATTTTGTTCACTCTTCTTTTCTGGCGGGTATAACATGAAAAAGATTTAAGTTTGTAGGGGTTTGTTTTTCAATTTGGACTTAGCACCTATTAACTCAAAATCACAAAGAAAAAGGGAAGGTGTAAAGTGATTAAGAAAATTTTGATTATTGAAGATGAAAAAAATTTGGCGCGATTTGTTTCCTTGGAACTGCAGCATGAAGGCTATGAAGTTCAGATTGAATCAAATGGGAGAAAAGGGCTGGATTTAGCTCTCGAAAAAGATTTTGATTTGGTTCTTTTGGATTTGATGCTGCCGGAGATGGATGGATTTGAAATTACACGCAGACTTCAGGCTGAGAAAAATACCTATATCATGATGATGACAGCCAGAGATTCTGTTTTGGACATTGTGGCGGGCTTGGACCGCGGTGCTGACGACTATATTGTTAAACCGTTTGCTATTGAAGAATTGCTGGCACGGGTTCGTGCTATTTTCCGCCGGCAAAATATGGAATCCAATAAAAAGGCACATGCAGCGCAAGGTTCTTATCGGGACTTGACAATGAATCCTCAGAACCGTTCTGTTCTTAGAGGGGATGATGAAATTTCACTGACCAAACGTGAATATGACCTGCTGAATATTTTGATGATAAATATGAATCGCGTTATGACACGGGAAGAGCTGCTGGCAAATGTGTGGAAGTATGAAGAAGCAGCCGAAACAAATGTTGTTGATGTTTATATTCGTTATTTGCGCGGGAAAATTGATGTTCCCGGCAAGGAGTCATATATTCAGACCGTCCGCGGTATGGGCTATATGATTCGTGAAAAGTAAGAATGCTCAAAAAAACAGCCAATGACTTTATGGCTGTTGTTTTTTCTCTATCTAAACGGCAGAAACAGTGAAGTACTTTTTGAGATTTAGGGAATAACATGTCTGTTCTTTAGTAGATGAGCCCGGGCGCCCTCAGACTCTAAGCTTTAAAATATGAGGGCTTTTTCTATGCTGTCTGCTGGCTTTTGTTAATAAAGAAAATATGATAAAATAAGGGTTAAACAATACTAATAGAAATGAGGTGTCTGTATGCGTTGTCCAAAATGTCATTATAATAAATCCAGTGTTGTTGACAGCCGTCAGGCTGAGGACGGCAATACCATCAGACGCCGGCGGGAATGCGAAAATTGCCGGACACGGTTTACAACTTTTGAGCGTGTTGAAGAGCTCCCGCTTTTGGTAGTCAAGAAAGATGGGACACGGGAACAGTTTTCCCGTGATAAAATTTTAAACGGTATTATTCAAAGTGCGCAAAAACGGCCGGTATCCAGCAGCGATATTGAAGCAGTCATTTCACGCATTGAACAAAAGGTTCGCAGTGAATACGAAAATGAAGTGTCCAGTGTCGTGATTGGCAACCTTGTTATGGATGAATTGGCAGAACTGGATGAAATTACCTACGTTCGCTTTGCCAGTGTTTATAAAAGTTTTAAAGATGTCGATGAGATAGAAAAACTTCTGCAGGAAATAACAAGCCGTGTGCCCAATAAAAAGAAAAGCAGTGAAAAAAATGAAACCGATTGATGATTTTTTCTATATCAAGGGGAATGCCGTTTCTTATGATTCACTGAATCTTATTCAGCTCTATCTTCCCATTATTGGGCAAGACGCCATGTCGCTCTACGACTATTTAGCCCATTTTTTTGATGAGGGTCAGAAGCGGCACAAATTATCAGAAATTCTTAATCACCTGCAATTTGGAATGAAACGTTTGGAAGAAGCGGCGTCAGTTCTGGAAGCAATGGAGCTGCTCGAGCTGTATGAAAGCAGCGGAGTCTATTATTTCAGGCTTAAGCAGCCTTTAACAAGGGATTTCTTCTTAGCTCATCCGGCTTACCGCCGTCTGCTGGCCAATAGAATCGGAGATGTTGCCGTGCAGGAATTAGCTTTGCAGCTTCCAAAAAACGCCCGCAATATCTCGAAAAAGTTCTCTGATGTTTTTGATCATCTGGAGACAGACAAAGCTTCTGTTCAGACCAGACCTGCTCCGCGTCTTGATTTGGATAATTTCCAGCGCCTGATGCAGCGGGACGGCCTTCAGTTTAAGGATGAAAAAAAGGACATTATTGCTCTTTACAGTTTGGCTGAAAAATATGACTTAAACTGGTTTGCGCTTTATAATTTAGCTAAAGAGACAGCTATTAACCATTTTATTTCGCCCCAGCGTATGACGGTTAAAAAACAGCAGATGGCAAAAGCGCAGCGGCAGAAACAGCAAGATGAGATTTTTAGCAAAGAAGAGCAAGTGATTTTACGGGAGACTAAGTCGGCAGAAGCAGAGCTTTTTTTGGCTAAAATTAAGAAGGTTAGACGGGCGCGGGTCACTTCAGATGAGAAAAAAATATTGGAAGACCTGGCTCAGATGTCTTTTCTGGATGAAGTGATTAATGTTATGGTGCTCTATACCTTCAGTAAAACGAAATCGGCCAATTTGAACAAGGCCTATATTATGAAAATTGCCAATGATTTTTCCTATCAGCGGATTGTCAGTGCTGAAGAAGCTGTTCTAAAAATGCGCAGCTTTTCGGAACGTAAAACTGATGTCAAATCAAAACAATCAAAAGCAGCCAAAACGAATGTTCCTGAATGGAGCAATCCTGATTACAAAAATGAAACAACGGCAGAAGAACTGGAGGAACTGGCAGAGTTCAAGAAAAGAACTTTGGCACAATTGCGAAAGGATGGTGAATAGATGGAAAAAGTTGCTCAGGCTATAAAGCACAGCAATAAAGCTCATTTATCACAAATCAACACTGATGAACTTAAGCAAGCTATTTTAGCTGATACAAAAGTTGCGGATTTCATTGCAACTCACCGGCTGTCAAACCGGGAAATCGAACTCAGTCTCTCAAAGTTTAATCAGTTTCGTATAGAACGAGAGAAATTTTTAGCCGGCGATGAAACTTATCTCGCTAAAGGCTACGAACCGATTTTGGTGATGAATGAAGGCTATGCAGATGTTACTTACCGTGAAACAAAGGCCTTGAAGCTTGCTCAGGCTAAACAGGCTATTACCGAACGTGTCAGCCTTGTCAATCTGCCTAAGTCTTATAAAAATCTTACTTTTGATGATATCAGTCTGGATGATAAACGCAGACAGCCTCTGTTTACAGAGTTGGCTAAGTTTGTTGCTGATTATCCCAGTGCTGACCAAAAAGGTCTGTACTTATATGGCGATATGGGGGTTGGGAAATCCTTTATGCTGGCTGCCATGGCCCATGAATTATCCAAAGCAAAAGGGGCCTCAACAGTACTGCTTCATTTTCCTAGTTTTGCTATAGATGTCAAAAATGCTATCAATACCGGAACTGTCAAAGATGAAATCGATGCTGTTAAAAAAGCTGAGATTCTGATTCTTGACGATATCGGTGCCGAGCAGGCTACTTCCTGGGTGCGCGATGAAGTGCTGCAAGTCATTCTACAGTACCGTATGCTGGAGGATTTGCCAACTTTTTTCACCTCCAATTACAGTTTTAAAGATTTGGAGAAAAAGCTGGCCAATATTAAAGGGACAGATGAGACTTGGCAGGCCAAACGTGTTATGGAGCGTATCCGCTATCTTGCTAAAGAATTCTACTTGGCAGGAGATAATCGCAGGAACTGACTTTGGATAAAAAGATTATTTGTGCAGTTTGGATTTAATAGCCGGCTTGCTTATGGCAGCTGGTGACAGATATAAGCTGTTTCAGTCAGGCTTCTGCCCTGATTGTTGAAATCTTTTTGTCTTGCTGGATGTTCAGTCTGATGCTAGCGTTTTTCAAGGACTAAACTATTTAATGAGGAGGAAAGATGGCTCTACCTACAGTTGCAATTGTCGGCCGGCCCAATGTTGGGAAATCGACATTATTTAACCGTATCGCCGGAGAACGCATTTCTATTGTTGAAGATGTAGAAGGCGTGACACGTGATCGGATTTATGCCGTTGGAGGGTGGCTTAACCGCAGGTTCTCTCTGATAGACACCGGCGGTATTGATGACATTGAAGCGCCCTTTATGGAGCAAATCAAGCACCAAGCTGAGATTGCTATTGCTGAGGCTGATGTCATCGTTCTGGTTGTTTCCGGAAAAGAAGGGATAACAAATGCCGATGAATATGTTGCTAAGATACTCTATCGGGCGCAAAAGCCAGTCATTTTAGCTGTTAATAAAGTTGATAATCCGGAAATGCGAAGCACTGTCTATGACTTTTATGCTCTTGGTTTGGGGGATCCTTATCCGGTGTCATCTGTTCATGGGCTTGGGACAGGAGACCTTCTGGATGCTGTTATTTCTGAGCTTCCGTCCGAGGCAGAAGAGGAAGAGGCAGATGTTATTAAATTCAGTCTCATCGGCCGCCCTAATGTAGGGAAGTCCAGCATTATTAATGCTCTCCTTGGTGAAGAACGTGTCATTGCCAGCCCAGTATCCGGAACAACTCGTGATGCTGTCGATACACCGTTCACTGATTCAGCTGGTCAGCAGTACATCATGATTGATACGGCAGGTATGCGTAAATCGGGCAAGGTCTATGAAAAGACCGAAAAATATTCGGTCATGCGGGCCATGCGGGCCATTGACCGTTCCGATATTGTTTTGATGGTTATCAATGCTGAAGAAGGCATCCGAGAGTACGACAAACGGATTGCCGGTTTTGCGCATGATGCAGGAAAAGGTCTGATTATAGTTGTCAATAAATGGGATAGGCTAGAAAAGGATAACCACACCATGCATCAGTGGGAAAGGGATATTCGTGATCATTTTCAGTATATTCCCTATGCTCCGATTGTTTTTGTGTCGGCACTGACTAAGCAGCGTCTGCACAAGCTGCCGGAGATGATTAAAGAAATCAGTCAAAATCAGAATAAGCGTATTGCTTCAGCGGTGCTTAATGACCTTATTATGGACGCTGCTGCTCTTAATCCGACACCGACCGATAAAGGAAAACGCCTGAAAATCTTTTATGCTTCTCAGGTTGCTGTCAAACCGCCGACCTTTGTCATTTTTGTTAATGAGGAAGAACTGATGCATTTCTCTTATCTCCGTTTTCTGGAAAATCAGATTCGTGAGGCCTTTGCTTTCAAAGGAACGCCGATCAAGCTGTTAACCCGGAAACGCAAATAAAATCACCCTATCATAAGTAAAAAAAGCAAACCGCCCTGGCAGTATTTTAGTCAGAGCGGTTTTTTACTAAGATACAAAGCCCGTTTAAAGCTCATAGCAAAAATAGGAAAACTGACGAAGAAACTCCGGTTTCTAGGAAGTTTTATCTTTTTTGCAAAGAGCTTAGGGCGTGTTCAATTAAAACAAGATACAAAACCCGTGAAAAAATCCGTATGAAAATGACGGTAAGTCCGAAATCTTTGATTTCGCAGACGCACCTCTGCCAGGACGACTAGAAAGCTGCGGTCGGCTATTAAGACGACAAAGCTTTCAGACGGCTACGGCTAGCTAACTTGAAATCGATTCTCAACTTAGCCATCTTTTTCACTAGGATTTGAGGGCGTGTTCAATTACTAAGATACAAAGCCCGTGAAAAACGCAAAAGGAAAATAGGGGACTGACTGACGAATCGATAGATTCTAAGTCAGGCCATCTTTTTCCCGCAGCGTTTAGGGCGTGTTCAATTTATTTTTTGTTGCAATATGTTAACAAAACAATGAAAATCCCCGTTTTTTTCAGAAAAAAGCTGATTGTTTTGCTATAATAAGGAGATAAGGTAAAGGTGGTATAGTATGAGTAGAATGATTCCGGGCCGTGTCCGCAATCAAGGTATCGCATTATATGAACAGGGGCTCCTTAAGATTATCAGCCATCGTGATCGGCTTTTGCAGGCTGATGTCGATGGCTATTCTGTCCAGTATGCTCTTGAGGATGAAGACATCTCCTGCCAGTGCAGTTTATTTGCCCAAAAGCAGTATTGTGAGCATTTGGCCGCTTTAGAATATTATTTAAAAAATGATTCAGAAGGAAAGGAAGCCGCAGAGCTCCTGTCTTTCCGAAACGATGATTATCAAAAAAAGCAAAAAAGGCTGTCTTTTGGCAGTGTTTTTCTTGATGGTTTATCTGTTAATGAAGATAGGGCAACCCAGTACCGTTTGGCTGTTTCTGCCGACCAAAATCCTTATTCATCTGACTTTTGGTGGACTTTGAAAATTAACCGTCTGCCGGACGCACGTGCCTATGTGATACGCGACATTAGAGCTTTCTTGCAAATTATCAAAAAAGAGGATTATTACCAGATTGGCAAGAATTACTATGAACCGCTTTCGTTTCTGCAGTTTGATACAGCCAGCCAAGAGCTTATTCGTTTTTTGTGGCGAATTATTCCCGACAAGGCCTCTGACGGCACCTACATTCTTCCAAACCATGGACGGCATCTCACTTTGCCCGGCGGATTTTTTGAAGAAGGGCTCAGCTTGTTCAAAAACCTTTACGATTTTTCCTTTACTGTAAATCAGCAGCATTATGCTGATATTGTTTTTAAAGATCTCGATGGTTCAGAAGGACTTTATCAGTTTGAAGTACTGGTACACCGCCAATTAATTGAACTGATTGTCAAAGAAAAAGATATCCAGTCTTTCTTTGATGATACTTATCTTTTTTACCAAGGGACCTTCTATCGGCTTAATCTTAAACAAAGTAAAATTGCAGCAGCCTTGAAAACCCTGCCTTTAGAATCTGATTTGGCTAAGCATGTCCACTTTGATTTAGACGATCAGGCTAAGCTGGCTGCCAGCCTGCTGGATTTTCGCTGTTTAGGTACAGTTCAGGCTCCGAAGAGTTTCGAAATCAGGGATTTTTCTCCGCTTTTTTATTTTGATTTGGAAGAGAATAAAGCAATCCGCCTATCCTTGGTTTTTGATTACGGAACAGTTAAGGTGAGGAGTAAAAAAGAACTGGGGGAGCTTTCCTTTGCCAGTCATTTTAAACATGAACAGCGTGTTTTTAAACTGCTGGAAACCGCCGGTTTCAGTAAATCTTTCTCCAGTTATCATGAACCTCTACAGGCAGAAGAACTGTATTCTTTCTTCAGCCAAACCCTGCCTGACTTTTCCAGTCTGGGGAAGGTCTTTCTATCTGCAGAAATGGAAGCTCTGCGTTTTACAGAGAAACCGCAGCTTGCCATTAGTTCTTCCGGCAGTCTGCTGGATATTTCCTTTGATTTTTCTACGATACTCGAAAATGATATTGATGAAGCCTTGGCAGCGCTTTTTACTAATCAGCCTTACTTTGTCAATCAGTCAGGCCAATTAGTTGTTTTTGATGAGCAAACGCAAAAAATAGGCAGTGAGCTTAAGAAATTTCAGCCTAAGCGCTTAGGAAATGGCCATTTACAGCTTTCAGCCCTGTCTGCCTTTCAACTATCAGATGTTTTACAGGATAAGGACAGTATCCATCTGACGCGCTCTTTTGTAGAACTGGTGCAGGACCTCCAGCAGCCTGAGCAGTTTGAACTGCCTGATTTTAAGGTTAAAGCCGATTTGCGTGATTATCAGCTGACAGGAGTCCGCTGGCTGTCGATGCTTGATAAATACGGTTTTGGCGGTATTTTAGCAGATGATATGGGCTTAGGGAAAACCCTGCAGACAATTGCTTTTTTGACCGGCAAACTCAAACAAGAGAAGAGGGTTTTAGTTTTATCGCCATCAAGCCTTATTTATAACTGGCAGGATGAATTTAAAAAATTTGCTCCGGAATTGGATTTTACTGTTGTTTATGGCTCCAAATCTGTTAGGGATGACCTGATTAAAGAGGATCATCAGATTGTCATTACCAGCTACAGCTCCTTTCGTCAGGATTTTGCCAATTATAATCAGCTTCATTTTGATTACTTAATTTTGGATGAAGCTCAGGTTATGAAAAATACGCAGACAAAGATTGCACAGTACTTACGGTCCTTTGAAGTCGATAATTGTTTTGCTTTGACTGGGACACCGATAGAAAATAGGCTGCTGGAAATCTGGTCTATTTTTCAGATTGTTCTGCCAGGCCTTCTGCCGGAAAAGAAGGTCTTTGCGAAAATGTCAGCAGAGCAGGTTGCCCGCTATATCAAGCCCTTCATTATGCGGCGCAAAAAAGAAGACGTTCTGCCGGAACTGCCGGAACTGCTGGAAATCAATTATCACAATGAGCTTGCCGACAGTCAAAAAGCGATTTACTTAGCACAGCTCCGACAAATGCAAGACAGTATCCGCGGTTCATCAGATGCGGTGATTAATCGAAAAAAAATTGAAATCCTCTCAGGCATTACCCGCCTGCGGCAGATTTGCGACAGCCCCAGTCTGTTTATGGATTATAAAGGCGGCAGTGGGAAGTTAGACAGTCTGCGGGACCTCCTTTATCAAATTAAAGAAAGTGGACACCGCGCCTTAGTTTTTTCCCAGTTTCGCGGGATGTTGGATATTGCGGAAGAAGAACTGCATCATCTTGGACTGACGGCATATAAGATGACCGGTTCAACCCCAGCTGCTGAGCGGCAGGAAATGACACGGGCTTTTAACAGCGGTGCAAAGGATATTTTCCTGATTTCGCTGAAAGCCGGAGGAGTCGGTCTCAATTTAACCGGCGCCGATACCGTTGTTTTGATTGACTTATGGTGGAATCCGGCAGTAGAACTGCAGGCTATCAGCCGGGCACACCGAATCGGTCAGGAGAAGAGTGTTGATGTTTACCGTCTGATAACAAGGGGGACTATCGAAGAAAAGATTTTAGATTTGCAGGAAACCAAACGCCATTTAGTGACAACTGTTCTAGACGGCAACGAAACACGAGCCAGCATGTCAGTTGAAGAAATTAAAGAAATCTTGGGACTTGCAGACTGACAACAACAAAAGCTATTTTGTCCCCCTCTGCACAGTTGATGAGGGGGCCTACAATCCCTTGCTTGCTAAGTGATAAAAACTTTCAATCACTGCATCAAGTGCATATGTCTAAAAAAATGAAATGAGGCAGACTTTTGTTCAAGCCTCTTTTTCTTATACCGATTTCGCTCTTTTCAGATTTAATTTAAGAACATTTTGAAAAAATAGTAGTTTTAGTTTATAATAGGAGTACTGTATAAAGGCTGCTGGCAGTTTTTTGATATCAGAAAATCGGCTGCTGCTTTCACCGCAGGTAATAGTTATAGTTCAAGATTAAAAGGAAGCGAGTCTTGATATGATGAGAAAAAAATTCCCTCTGGTTGCAGATGGGGAGCAAATTATGCAAGAGCCGATAAACATGCGGCTTTACAATAATGAAGACCTGATTAATAATATTCACGGGCCCTATCAAGATAAAGATTTCAGCGATGTTACTCAAGACTTCAATTTTGTTGACCAAACACCTGATGTTAAAAATAAAGCCCCTGAGCGTCTTCAGACCCTAAATGAAGGGAAGTCTTATGCACAAAAAGCCAGAGAAGAGGCAAGACGGGATATTAGGGAAAAGCGTCAGGCTTTTCTGGCCAATGAAGTTAAAATGCAGGCAAAGCCGTCTTTTCAGCGCCAGCCTTCTCAGCCGGCCTCAGCTCAATCCAAATCGAGCAGTCAGGGCAGTGAGCTGAGCCGTTTTTCGAAAAAACTTCATCAGGAATCCTATATTTTGGCAGAAATACCGCAGGTTTATACGGAACCTAGGAATTCTGTGCGGCCCAAACCTAAAAAAAATAATTACGATTTTCTTAAACGCAGTCAGATATACAATAATCAGGAGTTTGAAACACAAAAAGAACACCGTCTTACTCAAGAGCTGAATCTGACCCGTTTTGCAGAAACTGATTAAAAAATTGAGAGTGGGGCAAAAATCGGCAAATTGTCGTAAAATAACGATTTCGATTTTGTTGCCCCACCTCCTCTGTCTAAACAAGTGAGCTGAGGCAGGACTTTGCCCTAACCTCAAAGTTTTAAAAAAACTTTGTATCATTTGGTAATAAAAGCCCTAAAAAAGAGAACTGCGGTTTTTCACGGGCTTTGTATCTTGTTAATTGAACACGCCCTAAAATCCTAGTGAAAAAGATATGGCTAAGTTTAGAATTGATTTCAAGTTAGCTAACCGTAGACGTCTGAAAGCTTTATCGTCTTAATAGCCGACCGCAGCTTTCTAGTCGTCCTGGCAGAGGTGCGTCTGCGAAATCAAAGATTTCGGACTTACCGTCATTTTTGCTGTGAGCTTTAAACGGGCTTTGTATCTTGTTTTAATTGAACACGCCCTAAAATCCTAGTGAAAAAGATGGCTGTCAGCGTGATGCCAGCATCACTTGCCATCCCCTATTTTCATACGGATTTTTTCACGGGCTTTGTATCTTGTTGTAAGGAGTGGATATGTCGAAAGTTTTTCATTTTATCGGAATTAAGGGGTCAGGTATGAGTGCTCTTGCCCTTATGCTTCAGCAAATGGGGTATAAGGTTCAGGGGAGCGATGTGGAAAAGTATTATTTCACACAGCGGGGGCTCGAACAGGCTGGTATTGCTGTCCTTCCCTTCTCTGAAGCTAATATTACACCTGATTTGGAACTGATTGCCGGTAATGCTTTTCGCGAAGATAATAATATCGAAGTGGCTTATGCGCTTAAAAACGGTTTCAGCTTTAAGCGTTACCACGAATTTCTCGGCGACTTTATGACACAGTTTACAAGTTTTGGGGTTGCTGGTGCCCACGGCAAAACATCTACTACCGGACTTTTGTCGCATGTTCTTAAAAATATTACGGATACCTCCTATCTTATTGGCGATGGTACTGGCCGGGGGCTGGCTAACAGTAAATATTTTGTTTTCGAATCAGATGAATACGAGCGCCATTTTATGCCCTATCACCCTGAGTATTCCATCATTACCAATATTGATTTTGACCATCCGGATTATTTCACTAGTGTTGATGATGTTTTTCGTGCTTTCAGCGACTATGCTCAGCAGGTTCAAAAAGGTCTTTTTGTATATGGGGAAGATCCCTACCTCAGACGTCTAAAAACAAAAGCCCCGATTTATTATTATGGGTTTGCTCAAGATGATGATTTTGTAGCTCATGATATTATTCGTACAACAAATGGTTCTGATTTCAAGGTCAGCTATAAGGGAGAAGTGCTTGGCGAATTTCATGTTCCGGCTTATGGGCGTCACAATATTCTCAATGCAACAGCTGTTATCGGCAACCTTTATATTGCCGGCTTTGATATGGCTTTGGTTGCTGAACATTTGAAGACTTTCAAGGGAGTTAAGCGCCGCTTCTCTGAGAAAGTCATTACCGATACTGTTATTATTGATGACTTTGCTCATCATCCGACTGAGATTATTGCGACTCTTGATGCAGCGAGGCAAAAATATCCCAGCAAGGAAATTGTCGCCATTTTTCAGCCGCACACCTTTACCAGGACAATTGCTCTGTTAGATGAGTTTGCAGAGGCTCTTAATGAAGCAGACAGTGTTTACTTGGCGCAGATTTACGGTTCGGCCCGTGAGGTGGACAAGGGAGATGTCAAAGTGGAAGACTTGGCTCAAAAAATCAGTAAACCTGCTGAAGTTGTAACTGTTGAGAATGTGTCACCTCTGCTTGATCATGACAATGCTGTTTACGTCTTTATGGGAGCTGGGGATATCCAGCTCTATGAGCGGTCTTTTGAAGAACTTTTGGCCAATCTGACCAAGAATAGACAATAGAAAGATTCTGGCGGGGAGTAGACCTGTGCGGTCAGAAGAAGTTTCTATGGTTACAGTATTGTTATAATTGACTAAGGACACGCTCTATTGGCAATAAGCCTGCCTAGCGGTGAGGATTAGAGCAGATTTTATGGACTGGACTGTCTTGCTCTTTTACGGTCTAATGGCTGTGGAAAAGAGATGCCCTGTAGGAAGATACGCAAGTTATAACTTGTCTGTTTTGAAAGATGAGCCTGTCTTAAAGTCAGGTTCATAATTTTTTGCGAATTAGGGCAAACGTTTGATATCTATTCTGCTGCTAAAAAAGAAAAAAAGCTGCTTTGGCAAGCGAAAAGGGAAAATTTAAGTCATGAAAAAGTTTGTTAAGAATGCTATGCTGCAATTGATGGTATAGCTCATGCGGGAAGTTCTTTTTACAGGAGCACAAATAGGTGCTGTTATAGGTTCAGCTATTCCAATACCTGTTGTTGGTACGGTTGTGGGGGCAGCAATAGGCAGTATAGCTGGTTCTGCAGTGTTTGATGGGACCAATAATATTTGGGACAATGTTTCTCATAGGAAATGGTAGTGAATCGAAAGATTGTGATTTTAAATCGCGGCCCTCTTGTAAACCAAAAAAGGAAAGACTTTTACATATCAGACCAATCCAAAGTTAGATTGACAAAACGTTTGACATCTGTTATACTTTTAAAAACGAAAAAGCAACTTTAGTAAGTGAAAAGGGAAACTTTTAACCATGAAAATCGATATGACAGAGGTCAATGACAATAAGACGACTTTAACGACCTCTATTGATAATTTGAACAGTCAATTGGAAACTGCTAAGACTTCCTTTACGAATCTACTTAATACCGACAGTCTTCAAGGGGAGGTCAAGACAGCCATAGACGGTAAGATTAATAACTATCAGATTCCGCTTCTGACCAACTTTTCCAATAGTTTATCGACTTTATCGGCCCAGTATGATAAGGCAATAGAGGCGTTTCAAACGACGGTTGAGGAGACCTCAGCTACGGCGATTATCGATACGGATTATCTGCAGGGATTAGAGGAAGGTTATAGTACGATAGAGAGCAGTATAGCGACGATAGACAGTGAGACGTCCAAGATTTACAGTTCGATATCTGATATCATCAGTTTGAGCAATCCCAGCAGTTCAGATATTACGACACCGTTGAGTGAAGCCAAGAAGGTATTGACGGATACCAAGAGCAACATGGAGACTTTTAACGGCTGGACACAGGGGACAGAATTCAGTGAGCTGTTAGCCAGTCAGGGGACGGTTTTAGCTTCTTTATCCGATTTGACAGGTGTGTCCTATGTTGATAAAGAGGCTTCGGCATTTTATTCGGATGCCAGTTTTGCGGACGGTGTCCAGACGACCTCTCGCAACATAGCTTCCACCTCTACCCCTCTAGAACTACTTGAAATAGTTGCTAAGTCTCTAAATTCTATTGCCGAAACATCAGGCTCATGGTGGTCAGGCTTTTCTGACATTTGGCAGACCTATGTCCAATCGGTAGCGGATGATTCGAATTATAAGCGGATGAAGAGCGGTGTGGGCTTAGTCAGGGATTATTTAAAAATCTTTAATAATAAGAGCCATAGTGCCGCTAATCTAGGCCGTCAGGCTTTTGAAGGGCTCAGCAAATCCTGGGATATGGTCAGCAAGTCTGGCAAGGACTTGTGGGCGGTTATGCGTCAGGTCAAGAACACCAAAGCTTGGAGTGCCCTGAGCAAGGTAGGCAGCAGCAAGGGCTGGAAGCTGGCGGAGAAGGGCTATAAAGGGGCGACGAAGTTTTTCGATACGGTCAAGAATCCGCTGAAGTCAGGTGCAAAGAGTTTAGGGAAGGTCGCACAGGTAGGCGGCTGGACGATGGTGGCAATGGAGGCAGGTGTTTACGGCTATCAGGGTTATACCGATGAGGACAGCCGGACCTATCACAGTGTTGGCAAATCCGCCATTCATGCTGGGGTGGAGACCATTAAGAACGCCGGCCCGCTGGAATTTACGGCAGCGGGTGCGCAAATTGGCTCAATGGTCCCTTTTGTAGGAACAGCAGCTGGCGCAGCAGTTGGATTTGCGTTTGGGACAGTTAATTCTGTTTTTGGTATGTTTAATCCCGAGGCTAAAGATAAGTTTTATGATAGCATAGAAAACGGTCTCTTTGATGCCTATGACGGGGCGGCCAAGGCAGTTAAGGAAGTCGGTCAGACTGTTTCTGATAAGGCGAAGTCTGTCGGTCAGTCCCTGTCTCAGGGTTGGAACAGTGTGACCTCAGCTTTTGGTTTTTAGGAAGGAGTGATCTGTTAGATGAAGAAGTCCATCTTTAAAGCCAGCTTTGAGGAAAGCAAAAGGATTATTAATTCTCAAAAGTTTATTGATAGTCTGAAAGAAAACAATCCTATGAACCGGTCGCTTCTCAACCGCCTCTTTACTTTTTTCATAGCTGGCGGTATGATTTTCTCAGTAGCAGCGTCTTTGCTATTTGGAATGCCTTCTGTTTTGAGTGCAGATGCAGAAAATATTCGCTATTTGTCTCCTGCCTCTGCTTATCTAATGGGAATTATTGGCCGAAAGCTCTTTCTTCCTAATGTTATAGCCTTCGGTGTATCAGCTGTTTTTTCCTTTTTTACTGCTCTTTTTCCGCGGTCTAATCTTGCTAAGCAATCATTTATTGGTTTTCCTTTTTTTGTAGGACTGATTTACTGCGCCTTGGTTGTCTCCTCTTACTTATCCAGTGCCATAGCTTTTGACCGTTATGGGACAGCGGGGCTTTTATTGCAGGTGGTTATTGGTATTTTTTTGATGTTGGTCATTCTTTACCAAGGTTATCGCAAGACCAAGTCAATCTTATATAGTGAAGAGTACGAGCCGCTGCTTTCAGCCAAGAGGCTTTTGCTTATAGTCGGTGGGGTCAGTCTCTTTCTTTTGCTTCTGAGCGGCAGTGTTTTTCAGGGGTTGGAGACAGACTTGAATCGCCATTGGTATAGTTACCCCTTAGGTCTGGT
Organism: Streptococcus pantholopis; assembly: GCF_001642085.1. Classification (NCBI taxonomy): domain Bacteria; kingdom Bacillati; phylum Bacillota; class Bacilli; order Lactobacillales; family Streptococcaceae; genus Streptococcus; species Streptococcus pantholopis. The sequence continues at coordinate 254,782 of NZ_CP014699.1, forward strand.
TCAGCTCCTTGCCTTTGTTGTTTTTGGTTATGGGTTTTGGTTCATTACGGATTTCTTTCTGTTTCAGAGTTATTACTTGGTCAAATACAGTCGGGAGTACCAGTCTTACTTAGAGATACCAGATGAGGAGTGGTATCGCAATGGGCGTAAGAAAAAGCGGAAAGAGGAGAAGCGCCGAAAGAAGGCTGACAAGATAGGTAGAAAGAGTTCTTGACCAGACTTTTTTCTATGATTATAGACACTAATCCTTTTATCTGGACTAGCAGGTGTGTCCTATGTTGATAAAGAGGCTTCGGCATTTTATTCGGATGCCAGTTTTGCGGACGGTGTCAAGACGACCTCTCGCAACATAGCTTCCACCTCTACCCCTCTAGAACTACTTGAAATAGTTGCTAAGTCTCTAAATTCTATTGCCGAAACGTCAGGCTCATGGTGGTCAGGCTTTTCTGACATTTGGCAGACCTATGTCCAATCGGTAGCGGATGATTCGAATTATAAGCGGATGAAGAGCGGTGTGGGCTTAGTCAGGGATTATTTAAAAATCTTTAATAATAAGAGCCATAGTGCCGCTAATCTAGGCCGTCAGGCTTTTGAAGGGCTCAGCAAATCCTGGGATATGGTCAGCAAGTCTGGCAAGGACTTGTGGGCGGTTATGCGTCAGGTCAAGAACACCAAAGCTTGGAGTGCCCTGAGCAAGGTAGGCAGCAGCAAGGGCTGGAATCTGGCGGAGAAGGGCTATAAAGGGGCGACGAAGTTTTTCGATACGGTCAAGAATCCGCTGAAGTCAGGTGCAAAGAGTTTAGGGAAGGTCGCACAGGTAGGCGGCTGGACGATGGTGGCAATGGAGGCAGGTGTTTACGGCTATCAGGGCTATACCGATGAGGACAGCCGGACCTATCACAGCGTAGGCAAATCCGCCATTCATGCTGGGGTAGAGACCATTAAGAACGCCGGCCCGCTGGAAGCAACGGCAGCTTTCTCTAGTCTTGGAGCGGGCGGTGCAGTTGTTGGTTTTGCATTTGGAACAGCTAACTCGATTTTAGGGATGGTAAGTCCTGAACTAAAAGACAAGTTTTATGATAGCATAGAGAACGGTCTCTTTGATGCTTATGACGGGGCGGCCAAGGTAGTTAAGGATGTCGGTCAGACTGTTTCTGATAAGGCGAAGTCTGTCGGTCAGTCCCTGTCTCAGGGTTGGAACAGTGTGACCTCAGCTTTTGGTTTTTAGGAAGGAGTGATCTGCTAGATGAAGAAGTCCATCTTTAAAGCCAGCTTTGAGGAAAGCCAAGGCCTGGTGACCCAAGGGAAGTTTGTCCTAACGGCTGGAATGACCAGAAATAATAATCCTGTTCATATGGGTATTTTTAACAGGCTCTTCACGCTTGTGATTGTTGGCTACTTTTTCTTTGGCATTATGGCGTATGGTCTATTATTTGCTATGCCAGAACAGATTGGAAGAGTTGGGGAGGTTAGGCTGATTTCAGTGAATGCGGTAGAATTGATTCATCAGATAGGGACTTTCCTCATTCCGTCTTCTGCTTTCTTTTATGCCCTAACATTCATTTTTATAACTCTATTCTGTTTGCCTAAAAAGAATTTGAAGATTCAGTCTTATTTTTATTTTTCTTTCTACTTTCCTTTTCTTACCTGTGCTGTCATCGCTTTGTTTTATTTTCTCAGTGCTTTTACTTTTGACCGTTTTGGGTTTTCAGGTTTTCTGCTTCAGCTGGTACTTGGTTTAGGGTTTATCATAGCCATTCTCTATCAGGGCTATCGCGATGCCAGAAGGCGCTTGTATAATGAACCGCGTTGGCTGGGGGGGCTTGTGAAACTTATGGGTTATACGGTGTTAGCGGTCAGTGCAGTGCTTTTGGTCTTGAGCGGGACAGTGTTTAAAGGGCTGGCTAGTGATTTAAATGAGATGTGGTACAGCTATCCTTTGGGGCTTCTATTGTTGCCTGCTTTGATTATTGTTGGCTATGCCTGGCGTTTGTTGATTGATTTGTTTATTTATCAGGCTTATTATATCTGGAAGTATCCGGAGGAGTATAAGGCTTATCTGAAGATTTCCGATAAGGAGTGGTATAGCAAGCGGGAGTTAAGGAGACGGGAGAAAGCAGCAAAAAAGAACAGCCGGAGCTCATGATTGCCTCAACTCAATTATCCTGTTTAAAATAGTCCTTGTCCCAAGGCTGGAACAATGTGACCTCAGCTACGGCGATTATCGATACGGATTATCTGCAGGGATTAGAGGATGGCTATAGTACGATAGAGAGCAGTATAGCGACGATAGACAGTGAGACGTCCAAGATTTACAGTTCGATATCTGATATCATCAGTTTGAGCAATCCCAGCAGTTCAGATATTACGACACCGTTGAGTGAAGCCAAGAAGGTATTGACGGATACCAAGAGCAACATGGAGACTTTTAACGGCTGGACACAGGGGACAGAATTCAGTGAACTGTTAGCCAGTCAGGGGACGGTTTTAGCTTCTTTATCCGATTTGACAGGTGTGTCCTATGTTGATAAAGAGGCTTCGGCATTTTATTCGGATGCCAGTTTTGCGGACGGTGTCCAGACGACCTCTCGCAACATAGCTTCCACCTCTACCCCTCTAGAACTACTTGAAATAGTTGCTAAGTCTCTAAATTCTATTGCCGAAACATCAGGCTCATGGTGGTCAGGCTTTTCTGACATTTGGCAGACCTATGTCCAATCGGTAGCGGATGATTCGAATTATAAGCGGATGAAGAGCGGTGTGGGCTTAGTCAGGGATTATTTAAAAATCTTTAATAATAAGAGCCATAGTGCCGCTAATCTAGGCCGTCAGGCTTTTGAAGGGCTCAGCAAATCCTGGGATATGGTCAGCAAGTCTGGCAAGGACTTGTGGGCGGTTATGCGCCAGGTCAAGAACACCAAAGCTTGGAGTGCCCTGAGCAAGGTAGGCAGCAGCAAGGGCTGGAATCTGGCGGAGAAGGGCTATAAAGGGGCGACGAAGTTTTTCGATACGGTCAAGAATCCGCTGAAGTCAGGTGCAAAGAGTTTAGGGAAGGTCGCACAGGTAGGCGGCTGGACGATGGTGGCAATGGAGGCAGGTGTTTACGGCTATCAGGGCTATACCGATGAGGACAGCCGGACCTATCACAGCGTAGGCAAATCCGCCATTCATGCTGGGGTAGAGACCATTAAGAACGCCGGCCCGCTGGAAGCAACGGCAGCTTTCTCTAGTCTTGGAGCGGGCGGTGCAGTTGTTGGTTTTGCATTTGGAACAGCTAACTCGATTTTAGGGATGGTAAGTCCTGAACTAAAAGACAAGTTTTATGATAGCATAGAGAACGGTCTCTTTGATGCTTATGACGGGGCGGCCAAGGTAGTTAAGGATGTCGGTCAGACTGTTTCTGATAAGGCGAAGTCTGTCGGTCAGTCCCTGTCTCAGGGTTGGAACAGTGTGACCTCAGCTTTTGGTTTTTAGGAAGGAGTGATCTGCTAGATGAAGAAGTCCATCTTTAAAGCCAGCTTTGAGGAAAGCCAAGGCCTGGTGACCCAAGGGAAGTTTGTCCTAACGGCTGGAATGACCAGAAATAATAATCCTGTTCATATGGGTATTTTTAACAGGCTCTTCACGCTTGTGATTATAGGCTATTTTGCTTTTGGTCTTGTTTTGTATGGTTTGTTATTTGCCATGCCACCGTCCCTTTTTACCGATGTTGACCGGGGGCACTCACTGTTTGAAGCGGTTCACTTTATGTATCAGGTTTATCTTTTCTTACGACCGGCAGCCCTTTTATTCTATGTGTCCTTTTTTATCGTTATGACTCTATTCTATTTGCCTAAAAAGAATTTGAAGGTTCAGTCTTATTTTTACTTTTCTTTCTACTTTCCTTTTCTTACCTGTGCTGTCATCGCTTTGTTTTATTTTCTCAGTGCTTTTGCTTTTAACCGCTTTGGGTTTTCAGGCTTTCTGCTTCAGCTGGTAGCTGGTTTAGGGTTTATCATAGCCATTCTCTATCAGGGCTATCGCGATGCCAGAAGGCGCTTGTATAATGAACCGCGTTGGCTGGGGGGGCTTGTGAAACTTATGGGTTATACGGTGTTAGCGGTCAGTGCAGTGCTTTTGGTCTTGAGCGGGACAGTGTTTAAAGGGCTGGCTAGTGATTTAAATGAGATGTGGTACAGCTATCTTTTGGGGCTTCTATTGTTGCCTGCTTTGATTATTGTTGGCTATGCTTGGCGTTTGTTGGTGAATCAGTTTATTTATCAGGCTTATTATATCTGGAAGTATCCGGAGGAGTATAAGGTTTATCTGAAGATTTCTGATAAGGAGTGGTATAGTAAACGTGAGTTAAGGAGACGGGAGAAAGCAGCAAAAAAGAACAGCCGGAGCTCATGATTGTCTAAACTCAATTATCCTGCTTTAAATAGTCCCTGTCTCAGGGTTGGAATAATGTGACCTCAGCCTTTGGTTTTTAGGAAGGAGTGATCTGCTAGATGAAGAAGTCCATCTTTAAAGCCAGCTTTGAGGAAAGCAAGAGAATCATTAAACCTGACGTTCTAATCGGAAATCTTAAAGAGAACAATTCCATGAACTGGTCACTGCTCAATCGGCTTTTCACTTTTTTTGTGGCAGGATCTATAATGATTTTAGGCATGGCGGGGCTGTTGTTTGGGATGCCATTGGGCATTGGCGAGCATCCGGAAACTATCCGTTATCTATCCCCAGCCTCTGGTCGTCTGATGGGAGCCCTTGGGCAGGTGTTTCTTCTCCCCAATGCTGTAGCTCTCAGTATAATATTCCTCATCTTTTTCTTTACAGCTCTTTTTCCTCGGTCTGATTTGGCAAAACAACGTTTGATTGGTTTGCCATTTTTAGCAGGATTGATTTACTGCACTTTGATTATAACCACTTACTTATCCAGTGCCATAGCTTTCGACCGTTATGGGACGGCGGGGCTTTTGCTTCAGGTTACAGTCGGTCTTGTCTTAATGGTGGTGATTCTCTATCAAGGCTGGCGGAGGACTAAGGCGGTCTTATATAGTGAAGAGTACGAGCCGCTGCTTTCAGCTAAGAGGCTTTTGCTTATAGTCGGTGCGATCAGTCTCTTTCTTTTGCTTCTGAGCGGCAGTGTTTTTCAGGGGTTGGAGACAGATTTGAATCGCCATTGGTACAGTTACCCCTTAGGTCTGGTTCAGCTCCTTGCCTTTGTTGTTTTTGGTTATGGGTTTTGGTTCATTACGGATTTCTTTCTGTTTCAGAGTTATTACTTGGTCAAATACAGTCGGGAATATCAGTCTTACTTGGAGATACCAGATGAGGAGTGGTATCGCAATGGGCGTAAGAAAAAGCGGAGAGAGGAGAGACGTCAGAAGAAAGCAGCAGGCAGCGACAAGAGTTAACTTGTCGTTTGGAATAACATTTGGCATTTGAAAAGGTTCAGCAAGATCCGTGCTCTACCTTTTTGTTTATAAAATCTTTCTATTTTCTTGCATTCTTTGCTTGTCTGTGTTATACTGTCATTAAATATTAAAAGAGAAAGGGGGCGAAGTAAGGACTTCGCCTCTTATCTGTGTCAGAAGAAGGACTGTTAATATAAAAGGAGGAAGCCTTATCGCAAACCATATTGTTGAACGTGTTACCGAACGGATTGCCCCTGTAATTGAAGATCCATTTGTATTGGTTGATGTTGAATATGAAAAAAAGGGGGGCGATTATATATTAAGTATTTTAGTAGATAAACCTGGTGGTATTACTGTAGATGATACAGCAGAGCTGACAGATATCATCAGCCCTCTGCTGGATACCATCGAGCCTGATCCCTTTCCTGAACGGTATTTGCTGGAAGTTTCCAGTCCGGGTTTGGAGCGTCCTTTGAAAACCGCCGCCAGTTTAGCTGAGGCTGTTGGAAGCTATATCAATGTCAGCCTGTATAAGCCCATCGATAAGGTGAAGCATTTTGAAGGCGATTTGCTGGCTTTTGACGGACAAGTGCTAACGCTTATGTTTATGGACAAAGGGCAAGAAAAAACAGTGGATATCCCTTATCAGACGGTTGCTAAAGCCCGTCTGGCAGTTAAATTTTAAGAAAGGATTGTGCTTTTTCCTGTTACGCTAGCTAAAAGAACAGAAAAAAAGAGTGATAGAATTATGAGCAAAGAGATGTTAGAAGCCTTCCGTATTTTGGAAGAAGAAAAACATATTGACAAAAAAGACATTATCGAAGCGGTTGAAGAATCTTTAAAATCTGCCTATAAGCGCCGCTATGGTCAGGCTGAGTCCTGTGTGGTCGAATTTGATGAAAAAACAGGCGATTTTCAGGTTTATACTGTCCGTGAGGTAGTTGAAGAAGTTTTTGACAGTCGACTGGAAATCAGTCTTGAAGATGCTTTGGCCATCAGTTCTGCCTATGAAATAGGCGATAAGATTCGTTTTGCTGAATCAGTGGCAGAATTTGGCCGTGTGGCAGCACAGTCGGCTAAACAGACCATTATGGAAAAAATGCGGCGTCAGATGCGGGAAGTCACCTTTAATGAATACAAAGAACGTGAAGGTGAAATCATGACAGGAACGGTTGAGCGTTTCGATCAGCGCTTTATTTACGTGAATTTAGGAACTTTGGAGGCTCAGCTGTCCCATCAGGACCAGATTCCGGGAGAAACCTTTAAATCGCACGACCGTATTGAAGTTTATGTTTATAAAGTTGAAAACAACCCTAAAGGGGTCAATGTTTTTGTCAGCCGCAGCCATCCTCAGTTTATCAAACGGATTATGGAGCAGGAAATTCCCGAGGTGTTTGACGGAACAGTCGAGATAATGAGCGTTTCCCGGGAAGCCGGTGATCGGACAAAGATTGCGGTACGCAGCCACAATCCCAATGTTGATGCAATCGGGACCATAGTCGGCCGCGGCGGCAGCAATATTAAAAAAGTAACCAGCAAATTTCATCCTAAGCGGATTGATCCTAAAACAGGTGCAGCTTTGCCGATGGAAGAAAACATTGATGTCATCCAGTGGGTTGATGATCCGGCAGAGTTCATCTACAATGCTATTGCTCCTGCAGAAGTTGATATGGTGCTTTTTGATGATGAGGATCCTAAACGGGCGACCGTTGTTGTGCCGGACAGCAAATTGTCTCTGGCTATTGGCCGGCGCGGACAGAATGTCCGCTTAGCGGCTCATCTGACCGGCTATCGCATCGATATCAAGTCGGCAAGTGAGTATGATGAAATGGAAGCTCAGAGAGAAGAATTCCTGGCTGCAGAAGCTAAAAATGCTGAAAGTGAACCGTCAGAACCTGTTCTTGACGGAACGGAATAAAAACAGAAAAAGAGTTTTTAAATGCCAAAAACAAGAAAGATTCCTTTAAGAAAATCAGTCGTCTCAGGTGAAGTTATCGATAAGCGCGATCTTCTTAGAATCGTCAAAAATAAGGAAGGTGACATTTTTATTGATCCGACCGGCAAACAAAACGGCCGCGGCGCTTATATTAAACTGGATAATACCGAAGCATTGACTGCCAAGAAAAAAAAGGTTTTTGACCGTACTTTCGCTATGACAGTACCGGAAAGTTTTTATGACGACTTGATTGCTTATGTTGAACATAAAGTGAAAAGAAAAGAGCTGGGCCTTGAATAATTCAGAAAAAATCTCACAGCTTATCGGTCTTGCTTATCGCGCAGGCCGTGTCATTTCGGGTGAGGAACTGACTGTCAAAGCGATTCAGACCGGACAAGCTAAACTTATCTTTCTGGCTAGTGATGCCAGTCCTAATCTAAGTAAAAAGATAAAAGATAAAAGCAACTATTACAATGTAGAAGTCTCCACAGCGTTTTCTACGCTGGAATTAAGTGCTGCACTAGGTAAGCCCCGAAAAGTGCTGGCTATTGCAGATGCTGGATTTTCAAAGAAAATGAGGACTCTTATGGGATAGATGAATAGGAGGACACAAATTGTCAAAGAAAAGATTGCACGAAATTGCAAAAGAAATCGGAAAAAGCAGTAAGGAAGTTGTCGAACGGGCGCAGTCGCTTGGTTTTGCCGTAAAAAGCCATGCTTCTAGTGTTGAAGAAGAAGATGCAGGCCGCATTATTGCAAGCTTTACCGCTGCAGCAAAGGAAGGAGCCGTATCGAAACAAGAACCGAGCAAAGAACAGACGCAGCCAGCTCCTAAAGCTGCAGATCCGGAGCCGCATCCAAAAGAGCAGCCGCAAAAAACGGCACCTGCGCCTAAAGCTGTTCAGAACACTGAACCATCAGCTTCCAAACCGCCGCTCAACCGTCCAAAAAGCCGCAACTTTAAAGCAGAGCGTGAAGCAAGGGCCAAGGCCGAAGCCCAACGCCGCCAGGCAGAGCAGCAGCAAAGAAAAGACCGCAAAGGGTCTTATCAAAAAGACGGCCGTCGGTCTGATAATGACAGGCAAAATAGAAACCGTGATCAGCGCTATCATTCTAATAACCGCCGCAATAACGACCGCCGTTATGACCGCACAGCACAGCCCAATCAGCAGACAGCTCAGCCGGCTAAGGGGAAGGGGCGGATTGATTTTAAAGCGCGTGCAGCTGCTTTAAAAGCAGAGCAGAACGCCGAATATTCTCGTCAAAGCGAGACACGTTTCCGTGAAGCACAGGAGGCAAAAGCCAGAGCTGTGCGTGAACAGGAAGCTGCAAGACAAGCTCAAATAAAAGCTCAAGAAGCAGCCCAGCAGCAGCTTGAGGAGCAGGCAGCTCTCTCGGCAGCTCCGGAACTTCAAGCAGCTCCTCCTTTAGCAGACGCTGTTCCGAAGGCACAGGACAGCCGCCGTAAAAAGCAAGCCCGTCCTGAAAAAAGTCGTGACTTTACTCATGAAAATGAAGATGGTCCAAAACAAGCAAAAAATAAGAAAAACTGGAATAATCAAAACCGCGTGAGAAATCAAAGAAATAGCAACTGGAATAATACCAAAAAGAACAAAAAAGGCCGGAATAACCGCAATAGTCAGGCACCTAAACCTGTTACTGAGCGTAAGTTTCATGAACTGCCAAAAGAATTTGAGTACACTGCAGGCATGACTGTCGCAGAAATTGCTAAGCGCATAAAGCGTGAACCGGCTGAAATCGTCAAAAAACTGTTTATGATGGGAGTCATGGCAACACAAAATCAATCGCTTGATGCTGATACAATTGAGCTGCTGATGGTTGATTATGGTATCGAAGCCAAGGCCAAAGTACAGGTAGATACAGCTGATATTGACCGCTTCTTTGTTGATGAGGATTATCTTAATCCTGAAGAGATGGTTGAGCGTGCCCCTGTTGTCACAATCATGGGACATGTCGACCACGGGAAGACAACGCTGCTGGACACACTGCGCAACTCTCGTGTCGTCACAGGAGAAGCTGGAGGAATTACTCAGCATATTGGTGCTTATCAAATTGAGACAGACGGTAAAAGAATTACTTTCCTTGATACACCTGGACATGCTGCGTTTACCAGCATGCGGGCTCGCGGTGCTTCAGTAACAGATATCACTATTTTGATTGTAGCTGCTGATGACGGTGTGATGCCGCAAACAATTGAAGCCATCAACCATTCTAAAGCGGCTGATGTCCCGATCATCGTGGCTATAAATAAGATTGATAAACCGGACGCTAATCCTGAACGGGTCATCGGCGAGCTGGCAGAATATGGTGTTGTTTCTACAGCCTGGGGAGGAGACTCAGAGTTTGTTGAAATCTCTGCTAAATTTGGCAAAAATATCGACGAACTGCTGGAAACAGTCCTCCTAGTCGCTGAAATCCAAGAGCTTAAAGCTGATCCAACAGTTCGGGCTATCGGAACTGTTATTGAGGCCCGCCTTGATAAAGGGAAAGGGGCAATCGCCACTCTTCTTGTTCAGCAGGGAACCTTAAATGTGCAGGATCCGATTGTCGTCGGGAACACTTTCGGCCGTGTCCGCGCGATGACTAATGACTTGGGCCGCCGTGTGAAAGCAGCGCCTCCTTCAACACCAGTATCCATTACAGGACTGAATGAGGCACCTATGGCCGGAGATCATTTTGCCGTCTATGAAGATGAAAAAGCAGCCCGGGCGGCTGGTGAAGAACGTGCTAAGCGTGCTCTTCTTAAGCAGCGGCAGACTACTCATCGGGTCAGCCTTGAAAATCTGTTTGACACTCTTAAAGCCGGTGAAGTGAAGTCAGTTAATGTGATTATCAAAGCAGATGTTCAAGGCTCTGTCGAAGCATTGGCAGCTTCTTTGCTTAAGATAGATGTTGAAGGCGTCAAGGTCAATGTCGTGCACTCTGCTGTCGGCGCTATTAATGAATCAGATGTTACCTTGGCTGAAGCCAGCAATGCAGTCATTATCGGTTTTAATGTCCGTCCGACACCGCAAGCCCGCCAGCAAGCCGAAGCAGATGAGGTTGAAATTCGCCTTCATTCGATTATTTATAAGGTGATTGAAGAAGTTGAAGATGCCATGAAAGGCATGCTTGATCCGGAATATGAAGAAAAAATTATCGGAGAAGCTGTTATTCGTGAGACCTTTAAAGTTTCTAAAATGGGAACAATCGGCGGCTTCATGGTTCTCAGCGGCAAAGTGACCCGCGATTCAAATGTTCGTGTTATCCGTGACGGTGTTGTTGTCTTTGATGGGAAATTGGCCAGTTTAAAACACTATAAAGATGATGTCAAGGAAGTCGGCAATGCACAGGAAGGCGGACTGATGATTGAAAATTACAACGATCTAAAGATTGATGACAACATTGAAGCCTATATTATGGAAGAGATTGCTCGTTAAAGCACCTGCAAAACTTCAGTGAATCGGCTATAGACAAATGAAAACAGCGGGCTTTGTATCTTGTTAATTGAACACGGCCTAAAATCCTAGTGAAAAAGATGGCTGTCAGCATGATGCAAGCATCACTTGCCATCCCCTATTTTCATTCGGATTTCTTAACGGCCTTTGTATCTTGTTAATTGAACCCGCCCTAAAATCCTAGTGAAAAAGATGGCTGCCAGTGTGATGCTTAGGCATCACTTGCCATCCCCTATTTTCATACGGATTTTTAAACGGGCTTTGTATCTTGTTAATCGAACACGCCCTAAGAGCTGTGCAAAAAAGACAGCCCTCCCTTGAGTCTTTAGTGACTCATCGGTCAGGCTCCTATTTTTGCTTTGCTCTTTAAACGGGCTTTGTATCTTGTGTAGAAGGGGAGTTATGGGACATTCGTTTCGTGTTGATCGTGTAGGTATGGAGATTAAGCGTGAGGTCAATGATATTTTGCAAAAGAAAGTGCGTGATCCGCGTGTCAAAGGGGTAACGATAACTGATGTTCAGATGCTTGGTGATCTATCCCTTGCCAAGGTTTATTATACAGTTATGAGTGATTTGGCGTCTGAGCAGCAAAAAGCTCAGATAGGGCTGGAAAAAGCGACTGGAACAATTAAGCGTGAACTCGGCCATTATTTGACGATGTATAAGATACCTGACCTGCAGTTTATCAAAGACGAGTCAATTGCTTATGGCAATAAAATTGACCAAATGCTGCGCGATTTAGAAAATAAGAAATAAAGGCCGGCCAAACTCTGCTTCTTTGTAAAAAACTTGCAGTTGCGATGCGGAGCGTCATTTGTCTGCCTTTTATCTCTATGATTCTGACAGTTAAAATAAGAAAAAAGGGGCTGCCCCTTTTTTCTTATTTTTATATACTCTTTTGATATGGTTGAGGACATGCTGCCAGCTGTTTTTAATAAGCATTTTAGTTGACAACTGTCGTCAAACATCTTATAATGGTGACAAACATAGACGAATGAGGTTGATTTTCTATGATAATTGCCAATGCAGAATGGGAAGTTATGCGTGTGGTTTGGGCTAAAGGACAGACAACAAGTGGTGAAATTTTAGAAATTTTAAAGCAGAAAATGCAGTGGAGCCCTTCTACTGTCAAAACCCTGCTCAAACGTCTTGTGGCTAAGGGATGCCTGCAGGCAGAAAAAAAGGGGAAACGGTTTATTTATTCAGCGAAGATTGATGAAAAATCCAGCATGGATAGGCAGACTGATGACCTTTTGAATAAGTTTTGTCAGCGTCAGCATCCTGCTTTACTGGAGCATCTTTTGCATACCAGCTCTTTAACTTTGACGGATATTGAGCATTTGCAAAATGTGCTGACTCACAAAAAAAAGCATGCAGCCGCGGAGATTCACTGCAATTGTATACCTGGTCAATGCCGCTGTAAAGAAAATATGGAGGTTTTCTAATGCAAGAAGATATTTTTCTTATTGATGGTATGACTTGTGCAAGCTGTGCTTCAACTGTTGAAAATGCTGTTCAAAAAATGGCTGCTGTTGATACTGCTGCTGTCAATTTAGCAACGGAGAAAATGAAGGTAACTTACGACTCTCAAAAAACGTCTCCGGCAGATATTGAAAAGACAGTAGCTGCCAGTGGCTACGCTGCCAGCTTATATAATCCGGCCGAGGCTAAAAGTCAGGCAGAAAGGCAGGAAGAAACCAGTCAAAAAATGTGGCAGCAATTTTTGCTGTCAGCTGTTTTTAGTCTGCTGCTCCTTTATATTTCCATGGGAAGTATGATGGGCTTATGGCTCCCTGAAGTCATCAGACCGAACAGCCAGCCCTTAGTTTTTGCTTTGCTGCAGCTTTTTCTGACACTGCCAGTCATGTATTTGGGCCGCCGTTTTTATCGCAATGGCTTTCGCGCCCTCTGGCAGAGACATCCCAATATGGATTCCTTAGTCGCTCTGGCAACAGCTGCCGCTTTTGCTTACAGCCTCTACGGGCTCTATCATATTTTCTGGGGGCACAGCCATTATGTGCATGACCTTTATTTTGAATCTGTAGCCGTTATTCTGACTTTGATTACCTTGGGGAAATATTTTGAGAACCGCTCAAAAGGCCGCACCTCAGAAGCAATCGAACGCTTACTGACTTTGTCTGCTAAAGAAGCCAGAGTAATCCGAGACGGACAAGAACTGATGCTGCCTGTTGAAGAAGTAGTTCTCTCTGATACCCTGCTTGTCAAACCCGGAGAAAAAATTCCTGTAGACGGCCGAGTGGTTGCCGGCCACTCCTCTGTTGATGAATCAATGCTGACAGGTGAAAGTATTCCTGCCGAAAAACAGGCGGATGATTTGGTTTATGGAGCTACCATTAATGGGCAGGGAGTTTTGACTATAGAAGCTGAAAAAATCGGTAATGATACTCTTTTGGCACAGATTATCAGCTTAGTTGAAGATGCCCAGCAGACAAAAGCTCCGATTGCTAAGATAGCCGATCAAGTATCAGGAGTTTTTGTGCCGATAGTTATCGGTTTGGCTTTATTAACCGGACTGTTTTGGTATTTTATAATGGGGCAGAGTTTTGTCTTTGCTATGCAGACTGCTGTTGCCGTGCTTGTGATTGCCTGTCCCTGTGCCTTGGGTCTGGCTACGCCGACCGCTATTATGGTAGGAACAGGCTGGGCAGCTGAAAACGGGATTCTCTATAAACGAGGAGATATTCTTGAGAAATTCCATCAGGCAGACACGATTGTTTTTGATAAAACAGGGACAGTAACACAAGGGAAACCAGAAGTCGCTGGACTGACTGCTTATGCAATCAGTGAACACGATTTACTGCAGCTGGCGGCTTCGGTTGAAAAATTATCCGAACACCCCTTAAGTCAGGCCATTGTTGCCAAAGCTGAAGCAGAAGATATCGCTTTGCTGCCTGTCACTGACTTCACTGCCTTAACCGGACTGGGGCTGCAGGCAGAGATTAATGGGGAGACTGTCTATGTCGGGAATCAACGGCTTATGCAAGAGCAGGGCATTGATATAACAGCGGCAGCACAGACAGCTGCTGCGGCAACTGAGAATGGGGAGACACCGATTTATCTGGCCCGCAGTAAAGAGCTTGTAGGTCTGATGACAGTTGCTGATTTGGTTAAAGCAGACAGCCGGCAGACAGTTGCCGATCTGCAAAAAGCTGGATTTTCTGTTATCATGCTGACAGGGGACAATCAAAGAACTGCCCAGGCTATTGCTAAGCAGGTAGGAATCAAAGAGACAATCAGTGAGGTTCTTCCTGACCAAAAAGCGCAGGCTATTGAAGACCTGCAAAACCAAGGCCGGCTGGTTGCTATGGTCGGCGACGGGATTAACGATGCTCCGGCTCTTGCCAAGGCCGATATCGGGTTGGCTCTTGGTTCAGGAACAGATATTGCCATTGAATCAGCAGATATCATCTTAATGCGCCCCGAACTTTCAGACGTTTTTAAAAGCCTGACCATTAGCCGGCTGACAATAAAGGTTATTAAAGAAAACCTGTTTTGGGCTTTTATCTACAATATCCTTGCTATTCCGGTCGCTATGGGAGTGCTTTATCTGTTCGGCGGTCCTCTGCTCAATCCGATGATTGCAGGACTGGCAATGGGTTTTAGCTCAGTTTCAGTTGTCTTAAATGCTCTGCGTTTGAAACGAATGGTTTAAACAAGGGATTGATCTATTAATTTATGCAGGAAAAGAGGTTTCTATGGAAAAAACTTATGAAATTACAGGTATGAAATGTCAAGGCTGTGCTCAGACGGTAGCAGAAAAACTGAGTTCAGTCCGAGGCGTAACGGATGTTCATGTCGATTTGGAGAAAAAACAAGCCACTGTTACGGGCCATCCCTTTAAATTTTCTTTGAAAAAAGCACTTAAAGGCAGCCATTATGCCTTAGGTAAAGAAATCTAGAAGCTCAGGAAATAAAAAATAGGCTAGGAAAATTTGAACTGTGGATATAATGGTCTGGCTGCGCTTATTTTAACACTTAAATAATGAAAGAAGTAAAAAAAGCTAAGTCTCAACGAGACTTGGCTTTTTTTGTGCCTATCTAACGGCCTTTGTATCTTGTTTAGTGTGTGAAGCCGTAGTTTTTGATTTCTTTTTTCTCATGGAAAAGGATATGGGCTCGGTCGAGATCTGCTATAGCTGCCTTCATATCTTCTATATAGTCATGCGCCATGCCCATACCAAAGTCAGCACGCACAACCAGACGCTGTACTTCAGTTTGGTCCAAATCAGCAGGTAAAGGATAAGCCGGAACTTGCCAACCCTTCATAGCCAGACGGTCGGCCAAATCATAAAGTGTCCATTCCTGCTGTTTAGCATCTTTTTGTTTGTAGCAGATAATAGGCAGGTGCGCCCCATCATTAACCATCTCGAAACAATCTAAGGCCTTTATTTCTTTTGCCAGGTAGAGAGCGACGTCGTGGGTCCGTTGATGAATTGCGCGGTAGCCGTCATAGCCGTAACGAATAAAATTATAATACTGGCCGATGATTTGTGAGGCACTGCGGGAAAAATTAATGGCCATTGTCGGGATTTCTCCTCCCAAATAACTCACCCTAAAGATTAATTCTTCCGGCAGAAAAGCTTTATCACGCCAAAGAATCCAGCCGATTCCCGGATAAACAAGTCCGTATTTATGACCGGAAGTGTTAATAGAGATGACATTTTTTAGGCGAAAATCCCAAGCGATTTCCGGTTCCATAAAAGGCGCATAAAAACCGCCGGACGCCGCATCAACATGGATATAAACCTTAAAATCTGTGTGGCTGTTATAGGCTTCCACCAGGTCATTGAGCTGCTTAATATTGTCATAACGGCCTGTATAGGTGATACCCATAATGCCGACAATACCAATTGTGTAAGGGTCAACATAGTCCATGACCGTTTCCATATTTAGTGACTGGTGTTCCTTATCCATAGGAACAGTCCGCAGTTCAATGTCCCAGTAGGTGCAAAATTTCTCCCAACAGACTTGATAGCCGGTTGAAATAACTAAGTTTGGCTTTTGAGCACTGGTGTCCAGACCGAGACTTTCGGCCCGTTTACGCCAGGCAAATTTCATAGCCAATCCACCCAGCATACAAGCTTCAGAAGAACCGACAGTTGATGTGCCCAAAAATTCTTCTTCGGGCTGAGCGTGCCATAAATCAGCCATCATATTGACACAGCGGTTTTCAATTTCTGCTGTACGCGGATATTCTGATTTATCAATAGCATTTTTTTCCAGCGTCTCGCTCATCAGCTGTATCGCTTCAGGTTCCATATAGGTCTGGCAAAAAGTAGCCAAATTCAGACGAGCATTCCCTTCATCAAGCAGCTGATCCTTGATAACCTGATAAGCGATTCTCGGCTCAACAGGCGTTTGGTTGAGCTTATATTTTGGTAAATCGTGATCCTCACTGACAGATCCAAAGATGGGACTGAGGACATCATGTTTTTCCTGATTATGTTTACCGTAGAGTGCCATTAGATATCCGCCTCCTTATATAAGATACAAAGCCCGTTAAAGAGCAAAGCAAAAATAGGAGTCTGACCGATGAGTCATTAAAGACTCAAGGGAGGGCTGTCTTTTTTGCACAGCTCTTAGGGCGTGTTCAATTAACAAGATACAAAGCCCGTTAAAGAGCAAAGCAAAAATGACGGTAAGTCCGAAATCTCTGATTTCGCAGACGCACCTCTGCCAAGACGACTAGAAGGGTGCGGTCGGCCGCAGGACGACAAAGCCTTCAGACGTCTACGGCTAGCTAACTTGAAATCAATTCTCAACTTAGCCATATCTTTTTTCCGCAGTGTATAGGGCGTGCTCATTGTCATTAAATAAGAATGAAAAGGTTTACACTTTTATTATACTACAAATCGAATAAAAGAGATTGTTAAATTGTTTTGAAAAAAATCACGGTTCCTGTATAGAACCGTGATTTTGATGTCTGAGAGAATAAGATTAGGCTTCCTTGGATTGTGGGGATGGTTTTAGAATATGCGTCAGCTGGCTGTATTTTGCCAAATCTTCTTTGCGCACCGATGAATCAGTGATTAGGGCTGTGATATCAGTCAGTTGATAAAACACACAGAAATCATAGGTGTCGAATTTTTGACTGTCCATTAAAAGAAATTTTTCTATAGAGTTATCGAAGGCTAGTTTTTGAATATTGCCTTCTGCTTCGCTGTAAGTTGCAATATCATTGTTATAAATCCCATTACAGCTGATAAAAGCCTTGGCAAATTTCAGAGAGGCGACATTGCTCTTAGTCAGCGAACCTGTGAAAGCTCCAGTAATAGAACGGTATTCACCGCCAATCAGAAGCAAATCGACAGTTGTACTTTTGGATAAGATATTAAAAACCGGAAGGCTGTTAGTGACAATACGGATATTTCTGCTGCTCAGCTCCTTAGCAAGAAATTCCAGAGTTGTTCCCGGACCGATAAAAATAGTTTCGCCATCGCTAATGAGACTTGCCGCCGATTTAGCAATCTCCTGCTTTTCTTTAGTCTGAACAGTCAGCTTTTCCCTATTAGATTTTTCTTGTTTCTGCAGGAAAGAAATACTCTGAGCGCCCCCATGTATTCGGCTGAGCAGCCCTTTCTTTTCCAGCTCATCCAGATCCCTTCTGACAGTCATATCAGAAACTCCGAGCTCTTGGATAATATCATTAACAGTGACAACTCCTTTTTGGTTGACCTTATCAACGATACGCTGCAGCCTTTCTCTTTTTAACATTATTTTACCTAATTTCATTTCTGATTATCTATTCAATATAGCACAATTTTATTAATTTTTCAAGCTATATAAACAAAAATAAACAAAAAAAGAACACGATATGGTTTGACTGATCCTAAACGAAAACCAAATAATAAGTTAAAAAAACAGTTTATTTAAAACAAAATTACAATAATGTTCTAAAATAAACATAAAAACGTTGACACTTGTTTTATTACATGTTATTATTAGAAAGGTAAACAAACAAAAATAAACATTATCTGTCTTTGATAAAGGCAGCAGTCAATAAAAGGAGGCTTGAAATGGCGATTGTTATTGGTGCAGATGCCCAAGGGAAGAGGCTTAAAGATGTTTTAAAGGCTCATCTTTTGGCAGCAGGCTATGAGGTGATAGATGTCGGCGATGATACAAAAGATTTCATTGACAATACACTGACCGTAGCAGCTCAGCTGGGCAAGGATACAGAAAATCTGGGTATCATGATAGATGCTTACGGCGCTGGCAGTTTCATGGTAGCCACTAAAATAAAAGGTATGATTGCCGCAGAGGTCTCAGATGAGCGTTCAGCTTATATGACACGGGGTCATAATAATGCCCGCATGATTACAATAGGAGCAGAGATTGTCGGTGATCAGCTGGCCAAAAATATAGCGACAGCTTTTGCAGGAGGACGCTATGACGGGGGGCGTCACCAAATTCGTGTCGATATGCTAAATAAGATGTGCTAGAAATGAGGAGAAAAAATGAAAATCGCTCTTGGATGTGACCACATTGTAACAGATGAGAAAATTGCTGTCTCAGATTTTTTAAAAACTAAAGGTTATGAGGTCCTTGACTGCGGGACTTACGATCATACGCGGACTCATTATCCGATTTTTGGTAAAAAAGTGGGGGAAGCTGTAGTAAAAGGAGAGGCTGATTTAGGTGTTTGTATCTGCGGGACTGGTGTCGGTATTACGAACGCTGTTAACAAGGTTCCCGGTGTCCGGGCAGCCTTAGTTCGTGACATGACAACAGCTCTTTATGCTAAAGAAGAGCTGAATGCTAATGTTATTGGTTTTGGCGGAAAAATTACCGGTGAGCTTTTGATGTGCGATATTATCGCTGCTTTTATTGAAGCTAAATATAAAGAAAAACCAGAAAATAAAAAATGGATTGAAAAAATCGCTCAGCTGGAAAGTCTGAATGCTGACCAGCAAAATCCTCATTTTTTTGATGAGTTTTTAGAAAAATGGGATCGCGGCGAATATCACGATTGAAAAGGAAGGAAAAAATGGTTCTAACTGTAACGATGAATCCTGCTATCGATATTTCTTATTCCCTGCCCCGCTTGTCGCTTGATACTGTCAACAGAGCAGCTGAAGTAACTAAAACTCCGGGAGGGAAAGGCCTGAATGTTACCCGTGTACTGGCCGAACTCGGCGAAGATGTTATGGCAACTGGCCTGATTGGCGGGAAAACCGGTCTCTATCTGCAGGAAAAATTATCAGACGCGGCTATCCATCACCATTTTTTCCCTATCCGCGGGGAAACCAGAAATTGTATTGCTATCCTGCATAAAGGGCAGCAAACTGAAATTTTAGAGAAGGGGCCAAAAATCACCCCTGCCGAGGCTGAAAGCTTCCTTTCGCATTTTGAACGTCTGATTCGGCCTTTTGAAGTGATTGCTATTTCGGGAAGTCTGCCGGATGGGCTCGCTTCTGATTATTATGCAGAGCTGATTCGTCTGGCTGATGCTTATCAGAAGAAAATTATTTTGGACTGTTCAGGCGATCCATTGCTGGAAGTGCTGAAAAATTCAGCTAAGCCTTTTGTTATTAAACCTAATTTAGAAGAGTTAAGTCAGCTTACGGGGGAATCTGCTGCAGCTGATAATCAGTCCCTGAAAGCCTTACTTTCTCAGCCTATGTTTGAAGGCATCAGCTGGGTGATTGTTTCTCTGGGAGCCGAAGGTGCCTTTGCCAAACATAATGAGACCTTTTACCGTGTCAGAATCCCTGAAATTAAGGTTGCTAATCCGGTAGGCTCAGGGGATTCAACGGTGGCAGGCATTGCATCAAGTCTTTTGCACGGACTTTCTGATACGGAGCTCTTAAAAAAAGCCAATGTCTTAGGAATGCTGAATGCACAGGAAAAAATGACAGGCCATGTTAATCTGGCTGACTATGAGAAATTATTTAAACAAGTTCATGTAGAAGAGGTATAAAAATGGGATTTACAGAACAAAAACGACAATCATTAGAAAAACTCAGCCGTAAAGGCATTATTTCTGCCTTGGCTTTTGATCAGCGCGGCGCTTTGCGTAAAATGATGGCCCAGTTTCAAGAAGAAGTACCGCAAAGGCAGCAGATGGAAGAGCTGAAATCTTTGGTTTCAGAAGAATTAACGCCCTATGCTTCTTCGATTTTGTTGGATCCTGAATACGGTCTTGAGGCAAGTCAGCTGCGCGACCGGCAGGCTGGCCTTCTCCTTGCTTATGAAAAAACAGGTTATGATGCCAGTACGACAAGCCGTCTGCCGGATTGTCTGCCTGAATGGTCAGCAAAGCGTTTAAAAGAAGCAGGGGCGGATGCAGTGAAATTCTTGCTCTACTATGATACTGACGGGGATTCTGATATCAACCAGCAGAAACAGGCTTATATTGAGCGAATCGGTTCAGAATGCTTAGCAGAGGACATTCCATTCTTTTTGGAGATTCTGACCTATGATGAAAAAATTGCTGATAACAGCAGTGCCGCATTTGCCAAAGTGAAGCCGAAAAAAGTCATTGAAGCGATGAAAGTCTTTTCGAAAGGACGCTTCAATGTTGATGTTCTCAAGGTTGAAGTACCAGTCAATATGGCTTATGTTGAAGGCTTTGCAGAAGGCGAAACTGTTTACAGTCAGGAACAGGCAGCAGCTTATTTTAGAGAACAAGAGGCTGCGACACATCTGCCTTATATCTATCTAAGTGCCGGTGTCAGTAGTAAACTGTTCCAAGAAACACTGATTTTTGCACAAAAAGCCGGGGCTCGGTTTAACGGCGTTCTTTGCGGAAGAGCGACATGGGCCGGTTCGGTTCCTGTTTATATTGAAAAAGGAGCAGAAGCAGCGAGGGAGTGGCTGCGGACGACAGGTTTTAAACAGATTGATGAATTAAACAGCGTTCTGTCACAGACAGCAGTGCCTTGGACTGATAAGCTCTGAAGCAGCGGAGGAAAGATAATGAACAGAGAAGAGACAACATTATTAGGTTTTGAAATTGTGGCTTATGCCGGAGATGCCCGATCCAAACTGTTAGAGGCACTGACAAAGGCAGAAAACAAGGAGTTTGAGGCAGCTCAAGAACTGATTGAGCAGGCCAATCAGTGTATTGTCGATGCTCATAAGGCCCAGACAGAACTTTTAACCAAGGAAGCTCAAGGTTCGGATATTGAACTCAGTGTTACCTTGATGCATGGGCAGGATCATTTAATGACAACGGTCTTATTGAAAGATTTGATGGAACATTTCATTGCATTATATAAAAGAGGGAGTTAATCATGAATGCTTTAATTGCTCAAATTGAAAAAGGAAAGCCGTTTTTCGAAAAAATTTCACGCAATATTTACTTAAGGGCTATTCGTGATGGCTTTATCTCTGCCATGCCGGTCATTTTATTTTCCAGTATTTTCCTTTTAATTGCCTATGTTCCTAACATTTTTGGCTTTACGTGGTCATCAGACATGGAAAGTCTTTTAATGACGCCTTATAATTACACGATGGGAATTATCGGTTTTTTAGTTGCCGGTACAACAGCAAAATCCCTGACCGACTCCGTCAATCGAACGATGGAATCGACCAATCAAATCAACTATTTATCAACTATGTTAGCCTCTATGGCTGGTTTCCTGCTTATGGCGGCTGATCCGGCTGAGGAAGGCGGCTTTTTGAGCTCATTTATGGGGACCAAGGGACTTTTGACAGCCTTTATCGCAGCTTTTATTACTGTCAATGTTTACCGTTTCTGTGTCAAAAATAATGTGACAATTCCTATGCCAAGTGAGGTGCCGCCTAATATCTCCCAAGTTTTTAAAGATATTTTTCCCTTTGCCTTTTCCATTATTATTCTCTATGGAATCCAGCTCATAGTTCAAAAGCTTGTCGGCGTTAATGTAGCTGAGTCGATTGGGACCTTGCTGGCTCCTTTATTCTCAGCTGCAGACGGCTATTTAGGGATTACGCTTATTTTTGGTGCTTATGCTCTGTTTTGGTTCGTCGGGATTCATGGGCCGTCAATTGTTGAGCCGGCAATTGCTGCCATCACATATTCCAATGTGGAGCTCAATATGCAGCTGGTACAGGCCGGTCAGCATGCCGATAAGGTCATCACATCAGGCACACAGATGTTTATAGTCACCATGGGAGGAACAGGTGCAACCTTGGTCGTTCCCTTTATGTTTATGTGGCTCTGCAAGTCCAAACGCAACAGAGCAATCGGACGCGCTTCCGTTGTACCGACTTTCTTTGGGGTTAATGAACCGATTCTGTTTGGAGCGCCTATTGTCCTGAATCCGGTCTTTTTCATTCCTTTCATTGCTGCACCGATTGTCAATGTTTGGATTTTTAAATTCTTTGTGGATACGCTGGGAATGAACAGCTTCTTTGCCAATCTCCCTTGGACCACGCCAGGACCTTTAGGGATTGTCATGGGAACAGGTTTTGCAGGTTTATCGTTTGTTCTAGCTGCTTTACTGATTGTAGTGGATCTGATTATTTACTATCCTTTTGTTAAGGTCTATGATGAAGAAATTTTGGCAGAAGAAGCGGCGGGGACAGATGCAGCTGCACAGCTTAAGGAAAAAGTTGCTGCGAATTTTGATACACAAAAGGCAGAAAATCTGCTGGAAAAAGCTGGTGTCAGTGAAGAAAAGATAGATTCAAGCAGCCAGATTGCAAAGCAAACCAATGTTTTAGTATTATGTGCCGGCGGCGGCACCAGCGGCCTTTTAGCCAATGCTCTGAATAAGGCTGCAGCTGAACATGGTGTTCCCCTTAAGGCAGCCGCAGGAAGTTATGGCGCCCACCGGGAAATTCTGCCGGAATACCAGCTGGTAATTTTAGCACCGCAGGTTGCCTCTAACTATGAAGATATGAAACTTGAGACAGACAAACTCGGTATTAAATTAGCGAAAACACAAGGAGCTCAGTATATCAGCCTGACTCGTGATGGGCAGGGGGCACTGGCTTTTGTGGAAGAACAGTTCAAGAACTAGGCTATTGGAGTGAGGTCATTGCAAATGAAAAGATTACCGGAAGACTTTATTTTTGGCGGAGCAACAGCAGCTTATCAGGCAGAAGGGGCTACTCATGAAGATGGGAAAGGCCGTGTCGCCTGGGATACTTTCTTAGAAGAAAATTACTGGTATACGGCTGAACCTGCCAGTGATTTTTACCATAAGTATCCGCTCGATCTGCAGCTGGCTCAGGAATTTGGCGTCAACGGCATTCGCATATCCATTGCCTGGTCGCGCATTTTCCCGACTGGCTTTGGTGAAGTTAATCAAAAAGGAGTGGATTTTTACCATAAGCTTTTTGCGGAATGCCATAAACGACATGTTGAACCTTTTGTTACTTTGCATCATTTTGATACACCGGAAAGTCTGCATTCAAAAGGAGATTTTCTAAATAGGGAAAATATTGACCATTTTGTCGATTATGCAGCCTTTTGTTTCAAGGAATTTTCTGAAGTTAATTATTGGACGACTTTCAATGAAATCGGACCTATTGGTGATGGACAGTATCTTGTGGGGAAATTTCCGCCGGGGATTCAGTATGATTTTGCCAAACTCTTTCAGTCTCATCATAATATGATGGTCGCTCATGCCCGTGCGGTCAAATTATTCAAAGACAGCGGTTATTCTGGTGAGATCGGTGTTGTCCATGCTCTGCCGACAAAATACCCTTACAATCCAGCTGATCCAGCTGATGTCAGGGCAGCTGAACTGGAAGATATTATCCACAATAAATTTATCTTAGATGCGACTTATCTGGGCGATTACTCTAAAAAAACGATAGAAGGTGTTCTTCATATCCTATCAGTTAATGGCGGCAAACTGGACTTACAGGACGAAGATTTTGCAGTACTTAAGGCTGCTAAAGATCTGAATGATTTTTTGGGCATCAACTACTATATGAGTGATTGGATGCGGGCCTTTGACGGCGAAACTGAGATTACGCACAATGCGACCGGGGACAAAGGCGGTTCAAAATATCAGATTAAAGGTGTCGGCCGGCGGGAGTTTGATGTTGACATTCCGCGGACTGACTGGGACTGGCTGATTTACCCGCAGGGCCTGTATGACCAAATTATGCGGATAAAGCAGGATTATCCAAATTATAAGAAAATTTACATTACAGAAAATGGGCTGGGCTATAAAGATGAGTTTGTCAACGGCACCGTTTATGATGACGCCCGCATCGATTATGTCAAACAGCATTTGTCAGCTGTTAGCGATGCTATACATGACGGTGCCAACGTGAAGGGCTACTTTATTTGGTCGCTGATGGATGTTTTCTCGTGGTCAAACGGTTACGAAAAACGTTACGGCCTTTTCTATGTTGATTTCGAAACACAAGAACGCTACCCCAAAAAGAGTGCCTACTGGTACAGGGATTTGGCACAGAGGCGCGTGATTGAATAGACTGACTGCCATGTAGAAAACTGTTTTGAGAAAAGGGAACAGGACTGCCTCAAATAGATGTTTTCTCAGCAGCCGGCACTCTTGGGGAGCTCTTTGTTATTTACAGCCTGTGATCTGCTGCCAAAGAGGCGGAAAAATAAAAGTTTTTGAAGCCCTTCCTTTATCAGTCACCCGGTTTTGCAGTCATAACAGGGCATCACACTCTGATACTTGAAAAATATGGTCAGACCTCCTAAATTTTTAGCCATGAATCTCCAATATTTATAAGTAGAGTTGTCTTGAATGACTAAAGAAATATAAAACCGGTTGGTTATTCTTTTCCATCTTTCCTGTCCTTCACTAAAAACAGTTATGATTTTATTTTTACTGGTAGTTTTTTAACTCTCTAAGCAGGCGGTACTGATAAAGGAAAAAAGCAGCAGTACAGGCTGTTTTACTTAAAAAGCATCTAAGGATGGCGGCCTTAGATGCTTTCTTTTAGCAAAAAGAAGACTGAGGGCTTAAGCCTAACTGAATTTTTAGCTTATCAGCCAAACTGATAAAGATAAAAGCCCTCTAGCAGGATATTTGATTTCTCAGTCACTTTTTCTTTGCACTGATATGTGCTATAATACGAAAAGTGAGAACAAAAAAATTGGCAGCAAACCAAACTGCCGGAAGGCTGCAGAGGAAATAACGTTTATGGTGGGAGAAAATGATTAAACTGATTGCAATTGATATGGACGGTACCCTGCTGGATTCTAACAGAGAGCTGCCTGCTGAGAATATTTTGGCTCTTCAAAGAGCAGCTCAGGCGGGGGTTAAGATTGTCTTGTGTACCGGCCGGCCTAAATCAGGGGTTGAGCCTTATTTTAATAAACTGGGACTGTCGGATAATGAGTATGTTATCATGAACAATGGCTGTTCTGTCTATCAAACTAAAAATTGGGATTTGATCGATTATGCTGCTCTGTCTTATCAAGAGCTGAATACTTTGAGTCAGGCCGTTCAGGATTTTCCTGAAGTCTGCCTGACTTTGACCGGTCAGCAAAACTACTATGCTGTCGGAGAAACAGTACCTGAGCTTGTACAGTACGATGCCGGTTTGGTCTTTGCTACAGCACAGGCAGCCAGTTTAGATAAGGTTAAAAAGAGCTCTGAAATCATTTTTCAGGCCATGTATATGGGAGAAAAAAGACAGCTAGATGCATTTCAAAGAGCAGAAGCTCAAAAACTGAGCCGCTTATTTAGTGCTGTGCGCAGTCAGGATTATATCTTTGAAGCCATGCCTATGGGCGTTACAAAAGGGAAAGCACTTCGGAAACTGAGCCAAAATTTGGGCTTCCGTCCTGAAGAAGTCATGGCGCTTGGCGATGCCCCTAACGATTTAGAAATGCTGCGCTTTGCCGGAGTCAGTGTCGCTATGGACAATGCCAGCAGGCTGGTTAAAGAGCACAGCCGCTATCTAACTGACAGCAATGATAAGGCTGGGGTGGCAAAAGCCATCTTTAAGCATGTTTTGTCGTAATTATTAAAAATCTCTTGCCTCTTTCCTGACAGGAAGAATACAAGAGATTTTTTAATGATAGGCCTTATACCTCTTTAAGGAAGAAAAGGCAAGTTAACAGCTGCTAAATCTTCTTCAGAGACGGTCATATTGTCTGCAATCCAGTGTTTGAGAACAGAGATAATAGCACTGCTCCAAAAAGAAATCGTATAAGCTACAAAAGGACCGGTTCGTTTAAACCGTTGGTAGCCCTTAAGGCGTTTGGCTACAATTTTACTCAGAAGTTCTTCGCAGCCCTGTTTAAAAATCAGCCCCAGAATATGAGCCTCTTTTTTGGCTTCCTGAAGCAGAAAAAGCCAGACCTGATGCCCCTGCGTTTTAAGGTCAAATGCCTTAAGACCGCGCGCTGCCCTGCGGACTACCTGCACTAGGATGTCTTCAAGAATATCTTCCTTAGACTTGTAATTGCGGTAAAAGGCATTGCGGGAAACTCCTGCTTTTTTCACCAATTCTGAAACAGTAATCTGAGACAGCTCCTTGGTTTCCATAAAAAATAAAAGGGCGGTTTCAATAGCTTCACGCGTCAAATATCTGTTTTCCTGATTGAACTGACTGAGATTTTTTAAGGAATTAGCTGAGATTTTACGTTCAGTCATGACAAAACCTTTCTAACTGTTACAGCTGACAGTATTTTTAATCATTATGAACTAGTCGATGATATAATTTTATGTAAAGGAGCTCTTTTTGTCAAATAAAAAGAGATAAAAATTAAAAAATCAGTAAAAGGAGCATGCTTATGTCTTGGAAAATTGTAGCTGACTCTGGCTGTGATTTTAAAACTATTGATCAACTGGCAGCGGATACTGAGTTTGAGTGCGTACCGCTGACTATTCAAATTGGCTCAGAAGTGTTTAAAGATGATGAAGGACTGAATATTGATGAGATGATGGCAAAGATGTATGCCACACCAAGTTCTGCTACTTCTTCCTGTCCCAGCCCCGATGCTTTCCTGCAGGCTTATTCCGGAGCAGACAATGTGATTGCGATTACGATTACGGGCTCTCTGTCCGGCAGTCAAAACAGTGCCCAGCTGGCCAAGGAACTTCTTTTAGAACAGAATCCTCAGGCCAATATCCATGTGATTGACTCGCTTTCAGCCGGAGGAGAGATGGATTTAATCATCTTAGAGTTGAACCGTCTGATTAATCAAGGGCTTTCTTTTGACGAAGTTGTTGAACAAATTACCGCCTATCAGGTTAGAACCCGTCTAATCTTTGTCTTAGCCAAAGTGGATAACTTAGTGAAAAATGGCCGTCTGAATAAGCTGGTCGGCAAAGTCATCGGTTTTCTCAATATTCGGATGGTTGGCAGAGCCAGCGAAGAAGGCAAGCTTGAACTTCTGCAGAAGGCCAGAGGCCAGAAAAAATCAGCTGAGGCTGTTGTTGAAGAAATGCTGAAATCCGGCTATGATGGCGGGCGGGTTCTGATTGCCCATGCCCGTAATGAGAAAATCTGCCGTCAGATCAGTGAAAAAATCCACAGCCGCTTTCCCGAGGCTGAGCTGCAGAGCCAGCCGGCATCCGGCCTGTGCAGCTTCTATGCTGAAGAAGGAGGAATTCTGGTCGGCTATGAAACCGCTCCGTCATAAGGCTGTTCTGCTGACAATAAAACCAGACCCTGCCCGTAAGTAAAATGCTTACGGGCAGGGTCTGGTTTTTCTATTGATTCTTTGCAGCAGCCATCAATTCAGACCAATAGCCGCAAGAGCAGCAGAGACAGCTTCGATACGTTTTTGCAGGGCGGCTTTCCGCTCAGGATTGGAGACAATATTGACAGCATCCTGTGCAGCGTGCAGATTTTCCAGGGTCTGGTTGGCTTCAGCTGCCGCAACAGCCTTTTCAGCTCCTTCCTGAGCACTGAGTTCGGTCTCAACCGCCTCAATGCGTTTCTGCAGTGAAGCCTTTGTTTTTTCTTCCTCAACCTTGTCTACCGCTTTCTGAGCAGCTTCCAAATCTTCCTGAGTTTGTTTATCTTCGAGCCGGCTGACCAGTTTTTCCGCCTTTTTTTCTGCTGCCATTTTTGTATCTTGACTGGTAAAATTCGCCTGATTGGTGCTGCTGTTATTGCCAAAAACAAGGTAGATCCCCCCTGCTAAAGCAATCGTAATGATACTCAGAATCAAATAAATCACTTCGCTTTTATTATTTTTCATGTGGCTTCCTTTAATCTTAAATGAAATAGCTAGTTTCATTATAACGTGAAAGGCGAAAAAATAAAACCATTTTAGGCCTAAAATGCGATAAAATCATGGGAAATTACAGAGATTCTAAAATAATGTTAACCAGTCACGATTATAAAAAGACACTTTAAAACAATAATGACGCTGTCTTTGTATATTAGAAAATTTTTAATGAATGCTGAAACTTTGGGGCTGTTTGTATTGCCCGCTTACAATTTACTATAGCCGGCTATACCAAGAGAATGGGTCCGGGACAGTAGATGCCGTGTTTTAAAACAAAACGGTTTATGCTATAATGTAAGGCAATAACAGATGTTGCCTTGCATTGCAGCATCAATCGAATACGGTCTAAAATCCTACTTTCCTGTTTCATACAGATTTTTAAACGGCCTTTGTATCTTTGTTAAAGGAGGCAGATAAATGCCTAGGAAAAAGAAAATTAAGCGGCTGCTGATTGGTATTGCTGTCCTTATCGGCATAGGACTAGGAGGTTTTGCTGTGCACCAGCAGCAAGAAAAGCAAAAGATGATTGAGATAGCAACCAGCAAGGAAGCCAGAAAGGTTTATGAGGATTATTTAAAAAATGAAGATCCGCAAGCATTTACTGCTAAAGGTTTTATATACTCCTATAAGGTGGATAAAGAGTCTTTAGATTATAATCCAATGGGAGGTTTAATGGTTACAGTAATTATCAATGGAGATGAAGAAATGGATGTGGGGTTTAATTTGATGGATAATGGAGATGGTACTTATAGTTCGGCATACTATACAAGTTCGCCAAAGTTTTGGCAGACGCAAGAAAAATATTACGGAAAGAGTGATTAAAGTTGGCAACAAAGTATATAAATGAAGAAAAACTTCAAATAACTATGAAGGAGGCCGATTTATGCCCAGGAAAAAGAAAGTTAAGCGCCTACTGTTCAGTATCGCGGCTCTTATCGGTATAGGATTAGGAGGTTTTGCTGTGTATCAGCAGCAAGAAAAACAAAAAATGATTGAAATAGCAACCAGTAAGGAAGCTCGCAAAGTTTATGAAGATTATCTAAAAAATAAAGACCAAGCTGCTTTTACTTCTAAAGGAATAATACAATCTTATGAGATTGATGAGAGTAGTTTAGAATATAATCCCATGGGTGGATTGATGGTAAGAATTGTTTTGAATAAAAAACAGAGTTTAAATGTTGATTTTAATTTGATAGATAATGGGGATGGTAGTTACCATTCAGCATTCTACACTTACTCACCCGAGCTTAATGATTTATTAGAAGAGAATAACTAGTGGCAGCAAAATATGTTAATGAAAAAAGATTTTTTCATACGGATTTCTTAACGGGCTTTGTATCTTGGTTAAAGGGGGGAGATAATGCCTAGGAAAAAGAAAATTAAGCGGCTGCTGATTGGTATTGCTGTCCTTATCGGCATAGGCCTAGGAGGTTTTGCTGTGCACCAGCAGCAAGAAAAACAAAAAATGATTGAAATAGCGACCAGTGAGGAAGCTAGGAAGGTTTATGAGAAGCATATGAAAGCTAATGACCCCAATGCGCTGACTGAAGACGGCATTATTAAGTCTTATGAAATTGATACCAAAACACTCGAATACAATCCAATGGGAGGTTTGATGGTCAGAATTTATTTTAATAATGATAAAGAGTTAGATTTTCATTTTGGATTAGTAAAGAATGATGATGGTAGCTACAGTTCTTACGGTTATACACTTTCCCCTAAGCTTTCTTCATTACTAGAAGAGCAGGTGAATGACTAAAAAACGTTAGAAAAATTTTAAACAGCTATGAAGGAGGCCAGCTTATGGCTAGGAGAGAGAAGCTAAAGCGGCTGCTGACTGGTATCGCTGTCCTTATCGGCATAGGCCTAGGAGGTTTTGCTGTGCACCAGCAGCAAGAAAAACAAAAAATGATTGAAATAGCGACCAGTGAGGAAGCTAGGAAGGTTTATGTAGCTAAGTTTAGGAGAGAAGATCCTTTCGCCTTTAAAAGCGATGGCATCATACAATCTTATGAAATTGATGAGGACAGCTTAGCTTACAATCCTATGGGCGGCTTGATGGTCAGAGTAACTGTCAATCATGATAAAGCAGCCTACATTAACTTTAATTTAATGGATAATGGAGATGGTACCTACCACTCGGCTTATTTTGGGATATCTTCAAAACTGGGAGATTTACTTGGGTATTAGGAGAATAAAAAATGGCGGAAGAGGAACAGGTTAATGAAGAAAAGCTTCAAACAGCTATGAAGGAGGCTGGTTTATGCCTAGGAAAAAGAAATTAAAGCGGCTGCTGGTTGGTATAGCTGTCCTTATCGGTATAGGCCTAGGAGCTTTTGATGTGTATCAGCAGCAAGAAAAGCAAAAGATGATTGAAATAGCGACCAGTGAAGAGGCCAAAAAAGTTTATGAAGATTATCTAAAATATTTAGACGAAAAGGCTTTGACAGCTAAAAGTTTTATTAGCTCTTATCAAATTAGTAAAGAAAGTCTGCAGTATAATCCCATGGGTGGCTTGATGGTGAAAATTATTATTAACAATGATGAAAATCTATTTATCAATTTTAATCTGATAGAGAATGAAGACGGGACTTATAGTTCAGCCTATTATGTTGATTCTCCCAGTTTGGTAGACAAGACAGAGGGAAAATAAGTGGTAAAAAAATACATCAATGAAGAAAGCTTGCAGATAGCAATGACAGAGTATGAAGATTTGAAAGAAGGTAGAATAGCTTGGAGACCAGATGGAAAGGCTCTGGGCTATGTCTCCAAAGTTTATGACAATGAAAATAGTGCTGGAAA
The DNA here is from genome assembly GCF_001642085.1 of Streptococcus pantholopis. Lineage (NCBI taxonomy): Bacteria > Bacillati > Bacillota > Bacilli > Lactobacillales > Streptococcaceae > Streptococcus > Streptococcus pantholopis. Next base: position 285,499 of record NZ_CP014699.1, read on the forward strand.
TCCGATACGGTGTTTTAAAACAGAACAGTTTATGCTATAATGTAAGGGAATAACAGAAGTTGCTTTACCTGATAGCATAAAGTGAACACGGCCTAAGCGCTGCGGGACAAAGATAAGCCGTCTAAAGTTTGGCAACCTAGCGCCGGCTTCCTATTTTCTCTTTGCGTTTTTCACGGCCTTTGTATCTTTGTTAAAGGAGGCAGATAATGCCTAGGAAAAAGAAAATTAAGCGCATACTGTTCAGTATCGCAGCTCTTATCGGTATAGGATTAGGAGGTTTTGCTGTGCACCAGCACCAAGAAAAACAAAAAATGATTGAGATAGCGACTAGCAAGGAAGCCAGAAAGGTTTATGTAGCTAAGTTTAGGAGGGAAGATCCTTCCGCCTTTAAAAGCGATGGAATCATACAATCTTATGAAATTGATGAAGACAGTTTAGATTACAATCCAATGGGCGGCTTGATGGTCAGAGTAACTGTCAATCAGAATAAGTCTGCCTTTATTAGCTTTAATTTAATGGATAATGGAGATGGTACTTACCACTCGGCTTATTATATTGTGTCCGCCAAGTTAGATGATATGCTGGAAGAAAATAGGTGATTTATGGCTAAAAAATACGTTAACGAAGAGAATCTGCAGACAGCAATGACGGAATATAATGAAGATTTGTTACTTGGAGGTAGGGTTGAGGATCAATACGACAGAACTGTCGGCTTTGTCTCTAAAATCTATGACAATGAAAATGGTGCTGGAGAGCAGATTTATGCGGTAGTGCCGACCAAGGCAGAGGTGACCGGCAATCCGGAAGAGGTTGAAGAGGTGACGGTGCTCTTCCGCGGTTCTACTTCACCGGACAAGGTTTTCATGCAGGGGGCTGATGTCTGGAATGACTGGATTGAAAACGATGTTCTGATTGGCTTGCGTATCTGGGGCCAAAATCATCCCAACTATTCGGAAGACTATGATCATGCGACTGCCCAGCTTCAAACGGCGGCCAAGGATTTAAAGGAGCTGATGGCCCTCTATCCTAATGCCCAGTTCAAGCTATATGCGCATTCGCTGGGCTCTATGCAGGGCCAGTATGCGATAGCGGACCTGCCGGCAGCTTATCTCAGCCGGATTGAGGGAGCCTATCTCTATAATGCTCCCAATATTTACGGTCTGATGACCAAGCAGCAGAAAAACAATGTGGATCAGATCAAGGGACGGATTCAGAATTATGTCGATCCCAGGGACTGGATCAGTATGGTGGGCCGCCGGATTGACAAGGGGAGTGCCGAGGCAGTCGGTCAGGTCTTTTATGTGGATAGCCGTAAGGCAGAGGGGATGGCAGCCCAGCACATGACTTACGGCTATGAGCTAACAGAAGACGGAACGATAAAAACTCTGAATGCCGAACAAGCCATGGTGCTTGTTCAGGTTGACCAGCTGATGACGGGTTACTACCAGCTGAAAAAGCGTCTGATGGCTAGCGGCGGCGGTCTGGACAGTCAGGAGACCTTCTTTTTGGACAGTGAGCAGTCCATGATTATCACCTCAGGAATCCATCAGGCTGCCAGCCTGGCGGCAGAAGATGTTAAAGCCTACCGTGATGAGGCGTCTTCTAAGGCTGAGGAGCTTTATCAAAAAGTCAAAGAAATCCCTTGGTTTGTAACCGAGCTGACAGCTGACGAGGTGCAGGCGGCCTATGAGGAGGCCGGGGTGACCTATGAGTCGATGGTCGGCAAGACCGAGAGGCATTTTGACAAGAAGGTCAAAAACATGGAGACAGCAGAAACAGTCTTTAGCGATTTAGAGGCAGATGTTCAGGCCGGAACAGAAGCAGCACTGGAGGCGGACAGCAGTTTAGCAGGAGAGATAGCATCATGGCAAAAGTAGATAAAGAAAAACAAAAAGAAACAGACGCCAAAGCAGCAGTTCTGCAGGCAGAGCTTTTGAAAGAGGATCAGGCTTTGCTGGATATGGAGCAGCAGCACAAGAAAGATCAGACCGCACTGGATGAGCGGATTAATGATTTAGAAGAACGGCACTTTAAATTACGGACCTTGTATGAGGAGTTTGGAGGCTTAGCCTACAGCCCGTCCTATCCGGACGGTGAGGGGGTTCAGGAATTTCGTCGCCTGCTTGAGGAATATGCCGGGGTTACAGCCAATGAATATCTTTACCAGCGGCAGATTTTGGGGGATGAAGAAGTTGATCTGACAGACAGCTATCAAAAGGAACACCGCAAGCAGGAGGATAAGATCGAGTCCCTTTATGCTCAGAAAATCGCTTTGTACCGTGAAGAAGAGGAGGAGAATTAGAAGATGGATGTTGTCAGTGCTGTAACGAGTGCCTTGACAGGCAAGAGTGAAGAGGAGATTAAGGCCATTCGCAAGGCTTTAGAATGGGAAGCGGTTAAGTCTTTGCTGGCACCGTCTTTAAAGAGTGAGCGGCGCAGTTTGGTCAGCGATTATGATGAGAAGATAAGTGCGCGGGCGCTGCAGGCCAAGAGTGAGATAGAGGCTTTAGGCGGTCAGCTGGACAAGGCGATAAAGGGAGCAGGGCGCAAGGCTATTGAAACTGTCCTGTCCGATCATTTAAATGATTATGATAAGATTTGAATGATTATTTTGTTTCGGAGCTGGACAGCCAGTCGGTATTTTGCTATAATCTTAGCTAAGAAAGAAGCTTCTTATACCGTTCGGCAGCGATTCTGGGTCCGGTGCAAGCCAGAAGATTGGGTATAAGCAGTCGGCGCTTTCGTTTGTTTTTCTTATAGTTAATGAAGTCATAAAATAGGGTGGAACCGCGTCTTGACGCCCCTGTGCAGCAGCATGAGGGCAGGAGGCGGTTTTTTCTATGCTATCCTGCCTGCTTAGCTGCTTCATTTGCCTAAGGGCAAAGCAAGAGGAAGCCTGTCCTGATGAGAAGAGGAGAAAAAATGTCGAAAAAACGAACCTTTCAAGAGATTATTTTGAGCTTGCAGCAGTATTGGAACGATCAGGGCTGTATGCTGATGCAGGCCTATGATACCGAAAAAGGAGCCGGAACGATGAGCCCCTACACTTTCTTGCGTGCCATCGGACCTGAACCTTGGAATGCGGCCTATGTTGAGCCCAGCCGCCGTCCGGCTGACGGCCGCTATGGTGAAAATCCCAACCGGCTCTATCAGCATCACCAGTTTCAGGTTGTAATGAAGCCAAGTCCCGATAATATTCAGGAACTTTATCTGGATTCTTTGGAGGCGCTCGGTCTTAATTCTCTCGAGCATGATATTCGTTTTGTTGAAGATAATTGGGAAAATCCATCTACCGGCTCAGCCGGTCTGGGCTGGGAGGTCTGGCTTGATGGGATGGAAATCACCCAGTTCACTTATTTTCAGCAGGTCGGCGGTTTAACTACCGGTCCTGTAACAGCTGAAATCACTTATGGTTTGGAACGTCTGGCCTCTTATATCCAAGAAGTCGACTCGGTTTATGAGATTGAGTGGGCACCGGGGGTTAAGTACGGCGAAATCTTCCGCCAGCCGGAGTATGAGCACTCGAAATACAGCTTTGAGCTCAGCAATCAGGACATGCTGCTGGAGAATTTTCAGCAGTTTGAAAAAGAAGCAGAGGCCTGCTTAGAAGCAGGCCTGGTGCACCCAGCCTACGATTATGTGCTTAAGTGCTCTCATATTTTTAACTTGCTCGATGCCAGAGGAGCAGTGTCGGTGACAGAGCGTGCCGGCTATATTGCCCGTATTCGGACGCTGGCCCGTCTTGCTGCTAAAACTTTTGTTGCTGAGCGCAAAGCACTGGGCTATCCTCTGCTGGACGAAGCAGCTAAGACGCAGCTGCTGGCTGAAGAAAGCGAAACGACTGACTAACAGGAAATCTGTATGTGAATTTGGAGGAAAGAATGGCTAAACATTTACTGATTGAACTTGGGCTTGAAGAAATGCCTGCCTATGTTGTCACGCCGGCAATGGAGGAACTGGGAGCAAAGCTAAAAGCTTTTTTAGAGGAAAACCGTTTGACTTTCACTAGCATAGAGACCTTTTCTACACCGCGCCGGCTGGCGGTCCGTGTTCGGGATTTGGCAGACATGCAGACGGAGCTGATCGAAGAGTTCAGGGGGCCTGCTAAACGGATTGCTCTGGATGATAAGGGACAGTTTACAAAAGCGGCTCAAGGCTTTGTCCGTGGGAAAGGCCTGACAACAGATGCGATTGAATTCCGGCCGGTGAAAGGCGAAGAATACGCTTATGTGACGAAACATGAAGCGGGTCAGCCAGCTGCAGAAGTGCTTCAGGGAGTAACTGCGGTGCTCAAAAATCTGAGTTTTCCGGTCAGTATGCACTGGGGAAGCCACACCTTTGAGTATATTCGTCCGGTACATACCTTGACGGTCCTTTTGGGAGATGAGGCTCTCGATTTGGATTTTTTGGATATTCATTCCGGCCGTGTCAGCCGCGGGCATCGCTTCTTGGGGACCCAGACAGAAATTGAAAGTCCAGACACATATGAGGATAATCTGCGTGACCAGTTTGTTATTGCTGATGCGGCTGAACGCCAGCAAAGAATTGTTGATCAAATCAGAGCACTTGAAAAAGAACATGATATTCAAGTTGAAATCGATCCGGACTTGCTCAATGAAGTGCTCAATTTGGTAGAATATCCTACTGCCTTTATGGGAAGTTTTGCGCCCAAGTACTTGGACATTCCGGAAGAAGTACTGGTTACCTCAATGAAAAACCATCAGCGCTATTTTGTAGTTCGCGATTCCCAAGGCCGTCTTCTGCCTAATTTCATTTCGGTTCGCAACGGTGACAGCCAGTCTATCGAAAATGTTATCAAGGGTAATGAAAAAGTTTTAGTCGCCCGCTTAGAAGATGGTGAATTTTTCTGGCGTGAAGACCAAAAGCTTAAGATTTCAGATTTAGTGGCTAAATTAAAGCATGTGACTTTCCACGAAAAAATTGGTTCGCTTGCAGAACATATGGAGCGTACCAAGCAGATTGCGGCTTACCTTGCTGATAAAATCGGACTGACTGCCCAAGAAACCCAGCAGCTTGAGCGTGCGGCTTCTATATATAAGTTTGATTTACTGACCGGAATGGTAGGGGAATTTGACGAACTGCAGGGAATCATGGGTGAAAAATACGCTCTTTTAGCCGGAGAAGATCAGGCAGTCGCCCAAGCTATCCGCGAGCACTATCTGCCGCTGGGGGCAGATGGAGAACTGCCGGCTTCTAAACTCGGCGCTGCCTTAGCTCTTGCCGATAAGCTGGATACCCTATGCAGTTTCTTCTCAGTTGATTTAATTCCAAGCGGTTCAAATGACCCTTACGCTTTGAGGAGGGCAGCTCAGGGGATTGTCCGCATCCTTGCAGATTTTGGCTGGAATCTGCCCCTTGATAGGTTGATTGCTGATCTCTATCAATTTAACTTTGCCAGTCTGACCTACCACAAGGAAGCAGAGGTTCTAAACTTTCTGCTTGCCCGGGTTGAAAAAATATTGGCTCCGGCCGTTCCAAAGGATATCAGAGCTGCTGTTCTCTCTGGGACAAGGCTCCTGGTTCCGCAAATGCTTGCTACTGCAGCGGCTCTAGTTCAGGCTGCGCAGACGAAAGCTTATAAATCAGCTGTTGAAAGTCTGGCTCGAGTTTTTAATCTGGCTCAAAAGGCCCATTCTTTGTCTCAAGTTGACCCGTCGTTTTTTGAAAATCAAGAAGAAGCACAGTTGTTTACTGCTGTGGTAGAGCTGCAGCTGGGAGCGGATGCAGCGGAAAATCTGGCAGAGCTCTTTGCCTTAAGTCCGCTGATTGATGCCTTTTTTGACCAGACAATGGTCATGGTCGATGACCAAGCTGTCAAAAACAATCGTCTGGCTTTGCTTACGGCTCTGACAGATAAGGCAAAGCAAGTCGCTGATTTCAGCCGGTTACTGACAAAATAAATCATTTAACCGGCTGCTGACTAAAAAACCGAAAGAAGCTGTCTCGCCCTATGTTTGCAGCATATTGGCAGCTCACTGTTTTCACCTGATTTTGTATCTTGTTGTAATTGAACACGGGCTAAGCTCTTTGCAAAAAAGACAGCCCTCCCTTGAGTCTTTAGTGACTCGGCGGTCAGGCTCCTATTTTTGCTGTGAGCTTGAACGCCCTTTGTATCTTGTGAATTGAACACGGCCTAAGAGCTGTGCAGTGAAATCATCCAGTGGATGATTTCAGCCCGAACCTAGAAAAGGGAGAGTGAGGGGGAGGGGACAGGAAATCTGTATCGTTACCTAGTTACCGCTAGCCGTAAACGACTGAAAGCTTTGTCGCCTTAACAGTCGACCGCACCTTTCTAGTCGTTCTGGCAGGGGTGCGTCTGCGAAATCAGAGATTTCGGACTTACCGCCATTTTTGCTTTGCTCTTTTAACGGCCTTTGTATCTTGTGGAGGGGTTATGGATCCTAAGAAAATTGAACGTATTAATGAATTAGCACGAAAAAAGAAGAGAGAGGGGCTGAGCGGTGCTGAAAAGGTGGAGCAGGCCCAGCTCCGTAAGGAATACATTGAAGGCTACCGCCGTTCTGTCCGCCACCATATTGAGGGGATTAAAGTTGTTGATGAGGCAGGCAATGATGTAACGCCTGAAAAACTTAAACAAATTCAGCGGGAAAAAGGTCTGCACGGTCGGAGTTTAGAGGATCCTGAGTCCTAAGAACAGTTATTGTACATTCTGAAAACTAGGAAAAAGCGGCGCATACTAGGAAGCATAAGCCAGTTTTGAGTGTAGTTGTCCTCCTTAGATATAAAATTTCTGGGAACTGGTTTTTTTCGTCACTTTTCCGTTTTTCCCCTTGCGTTTTATGTCCTAAATATCTCGATAAAGATTTGGTGTATTTCTGCTCAGACACACCAAGTCTTTTTTGTTTTCATCAGCCGTTTCTGTCGCTGTCTGAAACAAAAGATGCAGAAAACTTGTTGAAGGAAGTTGTTATATCCAAAAAATGAAAAGTATATTATAATGAAAGCGTATTCGGATACAAGTCAAAGGGAAAGGGGGAAGCTGTATGTTGTTAACGCAAAGACAAAAACAAGTTCTTGATATTTTGGAAAGTCAGAATGACTTTACCACTGCTGCTCAGCTGGCCAAAATATGCGGTGTCTCTCAGCGGACAGTTTTTTCAGATTTAGAGAAAATTGAAAAGTATATTCAGCAATCCGGGCAGTACTTTGAGAGGCGTCGGGGTGTGGGTATTGCTGTCCGCAATTTAAAAGAGCCGCTGTCTGTTAAAGAGGATGCGGTAGAGTGGGATGTTTACGATATCGTGACAAGGCGAATAGAAATTATGCGCATGCTCTTGTTTGATGAAAAAAAAGTCAGCTTTAATTCATTATCTGACCAATTTTTAGTCAGTAAGACATCAATTACGCGCGATTTTGATGTCATCATGAAGATTTTGAGCGTCAGTTCTGATATCAAACTGCAAAAAGGCAGTCACGGGACTCAGCTTGTTGGCAGCGAAAATGACATACAAAAAGCGTATCTGCAGTTTAATCGCTACATTATCAGCAATTCAGATCTTTATTTAAATGATTCTGTGCAGCAAAAAGTGTCCTGCCTGGAAAAGTACTACGGTGAAAAGGTTGTAAAGGTTGCAACCAGCATTCTTTACTCCTATGTTCGGGAAAATATTAATGCCATTTCAGATTATTATGTGCAAAATGTTTTGAGCATTTTTATCATCTTGCTTTATCGGCTCTTAAACGGCCATCACCTGCAAACAGAAGAGGAATATATTTCAGACCATCAAACATCATTTTATAGGGAAAGTGCCGTTAAACTTCTTCACAAAGCCTCTCTGCGTCTGAAATTTTCCTACAGCAATGCAGACGTCAGCTACTTATCCAACCAACTGATCTCCAATCGCTTTGAGGAAATAAATACCGATGTTGTTAATAATGACTTGGTCTCAGATATTATCGAACAAATCTCTCATGCTTTAAATGTAAATTTTGAGCAGGATCGGCAGTTGGTAAAACAGTTAGGACAGCATATTTCCGCGATGATTTACCGTCTGAAAACAAAAAATACCATTGAGAATCCCTTTACCGATCAGGTAAAAGTTGAGTTTTCAATGACTTTTAATACGATATGGCTGGTTCTCAGCAGGTACGAGGAGCAGCTTGAGATTGCTTTTAACGAAGATGAGATTGCCTTTTTAACCATTTATTTTCAAGCAGCCTTTGAGCGCATTAAGATGAATAAAAAAATCTTAATTGTTTGTGAGATGGGGATAGCTACCTCAGAATTGCTGCTCAATAGAATTAAAAATAATATCCCATCCTTTGATGCGATTGAAATTTCTTCGGTAGAAGAATTAGCGCATCTCGATTTATCTGATTTTGATTTGATTATTTCAACCGTTGATGTTGATATCGCTGCTGCAAATGTTGTCCAAGTGTCGCCTTTTTTAACAAAGAAAGACATTGAAGCTATTAAGGAGGCAGGCTATATTCCCAGCAGCACTGCTCAGGCTGCAGAAAAACCCGCCCTGACTTCTCTGAAAAAAAGACTGTCTGACCGTCTGATCTTTGTTGACACACCTTTTTCGACAAAGAAAGATGTTCTGGATAAGATTGGCCAGTATATGCTTAAGGCTGATATTGTGACGGAACCTTTTATTGAAAATCTGCATCAAAGGGAGAAAATCGGCGGTACCGATTTGCCGCAAGGAGTCGCAGTGCCCCACGGCTATCCCAAAAATGTTAATGAAACTTATGTTGTCATTGTTAAAAATCAGAAGAAGATAAAGTGGAAACGCTATTATGTTGATTTAATTTTTATTGTCTGTATTGCTGCAAAAGATACTGGAGAAGCAAGAGGTCTGCTGGCTGATATTTATCATTTAATTGATGAGCCGGAGTGTTTAAAAAAACTAAGGCTGTCTAAAACGGCTAAAGAACTATACCAAGCAGTAGGAGGTGAATAGATTGACAGAAAAACAAGATGTGATATCCAAGGATTTAATTTTTTTAGACAGTACACTGAGCGATCAAGATGCTATTATCCATTACCTTGTGGATAAAGCACAGGCTGCAAACTATATCAAGGATGCAGATGACTTCTTTATTACAGTAAAGGAGCGGGAAAAAGAAGTGCCTACTGCTATTGGCTACAGTGTTGCTATCCCCCACGGGAAGTCGGATACGGTGCTCTCGCCCTTTATTGCTTTTTTACGGCTGAAAGATGATGTCAAATGGAGCGGTCAAAATGAGGATAGCGTCCGTTTGGTCTTTTTAATCGGTGTACCGGAAAAAAGTGAAGGAAAACTGCATTTGAAATTTATCTCGGAATTGAGTAAAAAATTACTTGATGAGGCTTTCCGTCAAAAGCTGCTGAAGCAAACAACTGCAGACGCTGCCTTTGCCCAACTCAGTGCAGTCGATTTATAAATAGCCGGGCTGTCCTGAAAGCGCAAAAAACGTACGGAGCACTGATCAATGATGAGTGTAGCTGCTTCTGTGAGTCTGTTTTGCCCGCTTTCTTAACGGCCTTTGTATCTTAATGGAACTGAACACGGCCTAAACGCTGCGTAAAAAAGATAAAATTTCTAGAGTCTTAGCGACTCTTCGTCAATTTTCCTATTTTTACTTTGCGTTCTTAACGGCCTTTGTATCTTAATGGAACTGAACACGGCCTAAAATCCTAGTGAAAAAGAGACACGCCATTAGGTGCTGACTTCTCGTTTAGCTAGCCGTAGCCGTCTGAAGGCTTTGTCGTCTTAAGAGCCGACCGCACCCTTCTAGTCGTCTTGGCAGAGGTGCGTCTGCGAAATCAAAGATTTCGGACTTACCGTCATTTTCATACGGATTTTTAAACGGCCTTTGTATCTTAATGGAACTGAACACGGCCTAAACGCTGCGTAAAAAAGATAAAATTTCCTAGAGTCTTAGCGACTCTTCGTCAATTTTCCTATTTTTACTTTGCGTTCTTAACGGCCTTTGTATCTTATTTTGAGGAGGAAGAGATGAAAATTGTTGCTGTTACAGCTTGTCCGACAGGGATTGCCCATACTTATATGGCGCAGGAAGCTATTGAAAAAGAATGTCAAAAACGCGGTTATGACTATCAGGTCGAAACTCAAGGCGGTATGGGCATTGAAAATGAATTAGAGCAAGAAGTTATTGATGCAGCGGATGCTGTTATTTTGGCTATCGCGGTTGAAATTGAGGGTGAAGACCGCTTTGATGAGAAGAGAGAAGCCCAGCAGGTCTTAACTGCTGATCCAAGCGAAGTGATTAAAGATCCGGCTAGGTTTATTGATGAGGCAGAAAAGATTGTAGGTAATGCATAATGAAAAAAGAAAATAAGATTTGGAAAGACTTGCAGAAAGCCTTTAATACAGGGGTTTCTTACATGCTGCCAACTGTGGTTGTCGGCGGTATCTTTTTGGCTATTGCCTTAGGGACTGGGAATGCTGGTGATTCCGGTATGGAAATTTCCAGCCAATTTATGAAAAACCTTAATGACTTGGGAAGTGCCGGCTTTGCCATGATGATTCCGATCTTGTCCGGTTACATTGCTTATTCAATTGCCGGAAAGCCAGGTTTGGCTCCTGCAATGATTCTAGGCTATGTGGCAAACAATCCCATCGGTTCAGGACAGGTACAGACAGGCTTTTTAGGTGCAATGCTGATGGGGGTTGCCTGCGGTTATTTTGTTAAATGGTGTAAAACCTGGAAAGTGCCGCCAACCATCAGAACCATTATGCCGATTTTGATTGTTCCGGTCATTACCACTTTTATTATCGGTATGATTTACATCTATGTGATTTCAGTTCCAATTGGTCTTGCCATGGACTGGCTAGTGGATACCTTAAGCAGCATGCAGGGCGGCAGTGCGATTATTCTCGGCTTGATTATCGGAGCAATGACTGCGGTTGATATGGGCGGCCCTATCAATAAGACGGCTACAGCCTTTACTCTGGCTTTAATGGCAGAAGGGGTCTATTCCCCTAACGGTGCTCACCGTATCGCGGTTGCTATTCCGCCTTTGGCTATGGCTATATCTACTCTGATCGACCGCAAAAAATATACGGCCGAAGACCGTGATTTGGGAATTTCAGCTCTGTTTATGGGACTGATCGGAATCACTGAAGGCGCGATTCCATTTGCTATTAAGGATATCAAACGTGTTTTACCGGCTATTATTATAGGGAGTGCTGTCGGCGGTGCTTTAGGCATGGCAAATGGTGTTGAAGCGCTGGTACCGCACGGAGGTCTCATTATTCTGCCGGTCGTTAATGGTAAACTCTGGTATGTTATCGCGATGCTGATTGGGACATTAGTTTCGGTAGCTATTCTTCATTTTACTAAGCCAAATTTAGAAGAAGCAGCAAATCAAAAAGATTAAGTGATTGAGCGAAAAAGGAGGAGAGGATGACGAAGTTATCAATTAAACAAACCGTAGAAGGGTTGTTGAAATTACAGGAAACCGGAGAGAGCGCTACTATTTTGGGAATTGGCCCAATGTCAAAAAATTGCGTTCAAGCTACTCTAGAGCTATCTCAGGAAGACGATTATCCGGTTATGTTTATTGCCAGCCGCAATCAGGTTGATGCTGATGAATTGGGAGGCGGCTATGTCAATGGCTGGAACCAGTTTACCTTTGCTGCTGCAGTTGAAGAAGTGGCAAAAAGTATCAATTATGACAATTTATATTATTTATGCCGGGATCATGGCGGTCCTTGGCAGCGTGATAAGGAACGCAATGACCACCTGCCTACAGAGGAAGCTATGGAGCTTGGGAAAAAATCCTATTTGGCTGATATAGAAGCGGGCTTTGATCTGCTGATGATTGACCCGACCAAAGATCCTTTTGAGGTCGGAAAGGTTATTCCTTTGGACACGGTCTTGGAGCGGACAGTTGATTTGATCGACTTTTGTGAAAAGGAGCGCAAAAGCCGCCAGCTGCCGGAAATCGGCTACGAAGTGGGAACTGAAGAAACCAATGGAGGCCTGACGTCAACTGAAACCTATGAAACCTTCATTTTGCGCCTGCAAGAAGAATTAGGCAAACGGAATTTGCCGATGCCGACCTTTATTGTCGGGCAGACAGGAACCCTGACACGTAAAACAGAACAGGTTGGGCATTTCAATTTCAAGAATGCAGTTGATTTAGCGCAGATGGCTAAAAAGTACGGGGTCGGTCTGAAAGAGCACAATGGTGACTATCTTGATGATGTCACGCTTTTAGAACATATTCCGGCACATGTCACGGCGACTAATGTAGCTCCTCAGTACGGAACAGAAGAAACCCGAGCTTATCTGAATTTAGCAGCAGTTGAAGGCAAACTTCAGGAATATGGGCTGATTGCTGAACGCTCCAATACGCGTGAAGTGCTGCTTCTGCATGCCATAAAGAGTGAGCGCTGGAGGAAATGGATGGTGGGTGACCAAAAGGATTTGACGGTCGCACAGATTCTTGAAGCCGGCAATGAAGAACTTCAGGCTGAAATCCTTGATATCGCTGGTCACTATACCTTTAACGATGAAGCCGTTAAGGCTGAAATTGAAAAAATGTATGCTAATCTCTCTGCCCATGATATTGACGGACACCGCTATGTTATTGACCATATCAAACGTCCGATTCGTGACTACGCTGAATGCTATAACTTAAAAGGTGTTACCAGCCGGATTAAAAATTTTTTTAAATAAAAAAGAGACAGCTAATTTAAGCACCGTCAAATGCAGGGTAAGGGGTGTGATATCATAGGAGGTTATCAAGATGGCAGCACTTTTCTTTGATGTTGATGATACATTATACGACCAGCTGCAGCCTTTTCAGCAAGCTTATAATGATCACTTTACTGATCAAGAGCTGGATATTGAAAAACTGTTTATGTACAGCCGCATGTTTAGCGATCAAGTTTTCAGCTTATCAGAAAGCGGTGCCATGTCGTCAGATGATATGAAAATTTACCGGATACAAAAGGCTTTGCAGGCGTTCGGGAAAGAAATCAGCCCTAGTCAGGCTTTGGCTTTTCAAGCCAGCTATGAAAACTATCAGCAAACAATTGAACTGTCTGAGCAAATGACTGCTGTCCTTGATTTGTGCTGGGACAGGCACCATGAGTTAGGTATAATTACCAACGGCCCCTTAAAGCATCAGCAGGCTAAAATTAAACAGCTGAGACTGAGCAGGTGGATAGCTGAAAGGAACATTTGGATTTCTGCTGCTGTTAAAGCCGCCAAGCCAGAGCGAAAAATTTTTGATTTGGCTAAAAGAAATGTTAGTCAGGCAACAAATGATTATTACTATATTGGCGATCATTTTACAAATGATGTCATAGGAGCCAGTCAAGCCGGCTGGCAGGCCATCTGGCTGAACAAACGCCATCATACTGCTGAAAATAATGCAGAAAGCAAAGATCATTTTTTTCAAGTAAATAGTGAGGCCCAACTGTATCAGTTACTAAAAGACTTGCTGCCTACTCGCTAATATGAAAATAAGAACTCCCAGCTGTCTATTCAAAAGACCGCATATAAAACTGTCCCTTACAAAGGACAGTTTTATATGCGGCATTCTTGGCATTTCAGCTTATAATAAAAAGACAGCAATAAGACAGAACCTAAACACAGGGCAGATCGGCAAAGATTAATCAAATTAAATTTAGTGCTTATCCCAGTTGGCGACCTTAACCGTTATAGCAGAGGTACGTCTGTCAACTCAGAGATTTCGGACTTACCGTCAGCCGTAGCCGTCTGAAAGCTTTGTCGTCCTAGCGGCCGACCGCACCCTTCTAGCCGTCCTGGCAGTGGTGCGCAGACGAAATCACAGATTTCTGGCTTACCGTCATTTTCCTTTTGCGTTTTTCACGGTCTTTGTATCTTATTGGAACTGAACACGGCCTAAAATCCTAGTGAAAAAGAGACGCGCCATTAGGTGCTGACTTCTCGTTTAGCTAGCCGTAGCCGTCTGAAGGCTTTGTCGTCTTAAGAGCCGACCGCACCCTTCTAGTCGTCTTGGCAGAGGTGCGTCTGCGAAATCACAGATTTCGGACTTACCGTCATTTTCATACGGATTTTTAAACGGCCTTGGTATCTTATGTGAGGAGGAGAACTAATGAAATTTTTTTTGGATACAGCAAATGTAGAAGCGATTAAACAAATTAAAGCGTTAGGTGTAGCAGATGGTGTTACGACTAACCCGACAATCATTTCGCGTGAGGGACGGGATTTTGAAACAGTTATCAAAGAAATCTGTTCCATTATATCCGGTCCAGTCAGTGCTGAGGTTACCGCTTTGACTGCACCTGACATGGTATCGGAAGCCCGGGATATAGCCAAGTGGGCTGAAAATATTGTCATCAAAATTCCAATGACTGAAGAAGGTTTAAAGGCAGTCAATATTCTTTCAAAAGAGGGTATTAAAACCAATGTTACTTTGATTTTTACGGTTTCACAAGGCTTGATGGCTATGAAAGCCGGAGCTACTTTTATCAGTCCTTTTATTGGTCGGCTTGAAGATATTGGAACAGATGCTTATCAGTTGATTGCAGATCTCAGACAGATTATCGACTTTTACGGCTTTTCAACAGAGATTATTGCTGCCAGCATCAGAAACAGCACTCATGTTGAAAGAGTAGCTAAACTAGGTGCTCATATTGCTACAATACCAGATGGGCTCTTTGCAAAATTAGCCCAGCATCCTTTAACAGCAGCAGGGATTGAGACATTCCTTAAAGATTGGGAGACCTTCAAAAATAATTAACAGACAGTTTAAAGCGATAGGGTATAATATAAACTATACTTTTGGAGCTATCGTATAGTAGTGCTTTTATGCTATAATAAAGGAAATGGCATAATATGAACTGAACACGGCCTAAGCTCTTTGCAAAAAAGATAGCCTTTCCTCGCGTCTTTAATGACTCATCGGTCAGTCTCCTATTTTTGCTGTGAGCTTTTAACGGCCTTTGTATCTTAATGGAACTGAACACGGCCTAAAATCCTAGTGAAAAAGAGACGCGCCATTAGGTGCTGACTTCTCGTTTAGCTAGCCGTAGCCGTCTGAAGGCTTTGCAGTCTTTACAGCCTGCCGCACCCTTCTAGTCGTCTTGGCAGAGGTGTGTCTGCGAAATCAAAGATTTCGGACTTACCGTCATTTTCATACGGATTTTTAAACGGCCTTTGTATCTTATTTTTGAGGAGGGTTTGGATGACTTTTGATTCTATTGATAATTTAGCGGTTAATACTATTCGTACGCTCGCTATTGATGCTATTCAAGCTGCCAATTCCGGACATCCGGGGCTGCCTATGGGAGCGGCTCCGATGGCCTATGTACTATGGAATAAATTTTTACAAGTCAATCCCAAGACAGGACGCTCATGGTCTAACCGCGACCGTTTTGTTCTGTCAGCTGGCCACGGGTCTGCTTTATTGTACAGCCTGCTTCATTTAGCCGGCTATGATTTGAGCGTGGATGATTTGAAGGCTTTTCGGCAGTGGGGCTCTAAAACACCCGGGCATCCGGAAGTAACTCACACCGATGGTGTGGAAGCGACGACTGGTCCTTTAGGTCAGGGGATTGCCAATGCTGTTGGTATGGCAATGGCTGAAGCCCACTTGGCAGCTAAATTCAATAAACCGGGTTTTGCTATTGTTGACCACTATACTTATGCTCTCAGCGGTGATGGCTGTCTGATGGAAGGGGTCAGTCAGGAAGCAGCCAGTTTAGCCGGCCATCTGAAGCTTGGGAAACTCATTCTTCTGTATGATTCAAATGATATCTCACTGGATGGTCCGACTTCGAAGGCCTTTACCGAAGATGTTAAAGGCAGATTTGAGGCTTATGGCTGGCAGCATCTTCTTGTTGAAGACGGCAATGACCTAGAAGCCATTGCAGAAGCAATTGAGGCCGCGAAAGCTGAGACAGATAAACCTTCCATCATAGAAGTTAAGACGATTATCGGTTTTGGTGCCGAAAAACAAGGAACTTCGGCCGTTCATGGAGCGCCTCTCGGTTCAGAGGGTGTTGCTTATGCCAAGAAAGCTTATGGCTGGGATTATCCGGCATTTACTGTACCGCAGGAAGTGGCCAAACGTTTTGAGGCTGGTATTAAATTCCGCGGACAGGCGGCTGAAAATGCTTGGAATACGCTGTTCCATGAATATCAAAATCAGTATCCGGATTTAGCTGATCAGTATCAAGCTTCCTTCGCTAAAACGCCTCAGACTGTTGAACTTCAGGCGCATGAATTGGGCAGCAGCCTTGCCAGCCGGGTATCCAGCCAGCAGGCTATTCAGCAGATTTCAGAGCAGATTCCGGCATTTTGGGGCGGGTCCGCTGATCTTTCAGCTTCGAACAATACTATGGTTAAAGCAGAGTCTGATTTTCAGGCTGATAATTATGCCGGTCGCAATATTTGGTTTGGAGTCCGCGAATTCGCTATGGGAGCAGCAATGAACGGTATTGCTCTGCACGGCGGTAGCCGTATTTACGGCGGTACATTCTTTGTCTTCTCTAACTACCTGCTTCCGGCTGTCCGAATGGCTGCTCTGCAGCAGCTGCCAACCGTTTATGTGATGACACACGATTCGATTGCTGTGGGCGAAGATGGTCCTACCCATGAGCCTGTTGAACAGCTGGCCAGCGTTCGGTCGATGCCTAACTTAAATGTTATCCGTCCTGCTGACGGCAATGAGACCAATGCTGCTTGGCAGCAGGCACTTGCTGAAACAGATCGTCCGACCATGCTGGTTTTGACCCGTCAAAATCTTCCTGTCCTAAAAGGCACAAAAGAGCTGGCTAAAGAGGGGGTCAGCAAAGGTGCCTACATTCTTTCGGAAGCTAAGGGGGACCTTGATGGCATCATTATTGCAACAGGATCTGAGGTCAAGCTCGCATTGGATACACAGGACGTTCTGGCAGATAAAGGGATTTATGTCCGTGTTGTGTCCATGCCGGCACAAAATATCTTTGACGAACAGTCTGAAGCCTATCAAGAAGCTGTTCTGCCTAAGGCTGTTACCAAGCGTTTAGCTATTGAAGCTGGGTCAAGCTTTGGTTGGGGCAAATATGTCGGTCTCCAAGGCAAAACTTTGACAATTGACACCTGGGGGGCCTCAGCACCAGGCGGCCGTATCTTTGAAGAATACGGTTTCACAGCAGATAATGCTGCTCAACTCTATCAATCGCTCTGATTTTCACTCTTTACCAAACTTTCAACAACGTTTTCAGCAATTTTTGCTGTATGCTTTGTTGAAAGTTTTTTTGTTATGACTTCCAGCCAGTTTTTTTCGTAGAGATAAATGAAAAAAAACACCAGCTATGCTGGTGGCTAACAAGGCTTCTAGCTTCCATTTATTTTTCCATGTATAATCTAATTGTTCAGGTTAGAAAAAGGAGGAAAAATAAATGACTTATAATAAGTCAGATAAAACTGTCTGTTTCAGTGGTCAAGCCTTTATAAAACTAACAGAGAGAAAAGGCTTACAATAAAAATATGGACGGAAATCAAAATGATAAAAGAAAAAAATATTGAAAGAATAATTAGTTATTTAGCTAATAAAAATGGCTTTGTGACTGCAAAGAAACTCTCTGATAAACTGAGGCTTTCTCAAAAGACGGTCTATCGTTTAATTAAGGAAATTAATCAGAATTATAGAGAAGAGAGCCTGATTTTGTCAGAAAAAGGGAAAGGTTTCAAGTTAAATGGTGATGTCTATTTAAAGTCTCAGCACCGCAGACACTTGCTTGATGAGGAATTGCCTCCTAAAGAGCGGCAAAAACAGATTTTAGAACGCTTGTTGCTAAGTTCTCCTCAATCTCAGCTGATTTACGATTTATGCCGGGATTATTTTGTTAGTGAATATGTCATCCAAAAAGATAAAACTGAAATTCAAAAAATGCTTAAGGATTACCACTTAAGTATTATCAGCAAGAATCGGGCTCTTTATATAGACGGAGAAGAAGCTCATTTACGAAGAGCTATTGCAGATTTAGTGACAACTTTTAAAACAATTGATATTGATCATCTCAGCTATCTGAAAGATGACTATGCTATCAATTATCAGGTGGCGCTTTTTGTTTCAAAACAGTTAAAAACCATTGAAAACAATTTAGACGTTACTATTCCATACCCTTATAATGTCAATGTTTTTTCACATTTGTATATTTTGCTTGACCGTATCCAAAAAGCTGAACCTGAATCGTATTCTGAAAAAGAGCTGTTTGCACATTGTTCCAACCAAGCAGTATTAGCAGAGAGCAGGCGGGTGATTGCAGATATTGAAACATATAGCAACAGAAAGATTAGTCGAAAAGAGATTCTTTATCTTTACCAATACTTAATTTCCTCCCGTTTTCAAACACAGAGTGACAGCAAACCTGCCTTTTCCAAACGAGTGATTGAAGTGACTCACTATTATTTTAAACTTATGGGAATGACAGAGCAGGAAGAAATAAAAGAAGATTCGCTTTTATTTATTGATTTGGCCAATCACATTGCTCCTATGCTGAGAAGGCTGGACAATAAAATCCGAATCAAAAATAAAATGCTGGGACAGATTCAAACCAGCTACGCAGCGGTTTTTAATCAGCTTGTCAAAGTTTCTGATAAGGTTAGCCAAAAATATGGTTTTCCCAAGATTAATCCAGATGAGGTGGGTTTTATGACGCTTTATTTTGTCAGATTTAAGGAAATTCAGTATAAGCCTATTCCTACTTTAATCGTCTGTACCTCAGGCATTGGGACTTCAGAATTATTACGGTCAAAGATTGAACGCACTTTTTCGGATTTAAAGGTTGAAGATGTTATTTCATATGATGACCTCTACCAACTTAAAGAGAGCTATCCAGAAGCTGAACTGTTGATAACAAGCATAGCAATAGAAGAAGATTTTGGAATTGATAGTGTTTTAGTCAGTGCTATTATGACCGAAGATGATAAGCGCCGTATTAATCAGCAGATTGAAAGGATGAAATATGGGAGATAAGTTCTATGAGATTTATCTTAATCAGAATCTGCTTTCCAGAGATGATGTTTACCAATTTTTAGCTGAAAAGATTAATAAAAGAACAGGTCTGACTAAAGTAAATATTCTATCTAAGTTCCGCTTAAGGGAAAGCAAAGGAAATATCCAAATTGCAGAAAAAGTTGTTTTTCCTCATTTTATTGCTGACAAAGCTGACAATAGTTTTATGATTTTAAGGTTACAAAAGCCGATTGAAGAATGGTCTGAAACGATTTCAGATATCTCATTAATTGTTGCGATGACAGCAAAAGGCGATTTAACTTTAGCAGAAAAACAAACTTTTGCCCATTTTATTCGTCGTTTGGCATCGAAAGATTTTTTAGAAGATTTATTGACATTAAACGAAAGTAACTTAAGGACAATTCTAAATGAAGAAGAGTAAATTAAATCAAACAGCGGACTATAATGACAGTAGCTGATACAACAAGCAGGAAGCCAATAAATTAATGAAAGTGGCCTGAAAGCTTGGAAAAACAGACGTAAACTAGGAAACAGCAACGGCTTACAAGTTGCGAGTGTGGCTGCTCTGTGAGTATAGCCTGTCCTAGAGCCTAGCGGCTCTTCGTTTCAGTCTCCTATTTTTGCTGTGAGCTTTAAACGGCCTTTGTATCTTTAGTAATTGAACACGGCCTAAGCTCTTTGCAAAAAAGAGACGCAGTCGTAGGAAGCATAAGCTGACGTATGAATGTGACTGCTCTTGTGAGTATAAAACTTCCTAGAAACCGGAGTTTCTTCGTCAGTTTTCCTATTTTTGCTATGAGCTTTAAACGGCCTTTGTATCGTGTTAAAGGGAGTGATGGGATGTTATCAGAATTATTGACCCAAGATGATATACAAATCAGTCGGGAAAAACTGACATGGGAGGAGGCGATTCGTTTATCAGCTCAGCCGTTGCTGACAAAAGGAAAAATTACCGATTCTTACATTGAAGCGATGATAAATAAAGTTAAGGAATTTGGTCCATTTATCCATATAGGTGATGAAATCGCTTTGCCTCATGCTAGACCAGAAGAGGGGGTGAGAGAATTAGGTTTAGCCTTACTTTTATTGAAAAGGCCGGTGTATTTACTTGATGATCCCAGTAGGGAAATCCGTTTATTTATCTGTTTAGCAGCAAATGATAACACAGCGCATCTGCAAGCTTTATCAAACCTAACAAAAATTCTGTCTGATAAGAAAAAACTGGCAACTATTATGACGGCTGATACTGCTAAAGATATTGAAAATATAGTAAGGGAAAATTGATAATAGGCTGAAGATTTGAGGAAGGTAAGTTATATACGTCTGTACTCTAACAGCAGGACTGATGGTGCTTTAGTCGTTCTGACAGAGCTACGCTGACGGAAGATAATCAAAAATGTTTGCTTACCATCATTTTTATACGAATGATCAGCTTTACATTTTATTTTATGAGGAGGAATATTATGAAATTGGTTGCAGTGTGCCAAAGCGGTTTAGGGACCAGCTTTATGGTTGAGATGAATATTCAAAATGCACTTGAGGAACTTGGAGTTGATTTATCAGACTTTTCTGTGGATCATACAGATTCTGGCTCAGTCAGTGATGGAATGGCAGACTACTTTTTCGCAGAAAAAACACTGGTTCCTGCTTTAATGGGACTGTCAGAAGGTAAGCTTATTCCCTTAGATTCTATTATTGATGCTGATGAAATCAAAAGAAAAGTGACTGAAATACTAGATAAAAACAGAATTTCTCACAATTAGAAGTAAGAGGTAAACTATGGTAGAAAGTATTTTAAATTTATTTGTTTCTGTGGTTAGCCAGCCAGCAATACTAGTTTCTTTAATTGCACTAATCGGTTTAATTTCACAAAAAAAGACAATCTCAGAAATTATAGCAGGAACTATTAAAACTTTAGTGGGATTTCTGGTTTTAACAGGAGGGGCAGGAATTATCAGCAATTCTTTAGCTCCTTTTGCTGAAATGTTTCAAACTGCTTTAGGGACACAAGGAGTTGTCCCTAGCAATGAAGCAGTTGTCGCACTTGCTTTAGAAGAATACGGGACCTTGACCGCTTTGATTATGCTGGTTGGCATGCTTGTCAATATCCTTTTAGCACGTTTCACCCGTTTTAAGTATATCTTTTTAACTGGGCAGGCTATGCTTTACATATCTTGCATTACAGCTGTTGTTTTGCTTAGTTCTGGCTTTAAAATGAACCTGGTAACAGTTCTTCTAGGAGGCTTGTTTGAAGGAACGCTTCTGACTGTAACACCCGCTTTATGCCAGCCGTTTATGAGGGAAATTACTGGCAATGATAAAGTTGCTATGGGGCATACAGGAAATATTGGTTACGCTTTTTCGGGCTGGATTGGAAAAACATTTGGGGATAAATCAAAATCAACAGAGGATGTGGCAATCCCCAAAACTTTCGGTTTTTTACGTGATTCAACAATTTCAATCATGCTGCTAATGAGTGTTGTTTATGTCGTTCTGGCTCTGGCTTGCGGTCCTGCTTATATCGAAAATCAGCTCAGTGACGGAACAAATGCGGTTGTATTTGCTCTGATTCAAGCTGGGACATTCACTGCCGGTTTTGTGGTTGTCTTACAAGGTGTACGAATGGTGTTAGCTGAAATTGTCCCTGCTTTTCAGGGGATTGCACAAAAATGGGTTCCAAATTCTAAACCAGCACTTGATGTTCCTATTATTTTTTCATATGCCCCTAATGCTGTCTTGATTGGTTTCTTTGTTAGTTTTTTTGTAGGAACTTTGTCCATGTTTGTCATGATTGCTCTTGGTACAACGGTTATTATTCCAGGAGTTGTCGGCCATTTCTTTTGCGGTGCAGCAGCAGGGATTTACGGAAATGCCTCAGGAGGCCGCAGAGGAGCTGTTTTAGGTTCAGCATTTAATGGTTTATTGCTGAGCTGGCTTCCTTTGGCAGTCCTCCCGCTGTTAGGCAATCTGCAGATGGCCGCATCAACTTTTGCAGATACTGACTACTTGATTCCGGGCTGGTTCTTAGGACAATTAGGAAATGCAGGAGCACTAGCTCTTATTCTGGGTATTTTAGCCTTTGTTCTGCTAGTGATTATTGCCAGCTGGGTAATAACAAAAGCGAATCAAAAGAAGTTAGATTAGCAACTTACTTTTTAACAAATTGGCTATAGGCTTATTGCTTCAATGGTAGCAAAAAGAAGAATTTCAATACTGAAACTGTTTAAAATACCTCAATCAAGGGATTAGTCATTATTACCAAACTTTCAATAAACTTTTGCTGTTTATTGAAAGTTTTTGCTGTCTTCTAAGTTGCTGTTTATACTAATAGTTCCGATTAAAAAAACCATTTGGGTTTTCTCCAAACTTTTTCAATTTCAAGAGAGAGCCCCCCTTAGCAGCTTACTAAGGCAGCCTCTTTTAGGGTTCTCACAACTCATTTTTTACTTTTTTAATTTAAATAGAGTTTGTCTATAATCTGAAACCAGCAGTGCAGCTGGCCCTGGCCGTTTGAAATGGGGTCGGAATAGACAGTACCGCTCCCTGAACTGACATACTTGGAATTCTCGCCGTACTCCTCAATATGCTGGGAATAATCCTCTGGACTGCCTTGGTATTTATTATGGTAGCGGGCCTTCTCTCCCACAAAGCTGCTATAGGGGTGCTCAGCATTGAAACGCTTGATGCGCTCCAAGTCGTTGGCCTCATCGGGATAAGTGGCCCGCAGAGCATCGTTGTTTTTCTTATCCAGATAGTAGCGGAACTGGTGGGTCTGCTGCGCTCGGACATAGTCAGCACTCCCTGCCTTGGCCTTGCTGGGCAGCCCTTTGGGGTAAGCCCCTCACTATAGGTACCGTTACTATTCCAACCATTACTATTCCGGAATTTATCGTCTTTTTAATTGTAGTTATATTGAGATAAAAACTCATCTTCAGAATGAGGGAGCTTCTTATTAGATTTTATTACTTTTAATTTTCTTGAAGAAACCGTTACTGTATCTTCCAAATTTAAAATTCTATAATTGTTATTAATGTTATAGTTATCTTTTTTTTGCACCTCCGATACTATTTTTTTAGAGACATCAGCAACATTGTTAAATTGAACATAGGTCAGTGCCTTAGGGGTCATATAGATATAGTTGCTATCTTTTGTATAAGTACCTGTCACGTAATCAATTTGTGGGACAATACTAGTGTCTTCATTATCATATCGCTTTTCATCTAATTCTTCTTGTGTTTTATATTGAGCGTTGTTTCTCATTTCAACATAAGAGTTATCGTCCCTTAATTCAAAATAAACAGTGGTATTATCTGATGGGTCAAACTGATAAACTTCTCCCACTTTAATAGTATTAACTGATGTGCTATTCTTATTGGAACAAGCTGAAATTAAAAAGACACAAACTCCTATAAAACATATTAAATATAATTTTGTCTTTTTAGTCGCCATATTCTCTTATTAACTCCTTAAAATTTTCAATTTCTTTTTGAACGTTATCAAAAGAAGAGATATTGCCATAAGAAAACTGTCCTGAAGTATTATCACGATATTGTGGTCTCGTAGGTGATTCATATTGATAAGATTCATTATCTTCTCCTATATGAATAGTATTAACTCTATATTCAGGATCCCATAAACTAACAGTCTTCACATCAAGTTGATTATGAAGTTCGTCATTGCTATCAGCATAATTAAAACTAGCGCCATTAACAACGCCTCTTTCATTAAATTGATAATCTTTTTCAGGATCAATCTCATTTAAAAACTGGCCATCACTTCCTATGATAAATTCTGTATGAAACTTCATAACGAGCTTAAAGTTACTACTGTAAATTCCTCCTGGATACTCTACCTCATCTGTATCAGGATTAACGGCAGTTTTATTATGTAGCCGTGAGGATTCTGTTAAGTCATAATCAAAGTCATTGAGACCTAATTTCTCAAAAATATTATTCTTAGCATCCTTATCTGCTAAATAGGCAGCTAAAGCTTCTTCATCTGTCATTTCTCCTTTTCTATAGTTATCCCTCACCCATTGAGCTTGCTGGGCAGAAATCACATAGCGAAATTGATGAACTTGCCGTTTAAGGGTCTCATTACCACCAGCACTAGATAGGGCATCCCCAGGATAGGCGACCTGTACAGCCTTGGAAAAACTGTCCCAGAATCTGGCGTCTGGGGCTAAGTCTTTAGACAAATGAGCTAGAATCCCCTGAGTCTGTTCTGCTGAACCATCCAAATCACCTTCCGGCATACCGCTGTAACTCATAGCAATCTGCAGGAGGGCCTGTGCCCTATCAGACTTTTCTCCAGCCTTCTTGAGGTCAATTCCCCACATCTTTTGAAAAATCCCACTCCCAAAAGTTCTAGCCTCTTCATAAAAAGCGGCCAGCTGTTGGAGCAGCGGAATGTCCTGCCTGCTGTCATAGCCCACTGCTACAGCAGACAGATAGCCTTCCCGTATGGCCTTTTTCGTCCAGCCGTCTGCCTCAAAACCCTTTACCTGATCATGCAGAGTGCTCAGGTAAACCTGATAGTCCTGCTCGGACATCCCGTCCGGACGGCTCACCTGATAAACTTTGGCAAACTGAAGGTCATCTATAGTTCTGGCCCAGCTGAGGTCGCTGGGAATCACAAAGGTCTGACTGTCTGCCTGCCAAGCCCCCTTTGCCTGTGAGCGCCCTGTTTCTAAGGCCTTCTCCAGCGCTGACAACCCCTCAAAAATCTGCGGCGACCGCGCATTAAAAGCCAACAGCTTATCCAGCTTGTCCTGCAGCTCCTGTCTGGCGCCTTGAACAAGGGACAGACTGTCTTTCATAGCAGAAATCCGCTCCTGACTCCTCTGCCCCACAGGATGAGCCTGCATATCGGCCAGCAGCTCCTGACCTGTTTTTATGACGGCATCACACTGGGCTATCTGGGCTTCCAGTTCTGACTGCCTCAAATCTTCTGACCCCACCTCTTCCTGATAGGCTTCAGGCAGCCGCTGAACACTCTCTCTGACCGCCTCCAAGTAAAGGCGGGTCCCCCTCCTTTAAGGGCTGGATAACCGCTTGGACGTAGGCGCGGGCGGAATCATAGGTCCGGCCTTTCAGGTCAGAACCGCTCTCCAAAAACCCGCTGATGGCACTGTCCAGCTGATCCAGACCAGCCATAGCCTGGTCAACTGTGGCACTGGTGCTTGCGGCCTGCATCTGTGAAGCCCCTAAATACATGTCAATACTCATTTAAACCTCCCCGGTCCTGAAAATATGGCGGCGTTCTTTCTTAACAGCCTCCAGGGCCTCCTCTGTTTGGGTCCTCTCTTTCAGCACACGCTCCCTGTCCTCTTCAAAGGCCTCTCTTAAGCGCCTTTTCTGACTGCTCCAGTCCTCTGTCAGGCCATAAGAAAAGACCGCATAGACCCCTTCCAGCTCTGCAGTCAGGAGAGTCAGCTGTCTGCTGTAAACCTCAAACCACTCATCCTGACTTTCCAGCGCTGTCTTCTGGCGCTGAACAGCCATTTCCTGACGCTCAAGTGTGTTCTCTTCTTTTTTTAGCTCAGCCAGGCGCTCCTGACAGGCCAGCTGCTTTTGCGCTGGGGTCAGCGGGACCTGCTCCTTGTCTGCATCGGAAGAAAGCTTGGTTTTCTCTTTTTGGGACGGTTTAGTATAATGGCGCTCCCGTATCCGTTTATCCAGAGCGGCCAGCTCTCTGTCCATCATCTCATTCCAGCGCTTAAGTTCGGCAGCGCTGGGGCGTTTGGTGGTGGCTTATTTAGGCGTAACGTAGGGGCTTTGATTGTAAAGGGGAAACATGGGTTTATCCTTTCTTAGCTGATTATCTGGGCGGCTGCCTGATCGGCTGCTTCAAATTCTGCGGCGGCGCTGTTGATATTGGCTGAGAGATCTGACAGAACCGTGCTGAGATCGCCTGTTGCCATCAGGATTTGATCAATAGCCTGATGGGCGAGGCTGTTGCCTGCGACAGTGGATTGACCGTCCTTATCGGAGGCTCCGGTGTCTGCCAGAGCACTGGTGGCTGTTTGAAAAGCGCTGGCATGCGCTTGGGCGCTGGCGGAACTGCTTTGAATGGCTGTACTCATGTGCACCTCATTTCAGTAAAATTTAAGCTTAGTCTAGCATAGATTTGTTTTAAAATCAAGTAGGAGAAGACAGACTGGAGTACAGAAAGTTAAAAAAGCCTCTGTATTTAAAAAATTGATACAAAAGAAAAAGAACTGTATTGCAATTGTAACTAAAAAACTGTACTATGATAATAATACAAAAGTTAAATGGGTTGTTTTTGTGATAAAGAGGGAGAGGTTATGGATAAGGAATGTCTCAAATTGTATCATGCCATTGAGCTGGCATATGCCAAAGAAGAGGTTCGTTCGGATCCGGTTTTGGCGAAGGCTTTGCTGTCTGCTTCAAATGAACTGATTAAATTTCAAAATGTTTTTTCATCAGCTTACCATTTGAAAAAAGAATTGCTCCACTATACGGTGGATAAACAGGTTGCATTGCCTAGGCCTATTATTAATCTTCAGCAGATTTTGGAGACAATATAACTGGTGTAAGAAGACAAAAATGATAGAGTTTAAACAGGTTTCTAAATTGTACGGAGAAAAAGAGGCGCTCTGCAGCCTTAATTTACAGATAAGAGACGGTGAGATTTTCGGACTTATCGGTCATAAGGGTGCTGGTAAGACGACTGCTATCAGGATTTTAACTTCTATTGTTGAAGCGACCTCGGGTGAACTTTATGTCGATGACCTCTTGCTTAGCAGCAATCGTGATAATATCAAAAAAAAATCGGCTACGTTCCTGATTCGCCGGATGTTTTTCTTAATCTGACAGCTAACGAGTACTGGCATTTTTTAGCCCAGCTCTATGAAGTGCCTAAACATAATTTAGAAGCACGGATTGAAAAACTCAGCCAGCTGTTTGATTTAAGTGAGCAAAAAAATGAAACGCTTGATAGTTTTTCACATGGGATGCGGCAGAAAGCCATTATTATCGGTGCTCTTATTTCTGATCCGGATATCTGGGTTTTAGATGAACCTCTGACCGGTCTCGATCGTCAGGCCTCTTTTGATTTAAAGGAAATGATGCGGGAACATGCTAAAAATGGCAAAACGGTACTTTTTTCAGCCCCTGCTCTGTCGGTTGCTGAACAGCTCTGCCATCGTATCGGTATTTTAAGAAAAGGGGAGCTGGTTTTTGTCGGCAGTCTGGAGGAATTGAAGCAGCAGTATCCCGGTCAGGAACTGGAGGCTATTTATCTTAAACTAGCCGGACATCAAGCAGAAATAGAGGTGAGCAGATGAGGCGGTCAACTGTATGGGAACTGTTTAAGGTCAATCTTCTTTATTCTGATCCTCAAAGTGTTATCAGGTTAAGAAATAAACAAAAGCAAAAACCTAAGGAATCTTTTTCAATCTACAAGGGGCTCCTCTGGCAGCAGGGCTTATTGACTGTTTTTTTTACGTTTTTTAACTTTATCTATATTACTAGACTGGACTTTATCGGCCTGCCCAGTCTTTTCTCCTTTTATTTAGCTATATACGGTTTACTGGCCCTTGCATTTTCCTTTTCAACTATGTATGCTGTCTTTTATCAAAGCAATGATGTCAAGCTCTATGCCCATCTGCCCGTAAAAGCCGGTGAGCTCTATCTGGCAAAAATTCTGGCTTCAATGGGTCTCAGTTTAATGCCTTTGATGACCATCTTGCTGATACTTGTGCTGGCTTACTGGCAGCTTCTGGACCCGCCTTTTGCACTTTTAGTTGCTGCTGTCAATTTCGCAGTGATTTTTATAAGCTGCATGGTCTTATCGCTTGTTATTAACAGTTTTGTCGGTCGGAGAATTGCCAGAAGCCGGCTGAAAAAATTAAATTTCACTATTTTGATGTCTCTGACAGCATTTGTTTCTTTAGGACTTGTGTTTTATCTTTTTATTGTCAACCAGCAGCCTCTGGTTGACAGCAGCGGAAATTTGACTAGGGTTTCTGACCCTTATTTTATTTATCCTTATTTCAGAGGATTTTATGATGTTGTGCAGGATCCTTTTAGTTCAGCCAGTTTGCTTCATTACTGGCTGCCTTTGCTTGCAGTGTTCTTTCTGCTTATCTATTTGGTAGGGAAACTCATTCCCCGCTATTTTGAGGACAGCCTTTACCAAAATCAAGAACAAATCTCTAAAAAGAATAAACCTTTCAAGGATTTGTCCAGCCGGCAGCTTTTAATCCGGCACCATCTGATGACCATAATACAAAATGCCGCCTTACTGATTAATTCCTTTCTGCTGCCGCTGACCTTTTTTGCCATTTTTTCAATCCCTTATCTCCTAGGCAGAATCGTTTCCGCAGATTTCCTGACAGCTGATTATAGCGGGCTTGCTATACTGGCCGGAGTAGTGGCCGGAATCAGCTGTGTTATGCCGACCTCGCTTTTAGCTGTCGGAATGTCTT
The DNA here is from genome assembly GCF_001642085.1 of Streptococcus pantholopis. NCBI lineage: Bacteria > Bacillati > Bacillota > Bacilli > Lactobacillales > Streptococcaceae > Streptococcus > Streptococcus pantholopis. Next base: position 313,905 of record NZ_CP014699.1, read on the forward strand.
TGGAGAAGGAAAATTTTACCCTTTTTAAAGCTTTGCCGCTGAAATTTAAGGACTTTATTTGGCAGAAATTTTTGGTACTGTGGGCAGTTCAGGTTAGCGTGCCGCTTCTCTTTTTCTTGCTGTTTTTGCTCTTTTTACCGAAAATCAGTTTTTTCATCGCTTTCTTTTTTGTGCTAGGTTTTCTCTTAGCAACCTTTATTCAGGGGCAGTTCATGTACCGGCGAGACTATAACAATCTCCTTTTAAATTGGCAGGATATCAGTCAGCTTTTTCAGAGAAGCCGCAGTCGGTTTTTGGTAGTTGTCCTGACTTTGCTTGACTTCTTTCTAGGGCTTATAACCATTGCTATAGCTCTTGTTCTAAGCTTAGCGTTTAATTCCTCAGCTGTCAGCCTGTTTATTATCATTTTGATTTTGCTGCTGGCCGGTCTCCTGCAGTATCATCTTGTTCGAACATTTTGGCGGAAGCTTTCAAATTAGACCCTCAAAAAACAATCCGGCTTATGATGAGAAAGGCGGATTGTTTTTTCTTGTCAGGATATCAAGAAGGGCGGGCAGAACTGAAAAAATATGCTATAATTTTTATTATGAAAAGAAATTTTGGTCATGTAAAGCGTCTTGTTATCAAAATCGGAACTAGCTCGCTGGTGCTCCCGACCGGGAAAATTAATCTTGAAAAAATTGATCAGCTGGCTTTTGTGATAGCCAGTCTGGCCAATAAAGGCATGGAAGTGATTCTGGTTTCCTCAGGGGCGATGGGCTTTGGGCTGAATGTTCTTGACCTTCCTAAACGCCCTGCAAATCTTGCTAAACAGCAGGCGGTCTCCAGTGTCGGTCAGGTCGCAATGATGAGTTTGTATTCTCAAATATTTTCTCATTACCAGACAGCTGTTTCTCAAATTCTATTAACACGGGATGTCATAGAGTTTCCAGAAAGTCTGGGCAATGTAACAAATGCCTTTGAGAGTCTGATTGCCATGGGGATTGTTCCTATCGTCAACGAGAATGATGCCATCAGCGTGGATGAGATGGATCATGCCACCAAGTTTGGGGACAATGATCGTTTGTCAGCCATTGTTGCAGGTATCACTAAGGCTGACCTGCTTATCATGCTGTCAGACATTGACGGACTTTTTGATAAGAACCCGACGATTTATGAGGATGCAGCTCTTCGGTCGCATGTCACTGCCATTACAGAGGAGATTATCAAATCAGCCGGCGGTGTTGGCAGCCGATTTGGGACAGGCGGTATGATTAGTAAAATCCAAAGTGCCCAGATTGTTTTTGAAAATCACAGTCAGATGGTTTTGATGAATGGCAAAAATCCTCGGGATATCTTGCGTGTTTTGGACGGAGTAGAGTTGGGCACCTGGTTTGCCCAGACCAGATAAGAAAGCGCTGATGCATGTACGATTTGCTGTAAAGCTATGCTTATTTTAATAGTTGAAGGAGTGGTATTATGACTTATATTGAGCAACTAGGCAGAGGGGCCAGACAGGCCGGTCATAGTCTTATGCAGTTGGGAACGGCGCAGAAAAATGCTGTTCTAAGGGATGTTGCACAGGCTTTGTTAGATCAAGCTGCTTATATTTTAGCTGAAAACAAACGTGATCTAGCTAAGGCTAAGGAGAATGGCATTTCAGATATTATGATCGATCGGCTTCGTTTAGACGATGAACGTATTGCAGATATAGCCCAAGGCGTCCGTCAGGTAGCTGATTTAGCGGATCCTATAGGGCAGGTTGTTAGGGGCTATACCAATTTGGATGGTTTGAAGATTGTTCAGAAGCGTGTTCCGCTGGGTGTCATTGCCATGATTTTTGAAAGCCGGCCCAATGTTTCTGTTGATGCTTTCAGCTTGGCTTTTAAGACTAGCAATGCCATTATTTTGCGGGGAGGACGGGATGCTATATGCTCAAATACCGCTTTGGTTCAGGTCATCCGTCAGACCCTGTCGCAGTCAGGAATCGATGAGAATGCGGTCCAGCTGGTTGAAGACACCAGCCATGCGGTAGCTGAGGAGTTAATGGAGGCCGTCGATTATATTGATGTTCTGATTCCCAGAGGCAGTGCCAGACTGATTCAGACTGTAAAAAGCAAGGCAAAGGTGCCTTTTATTGAAACCGGCGTCGGGAATGTCCATATCTTTGTCGATGAATTTGCGGATTTAGATACGGCCGTGAATATTGTAATCAATGCCAAAACTCAGCGTCCCAGTGTCTGCAATGCGGCTGAAAGTTTAGTTGTGCACAGTTCTGTCGCTGAAAGCTTTTTACCTAAACTGGCAGCTGCCATGGATGCAGTTCAGCCGGTTGAATGGCGGGCTGATGCGCGTGCGCAGGCCTATTTGCCGCAATCGGTTCCTGCAAGTGAGGACGATTACGCGACAGAATTCTTGGACTATATCATGTCTGTTAAGACGGTTGACAGTCTCCAGGAAGCAGTCGACTGGATTAATACCTACAGTTCCCACCATTCTGAGGCGATTATTACCAAAGATCTGGCTCATGCTGAACATTTCCAAGATCAGGTAGATTCAGCTGCCGTCTATGTCAATGCTTCAACGCGTTTTACTGACGGTTTTGTTTTTGGTCTGGGAGCCGAAATCGGTATCTCAACACAAAAGATACATGCCAGAGGACCGATGGGTCTGGAAGCTCTGACCAGCACTAAATTTTATATCAAGGGAGAAGGACAGGTCCGTCAGTAATCTTTTAGACGGCTCTCCTCGCCGGCAATTCAAAAAAACGGCCTTCATACGGAAAGGAAGGGCCGTTTTTATCTTCCTGATTTTCATTTTCTAAACCATATAAAGTATGCTATAATAAAAGTTATGACAAATGATTTTTATCATAAGACTGTGTTTCTGCATGAGGCTGTCGACATGCTTGCAGTTAAGCCTGATGGAGTCTATGTTGATGCGACTTTAGGAGGTTCCGGACACAGCAGTTATTTACTGTCGCGGCTCAGCAGTCAAGGGCGGCTCTATGCCTTCGATCAGGATCAGAAAGCAATAAATCAGGCAAAAGTTCGCCTGCATCCTTATATTGAAACAGGACAGGTCCGCCTGATTAAGGATAATTTTAAAAACCTTAGCTTTCGCCTCAGTCAGTACGGTCAAACAGCTGTTGATGGGGTTCTCTATGACTTAGGAGTATCCAGTCCGCAGCTGGACGAAAGCAAGAGGGGTTTTTCCTACAAGCAGGATGCTCCCCTTGATATGCGGATGAATCAAGAGCAGGAGCTGTCTGCCTATGACGTTGTCAACCATTATGCCTATAACAATTTAGTCCGCCTCTTCTTTCGCTATGGTGAAGATAAGTTTGCCAAACAAGTGGCCCGAAAGATTGAGTCGGCCCGGCAAATAAAGCCTATTGCGACAACCGGTGAGCTGGCTGAACTGATTAAAGCCGCCAAGCCTGCCAAGGCGCTCAAGAAAAAAGGCCATCCGGCCAAGCAAATTTTTCAGGCCATCCGTATAGAAGTAAATGATGAGCTTAGGGCTGCAGAAACTTCTCTGAAACAGGCGCTGGATTTACTGAAGCCAGATGGCCGGATCGCTGTGATAACCTTCCACTCTTTAGAGGATCGTATCGTCAAACAGCTATTTAGAGAGGCAGCTGCTGTCAATGTCCCTAAAGGACTGCCTGTTATTCCTGAAAGTCTGCAGCCTAAATTTGAATTGGTTAACCGCAAACCGGTATTACCCAGCGAGCAGGAACTTGAAATGAATCACCGAGCCCATTCGGCTAAGCTCCGAGTTATCAGAAAAATAAGTGAAAAAAATTATGACTAATGAAAAACGAACTGAGGCAGTGACAAAAGTCCTGCAGAAACGTATTCGCACTTTTTCAAGAATTGAAAAAGCTTTTTATGGTGCCATTATTCTGACGGCTATTATCATGGCTGTCAGTATCGTTTACCTGCAGAGCCGCAATCTTCAGGTTCAGCAGGAAATCACTCAATTAAACAGTCAGATTAATGATAAGGAAACAGAATTAAACAACGCTAAGCAGGAAGTTGCCGAGCTGAGCGGCCGCGACCGCATTGTCCAAATTGCGACAGAATCAGGCTTAAATTCTGAAAATGCTAACATTTCTGAGGTAAAGTAATCAATGCGAAAATTTTTTAAGAAGTGGCAGAATCGCTTTTTAGGTTACGTTATCAGTGACCGCAAAAGGCCGCGGCAGAACCGTGAACGGGTAGGGCAAAACCTGATGATTCTGGCGATTTTCATTTTTTTTGTTTTTATTATTAATTTTGTCATTATAATCGGAACAGACAAAAAATTTGGAGAGAATCTCTCTGAAAAAGCAAGGGACGTTTATCAGACGACTGTTACCGTTCAGGCTAAACGCGGAACGATTTATGATCGCAACGGCAATCCCATTGCCGAAGATTCAACCACCTACAGCGTTTATGCCATCATAGATAAGTCCTACATTTCCTCTACCGGAGAAAAACTGTATGTACAGTCTTCACAATACGACCAAGTTGCTGAGATTTTTAATCAGCAGCTGGGTATGGATAAAGAAGAGGTACTAAGTCAGCTGCGGCAGAAAAAAGTCTTTCAGGTCAGCTTCGGAACCAAAGGTTCAGGGATTTCTTACAGTACAATGTCGGCTATTACAGCTGCTATGCAGGAAGCTGGTATAGAAGGTATTGCTTTTACAACAAGCCCCGGACGGATGTATAAAAACGGGATTTTTGCTTCTCAGTTTATCGGAGTCGCTCAGCTCCATGAAAACAAGGACGGGACCAAAAGCCTTATCGGGACATCCGGTCTTGAAGCCAGTTTGAATGATATTTTATCCGGAGAAGACGGGACTGTAACCTACGAAAAAGATAAAAACGGCAATACACTGCTTGGAACCGGAACGACTGTCAAAGAGGCAGTTAACGGAAAAGATGTTTACACAACACTATCTGAACCGATTCAGACTTATCTTGAGACTCAGATGGATGTTTTTCAGGCGGAAGCTAAGGGTGTTTATGCCAGTGCAACTCTCATTAATGCTAAGACAGGAGAAATTCTGGCAACTTCACAAAGGCCGACTTACAATCCCAGCACACTGGAAGGTTATGATGAGGGGAACCTTAAAACCTGGAATACTTTGCTATATCAAAGCAACTATGAGCCCGGTTCGACCATGAAGGTGATGACTTTGGCTTCTGCTATTGATTCAGGCGTTTTCAATCCTTCTGAAAGTTACAGCAACAGTGAAGGTCTGACTATTGCAGATGCAACCATTCAGGACTGGGCCATTAATGAAGGATCTTCTACCGGACAGTACATGACTATGGCTCAGGGCTTTGCTTACTCCAGTAATGTCGGCATGACCATGCTGGAGCAGAAGATGGGCAATGATAAATGGCTCAACTACCTTTCTAAATTCCGTTTTGGCTATCCGACCCGTTTTGGCATGGGGAATGAAGCAACGGGACTTTTGCCATCGGATAATATTGTGACGATTGCCATGAGTGCTTTCGGCCAAGGGATAGCAACAACCCAAACCCAAATGCTGCGGGCTTTTACCTCTGTCTCCAACGATGGTGTCATGGTTGAACCGCAGTTTATCAGTAAGCTTTACGATCCCAATACTGATACCAGCCGCAGTGCCTCAGCTGAGGTGGTCGGCAATCCAGTTTCTGCTGAAGCAGCCAGACAAACCAGAGATTATATGGTAACTGTTGGCACCGATCCTTACTACGGAACTCTGTATTCAGACGGTCCGATTATCCAAGTAGGCAATGAATCAGTTGCTGTGAAATCAGGGACAGCCCAAATTGCGGCAGAGGACGGGAGCGGCTATATGACAGGATCTAATGATTACATTTATTCTGTCGTAGCCATGCTGCCTTCAGAAGATCCGGAGTTTGTCATGTATGTGACCTTGCAGCAGCCGGAAGAGCGTTTTTCAGCTCTGTATTGGCAAGACGTTGTCAATCCTGTCTTGGAAGAAGCTGTTTTAATGCGGGATACCTTGCTGGCACCGGCAGCCAATGAGACTGCTCAGCAAACAGAGTACCATCTGGATGATGTTATAGGTAAGAACCCAGGAGAAACAGCAGAAGAGCTGAGACGAAATTTGGTCCATCCTGTTGTCTTGGGAACCGGCAGCAAAATCAGCAAAGTATCCAAAAAAACCGGCTCTAATTTAGCAGAAAATGAACAAATTCTGCTTTTGACAAATAATCTTGAGAAAGTACCGGATATGTACGGCTGGACTAAGGCCAATGTAGAGACTTTTGCTAAGTGGACCGGTATAAAGATCAAATACAGAGGATCCGACTCGGGGACCGTCATCAAACAAAATGTTGATATTGATGCCAATATTGATGATATTAAAAAAATCACCATCACTTTAGGAGAATAATATGTTTTTAAGTATAGTGGCAGGTGCAGCAGCATTTATACTGACAGTGCTTATTATGCCTTATTTTATCCGTTTTTATCAGCTCAAAAAAATTAATGGCCAGCAGATGCATGAGGATGTTAAGCAGCACCTTGAAAAAGCGGGAACTCCGACTATGGGAGGAACGGTATTCCTGCTGGTTGCTGTCTGTGTCAGTTTAATAGCCAGCTTCTTTCTGGTTGCTAAAAACGGCGGCGGCATGGGAGCGACTTTTGGTATTTTATCTGTCGTCTTTATCTATGGCTTAATCGGTTTTTTAGATGACTTTTTAAAAATCTTCAAGCAGATTAATGAGGGGCTGACGCCTTGGCAAAAAATGCTTCTGCAAATTATCGGCGGCTTAATCTTTTATTTTCTCCATGTGCGTCCCAGCGGAACGGATGCGCTCAATGTTTTTGGATTTAACCTGCATTTAGGTCTTCTTTATGTATTTTTTGTTCTATTTTGGGTTGTCGGCTTTTCCAATGCGGTCAATCTGACAGATGGGATTGACGGATTGGCCTCCATCTCGGTTGTCATCAGTCTGGCGACCTATGCTGTTATTGCTCATGTGCAAAGACAGGCTGATGTTCTTTTGATTATTCTGGTGATGATTGGTGCCCTTCTTGGATTTTTCGTCTTCAACCATAAGCCGGCCAAAGTGTTTATGGGTGATGTCGGCAGCTTAGCTTTAGGAGCTATGCTGGCCACTATTTCAATTGCTCTGCGTCAGGAATGGACCCTGCTTATCATCGGCATTGTCTATGTCATTGAAACCAGCTCTGTTATCCTGCAAGTTTCCTACTTCAAATACACCAAAAAGAAATTTGGCGAAGGCAGACGCATTTTTCTTATGACCCCCTTTCACCATCACTTGGAATTAGGCGGTCTGACCGGCAAAGCGTCAAAATGGAGCGAATGGCAGGTTGATGCCTTTTTGTGGGGCCTAGGTGCTGCAGCCAGCCTCCTGACTTTAGCTATTTTATATCTGTAGAAATAAGAAACTATCCCTGACTGTATCCTATCCAGTCAGGGATTTTTTTATAGTGTCAGCAGAGAAAGAAAGGACACAATGTTACAAAAAAATATCGAATGTTACAAAAAACATTGACTTTGTAATAAATAAGTTTTACAATAGAACTGAAAAATAACAAGAAAGGGGCAGGGATTTCTTACAGTAATTTGGCTTCCGCTAGCTTATTTTTTCTTATCATCAGTTGTGGTTATTGATGAATAAAGTGAAAAAGAGATTTAAAGTGCTTATGGACAAAAAAATTTCACTAACAAAAATCTGAATATTTGAAAAATTTTTATTTTTTTTGGTGGAATGATTAAAAAGAAAATTTTAAAGTGTTTTAAATTTATTTTTATTTAACTTGAAATAGTATTTTTAACAAAGCAATTAGTAATTGAGATAGTTATGCCTTATTAAACATATGTGGGAAGAGGGACTGATGCTGACAATTTTTGTATTGGAAGATGATTTATTCCAGCAATTTAGAATAGAAACAGCGATAAAAACGATTTAAAAAAAAAATGGATGGAGATGCCGTCCGCTTAATATTTTTGGAAAACCTAGGCAATTGATAGATACAATTGCTGAACATGGTTCGCATCAACTTTTTTCTTAGACATTCACATAAATAATGAGTTAAAGAAGGGGTTTGATATTGCACAAGAAATTCGCACAATGGATCCATATGCAACGATTGTTTTTACAACATCGCATTCTGAATTTTTACCAGTGACTTTTCAGTATAAAGTTGCAGCCCTTGATTTTATTGATAAGTCTTTGGATGAAGAGGAATATTTAAATCGTATTGAATCTGCTATTGCAGTAACAATGACGAATATGGGGAAAAGTGTCATGGAAGACTCTTTTGTTTTTGAAACTTCTTTGGCAGCTATTCAGGTACCGTTTCACAATATCTTATATTTTGAAACTTCACCAACAATACATAAAGTAATATTGCATACAAAAGATGAGCGAATAGAATTTTATGCTAGGTTATCACAGATTGAGAGATTAGATAAAAGACTTTTTAAATGTCACAAATCATTTGTTGTTAATCCTGAAAATATTACTAGAATTAATAAAGAAACTGGGGAGGTTTTTTTTGAAAATAATGATAGTTGTTATGTATCAAAAATAAAGCAAAAAAAATTGATTGAAAAAATTAAACAAAATTCTTAGTAAAGAGAAATGGGAGATTTATGGATTTTGAAATAATTTGCAGTGAACTGCATTTTTGGGTTCAGGTTGATTTATTGTTATTACTTTATCAGCAAGTCACTGGTGTGAAATTTAAAAAAAGATGTTTTATAATAACTCCCTTGTTTTTTAGATTACTTTTTTTTATATTACCAACAGTAGCTTACTTTTCTACTTTGCTATTTTTAGTAGTAATTTCAGTTTATCGAAATCATTATCAGAATAGATTACTAGATGTGTTTTACGGTCTATATCCGGTAATCATTGAGAGCCTCTTTGGTCGAGTGCTATTATTTTTCCTTTTTTTGGTATTTATATAACTCAAGTTAACGATTTTTTAAATTTGCTAAAAGAGCTTCTAATTTTTCCTATCCATTATGCACTGATGAAATCACTTAAAGTTGATTTTAAAATTTTGCAAGTTGGATTTGGACGTAGATTTTTAACTCCCTTTTTGCTATGGGTTGATTTAACAATGACCGTTTATTTTTTTCTTTTGCAACTTCTTTTAATTTTTGAGGATAGTATACCAGATGCTTCCTATTATAGGCGGTATTTAATAGGTATTTATACCGTTCTCTTTTTAATTATGCTTGTTTATGTGAATGGGACATTTAAAGAAAAGCGTGAGGAAGAAATAATCAGATATAAAGAACGACAGATTGTATATTTATCTAATTATAGCAAACAGATAGAAAGTTTATACAATGAAATTCGAGATTTCAGACATGATTATATTAACATACTAACAAGTTTAAAAGTAGCAATTGATCAAAAAAATCTAACAGCGATTGAAGGGATTTATTATAATGTTTTATCACAATCAGGAAGAAAATTACAAGGAAAACAATATAACATTGCTAATCTAATCCATGTTGAAAATGAGGCAGTTAAAAGTCTCTTATCAACAAAAGTCTTTGAAGCTCAAAATAAGGGTATTGATATAGCTGTTGAAGTTGAAAAACCATTTAGAAATCCCCAAATTGACTCATTGGATTTTGTAACTATTTTGTCTATTTTACTTGATAACGCTATTGAAGGCGCTGAGTCAGCGTCTAAGCGGAAAATTACAGTAGCTTTAATAGCTGAAGAGAAGGTTGATACGTTAATTGTACAAAATAGCATTGAAATTGAAAAAGTTAACATTGCTGACATATTTTCATATAGATACTCTACTAAAGGAGGAAACAGGGGAATTGGACTTTATAACATTTCTAATATTTTACGAAACTATCCTCACGTCTCTCTACAAACACAAAGCAAAAATTATAATTTCAGACAAACACTAGTGATAAAGCACATACATATAAAAGAGATTGGAGACTAATTGCTTTCCCAATCTCTTTTATTTTTTGTAATTTCAATAATGAAAAGTGTTATTAAAACTTGGTTTTGATAAATGCTTAATGAATTGGATATGCCTTAAAAGCACTCCATTGAGTTCATAACATCTCGAATGAGCACCTATTTTAGAAACTTTCCTAACAGCTATATCAACCGTTTCCTTTAATTAGTCTCCACCAATCAATGTAAACCATTTATATCACCACCTCTTTTATTGATATAAAAATTATAACCTGAAAATAATGAATGAATTCTATGTTGTCAAAAAAAGCATTTATTCAATCATTTTTAGATTATAAATTCAACCTATTATTAAAAATGACTAAATAGCATGTTTTTATGACAAAAAGAATAAAAATAGCAATATTAGTATTATGATAGAACTAGGAACTCTGCTAGCTAGTTGAAATCTTTAATAACTCAAGGAGAATTATTATGAAAAAGCAATTTTTAAATTCTTGTCTCCAGCGCTTCTCAATACGCAAATGTTCATTCGGTGTAGCTTCAATTCTTTTGGGAAGTTTTTTATTACTTAGTACAAAAACTGTTAATGCAGATGAACAATGTGACTTGGACAACTTATCGCCAAATATCATTACATTTATTGAAGATATAACAGAAAATACCTCTGATTCTAAAGATTCGATAATGGATTCAGGTACTCAAGAATCAACTATGGTGGTTGAAGAAGTCTTGCCTGCTGTTGAATTGGCTGGTAATCAAGAAGAAGACAAAGCGCTGAACTCATCGGAAACACAGCTAACAGAAAGCACTTTGGAGCAGGAACGGTATTATATTATAGAAGATGCAGATGTTACTGGTGATAGATTTACTGAACAAAAAAATAATGAGATAGTTACTATTCCGACTAGCGATAATAAGGAAGTTGTTTCTTATCCTGAGCAGGGGATTAATGACTATAAAAATGAGGAGCAGTTAATCATTTTGAACAAAGAGCAAACTAATTATGATAGTACTTTTTTTAATAACACCAAAGAGTCAGTTATTGATTTTGAGAAAGAAATAATTTCGGGTGTTAAGGCAGATTTTTTAGAAAAAATACTATCTACTTCATTAGTGACAAATGGTTCAGTTGCTAGAGGTGATGACTACCCCGCCTATCTGAAAAATGCTGCCCCAGATACTATTATTGATCCTTGGCGACTCTATAACAGAGAATGTACTTCTTTCACAGCATATAGGCTTAGTTCAGTAAATAAGTTCGAATTGCCTGGTGCATATGGTAATGGGGGTCAGTGGGGGAGTCGAGCAAAGCAAGAAGGCTATAGAGTGGATATGAACCCAGCTAAAGGTTCTGTTGCGTGGTTAGATGACGGTGGATATGGGCATGTCGCTTGGGTCTCGAATGTTATCGGGAATAATGTTGAGATTGAAGAATATAATTATAATTGGAATTACAGTTATAATCGACGCACAGTAGCAAAAACAGTTTTTACTGGCTATATTCATTTTAAAGATTTATCCGGCGGTACAAATTCAACTGGGGGGGAGTGCTTCCCTCCCTGCTTCTGGCACCTATTATTTTACTAGTCGAATGGGAATTAAGGCTGAACCAAAAATTTCAAGTGCTGATTTAGCATATTACGATAATGGTGATAGCGTACATTATGATAAAACACTGGAAGCCGATAATTATCAATGGATTTCTTATATTGCAACATCAGGCAACAGACGCTACATTGCTATTAATAAATTAGCATCTTCTGTTACTCCAGTGGTTAAAGGAACAATAAATATTCAAAATAAAAATGACCAAGCTGGTACTTTTGATGTTATTATTACAGATGTATCAAGCAATAGTGGATTAAAAGAAGTACTGATTCCGATTTGGTCCACACAAAATGGGCAAGATGATCTTGTTTGGTATAAAGCTACAAAGCAAAGTAATAATTACAAGGTGTCGGTAAATATCAGCAGTCATAAAAATAATCGTGGTGAGTACAATATCCATTTGTATTATATCATTGATAATGGGGCACAAGTTGGTGTTGGAGGTACAAAAATCACAATTTCTGAGATTCAAACACCAGTTACAAAGCTTACAGGGGACATCTCTATAAAAAATAAAAATCTTCAGACTGGTGATTTTGATATTGTCATTTCCAATGTGTCAAGTTCAAATGGTATCAAAGAAGTTAAAGTCCCTGTTTGGGCTACAAAAAATGGTCAGGACGATATTATTTGGTACTTGGCATCTAAACAAAATGATGGAACCTATAAGGTTACTGTTAAAATCAATGAACATAAGAATTATCAAGGAGAATATAATATCCATCTTTATTATGTCCAAAATAATGGAGCAATAGTTGGAGTTGCTGCTACTAAAACGAATATCCAAATTATCGCACGTCCATCTATTCCAGATAATGGAACCTATACTTTTACTGGCCATGCTAGCATTAAAGCAGAACCTAAGATGTCTTCCCCGGAACTAGCATATTACGATGCTGGGGACAGCGTTTTTTATGATAAAGTACTTTTTTCGGATGGGCACTACTGGATTAGCTATGTTGGGTATTCAGGCAATCGAAGATATATTAGCATTACCTAGGATCCGTTAAGGGCTAAGAAAAGGATGGTTGAACAAATTAGTTAGTAAATGCCGAGGATTTGTTATTTTTCTAAACTATTAAAGTTATATTATCTTTTGGAAAATTAATTAAATCGCCGAGGTCAAAATCTTCTGTTTGGCTATCTAAATTTAGTTTATGATTGAACAATCTTTAATCTCTTATACAAAGGAAACTTAATATGAAAAAAAGGAATAACTTAGTCATTATAATCGCATTTATTCTAATTGCAATATTTGCAGTGTTTTTATTCTTTCATCTAAGCAGCAGAAAAGAATCAAAAAACAGCGATACCTACAGTAATTCAAAAACGGTTCAAACTTCGTCTGGTTTTACAAATAAGAAAAAGTCTTCAGAAGAATCCGAATTATCTGCCGACAATTCTTTAAATAATGTAACTCAAGACTCTGAGAAAAACAGTGGTGCCTCTATTACAGAGAAAGTAACAGAAGCAGAAGAAAACAATGCCGGAGTACCTGAAGCAGATCAATCAGCAGCGGATACCTCCAATATCGACATCAATACGATTGCAAATGGTGACTTTGCGACATTGTCCGGGACATGGCAAAATGCTAACGGAGATAGCTTAACATTTGATAATTATGGTTTAGTTTCAGAAAGTCAGTATATTCAGTTTCAAAGTCTACATGATGGAAAAGCTTCTTTCACTATCGGAACAGTTAATGCAGCAACCGGAAGTGCTGCCCTATGGGTGATACCAGCAGGCACCACATCTGTTGCGGGCAATACCTTTGACCAAGATGTGCTGACTGTAGGACAGGGGGCTTATGCAGATTCCACACCTTACTATAAAATTTCAGAATAGAAGCCTAGCAAAAAATAATATTACATTTAGATTACAAATGTTACATTTTTTGCTTGACATTGTAACAAAATAAGCTTACAATAAAAGTGAAAAAGAAGAAGGGAGGAGGAGGATGAAAGGAAATTTTTTAATCCGTGAAAGACAACGTTTTTCTATTCGGAAGTATACATTTGGTGCAGTCTCTGTTTTACTCGGCTGTGTACTATTTTTTGGAGGACAGAGAGTTTTAGCAGAAGAGCAGAATTCTGTTTGTCCTCAAGAAACTGTCGCTGAAGAAGTGAAAGAGTCGGCAGAAGGAGCAATTGCTGATGTTTATTTAGGAACAGCTGAAGATAATCAGCTTCAGACCGTAGAAATTGGGTCTTCTGAGGTTAGTATCTCTGAACAGCAACAGACTTACGATACAGATACAGGACAGTCAGTTGGTGATGGTACAACAGCTGATGTAGTTCTGTCAGAAATGCTGATACAGACAGAAACTGCTGTAACGGATTCTTTTGAGCTGAGTGCAGAGTCCGAAAAACCTGAGACTGCAGATAATTCGTTGCAGCTTGTTTCCTCATTGGAAGAGACTGTTGATCCTGTTCAAACAAGGACAGTATTTAATGTCAATGATTTTTTGGCTGAAAGTAATTTTATATCACCAGTTAGTCTGTCTGAAAGCAAAATGGTTGCTAGTGGCTCACTGCCTAATCAAGGGAATTATGTTTATACAAAACGTACAGAGGTCAAAAATGAACCAAAATTGTCTGCCAGAACAGAATTTTATGTTAATGCAGGTGATAAGGTCTTTTATGATCAGCTTATAACAGCAGACGGCTATCAATGGATCAGTTATCTATCGTATAGTGGAGTCCGTCGTTATGCAGCTATCTCCGAACAAACCTCTGTGCAGGTGCCAAAAATACAAAGTTTAGCATCTCAAGGGTTATATACCTTTACCAAAGAGGTAACTGTTAAAAGCGAGCCAAAGCAATCGGCGCCTGTGCAGTTTGTGTTTAACAAAGGGGAAACCATCAATTACGATAGTGTTTTGGACTCAGATGGGCACCAGTGGCTATCTTATATCAGCTACAGTGGAATTCGCCGATATGTTGACATTGGCCAATCTATTAAGTCTGCTATCAAACCTCAAATAACTGAAAACAAAGTCACTGGTCAGCTGATTATCCAGAATAAAACCTCTGAAGGTTTTGAGGTTTTGGTTACAAATGTCTCTGACAACAACGGTATTGTTAGCGTTAAAGTTCCAGTCTGGACAGTCAACGCGGGTCAAGATGATATTATCTGGTATAATGCTAGTAAACAAAATAATGGTGACTATAGGGTTGCTGTCAAAATCAGCAATCATAAAAATGAACATGGGACTTACAATGTTCACCTCTATTATGTAGAAAATAACGGTAAAACGGTAGGTGTGGCATCAACGCATACAAATGTTGCAGCAGTCAGTACAGTTGCTAGTGCTATTCCCAGCCGAGGTAGCTATAGGTTTACTAAAAACGTTGATGTTAAAAATCAACCAAGATTGTCGGCTAAGACTGAATTTACTTTTACAAAAGGTGAAGCTATTAATTACGATCGAGTACTCACTGAAGACAACTATCAGTGGCTATCTTATGTTAGTTACAGTGGTATTCGTCGATATATTCCAATAATAGAAAACACAACTGATGATAAAAAAATCATCAACTCTCAAACTCAAGTAACCCGTACTGGCAATATTGCTATTCATAATCAAACATCTGATGGATTTGACGTTATCATCGACAATATTTTTGATAGCAAAGGAATTCAAAGCGTAAAAGTTCCGGTTTGGAGTGTCAGAAACGGTCAAGACGATCTTATCTGGTATGATGCTGTTCGACACAACAACAACTATAAGGTTACTGTTAAACGTAGCAATCACAAAAATGATTATGGTGATTATTATATTAATCTCTACTATGTAGAAAATGATAACCAACTAGCGGGTATTGTTTCAGCTAAAACTACTCTGTCCGAACCTCAAGTGGTTCGAACTGGTAATCTTTCTATTCAGAACCAAAGTAGTGATCGTTTTGATGTTATTGTCAGCAACGTTTCTGATAGCAGAGGTATCAGGGAAGTTAAAATTCCAGTCTGGACAGATAAAAATGGTCAGGATGATCTTATTTGGTATAATGGTCATCGGCAAAATGATGGCAACTATAAAATTACAGTTAATCGTAGCAGTCATAAAAATGAGTATGGCGATTATCATGTTCATTTGTATTACATAGAAAATGACGGTCAGACTGTAGGTATCACTTCGACTGAGGTTACTTTATCCGAACCAAAAACATCAGGTACCATTGCAATTGAGGATAAAAGTAGTCAGGGATTTACGGTTGTGATTCAAAATGTCTCTTCTCCTGTCGGGATTCAGGCTGTAAAAGTCCCTGTTTGGTCTACTCAAGGGGGCCAGGATGATCTTATCTGGTATGATGCAGTTAATCAAGGCGGAGGAACTTATAAGGCTATTGTTAGAACAAGTGCCCATCAGAATAGTTACGGTGAATATAATATTCACCTCTATTACGTCCAAAGAGATGGTACAATGATGGGCATTGTAGCAACAAAAACTATTGTAGAAGCACCTAAAACAAATGAAAAGAGGGAAGTTACTTACAATGGTTCTTACTACAGTATTCAGGGAAAGTATGACCAAATCTTAGTGGTTAATAAGAATTATCCGCTATCACCAACTTACAATCCAGGTGAAAATGGAACAGCTAAAGCGGCTTTCGTTCGCATGCGTGATGATATGATTAAACAAGGTTATAATGTTGGCTATGGCTATAGTGGCTTTAGAAGTTACAGTACTCAAGCAGAACTTTATCAGTCCTATGTCAACCGCGACGGTCAGACAGCAGCAGATCGCTATTCAGCAAGACCAGGATACAGCGAACATCAGACAGGCTTAGCATATGATCTAACAGATAAGAGTGGTGCTCTTCTGGAAGACAAAGCTGCCAGTGACTGGCTAAGAAAGAACGCACATAAGTATGGGTTTGTTGTGCGTTACCAGTCTGGAAAAGAGGCAATCACAGGTTTTATGGAAGAGCCTTGGCATGTTCGCTATATCGGCAAAGAAGCTCAAGAAATTTATGAGTCTGGACTAAGTTTGGAAGAATATTACGGTTTTAAAGGCGGTAATTATTCTTATGCTCAAACTTTGAATAATAATTCTCTCCCTAGTCAAGGTAGCTACACCTTTACAAAACGTTCTTCTGTTAAAGCAGAGGCTAAAGTCTCTAGTCCAGAGTTGGCTTACTATGACAAAGGGAATACAGTAAACTATGACAAAGTGCTATTTTCAGACGGTTGTCAATGGATTTCTTATATTGCTTTTAGTGGTGTCAGGCGCTATATTGCCATATGAATCCTACATCGGTATTTAAACAGGTAAAAGACTTCCACAAAAAAAATAGGAGTTCATGAAAATGAACTTCTATTTTTTTGTTTTCTATCGTTTCCGCTAGCCTTTGGCGGGTTAGCAGCGCTAAAAACTATTTTCAGATTAAACTTGGTTTTCTTCTGTTTACTGTTTAAACTGCGGCTCTGTAAACCAGCATCAGCTTGACATTGCAGGAAAGTCTGAGGTTTTCTCTTATTTTAAAAGAAACAGTGAATATTGTGTTCAAGAAAGACATTTTGGTAATCAATCAAGTCTTCTGGGTGAAGGGCTGGGACTCCTGCCATATCATAAGAGCGTTTGAGCAAAGCGTATTTGTTTTCGCCGAATTGATGGAAAGGAAGAAGCTGTACCTCTCTAATATCCAAAGTATTAAAGAGCTGGGCAAAAGCTTTGGCATCTTCGAGTGAGTCATTGAAATGGGGGATAACCGGTATTCTTAAAACAATCGTTTTTCCTTGCTCAAAGGCATAGTGGATATTTTTAATAATGAGTTCATTCCGAACACCGGTGACTTTAGTGTGCCTTATGGTGTTATAATGCTTAAGATCGGTATAGATAAAATCAACATATGAAATAAGATCCACAAACTGTTCATGTTTGGCGAAGGCTGTTGTCTCAATAGCAGTATGTATACCTAATGCTTTAGCCCGTTTTAAAATGGCTCTGGCAAATTCATATTGCGCAAAAATTTCACCGCCGGATAAGGTTAAACCGCCGCCTGATTCTTCGTAAAAATCCTGATCCTTTAAAACCTCTTCTATAATCTCATCAACGGTGCGTTCCTCACCAATTGTGGTTGGCAGCTTGGTTTCTGCATCTAATATTGGTTCAGGCTGATGTTTTTGAGATTCTGGATTTGAACACCAAGGGCAGCGCAAGGGGCAGCCCTTTAAGAAAACAGTTGTCCGGATGCCTGGCCCATCGTGAATACTGAAATGCTGGATGTTGAAAACAATGCCTTTGTCCGCGGTCATAAGACTTTCCTCCTTCTAATACTAGTTTAAACTAAAAACGAAACAATATCAATTACGAACGAAAGAAAAAAGTGCTGTTTTTCCAAAGAAAAATTTGTTAAAATAAAGTGGTGAGGTGAAAAAAATGAACCGTTTAGATAAGATTATCAGCTTGGTTTCCCAAGAAAAAAAAATAGATGTCAATACCCTCTCTGAAAAGATGGGGGTTTCCAAAGTAACCATTCGCAAAGATTTAGATAAATTGGAGAGGAGAGGACTGCTTCACAGAGAACATGGCTATGCAGTTCTGAACAGCGGCGATGATTTAAACGTCCGGCTCTCTTACAATTACGCGGTCAAAAAACGTATTGCCGAAAGAGCAGCTGAACTGATAAGAGATAATGATACCATTATGATTGAGTCCGGTTCCACCTGTGCCTTGCTGGCAGAGGCGGTCTGCCAGACACGGCGGAATGTCAAAATGATTACGAATTCCTGTTTTATTGCCAATTACATTCGAAACTATGATTCCTGTCAGGTGATTTTACTTGGAGGCAATTACCAGCCGGTTTCTGAAGTAACAGTAGGCCCTCTTGTTAAAGAAATGATTAGTTTTTTCCATGTGGACAAGCTGTTTGTCGGAACAGACGGCTTTGATCCTTCTGTAGGTTTTATGGGTAAAGACATGATGCGCTGTGAAGCAGTAAGCTGCATGGCTGACAGAGCAGATGAATTAGTGATATTGACAGACTCCAGTAAGTTCACTAAACGCAGTCTGGTCCATCAGTTTTCATTAGAGCAGGTTAAGCAAGTCATAACCGACAGCTCACTGGCTGATGAACAGCACCGTCTGCTGACGGCGCAAGACATCCGAGTTACAGTAGTTTAATCATCGCTTGCACTTTCCGCTTGGAAGGTGTTTTTTTCTTGCAAAAAAGTCTTGCATTTTGCTTTTTAAGGGTTATAATGATTACGAAAGAAAAAAAATATATTACGAAAGAAAAGGAGAAAATGATGGCTGTCCAATTATTAACCCAAAACTACACAAACGCTACTCAGAAAAATTCGCAGCAGCATTTCGGCTATTTGACCGAGCGTATGTATGCTTATCGTGATAAGGTGCTTGATAAAAAGCCTTATATTGATGCAGAACGGGCGATTTTAGCAACCGAAAGCTATCGTAAGCATCAAAACCAGCCGGTTGTGATGAAACGTGCCTTAATGCTGAAAAATATTTTGGAAAAAATGTCAATCTATATTGATGATGAAACCCTGATTGTCGGCAATCAAGCTTCCGGTGATAAGGATGCACCGATTTTTCCTGAGTATACTCTTGAATTTGTTATGAATGAGCTTGATCTTTTTGAAAAGCGTGATGGCGATGTCTTCTACATTACAGAAGAAACAAAAGATGAGCTGCGCAAACTGGCGCCTTTTTGGGAGAACAACAATCTCCGTGCTAAAGCAGGAGCCGTTCTTCCTGAAGAAGTGGAAGTCTATATGGAAACCGAATTCTTCGGTATGGAAGGTAAAATGAATTCTGGTGATGCTCATTTGGCTGTTAATTATCAAAAGCTTTTACAAGAAGGGCTCATCGGATTTGAGAAAAAAACGCGTCAGGCTAAGGCTGATCTTGATCTGACAGTCCCTGAAAGCATTGATAAGTACCATTTTTATGATGCGATTTTGATTGTGATTGAGGCTGTCAAAACTTATGCCAACCGTTTTGCTAAACTGGCAAGCGAAATGGCAGAAACTGCCTCTCCCAAGCGACGTAAAGAGTTATTGGAAATCGCCGATATCTGTCAGCATGTGCCCTACCGTCCGGCGCGCAGCTTTGCAGAGGCAGTCCAATCGGTCTGGTTTATTCAATGTATCCTGCAAATCGAATCCAATGGGCATTCCCTCTCCTACGGGCGTTTTGATCAGTATATGTATCCCTATGCTAAGGCTGATTTAGAGGCCGGTCGCGAGACAGAGGACTCTATTATTGAACGCCTGACTAATCTTTGGATTAAAACCTTAACAATCAACAAGGTTCGCAGTCAGGCCCATACTTTCTCATCTGCCGGCAGTCCGCTCTATCAAAATGTTACTATCGGCGGACAAACGCGTGATAAAAAAGATGCTGTTAATCCCCTGTCATTCTTGGTACTCAAATCAGTAGCACAGACTCATTTGCCGCAGCCTAATCTGACTGTTCGCTATCATGCGGGACTTCATAAGGCCTTTATGAACGAAGCTATTGAAGTAATGAAGCTTGGATTTGGAATGCCGGCTTTCAATAATGATGAAGTCATTATCCCTTCCTTTATTGCTAAAGGTGTAGCAGAAGAAGATGCCTATGATTATTCAGCTATCGGCTGTGTTGAAACGGCTGTTCCCGGTAAATGGGGCTATCGCTGTACAGGTATGAGTTATATGAATTTTCCTAAAGTGTTGCTCATCACGATGAACGGCGGTATAGATCCGGCTTCAGGCAAGCGGTTTGCACCAGATTACGGGCGCTTTACTCAAATGACTTCTTATGCTGAACTCAAAACGGCTTGGGATAAAACGCTGCGTTATTTGACTCGTATGAGTGTTATTGTAGAAAATGCCATTGATCTCAGTCTTGAACGTGAAGTACCAGATATTCTTTGTTCGGCCTTAACAGATGACTGTATTGGCCGAGGGAAACATCTGAAGGAAGGCGGAGCTGTCTATGACTTTATTTCTGGTCTGCAAGTCGGTATCGCCAATCTGGCAGATTCTCTGGCAGCCATTAAGAAATTGGTTTTTGAAGAAAAGCGGCTGACGACTGGTGAACTCTGGGATGCACTGCAGTCAGATTATGCCGGTGAGCGCGGTGAGGCAATCCGTCAGATGCTGATCAATGACGCACCAAAATACGGCAATGATGACGACTATGCTGATAGTTTGGTACGTGACTGCTATGATGTGTACGTAGATGAAATAGCAAAATATCCCAACACGCGCTATGGCCGCGGGCCAATCGGCGGTATCCGCTATTCAGGTACTTCCTCCATTTCAGCTAATGTCGGTCAGGGGCGCGGTACCTTAGCAACACCTGACGGCCGCCATGCAGGAACACCGCTGGCAGAGGGCTGTTCACCATC
The DNA here is from genome assembly GCF_001642085.1 of Streptococcus pantholopis. Taxonomy (NCBI): domain Bacteria; kingdom Bacillati; phylum Bacillota; class Bacilli; order Lactobacillales; family Streptococcaceae; genus Streptococcus; species Streptococcus pantholopis. The sequence continues at coordinate 334,783 of NZ_CP014699.1, forward strand.
ACATAATATGGATAAAAAGGGACCTACTTCAGTTTTAAAATCTGTTTCAAAATTACCAACTGAGGAAATTGTTGGCGGTGTTTTGCTCAATCAAAAAGTTAATCCCCAAACGCTTGCTAAAGAAGAAGACAAGGCAAAACTTATTGCTCTTCTGCGTGCTTTCTTTAACCGCCTGCACGGCTACCATATCCAATACAATGTTGTCTCGCGCGAAACCTTGATTGATGCTCAAAAGCATCCGGAAAAACACCGTGACTTGATTGTGCGTGTAGCAGGTTATTCGGCCTTCTTCAATGTGCTCTCAAAAGCGACACAGGATGATATTATTGCTCGGACAGAACATGTGATTTAATCATTAGAGTAAGCGAGACAGAAAGGATAGGACTTATGGAATTCTTATTGGATACATTGAACTTAGAAGCTATCAGAAGATGGTCAGAGATTTTGCCTTTGGCCGGAGTGACCTCCAACCCAACTATTATCAAAAAAGAAGGCAAGATCGATGTCTTTAAGCGTATTAAAGAAGTGCGTGATATTATCGGCAAGGACAGCAGTTTACATGTACAGGTTGTAGCCCAGGATTATGAAGGGATCCTTAAAGATGCTGCCGAGATTCGCAAACAAGCCGGCGATACTATTTTTATTAAAGTTCCCGTGACTACGGCAGGATTAAGAGCGATTAAGACCTTAAAAAAAGAAGGTTCTAAGGTTACTGCCACAGCTATTTACACTGTATTTCAAGGGCTTTTAGCTATTGAAGCCGGTGCAGATTACTTAGCGCCTTACTATAACCGTATGGAAAATCTGAATATTGACTCAGCAGCAGTTATTAGACAGCTATCGCAGGCTATTGAACAACAGAGAGCAGCATCTAAGATTTTAGCCGCCAGTTTTAAAAATGTCGGCCAAATCAATCAAGCATTCAGCTCCGGTGCTCACGCTGTAACTGCAGGACCTGATATCTTTGAAGCTGGTTTTGCTATGCCTTCTATCCAAAAAGCAGTTGATGACTTTACGGCTGATTGGCAGGCTGTCTACGGCAAGAACCATCTTTAGTCAGGCAAAACTTAAAGAGCCTTTAAAAAACGCTGTCCAACCCCCTTTATTGTGTGAAGGAAAGGAATTCAACATGAAAGTATTTACCAGTCCATCTCGCTACATTCAAGGTAAAAACGCCCTGTTTCATAACATTAAATCAATTCTTAATCTGGGCTCTCATCCGCTTTTGCTGGCTGATGATGTGGTTTATGACATTATTGGCAGCCGGTTTGAAAAGCACTTAGCTCAAGAGGGTTTGATTGTAACCCGCTTATCCTTTAACGGTGAAGCTTCAGAGAATGAAATTAACCGTGTAACGACTGTTGCTAAAGAAAAAAAGAATGATTTAATTATTGGTCTTGGCGGAGGAAAAACAATTGACAGTGCTAAGGCAGTTGCTGATTTGCTGGGAGTTCCGGTCGTGATTGCCCCAACTGTTGCCTCGACAGATGCGCCAACTTCAGCTTTATCGGTTATTTATTCAGATGAAGGAACTTTTGAAAAGTACATGTTCTATTCAAAAAATCCAGATTTGGTTTTAGTTGATACGACCGTCATCAGTAAAGCCCCTAAACGTCTTTTGGCTTCCGGAATGGCTGATGCTTTGGCGACATGGGTGGAGGCAAGAGCTGTCCAACAAAGAAATGGGGAAACCATGGTTGGGTCCTCCCAGACCTTGGCAGGTCTAGCAATTGCTCAGGTCTGTGAAAAGACCTTATTCGCCGATGGAATTCAGGCTTTAGCAGCTTGTGAAGCTCAAGCTGTGACCAAGGCTTTAGACAATGTCATTGAAGCCAATACCTTGCTTAGCGGTATTGGATTTGAAAGCGGTGGTTTAGCAGCTGCTCACGCTATTCATAATGGTTTTACAGCCTTAACCGGTGACATTCACCACCTAACACATGGTGAAAAAGTAGCTTATGGGACGCTGACTCAGCTTTTCCTTGAAAATCGTTCAAAGGAAGAGATTGATAAATATATTCGTTTTTACCGTCAAATTGGCATGCCGACGACCTTGGCAGAAATGCACCTTGCCCAAGCCTCTTATGAAGATTTACTCAAAGTCGGCCGGCAGGCAACTGTTAAAGGAGAGACGATACACCAGATGCCGTTTAAGGTCACACCTGAAGCTGTCGCAGACGCTCTTATTACAGTTGATCAATATGTCAGAGAGCTCTATTAAAAACTGCTATTCATTTTGGTGAGCTGCTGTATTTTCAGGTAAAAAGGAAGCTGAGACAAAAAATATCTCAGCTTCTTTTGTTTTATAGCAGTACAGTCATTTTTGGGACCGTTTCGGTCAGTGTCAGAAGAAAACTGTTTTTCTTTTTCTGTTTAATTAAGTAAGGAAATTTAGAGCCAGCACCGTGTTTGCCGACTGTAGTCACGGTAAAGCTGGCCGAATTTTTTATATAAAATGCGCACCCCTGCCAAGACGACTAGAAGGGTGCGGCTCAAATCGATTCTGCTTTCTTTAATAAGACACAGGCTTTCCCAAACGGTCCTCGCTGGTCTTTTTTGTTATTATATCAAAAAAGGTGAGCTTTTCCATTTTCGGCTTTTTAGGTTTTGCTCAAAGCCAATGTTTAATGCTATAATAAAAAGTGAAGAAATTGAGGTAAATGATGTTATTTAAGGAATTTAATTTCAGCGCTTTTATTCAGGAAGCCTTAGATGAACTGGGTTTTCAGGAGCCGACAGCTGTTCAGGAAAAACTGATACCTGTCATTCGCTCCGGAGTCGATCTGGTTGGAGAGTCTCAGACGGGGTCGGGTAAGACACATACCTTTCTCTTACCGATTTTTGAAAAACTAAACCCTGACATTTCAGCTGTTCAGGCTGTTATCACGGTGCCCAGCCGAGAATTAGCCTATCAAATTTTGCAGGCAGCAAAGCAGATTGCCGTTCATTCACAGTCTGACATTCGCATCGCTCATTATGTTGGCGGAACTGATAAGCTCCGGCAGCTTGAAAAGCTTAAATCAAGCCAGCCTCATATCGTGATTGGAACACCGGGGCGTATCTATGATCTCCTGCAGTCAGGATCCCTAGTGATTCACAAGACCCAGACCTTTGTTGTAGACGAAGCTGATATGACCTTGGATATGGGCTTTTTGGATACAGTTGATAAAATTGCTGCTGCATTGCCTAAAGAGGTGCAGATTCTTGTGTTTTCGGCAACTATTCCGCAAAAGCTTCAGCCTTTTTTAAAAAAATACTTGGCTAATCCGGTTATAGAAAAGATTGCCTCTGAATCGGTCATTGCAGATAGTATCGACAATTGGCTGCTGTCAACTAAGGGGCGGGAAAAAAACACTCAGATCTTAGAAATGACAAAAGCTCTTTCCCCCTATCTGGCTATTATCTTTGTCAATACTAAAGAACGTGCAGAAGACCTGCACGCTTATCTGACAAGTAATGGCGTAAAGGCTGCTAAACTCCACGGCGGTGTTGTACCCCGCGAACGTAGGCGGATTATGAATCAGGTTAAAAAACTTGATTTTGATTATATCGTTGCAACAGACCTTGCGGCCCGCGGAATTGATATTGAAGGTGTCAGTCATGTGATTAATGACGCGATTCCTCAAGACCTGTCCTTTTTTATACACCGTGTCGGCCGTACCGGGCGCAACGGTTTGCCGGGAATCGCCATTACATTGTATCAGCCGGATGATGACTCTGATATCAGGGAGTTAGAAAAAATGGGTATCCGCTTTGTGCCTAAGATTTTAAAAGACGGACATTTCCAAAATACCTATGACCGAGACCGGCGTTTGCACCGCAAACCGGCTTACCAGCCTTTGGATACTGAAATGATCGGTCTGATTAAAAAGAAAAAGAAGAAAATCAAACCTGGTTATAAAAAGAAAATTCAGTGGCAGGCCAATGAAAAACGGCGCAAAGAGCGCCGGGCTGCAGCCCGTTCTCAAGAACGTTCCAAGCGAAAAGCTAAGAGACAGAGTTTTTAATTCATAATAAAAAGCCATAGGCAGCGCTATTGTCAACAGCTGCCTTTTTGTTTTAAATTTTTCATTCTTAACTGTTTTTTAATGTAGTAAAAAGATAAGAGAGAATTTAATGAGTGGAAACTCTTTGCTTTTTTTAGAATGACATTGCGATAAGGCTTAAATTTTGCTAAAATTGAGAATAAATAATAGTTAAGAGGTACAGACATGTCAAAAATTCTCGTTTTCGGCCACCAGAATCCGGATTCTGATGCTATCGGCTCAGCTGTAGCCTTTGCCTATTTGGCTAAAGAAGCTTACGGTTTAGAAACAGAAGCGGCGGCTTTAGGCGCTCCTAATGAGGAAACCGCTTTTGTTTTGGATTATTTCGGTGTTCCGGCGCCGCAGGTGATTGCTTCTGCCAAAGCAGCAGGTGCCCAGCAGGTTATTTTAACAGATCATAATGAATTCCAGCAATCGGTTGCGGATATTAAAGATGTTGATGTTATCGGAGTAGTGGATCATCACCGTGTTGCTAATTTTGAAACAGCCAATCCTCTGTTTATGCGGCTTGAGCCGGTTGGTTCAGCCTCTTCAATTGTCTATCGGATGTTTAAGGAAAATCAAGTAGCTGTTCCTAAAGCTATAGCCGGTCTGCTGCTGTCCGGCCTGATTTCTGATACCTTGCTGCTAAAATCACCGACAACACATACAAGTGATAAGGCAGTAGCAGAGGAGCTGGCTGAACTGGCCGGAGTGGATTTGGAAGAATACGGTCTGGCAATGCTGAAAGCGGGGACTGATCTTTCCAGTAAATCTGCTGCAGAATTGATTGCAATTGATGCCAAAAGCTTTACACTGAACGGCAATCAAGTCAGAGTTGCTCAAGTCAATACGGTGGATATTGCTGAAGTGCTTGATCGGCAGAAAGAGATTGAACAGGCTATCCAAGAGACTAATGCAGCCAACGGCTATTCGGACTTTGTTTTGATGATTACCGATATCATCAATTCCAATTCAGAAATTTTAGCGCTCGGCTCACATATGGATAAGGTAGAAGCTGCTTTTAATTTTAAGCTGGAAAATCATCATGCCTTTTTGGCAGGAGCAGTGTCCCGTAAGAAACAGGTGATTCCGCAGCTGACCGCAAGCTTTGGCGGCTAAAAGTTAAAATTGACAGTCTGAGGCAGTATGATGCTGGCAGTGAAAACTGATTTATCATACCGCAGCAGAAACTGTCTTTTTTGCTGGAACTAGAATACGATTATGATTAAAATTGTTAACCCTGATAAACTAACCCGTCAGCCTTTTTTTCAGGATTTGATTAACTGGCTCTATCCCAATAAAACGGTCACACTGCGGCAGATTAAACAGACTTTTCCGACCATTAGGTCCGTTGATCGCTTTATTGAAGATTACGTGCAGGCCGGTTATCTGCTTCGCAAAGACCGGTGTTACAGCTTAACGCTCCCTTTAGCGACAGACAGTCAGGCTGTTGATTTAGACAAAATGCTCTTTCTTGATACGGAAAGTCCGCTTTACCAGGAATTACTGACAAAGACTTTTACAACCGCTTTAACCAATCAGACAAATCAGACTATTCTGCTGGAAGAGACGGATCTTTTTCGCACTGAAGCAACACTGGCTAATTATTTTTATGCCTTGCGCCGTTCCCTGCCTTTGCCCGATAGTTTACAGCCTCTTTATGCCGTGCTTGGAGATGTGAATCAGGAGTATGCACTGAAATATATAACAGCTTTTCTCTTAAAATTCAACCAGCGGTCAGCCGTTCCCCAGAAAAGGCCGGACATTTTTGTGCAGGCCTTGGAGGAGCTGGGCTATATTGCTAAAAATACAGATGGTAAGTATGAATTGCGGCTGAATTTTGCTAAAGACAGCTTAACATTCAGAACCAAAGCAATATCAAAAGACTGACAGTACTAATCTGCTCTGAAAGTCAAGCAATGTTTTATAGATGAATGATAGCAAAATACAGGCTTTCTTACAGGCCTGTTTTTGAAATGAAAAAATAAAATTTCTTCAACAGTTATTCTCTGCCAGTCTGTTGAAAATATGGTAAACTCATAGGAAAGGATATAAATAAACAAAATAAGTCTGAAAATCCGGCAGCCTCTTCCTTTTCTTTGATGGCTTCCTGATAGCTGCCGTCTGCGGGCTTTGTATCTTGTTGGAATTGAACACGCCCTAAGCTCTTTGCAAAAAAGAGACGCAGTCGTAGGAAGGAAGCATAAGCTGACGTACGAATGTGGCTGCTCTAGTAAGTATAAAACTTCCTAGAAACCGGAGTTTCTTCGTCAGTTTTCCTATTTTTGCTGTGAGCTTTAAACGGGCTTTGTATCTTGTTATAAGGAGTTGCGGGATGGCAGTCGAACGTTTATTATTTTCTTGTGCCGGTATCAAAGAGGGTGGGGAATTTCCAATTATCTATACCGGCAGAGGAGAGAATAGATCACCAGAATTTCATCTAAAAAATTTAGATCCGCAGGCTGAGACACTTGCCTTAACGTTAGAAGATTTGGATCATCCGCTCAAAAAAGAGTTTACACATTGGCTGATTTGGAACATTCCGGCGAGAGCATTTATCCCTTCAGGAATTCCTAAGGGAAAAACAGTAGCAGAACTAGGTCATGCTAAACAAGGGCTGGCCTATGGCTGGCATTGTTATGCCGGCCCTAAACCGCCCTTTGGGCAGACACATCGCTACCGTTTTACGCTTTACAGCCTAAACAGAAGTCTGGATCTGTCTCCTTACACCAGAAAATCTGTTTTTTTAAAGGCAGCTGCTCCCTATATCCTGCAAAAAGGAGAGTTGACTGCTAGCTTTGGCAGCAAAAGGGAATCAGAAAAACAATGGGTTCCCAGTTTTTCCGGCTGAATACAGATAAGCAGAGAATAAGTGCAGCTATCTGCGGCCAAAATGCATGGCTATATAAAATATATGACAGTAAAAAACAGGTCTTCTTACCTATTTGGTAAAGAGGAGCCTGTTTTTTTACTGTGAGAGATAGTGATAAAAGCCTCGATAAATATTTACAGCTGCAGCAAAAGCATGTTTGTTGTTAAGCCGGCAGCTGTCCCCATTAACAGTACCTTATCACCTTTTTGGATGCGTTTCTTTCTTAAGGCTTGGCAAAAGGCAAAAGGAACGGAAGCAGAAACCATATTGCCGTATTCGGAGATTAAATCGATAAACTGCTGGGGTTTAATTCCTAATTTTTCCATAACCAAAGGCATGGCCCTGCTGGCCTGATGGGGAATAACAAAGTCTAAGTCTGCAGCTGTCATACCGTTTTTAGTTAGAAAATGGTGAAACAGCTGAGGAAGTTTTTTGACACTGAGGCTTAAGATCTGTTTTCCTTTCATATCAAACATAAACTCTTCTTTAGTGACTTCGGAATATGTTTTAGGATGAACAGCAGACAGTCCTGCGCGAATTTCCGTGGCATGGGCTCCCTCTGACCATGTCTTTTGTATGCTGTCAATAATACCGCTTTGGCTGTCCTGTCTTTGACCGAAAATCATTGCTGCTGCTCCGTCGCTGAAGAGTTCAAAACTTTCTTTTTGCTTCGGATTTAGGGCAAGAGAACCGACTTCACTGGAGACAATCAGTATATTATGATAACGCCCTGCTACAAGCGGGTAAGATATGAGATCCAAAGCTGTAATAAAACTGGTGCAGGTCGTATTGATGTCAAGTGCCGGTATATCTGTCCCCTTGGCAAGCTGCTCGTGAATTAAGGCAGCCGTACAAGGGATCGGCTGAATGCCAACTGCACTGGCGGACACAATACAGTCAATATCTTCAACTGTCATTTTGGCATTAGTTAGGGCGTTTCTGGCTGCCTGAACCGCAAGGTCCAATTGGTTTTCGTCTGGACTGATTCGATACCGGGTCTGCTTGCCAAAATGAACAGTCTGCTTTGGCAAAGCCGTCCCATATCCTTGCAAAAATACTTTTCTCATAAAATCTCCTTATAATAAACAAGATACAAAGCCCGTAAAAAACGCAAAAGGAAAATGACGGTAAGTCCGAAATCTCTGATTTCGCAGACGCACCCCTGCCAGAACGGCTAGAAGGGTGCGGCAGGCTGTAAAGACTGCAAAGCCTTCAGACGTTTACGGCTGCCTAACGGTGAAATCAGTTCTATATTTGACCATGCTTTTCCTCGCAGCGTTTAGAGCGTGTTCAATTCACAAGATACAAAGCCCGTTAAAAGAGCAAAGCCCATTAAAAGAGCAAAGCAAAAATAGGAGCCTGGCCGCTGCCATCAGATTCTGCGGTCAGGTCATACTCATAGAAACAAGCATAGTCGTCATTCACTTATGTTTTCTATGATGGTTTTTTTCTGCCTTTCAGGTCAATCTGAAATGAGTGTAAGAGGTTTAGAAATCAGACAGCATACCCGTCTTAATTTCTGCTCCTTAGGAGGCTCATAAGCAATGAAGCGCAGCTGAACGTCATGGATATCTGCACTGGCAAACAGGCAGCTGAACTCTTTCTGGAGTTCTTGCTTAATGGCTGGCGTTAAATTTTTAACGGCGACAGCGATTTCCTGCTCAGAAAGCTGAAAGACCTGGTATTCTCTGATGTAATCTGTAAAGAGAAAGCAGCGCCTGATAAAGTCCGGATAGATGATAACTTCTTTTCCTTTACTGTTTTTAAAGTAAAAAATATCATCAGACCGACCTTCAATTTTTTCGATAACCTGTAAAAGGGAGCCGCAGGGACAGCTTTCACTGCTATCGACTAAAATATCATTCAAATGATAGGCGATAAAGGGCTGTGACTGCCGCTTGAAATCAGTAATGATAGGATAAAAACGCTTATCATCAATATAATGCTTTTCAAACTTAATACCATCTTCGTTGAGATGCAGGCGGCCGCAGTCACAACTGTATCCCAAAAAACCTTCTGTTGCCTGATAAATTTGATGGATGAACGGTTTGCTAAAAGCAGCTGCTATATAATCATGATCCTGTTTTTCCAAAATTTCAGCTACAGAGATAACTTTCTCTGGCTTAATATTTAAGCTTCCCTCTATCTGAAAAGCAGCCAGCCGGCTTAAAATCGACGGCGGGGCGATTAAAATAGTCGGCTGAAGATGGTTCAGCTCCTTAAGCTGATTATCAAGAGAAAGGGTCATATCAAAGTAATGCAGCTTGATAAAGGGAGAACGTACAGTCTCATACAGATTATTGTTTGCCCTTAAGAAGAAGGCTGCTCTATGTCCCAGAAGGTGCCCTTTAGGCAGAAGTTTAGCCAGAATCGTTCCGGCCCAGACCGCCTGTTCCTTAGGACTGGTTAAAAAAATTCCGCGGTGTCCGGAGGTTCCGGAGGAAAGTCCGACTGAAATACCCTCATAGTCTGGCGAAAAATCTCTCAAACGCTCGCTTTGAATCGCTATTTTAAAAGCATCATCTTTTTTAATCCCGACCGTATTCAGCTCATCAAAGTGCGCCATCATAAACTCCTTGTCCATGTGAAAATCAGTTAAATCAGGATGCTTTTGAAAATAAGGTGACTTAGACCGGAAATAAGCAATTTGTTTGTTCACGGCCTTTTTCTGATAGGTCTCCAGAGCACTGCGGGAAGGCCAGTTCTGCAGCCAGCGTGTGCTGATAAAGCTTTGAAGAAAGTAGTACAGTTTCATCTCAGCAGACTCCTTATACGTTTCTCTTGATCATGGCTGACCGCAACCTTGATTCCGGCTGCCATTATTTCTTCCAGCAATACAGCATTTTTTTGGTAACTGCCAAAGTCATTTTGAATAAGCCGAGGAAGCAGACGCATCTGCTTGGTTAAGGGCAGTAAGGGAATCCCCCAAGTGACATCTGCTGCGATAAAAAACTCTTTCTCTGGCAGGAAAAGACAGCACTGACCGTCGGCATGCCCCGATAAGGCAGTCAAAAGCAGGCTGCTGTCACCGAATAGATCGTAGACCGGCAGAAAGGGAAAATCAGGGGTTGATAGATGGGGCTGAATCACCAGCAGACGCTTTGTGAAATCATCGGGCAAAAATTCCCGGAAAATTAAAGAACGCATCCGTCCGTGCTGGTACTCTGCGAAACAGTCTTGTGTGATAATGAATTGTGCTTGTGGGAACTTGCGGACATCGCCAATATGATCGGGGTGCAAATGAGAAAGAATGATATAGCTGATTGCTTCCGGGGCAATGCCTTTATCTGCTAATTGTCTGGAGATAGTCTGTTCAGGTTTTAAAACAATCGGGTTTGGAGCCCGGTAGAGCATATACTTAAGCTTATTGGACATAATCGGATATCCGTAGCCGGTATCGTATAAAATGTAACCTTTTATGCGGTGTTTTATCAGAAAAACTCCGGCAGGGAAAATAAATTTTTTCTTAGGAACAGCTTTAAATAAGAGCTGTGCCAGATTGCTGCAGGAGCCGCAGGCAAAATAGTCAAGAGATTGGATGGTGTCTGACATAATTTTGAACTCCTTCAAGCAGACTTAATTTGGGCCGGTATCCGAGTTCGCGCTCAATCTTATCAATAGACAAGGTCTGACTGTAGGCCAGTAAATAATAAGTATAGCGGGTAAGAGGCGGTTCTTTGGGACTGCGGCAGAAACGGTAGCTAAATTCCAGAAGCCTAACCAAAACACCTAAGAATTTAGCATTGAAAGGGCGAAACTGTACTGTTTTTCCAGCTTCCCTAAAAAAGAGCTCAAGTAAACTTTTAAAGGGGAGAGGCTCACCGTTAGTCACATTGTAAATTTGCCCCAGAGCCGCCTTTTTTTCGAGACAGAGTCTGACAGCATAGGCAGCATTTTCAACACAAGTCATATCAACCAGCTGCTTTCCTTGGTGTAAAAGAGGGATGCCTAAACTGTCGTTAATGCGTAAGAGCCGCGGAATAATACTGCTGTCTCCAACACCAAACAGTCCTCTGGGACGTAAAATAACGCTTGGGACATCTTTTGCTTTTAAGACCAGATGTTCAGCCAAAAGTTTGCTCTTTATGTAATGATTTAGGTTATTCTGCTGAGGAGCCTCGTCTTCGGTCAGGTTCAGCTGATCATGTGCTCTGGCATAGATACTGGGCGAAGAGATGTGTACTAAGCGCTGGCAGTGATATTTTTGACAAAGCTCCAAAATATGCTGTGTCCCTAAAACGTTGGTGTTGTAAAAATCCTGCCAAGGTCCCCAAAGATCAGATAAAGCGCCCGCGTGAATAACCGCTGAACAGCCTTGAATAGCTTTTTCAAGGTCAGAGAGCTGTCTTAAGTCCCCCTGAACAAAAGTCAGTGCGCCGTGCTCTCTTTCCAGCTGTTTGCCGATCTCTTTCCTGCGTCCAAAAGCAACAATTTGATAAGCATGTGCTGCTAATTCACGGACAATATACTGTCCCAAAAAGCCGGTTGCTCCTGTAACTAAAATTTTCATATTTCTCCTAATAAACGATTGATTTCTTTTTCCGCAGCAGCAGAAGGGGAGTAGGCCTGAGCGGCCTGTGAGAGTGCTTTTAAAGCCGGCCAGTCACGCGTCTCTATTAAGGCCGTAAATTCCTTGTCGATTGTCTCAAGCGGGTCAGATCTTTTGAGGCGGCGGCCGGCGCCAAACCAAGCCAAACGTGCGGCATAATCCGGCTGATCATAATCATAGGGAATGGCCAGAGCAGGCTTGCAGTGTCTGATACAGGCATAGGCAATACCTGCTCCGGCATGATGGATAACCGCATCAACCTGAGGCAGAACCGTTTCATAATCAAGATAGGTTCTGACAAAGATATTATCGGCTAAAGGTTCTTTAGCTAAGTCAGAGACTTTCTGACCGAGTGAGACAATGAACTGGATCTGGGGGTGTCGGGCAGCCAGATCGGCTGTGATCTTCAGCATATCTCTTTTTCCCCATAAAAGGTGGGTGCCGTTAGTCACTAAAATCCGTTTGGTGAATTGCTGTTTCCATATTTTTTCTGTCAAAGAGGGCGGCTCTTTCAAATAAGCAGGGCCTGCCCACTTAAGCTGCGGCGGGAAATCGTCACGAAATTCAAATTCTTTCATGCCAAGAGCCAAGATAGATTCCGGAGAGTAAAGGTTTTCCAGACCTTGTTCATTGTAGAGTTTGAATTGATAGGCTGACAGCCTGCGGTGATAGTAAAGAGCGGCGCTGAGTTTAAAAAAATGAACCAGTTTCCTGCCGACAAGATCTCTTGCTTCCCCCCATAAGCTGTTTTTTGGACTTAGTCCGCCCAGATAGCTGGGAATACTGCGGGTACTTTCAATAACAAACGGACTGGGTATCGTTGTTATCCATTTAAACTGCAGTTTTTGATGGAGTAAGGCAATTGGAGCTGCGACAAAGTCTGCTATAACGATATCCGGCTGATAGTCTGAAAAAGCGCATTCCAGCTCAGCAGTCAGCTGTTCAAGAATGGTTAAATACTGCGAGAGCTGTTTTAACATTCCCAGAGCAGAAATCTTTCGTTCCGTGTTGGCAATCCGTTCAAAGGCATAAGGGTCCTCTGCATGAATCACCTGACAGGAAAAACCGCTGGCTGCAGTAATCTCCTTTTTAGCTAAACCGGTGTAGACACAGATCTTGTAAGTAGAATTTTTTAAGAGCGGTCTCAGCATTCCCAGCAGCGGATAAAGGTGGCCGCTGAAGGGCGGAGCAACCGCGGCTATTTTAATTCTTTTTGATCTGCTCATAAATAATCCTCCTAATATCAGGATTGCTGGGATAGTCAAAATGACTGCCGGCAGTCCAAGTCTCTACCTGATGCCGGTCTAAAAAGCGCGAATAATAATCTTTACGGCTCTTGATAACATGCAAATCCAGCAGAGGGAGGGCAGGAAGGCTGTAAGCGACTGGACCAAGAGCGAATACTTTTAAAGGGTAAATCAATTCTTCCTGCTGCAGCAGGAGAGACAGGAGATTTAAGCCCTGGCTTTGGGTGATGATAACACAGTCCCGATACTGCAGGACAGGTTTTAGAAGGCGGCATACCATATTTTGAAACTCTTTGTCAAAAACAGTATGCCCAAAATAATGGATATTAGACCAGCTCGCTTTAAGTAGGGAGATGCTTTTGCTTTTGTCATGTTTAAACTGCTGATGGTAGGGAAAATTACTAAAGACAGGACTGTAACCTGCCAGACTTAATTCCTGCAGCAGGTCTTTTTGGACAGCGCTTAAGGCAGCCGTTTCCAGCTGGCTGCTGCCGCTTAGAAGCAGCAGTAGTTTATCCTGGTTTAAGAGGCTTCCCTGCTTTTCATCGAGCTGCTGAAGCTGCTTTTTATAATGGCTGAAATTAAACATAACGAATCTTTCCATCGATAACTTGAATTTTTCTTTGCCGCCAGACAATCACAGGTCCCGTTACCAAGGTATAAAGATAAATAAAAGGGAGGAACAAATCGTTTAGGCATTCAAAACCAATCGTTAGAAGTGTTTCCTTTTTTTTCAGCATATGCCAGCGGAACAGGTATTGTGCAGAAGCCTTCAGCAGAAGCAAAGCAAGTCCCCATATCAATTCTTGATAACCGAAAAAAAGACTGCTGACCAGCAAGCAAAACGGCAAAACGGCGGGGAAAAAAGCGATAAGTAAAAAAGGGAAAGAAACAGCCTGCTTCATAAAAACATTAGCAAAGAGCAGCCATCTTTTTAGCAGAAGCAGATAATGGTGTCCTGAATGGACAGTGGTTCGGACTTGGCAGAACAGTCCGGACTGAATGATTCTGATATGCTCTGATTGGCAGACTGTGGCCAGAGCTAAATCATCGCACAGCCAGTCCTGAATCCGCTCAAAAAGATGATAGTTTTTGAAAGTGGCGGTTTTAGCAAAATAAAACATGCCATTAATCGACTGGCTTTTCTTGAGAGCAGCCATTGAAAAGTAAGTAAAAAAAGACTGGCTGCTGACAAAGGCTGCAAGTAGAGCCGACCAAAAGGTTTCATTATCATCATTATAAGGGATACCGGTTACCAGCCAGTCATCAGCTTGATTGCTGTACAGTTTGATTTGGGGTAAAACAGCCTTATCAATAATACTGTCATCATCCAGAACGATTGTATAAGCAGTATCAACAAATTGCAATCCTTTTTGCAGTTTAAAGACTTTTGGATTAAGACTGTCCGGCACCTCTTCACAATATATCAGATGAATCCGTTTGGAATTAGGCTGCCTATCTATAATACTGCGGCAAATATCCTGTGCCAATTTATCATCTTGATCGACCAGCCAAATGAACTGCATATCCTGAGTATGATCAAGATTAGCCTGCAGACAGTCAGAAAGCCGTTTATCTCCGGATAAAATAGGCTGCAGTACCGTATAATCACTGTCCTTTAAAACAAGGTCAGAGCTGGAAGGGAGCTGTTTAAAGTAGTGCTGTGCTAAAACCATGCGCAGTCCAAATAACAGAACAAAAGCTAAGAGGCTGATGAGATAAAACATTTTAACTCCTAAGTCTGTCTAAAAAGTTAGCTATCAAAAATAAGCTGATGCGAGTCGGTAAAATTTTAAATAGGCCGTCAAGAGTTCGGCTTCCTAAGCCAAAAACAGCAAAAGGCCGCCTGCTGCTGCAGATTGACAGGATTTTTCTGGCTGCTGTCTGTGGTGAAAGCTGGCCTCTTTTTTCAGCCTGTTTGGGACCTAAAAAAGCTGTGGCAACAGGCCCCAAACAGACTGCCTGAATGATAATACCGCTCTTTTTCAATTCCTGATTCAGGCTCAAAGAATAAGAGAGCATAGCTGCTTTGCTGGCACTGTACATAGCCATATAAGGATGAGGAAAGCGTGCGGCCAGCGAACAGACAGTGATAACCCTGCCCTTTTGTTCAGCAGCCAGCCATTTCTGACAAAAAGCTTTTGTGAGAGTGACCGGACTTAAAAAATTAAGCTGCAGCATCTGCTCGTCATCATAGGCAGAAATGCTCAACGCTTCTGCAATCTCCCCTCTGCCAGCACAATTAATCAGTAAATCAATATCTAAATCAGTTAAAGCAGATAAATCTGACGATTGGGACAAATCAGCTGCTATGATTTGACAATCGATTTGATAAGACTGAATCAAATCTTGTTGCAGCTGCAAAAGAACAGACTGTCTTCTGGCAGTTAAAATGAGATCCACCTTGTTTTCAGAAAGCAGGTAGGCGACTTCACGCCCTATCCCTGAACTGGCTCCGGTTAGAAGTGCCCGCATAATGTCATCTCCTATTTTTCCCCATTATAACATACTATAATCAGAAAATTTATCAAAAAACAAACAGACAGAACAGCCCGTCTTTATTAGTTTGAAATCCCCAGTATTTATAAGGAATCTCTGTCCCATCTCTGCCCAGTTTATTAGTGAGGTCGCTGTTCCTTGCTTGACAAGGGATAAGAACGTCCAATCAGCCGCTGCGTCAAACGCATCTGTCTAAAAAGTGAAACGAGGCAGGACTTTTATCCCAGCCTCGTTTCTTGCTCTTCAATGGCAGACAGCAGCGCAGGCACTTATTTCCCACTAAGCATTGTCTTTTCTATTCGCTGCCATCTTTCTCAGCAGCAGAAAAAACAATTTCTGATTCTTGCTTTCTCTGATTCAAGCAAATCTCCGATTAACTGCAGAGCAGTAGGTAAAAACCGGCCTTCTCTGAAGTGAGAGCCTATTATAGTATGCTTATTTTTTAAAGGTCATGTCCAGCCAGTCTAAAACAATATGATTCATGAGTCTCAGATTATTGACCTGACAATGGGCATCCGCACCGCTGAGACTGTCAAATTCTTTAAGCGTAACTGGAATTCCTCTTGCAGACAGGTTTTGGCTTAATACTCTGGCTTGCCTCAGGAGTTCAGGGCTCTCCCCTTTTCCAGCTAGAAATAAAGACGGGACGGCGATTTGCTCTCTATTTACTGTCTGTGCCTGTCTTAAAACCTCTTTGACCGCCAAAGCAAAGTTCTCTGTTCCGAACTGCCAGGCATATTTTCCCAGACTGACATCAGTCACAGCATTGAAATGAGACAGAAGCTTCCCCGCAAACCGCAAAATCGGGTGAGGCAGTGAAAGGACTTGCCCAAAAGAACGCCGGAAAACCGCTTTGATATCGTAAATCGGTGTGGAAGCAATCCAGGCCTTGATTCTTTTATCTTTTTCAACGGCCTGTGCTGTGAAATAGCCGCCTCCGCTCAATCCCATAAGCGCAATCTGTTCTGACGGCGCTTCATACCAGTCCAGAACAGCTGAAACGGCTTGAGCGGCATCAATAGTAAAAGTGAGATTTCTTGCCGGGTTGATACCTTGCCCCGGTAAATCAACCATCAGTACATTATAGTCCGCCAGATAAGCCTGCCGGCCAAGAAAATAAAACAAATCAACTCTGCCGGTATCGCCGCCTCCGATTATCAGCAGAGTGGCTTGTTTATCCTTCTTGCTTTTTAATTGATAGCCCGGTAAATAGGTTTTTTGGTAAGGGACTGTGATTTCCTGCAGGGGAAAGCCGGCTGAGCGAGCTCCTTTGAAGAAGTTATTTTCCATTTCCCGATAGGCTGTCTGATAATCAGCTGTTTCTGGTTTGGAAAACTGCAGAGCCGCTTTTAAAGCATAGCAAGCTCCAAAATACTGCTGCGAGGCCGTGCGGTAAAAGCCGTTTTTTGCAGAGAGCTGTGCCTGCTCTGACAGGTAATAAGCATGTCTGGAGAAGGCCTGTACCCAATCCATAGGATTTCCGTCTCTTATCTCTTCTGAAATAGCAAGGATTTCCTCAGGACTCATACCGATTAACTGACTGATTCCTAAATTCCAGTTCAAGGTAAAATTCATGTCTTCATTGCGAAAGATTCTTGTCCTCCCCTGTCTTTTTAGGAGTACTTTGCTTTTCTTCATAGCTACCTCCTTTAAATGTCTTGATAATAGTCATAACAGCTTGATCTAGCTGTTTATATAAGTCAGCTGTATTTAAAAATTCCTGAGCATATTCGCTATCGCCTTGATGCCAAAGGGCTGCCTGCTCAAATAAAAGCCGCATTTCATTTAGAATCTGCATGCGGTGAGACAGGTAGAAGACAATGCCATAGAGGTGAGGGCTGATTTGCCGTTCGCGGCTGTTCTCAAGCCGCTGATAGCCAATCAGCTGTTTATCTGCCAAGGAACGGAGAGCTGTGCTGGTGCTGGCCTTTGAAAGACCAAGTTCTTTTAAAATGCGGTTGAAGGTCACCGAGTTCTTTTCTTCCATAATCAAGAAAGCCAAAATCAGCGCTTGATTTTTGGGGAAATCCAATCCTGTAAAAATTCTGCTGATATCTTCTATTTTTTTAAACTTTTCTGTGCCCATATTCCCTCTTTTTAAATTATAATTAGTTTAGTTCATTATGAACTAAACTAATTATAGCCTGATTCCCTTAAAAGTTCAAGCAAAAATCCCTTCTCACATTTTGATAAGAAGGGATTTACTTTTTATACCGATTTTACTGAAGCCGTATTACTAAAGCCACATAGCTGTTAAGATGGTTTTGTCACCATTAGGTAAAGAAAATAAGGAGCACCGATAACGGAGACGACAATTCCTGTCGGAATACCGGTACCGACCAGCAGCACGCGCCCAATTGTGTCAGCGGTGAGTAGAATAAAGATACCCACAAACATTGAAGCCGGAAGAACAAGACGGTGATCGCCTCCAAAGATTCGGCGCGTAATATGCCCTGCCACCAGACCGACAAAAGTAATGTTTCCTACTAAAATCACACTGAATGCTGCCAAAGCAGTGGAGAGGATAAGCGTATAGAGACGTTCCCTTTGCAGCTGCAGACCAAGCGCAAGGGCCGTCTGTTCATTGAGGTTCATAATATTAAGCGCATAGCTGCGGCTGTAAGTTATCACCCAAAGCAGAATCAGAATCGGTGCAAAAAGAGTCAGCATTGTCCAGTTCCCGCCTGTTACCTTACCGCTCAGCCACTCAACAATATAGGACATCTTATAGTCATCAAGTTTAGAAATAATAGTGACCATAGCACCTGAAAGCATGCTGGAAACACCGACTCCGGTCACAATTAAGCGATTCGGGCTGACCCCGTGATTTTTTTTTCGTGAAATGAAGTAAACTGCCATAATGGTTGTTCCGCCGCCAAGCATAGCAAAAATCGGTGTCATACTGACAGCGGCGGGATTGCTGAAATCAGTCAGGCCGACAGCAAAAGCAACAGCCAGACCGGCTCCGGTGTTTATCCCCAGAATCCCAGAATCAGCTAAGGGATTTTTGGTTAGTGTCTGCAGGAGAACACCGGCAAGTGCCAAGGAAGCACCGCCCAGAATGCAGGCGATAATCCGCGGCAGTCTGATTTGACTGATAATCAGCAGCATGAGCCTGCTTTTACTGCCGCCAAAAACAGCAAAAACATCTTTAAATGAAGAATTAGCATAGCCGACTGAGAGTGATACAGCAACTGTCAGGACTAAAAGAAGCAGCAAGAGGGCAAAGCGCAGTCTGATTTGTTTATAAGACATCATAGATTTTTACCCTTTCTGACCAGCCAGAGAAAATAAGGCAGGCCAATGATAGAAATAATAGCACTGATTGGTGTCTCAGCAGGCGGATTCAGGGTACGGCAGACAATATCAACCCACAGCATGAATGTGGCACCAGCGAAGGCAGTCATAGGCAGCAGAATACGGTAATTTTTAGGAAGGAACATTTGCATAAAATGCGGAATGATCAATCCGATAAAGGAAATGGATCCGACTAGAGCAACAGCTCCGGCTGACATTAATAAGACAATAGCCAGCAGGCTGACAGTAATAGCAAATGTATGCTGGCCCAAAGCTTTGGCTACTGTTTCATTCAAACTGAGAATCGTCAGCTGATGAGCCAGTAACTGTGCTAAAATCAGACCAGCTGCGATGAAAGGAGCGATGATGGCCAGCATCCTCCAATTAATCTGGATCAGGCCGCCAGCCTGCCAGCCAATAACAGCTGTTGACAGATTAAAATAAATGGTTACTGCCTGGCCGAGAGCAGAAAACAGGGTGGATACCATAGCACCAGCCAGAATTAACCGCAGCTGATTATAGCCTTTTCCTTTCTGGTAAGACAGGCCGAAAACCAGCAGAGCCGAAGCAAAAGCACCGATTAAACAGACTGTTAAAATCCGTGTATAGTGCATATTATCAAAGACAGCATAAGCGATAATTAAGGCCAGCCCGCTGCCCGCATTTATGCCTAACAGACCGGGATCGGCAATCGGATTGCGTGTTACCCCCTGCATAATAGCTCCGGCCTGAGCCATAGCGGCACCGACCAGAATAGCAGCAAGTGTTCGAGGCAGCCGCAAATCGACAATCACATCCTGCTCCCTTGAATCCGTTAAAGGATGCTTAAGCACTTCAAGGAGCTGTGTATGACTGTAAGTCACAGCTCCAAAGCGCAGCCCTGCATACCAGCCGAAGACAAAAAGCAGCAGTATCAAAATGACAGCCAGCCAAAGTGTTTTAGACTGGCCACTGCGGCTGAGAAAAAATTTTTCACTCATCATACGATGCCACTTCTGCTAAGAATTAGCGTCTTTGACAGCCTTGACGAAGGCATCAATCTGTAAGTCCAGGGACATCGGGTCAGAGAAGTAAAAAAGATTGTAGTCAACTTCAAGCGCGTGCCCATTTTTAACAGCCGGAAGACTCTGCCAAATATCACTTTCTTTAAGGGAAGTCGCAGCCTCTTGGGTACTGGAATTAACATTTACAATTGCATAATCACCGACATAATCGGGAAGAGCTTCTTGCGAAACGCCGAACCAGCCGTCTTTAAAAACGTCATCAACAACTTTTTGAGGTGCAGGATAACCCAAGGACTCATAGATTAATTCCCCGCCGCGGCCGAAGTTGTCGCCGTACAGATAGATATTTTTATCATAAAAATCCATAACCGTAAAGGTTGTATCTGCATCCAAATAATCAGCTAACTCCTCCTTAGCTTGCTCAGTTTTTTCTTTCCAGGCGTCAAGCCAAGCCTGAGCTTCTTTTTCCTTGCCGAAAATTTTTCCGAGATCGGTTATCATCTGTAAATAATCACTTTTACCATAAGAGATTTCGATAACTGGCGCAATTTCTTTGAGGGGTTCCAGATTATCATCGCCGGAAAAAACAAGAATTAAGTCCGGTTCTTCAGCAGCAATGGCTTCAGTATCAGAAGTTGTTAACTGCACAGCGTCCTTTAACTGGTTACCAAAAGCAGCACTGTTTTTTTCAAGATCAAGCGAGTAACTGGACACATCAACCCCTAACTCTAAGAGGTAGCCTGTGTAAGAATAAGCAAAATTCACCACTTTTTTGGGATTTTCAGGGATATCACCATAATAGGTAATCCCTTCAATCTCAGGCATAGAAGAAAGAGCAGCAGAATCTTTATTATCATTTCTGCTGCAGGCAGCAAGAAAACAAACTGCCGCAAAAACAGTCAAACAAAATAAAATCTTTTTCATCACAACACTCCAAAAACAAGATACAAAGCCCGTTAAAAGAGCAAAGCAAAAATGACGGTAAGCCAGAAATCTTCGATTTCGTCGGCGCACCTCTGCCAGGACGACTAGAAGGCTGCGGTCGGCCGTTAAGACGACAAAGCCTTCAGACGTCTACGGCTGATGGTAACTAAGTAACGACACAAATTTCCAGCCCCTCACTCTCCCGTTTCTAGATTCGGGCTGAAATCATCCACTGGATGATTTCACTGCACAGCTCTTAGGGCGTGTTCAGTTCACAAGATACCAAGGGCGTTCAAGCTCACAGCAAAAATAGGAGCCTGACCGCCGAGTCACTAAAGACTCTAGGAAGGGCTGTCTTTTTTGCAAAGAGCTTAGCCCGTGTTCAATTCGACAAGATACAAAGCCCGTTAAAAGAGCAAAGCAAAAATGACGGTAAGCCAGAAATCTTCGATTTCGTCGGCGCACCTCTGCCAGGACGACTAGAAGGCTGCGGTCGGCCGTTAAGACGACAAAGCCTTCAGACGTCTACGGCTGATGGTAACTAAGTAACGACACAAATTTCCAGCCCCTCACTCTCCCGTTTCTAGATTCGGGCTGAAATCATCCACTGGATGATTTCACTGCACAGCTCTTAGGGCGTGTTCAATTCGACAAGATACAAAGGGCGTTCAAGCTCACAGCAAAAATAGGAGCCTGACCGCCGAGTCACTAAAGACTCTAGGGAGGGCTGTCTTTTTTGCAAAGAGCTTAGCCCATGTTCAATTCACAAGATACAAAGCCTCTTTCAAATTTCTACAGACAGTGAAATTAGAAATAAGCAAGAGCTGTCTCTTTTACAATGAGATTTGAGGCTCTGTTTTGCAGTTTAATAAGATATTAGCTTAACGTTTATAAAGCTAAAGCGGATTTTGAGTTTTTCTGCATTCTGATGGCAGATCAGCCGCCAATAGCTATCTTATTAAATTTATCTATATAAGCTGGTAAGTCAGCAATATTGGACATTTATGGATAGGATCTTCAATAATTTCAGCCTTTATTTGGAAAATATCGCGCAAAACCGCATCAGTCATAATATCTGAAACACAGCCGTAATATTTTATTGCCCCATTTTTCATAGCAATAAGCTGATCAGAAAAGCGAGCTGAAAGGTTTAAATCATGAAGAACCATGATAATCGTTTTTTGAGATTTTGAATTGAGCGTTTTCAGCAATTCTAAAATCTCAAGCTGATGGTTCATGTCCAAGTAAGTTGTCGGTTCGTCAAGAAAAATCGTATCTGTATCCTGAGCCAGAGCCATTGCAATCCAGACCCGCTGTCTCTGACCGCCTGACAGCGAATCAACATCTGCGTTAGCGAATTGAGTGACTTTGGTTGCTTCCATAGCCCAGTGGATTTTACTGCGATCCGCATCACTTAGACTCCCCAAATATTTTTGATGGGGGAACCGTCCGTAGGAGACTAATTCATAAACTGAAATCCCTTCAGTAGCTTCTAAAACCTGAGGCAGCAGGGCAATCTTCTGAGCAACCGCCTTGGTCGGTAAGTGGGCAATGGCCTGACCGTCAATATAAATCTGACCGCTTTTTAATGCCTGAATACGGGTCAGAGCTTTGAGCAAGGTGGACTTGCCAGATCCGTTAGCCCCGATAATGGTCGTTATCTGCTTATCCGCAAGTTTTAGAGACAGATTGTCAATAACAGTCTGTTTATCATAAGCCACAGAAATGTTTTCAGCACGAATGTCTGACATATAGGACCTCCTTTCTAAATAGACTGAAGAAGCTGTCTTTAATCCTTATCCGGCTTCCTGTCGGCTAAGCAAGGAGCTTACAACAGGGCGGATTTATTATCAAGACAGCGCTTCTATTTTACAAGCAGCCTAAAACATAAAGTTTTACAGCAAAATCTTGTAAAATTACCATTTATTATAGCATAGAAAAAAGGCTTAAAAAAGCCTTTTCAGAGATATTTTAGAACTTTTAGTCTTGTTTAGAACGGTTAAAAAGAAGGGACCAGAAAGGTCCTTGCTATCTTTTGCTGGCTCAGCAATAGCTTTTGGCCGTTTCTAGATCTCCCGCATAGGGAGCGCGTTTTCCCTCAACAATTTGGTAGGCATCAGCGCCTTTTCCTGCGATAATAACTGCATCTTTGTCAGTCTGTGTCAGGCTGAGACCGGCTTTAATGGCCTGCTTGCGATCAACGATGATTTGAACAGGCCTGCTGATATGTCGGGCTATTTCTTCGGAAATGGTTTGCGGGTCTTCAAAATTAGGATCATCAGCCGTTAAAATAACCTGTAAATCAGGATGGGCATTAATGACATGGGCAAAGTCCTTTCGCCTGCTCTCTCCTTTATTGCCCGGAGCTCCGATTAAAAGAATAATTTGACCGCTGTGATAAGTTTCAACCACCCTGACTAATTTTTCCAGACTGTCACCATTGTGGGCATAATCGATAAAGACATTGGCGCCATTAGCCTGTCTCAGCACCTCCATCCGCCCGGGGACAGTCGTTTCAGCAATCCCTTTTTGAATATCAAAAGGAGAAATTCCAAGTCTGAAACAGGCTAACCCAGCGGCCAGCGCATTTTCCTGATTGAAGGCACCGATTAGCTGAATGCTATAGTCTCCAGCCAGCTGGCCGGTAACTTCAAAAGAAAAGGCCTGAGAATGATGGATCTGATTGTCTGACTGAGAGCCGTAAAAGGCATGCGGTTTAAGGCCGGTCTGTTCCGCCAGAAGTGAGAAATGGTCCATATCACTGTTAATAACGACAAATTTGCTCTTGTCTATCAGCTGGCGCTTGTGATAGAAATAATCTTCAAAAGTTGGGTGCTCAATCGGCCCGATATGATCCGGGCTGATATTGAGAAAGACCCCGACATCAAATTGAAGGCCATAAACCCGGCTGGTCAGATAAGCTTGGCTGGAAACCTCCATAATCAGATGACTCCTGCCATTTGCTGCGGCTTCTGCCATCATCGCAAATAAATCCAGACTTTCAGGGGTGGTTAATTGTGATTTAAAAAAGTTTTGACCGTCTAGGGTTGTGTTCATGGTTGAGAGCAGAGCCGGTTTATGGTTTTGCTTGAGAATGTGATAAGCAAAGTAAGCAGCAGTTGTTTTTCCTTTTGTGCCGGTGATGGCAAGGAGCTTCAGTTTATCCTGTGGGTTATCATAAAATTCCATGGCAATAAGACTCATTGCCTTCTTGATATCTGTCACAAGGACTGCAGGAATACCGACATCATAATCCTGTTCGGCTACGTAAAACTGCAAACCGGCAGCAACAGCGCTTTCCAGATAGCGCTTCTTAAAAGCTGCTCCTTTGACGAAAAAAAGCGTCTGAGCATCGGCAGACCGGCTGTCATAACTGATTTTTGAAAAGGAAAAGGGCTTTTCCCAAGTGAAATAGTAGTTCTGTCCTGCTATAATTTCCCGAAAATTGCAGTCTTTTTTTAAAATCTCTAATGTCTTTTCAATAGTAATCATACTCCTATTTTAGACTGAATGGTCCCGTTTTACAAGTAGCGGGCAAAAGTTTATAATAATTAATAGTCTTTGATATTAATTTGAGAAGGAAAAGCTATGTCTGAAAACGAAAAAAAAATGTCCCAGCAGGCTCAGATGGTCCGCGGGACGGCTTGGCTGACGGCCTCTAACTTCATCAGCCGCCTGCTCGGGGCTCTTTACATTATCCCTTGGTATGCCTGGATGGGGACACATGCCGAAGAAGCCAATGCCTTATTTGGAATGGGCTATAATATTTATGCCCTCTTCCTGCTGATTTCAACGGCAGGTATCCCTGTCGCTATCGCTAAACAAGTTTCCAAATATAATACCTTGGGTCAGATGCAGACCAGTTATCAGCTTTTGCGCAGGATTTTGCTCTATATGCTCGGTTTTGGTCTGATTTTTGCGCTGAGTATGTATATCGGCTCTCCCTTGCTGGCTGCCTGGAGCGGGGGCGGTGCAGATCTGGTTCGTGTGATGAAAAGTCTGTCCTGGGCTGTCCTGATTTTCCCGGCTATGAGTGTTTTGCGCGGTTTTTTTCAAGGTTTCAATAATTTAAAGCCCTATGCCATGAGCCAAATTGCAGAGCAGGTCATCCGCGTTATTTGGATGCTGCTGACAGCCTTCATTATTATGAAAATCGGTTCCGGCGACTATGTTGCTGCCGTTGTACAGTCGACATTTGCGGCTTTTATTGGGATGATTGCCAGCTTGGGGGTTCTGTTTGCTTTTTTGTGGAAAGAAGGAATGTTCCGGGCTATTTTTACTAGGCAGCCTCAGCATGCTGATATCAACACCAATGCTCTCATTATTGAAACCTTTAAAGAAGCGATTCCTTTTATTATCACCGGTTCAGCGATTCAGATTTTTCAGCTTGTTGATCAGTGGACTTTCGTCAATACTATGGAGAGTTTCACCGATTACAGCAACCGAGAGCTCCATATCCTCTATGCTTATTTTTCTTCAAATCCTAATAAGATTACAATGATTTTGATTTCCATTGCCACAGCAATCGGCGGTGCCGGCATTCCCCTGCTGACTGAAAACTTTGTCAATCAGGATCAAAAAGCGGCCGCCCGTTTAGTTGTCAACAATATCCAGATGCTGCTTTTAGTGCTTGTTCCTGCTCTGGTTGGGGCAATCGCTTTAGCAGAGCCGCTTTATACTTTATTCTACGGTGCTCCCAGTCAGACGGCTCTGTGGCTTTTTGTAGCTGCTTTAGCCCAGGTTATCTTTCTGGCTTTATACAGCATGCTGGCCCCTATGCTGCAGGCACTGTTTGAAAACCGTAAGGCAATCTATTATTTCATCTACGGTCTGCTTCTTAAATGTGTCCTGCAGATTCCAGGGATTTGGTTTTTCCAGGCTTACGGCCCTCTGCTGACTACGGCTGTCGGTTTAAGCTTACCGATTTTTCTAATGTACCGGCAGATTCACAAAGTAACCCATTTCAGCCATCAGGCTATTCTTAGAAAAACACTGCTGATTGCCATAATGACAGTTATTATGGAAATTGCTGTTATTCTGTCCATTCTGCTTTTTAAACCTTTCTTAGAACCAGCTACGCGTCTGGGAAGCATTCTCTATCTGGCTTTGATTGGGGCTGTCGGTATAGCTGTTTACGGCTATCTGTCTTTGGCTACCCGCACTGTGGATCCTTTATTAGGCAGCCGAGCAGAAAGCCTGCGTCAGAGGCTGCACATTAAGGCAAGGCGGTGACTGTTAAGCCGTTTCTAACAGCAAAAAAAGACCCTCCCTTGAGTTACTAAACCCCCAAGGGAGTTTTTTTACAAAGAAGTCAGAAGCGTACTCAGTTAATCAAGCTGCAGAGTCTGTTAAAAGAGCTAAACAAAAGACGAAAAGTCTGACATCTCTCCTCCCCCGCTAAGACGATAAAGCCTTCAGACGTCTCCGACAGGCGGTAGGTTAAGAATAGCAGGGACAGAATTTTTTCATTTTTCTTCTTTGTCAGCTTTGCTATAAAAAAAAGCTATAACCCCCTATTAGGAAATAAAATAGCCAAAGACCTATTTACAGCAGGAATAAGTGATAGAATAGTAAGAAGATACAGAAAAGGAGAAGGGAAAGATAATGACAAAACAATTAGGCTTGGGAACGATTCTGGCTCATGCGGGCATTAAATCTGATAAAGCCACAGGAGCACTGGCTGCCCCGCTGCATTTTTCAACCACCTATCAGCATCCGGAATTCGGGCAGTCGACAGGCTTTGACTATACCCGTACAAAGAATCCGACCCGGGCAGCCTTAGAAAAAACTTTAGCTGCTATTGAATATGCTGATTTTGCTTTGGCAACCAGCTCTGGTATGAGTGCTGTTGTTTTGGTTTTTGAAACTTTTCCAATCGGCAGCAAGGTTGTTGCAGCCCGAGATCTTTATGGCGGTTCTTTCCGCTGGTTTGATGAGCAGGAGAAGAACGGCCGCTTTTTCTTTACATATGCTCAAACAGAAGAAGACCTGCTGGCAGCTATCACAGATGATACAGATATTGTTTATTTAGAAACGCCGACTAACCCTTTAATGATTGAGTTTGATATTGAAAAGATAGCCCGGCTGGCTCATGAAAAGGGAGCAAAAGTGCTTGTTGACAATACTTTCTACAGCCCGGTTTATCAAAATCCTCTTTTACTGGGGGCAGATGCTGTTATCCATTCGGCAACGAAATATTTATCAGGACATAATGATGTTTTGGCAGGTGCTGTTATGACCAATGATCAGAACCTTTATGATAAGCTTTTTTATAATCACAATACAACCGGTCCAACCCTTTCTCCTTTTGATTCTTATCTGCTGATGCGCGGTTTGAAGACACTGAAACTGCGTATGGAAAAAGCGACAGAAAACGCTCAAAAAATAGCAGCTTTTCTGAAGCATTCCCCAGCTGTCAAAGAAGTGTACTATACAGGCAAAGGAGGCATGGTTTCCTTTAAGGTCTGTCATCCGGCTAAAATTCCTGCTATAATCAATCATCTGGAGCTGATTACTTTTGCTGAAAGTTTAGGCGGTGTAGAAAGCCTGATTACTTATCCTGCGACACAGACACATAAAGATATTCCTGCAGCAGATCGCGAATCATACGGTCTGACCGATGATTTGCTGAGGCTGTCAATCGGTATTGAAGATGCTGCTGATCTCATCGAAGATTTGCAGTCAGCGCTGGAGGGTTAACAGATGCAAACATACGATTTCACCACTAAACCTAACCGCCTCAATCAGTCTTCTGTTAAGTGGCAGAAAAGTGAAAATCAGCCGGATTTGCTGCAGATGTGGGTGGCCGATATGGACTTTTTACCGCTTCCGGCTGTCAAAAAGGCTCTCTCTGATTATGCTGACCAGCATGTTTTTGGCTACACTTACCCAAGCGACAGTTTGTATCAGTCTATACTTGACTGGGAAAAAAATGAGCACGGCTATTCAACGGAAAAAGAACATGTGGTTCTCATCGAAGGGGTCGTTCCGGCTATTTCAACAGCTATTCAGGCCTATACTCAAGAAGGAGAAGCTGTTTTGATTAATACGCCGGTTTATCCGCCATTTGCCCGTTCGGTAAAGTTAAACCAGCGGCAGCTGATTACCAATTCTTTAGTTATCAGAGACGGCCGGTTTACCATCGACTTTACGCAATTGGAAGCAGAAATAATAAAGCATAAGGTAAAACTTTATCTTCTATGCAGCCCTCATAATCCCGGCGGACGCGTCTGGACCAAAGAAGAGCTGCTTAAGCTGCTTGAAATTTGCGAAAGGCATCAGGTTATACTGGTTTCTGACGAGATTCATCAGGATTTAGCCCTTTTTGGGCATCATCACCACTCCATCAATACAATTGACCAGCGTTTTAAGAATTTGACCCTGGTGCTGGCCTCTGCGACAAAAACCTTTAATATTGCGGGAACCAAAACCAGCTTTGCGATTATTGAAAATGATACCCTGCGCAGGGCTTTTAAGAAAAGACAGCTGGGCAATAATCAGCATGAACTCCCTGCGGTTGGCCTATTGGCTACAGAGGCTGCATTTACCTACGGAAAGCCTTGGCTGGAGGAGCTAAAAGCTGTCTTGGAAGAAAACATCACTTACGTTATAGATGTTTTAGCAGAAAACACCAAGATTAAGGTGATGAAACCAGAAGGAACTTACTTGATTTGGCTGGATTTCAGCGCCTATGGCCTGCAGCAGCCGGAGATTAACCAAAAACTGCAAGATGAAGGCCGTCTGGTCTTAAACGATGGTTTCAGCTTCGGTCCTGAAGGTAAAACCTATGCCAGACTTAATGTAGCAGCGCCGCTGACGACTGTCAAAGAAGCCTGCCGAAGGATAATTCAAGTATTTGGGAATAAATAATAATATAAGAAAAAACCATATGTTGCTGTACAAATCAGTCAAAAGCCGAATAAGTCATTCAACTTTTAACTGATCTGTCTGCTCATATGGTTTTTGCCTGTTTAACAGCTTACTCACCTGATATCAGCGGTTTCGATGGTTACTTGATTGCCATCGGTCGGATCTTCGGTGAAAATTTTGAAATCCTGCTGGGACGATGGACTGAAGCGGGCAACAGTATAGGTCTGTCCGTTAGGGAAGATAAATTCAACACTGTTAATATCGGTAACAACCTGCAAGGTAATGTTTTGCTGCTCTTTTAGCTGGCTGTCTGCCAGATAGCCGTTGCCATTGCCCAAGAGCCCGTTATGATAATAATCGGCTGCTCCCTGACCGTTTATACCGCGGTTTAACTCAGCTGCGTACTGCTTAACGTTATACATGCCATTACTTGGATCATAGTTGAAATGAATATAGTCTTGTCCCTGCCAAATATCAATATAGATACGTCCTGAATAATTTCCTTTTGTATTGACAAAATCCAGCTTATAGTATTGAACAGCCGACTGATTGGGAATATCATAAAGCCCGTAAACCTCACCATTTGTGTCCTGTCGGTCGACCCACAGATTATGGCTTTCCGACTGCGGATTGTCTTTAGTGATATTGTCATAATAGCCAGTACGGCTTAAGGCTCTTTCAGGCAAAATCAAGCTTTGGCTGACGGTCAGATCGTTTTGCAGGACTAATTCACGAGCGCTTGAATAAGAACCTAAGCGCTGAGCATAAGGACTGCTAGCTTCTTGGTCTGAATGAACCCCATTAGTGAAATAGTTCCAGTTACCGACCCAGCCAAGCGTGATTATAGAAGTATTGCTGCTGTCAATATCATCGCTCCCCGAAAAATTAGCGCCGTAATAGTCGGACCCTTGATCCAGACGCCTAGCATCCGTTTCAGGAACAAAAAGCCCGTTAGCATCAAGATGGCCAACAATATAGTAGGTTCCTGTTGTTTCACCCTTGGAAGCGTCTTTGGCTCCAAAGAAGAGGACCTGCTTGCTCTGCCCGTTGGGCATGGTCAGTGTCTTGAGGACCGGACATTCAACGGGAGCATTATTTTCCCAGGAATGCCCCTGAAAGAAGGTTGCACTGATGATTTTGGAATTTCCTTGCCTGTCAGCTTTTTTCCAGTCAAGTCCATTGTTTGACTGATAGACACCGATGTCAGATCCTTCTGCGACATACATCACCATCTTATTATTCCAATAAAAAACATTTGGATCGCGAAAATCGGGATGTCTGCCGCCCACAGTTTCTGAATCAGTGATATCAGCAACTGCCTTGCCTTCATTTAAAATATGGCTGAAGGTTCTTCCGTTATCCGATGAGTAGGCAGCATAAATATTCTGCTGACGGTCGCTCTTTCGTATTCCAGTAAAATAAGCCACTTTTACTCCAACAGGGGCTCCCTCGATGGAACCATCATTATAGACAACCGAACCGGTCCAAGCAGACAGCCAGCCTTCTGCAGCATCACCGCCTGACGCCGGCAGAGCACTGTGCTGCTCACTGTAATGGATAAAATCAGTAGTAGTCGTATGGTACCAATCCTGTCCCTGCTCACCAAAAGGATTTGTGGCGCCGTCGGCAGAATGTAAAAAGTAGATATCATAGTACTGACCTTCCTCGTTCCAGAGGATAGTCTGCAAGTCATTAGACCAGCCATGGGCTGTACTAAGATGTGCCTGCTGCACATGTTCACTTGAAGTCAGTGATTCAGCCATAATGACCCGCTGCAGCAGCCAAAAAGCAGCTGTTCCCGCAAACAAAACCACTCCTCCCCAAAAAATCCAGTTCCTCGACGCTTTCTTCATCGTACTCCTCCTTTTAAATAAAGATACAAAGGCCGTATAAAACGCAAAAGGGAAATGACGGTAAGTCCGAAATCTTCGATTTCGCAGACGCAGCCCTGCCAGAAGGACTAGAAGGGTGCGGTCGACTGTTAAGACGACAAAGCCTTCAGACGTTTACGGCTGACGGTAAGTCTGAAATCTATGATTTCGTTGTCCCACTCCCGCAAAGCCTAGTAGGCCATTTAAAGCTTTGAAAAAGCGAATAAAGTGCCACTAGACGACTAGCGTCTTGCACATAAGACTATAACAAACATTAAGGCCTATTTTTAAAATCGTCTTTCAGACATCTACGGCTAGCTAGCTTGAAATCAATTCTCAACTTAGCCACATCTGTTTCCCCACAACGCTTTCATATTATTTGGCAAGATAACATTATGATTACAAAAATTATCCGTTTTTCTGTTTTATCAAATACAGGTCAGAATATCTAAAAAATCTTCTTTTTTGCCCTGATTTAATTGTAAAAAAAAATCGGGAAAAAGCAAATATCGGAATAGCAAGTGTTACCTAAAAATAATCTTAAAGTAATAGGAAGCGCTTTCAAAAATGCGGCGTTACAGTTCTGTAATTTGTTTTTGACTTTTTGCCATGTTAGAATGCTAAGCACAAAAAAAGAAAAGGAGATTTCTGATGAAAGTTCGGAAAATTATGCGTAAATCCAAAAAAAGATGGATTGTACTGACTGTTGCTACTGCAAGTTTAGCTCTTGCTGCCCAAGGGAAAACTACTTTTGCTGATACAGTGAACAGCAGTGAACAGGAAACAGTGACACAGACGGAGACAGTTCCAGCTGAAGCAAATGAAACAGCTGAACTGCAGGCAGTACAGTCTGAAACGGACAGTAACGATATTCAGGCTACCTCAGAAGAGCTGACTGCTGAAAATACAGATTCGGAAGCTCCTGATTTGGCTAATAAGGCAGCTGGTTTGTCAGACTCTGAAAGTGAGCAGGCTGAGGAATTGGCAGAAGCAGGAGCTGTCAGAGCCGACGATAATCAAGAAACGGATGCTGAGGCTCAGACAGATCCTGCTGCTGAAAACACTGTTGATCCTGACACCGGTTTAACAGCAACAGCTGCTTATATCGCTCAGGAAGCACAGCTGGATATTTCCAATTTAACGGATGCCCAAAAAGAAGCTCTGAATAAAATTCAGCTGACAAGCGATGCTGAAACGGGGACCCAGATGACTTACAAGCAGTTTGAAGAAATTGCTAACATCTTGGTCGCTCAGGATCCGCGCTATGCTATTCCTTATTTTAATGCCGAAGTCATTGAAAATATGCAGGCTGCTACAACAAGAGATGCTCAAACTGGAGAGATAGCTGATTTGGATGTATGGGACTCTTGGCCAGTACAGGATGTCCGGACTGGCGAGGTTGTTAACTGGAACGGCTACCAGCTTGTTATCGCTATGATGGGGATTCCAAATACCAATGATAACCATATTTATCTTCTTTATAATAAATACGCTGATAATGATTTTTCTAATTGGAAAAATGCCGGTTCCATCTTTGGTTACAACCAAGATGCTGTCACTCAGCAGTGGTCAGGTTCTGCTACTGTAAATGATGACGGAACCATTCAGCTCTACTATACACAAGTTGACACGAGTGATAATAACAGCAATAATCAAAAATTGGCCTCTGCCACTTTAGTATTATCATTTGACGATGACAATGTTTATATTGATTCTGTGGAAAATGACAAAGTTCTCACCCCAGGCGGTGGCGACGGTTATTATTACCAAAGTTATGAGCAATGGCGTTCAGCCTTTACCGGCGCAGATAATATTGCCATGCGGGATCCGCATGTGATTGAAGATGACAATGGTGACCGCTATCTCATCTTTGAGGCCAGCACCGGAACACAGAACTACCAAGGTGAGGAACAGATTTATAATTGGACCAATTATGGGGGCGATGCAGCCTATAATGTTCAGAGCCTCTTTCGCTTATTGGAAGATCCGGATATGTACACCCGTGCCAGCATATCCAATGCGGCCATCGGAATTTTAAAATTGACAGGTGATGTTAAAGATCCAGAAATTGCAGAGTATTACACGCCTCTTTTGACTTCGCCGATGGTCAGTGATGAGATTGAACGGCCTAATGTTGTTAAACTGGGAGACAAATACTATCTCTTTGCTGCTTCACGCCTCAATCACGGCAGCAATAATGATGCCTGGAATCTAGCCAATGATGTTGTGGGAGATAATGTCGTCATGCTGGGCTATGTTTCTGACAGCCTGACTGAAGGCTATGTTCCTCTCAATGATGTGGGCATAGTTCTGACCGCTTCGGTTCCTGCTGATTGGCGGACAGCTACTTATTCCTACTATGCGGTTCCAGTTGCTGGGTCTGAGGATACTCTGCTGATCACTTCTTACATGACCAACCGCAATGAGGTGGCCGGTCAAGGTAATAATTCAACCTGGGCCCCAAGTTTTCTTATTCAGGTTTTACCGGACAATACGACCCGTGTTTTGGCGAAAATGACAGAACAAGGGGACTGGATCTGGGATGAAGGCAGTGAAAGCCAAAGAACGGTAGGAACACTGGAAACAGCCTATCTGCCGGGAGAAAATGATGGCTATATTGATTGGAATGTCGTTGGCGGTTACGGTCTAATACCGCATACACCGGCTCTTCCGGATGAAGACACAGACAATCCTAATGGTGATGAAGAGGATATCAATGATAAGCAGAATAATCCGGACAATGAGCAACAAGAACCTGACAGTAAACCGTCTGATAAAACAATTTCTGTAACAGTCCACTACAATGCCGATATTTCGGGCACTATTACGCTGACTGAACAGAATCTTAAAGACTTGCTTAATCTTATAGCGCATCGGCTTCAGCAGCCGGAAAAAACGAAGCAACAACAGACTTTTGCACCTCAGCACACAATCAAAAAATCACGAGACAGCCAAAAATCACGGCAAAAATCTCTGGATAGTCGGTATAAGGCAAGAGGGCAAAAGAAGGCCAGACGGAATAAATCACAGTCTAAACGGTCTGCAGGCTTCTTTGCCGCTTCATCGCTGAGTTTTCTTTCGAGCTTATTTGCCTTCTTTGGATTAAAAATCTTTTAAACTGGTCTAAACTTCTTTGGTAAGCAGCAGTACTACCAGCTGCTAAAACTGAGGTAAATCTTATAAAAACCGCTTGAGAATGGATTTTCAAGCGGTTTTTGTTCGCAGTTATTTTGACTGCTCCGTTTTGAACTTTTTTATGACTAAAAAAGTGCTGTTTTTGCTTTTCTGATTTTTTCTGTACAGCCTTTTTTTCTAAATTTTGGTATAATCAGTAAAGGTACTGTAAAAACATGGCCTACAAGCTCAGAAAAGTATTTTGTCTCCGTATCTTGCCAGTCGGTTGGCTTAGGGTTGCTTTTCAGCTGTTTTATACGGGCTTTGTGTCTTGGTTTAATTGAACACGGGCTAAACGCTGCGGGAAAAAGATGTCCTGACTTAGAATCTGGCGATTCGTCAGTCAGTCCCCTATTTTCCTTTTGCGTTTTATACGCCCTTTGTATCTTATTTGAAGGAGTTTAATTGATTATGGGGAAATTTCAAGTTATTTCACATCCGCTTATTCAGCATAAGCTGTCTATTTTGCGTCAGACGGAAACGTCGACCAAGGAGTTTCGGGAACTGGTTAACGAAATCGCTATGCTTATGGGATATGAGGTGTCGCGAGATCTGCCTTTGGAGGATGTTGAAATTGAGACACCTATCACTAAAACGAAGCAAAAGCAGCTGGCTGGTAAAAAATTGGCAATTGTGCCAATTCTGCGTGCCGGTATCGGTATGGTAGACGGTCTGCTCAGTTTAGTGCCCGCAGCTAAAGTTGGCCATATCGGCATGTACCGCGATGAAGAAACCCTGCAGCCGGTAGAATACTTGGTTAAACTGCCTGAAGATATTGACCAGCGCCAGATTTTTTTGGTCGATCCTATGCTGGCGACAGGAGGTTCAGCAGTTTTAGCTGTTGATACGCTGAAAAAACGTGGAGCAGCTAATATCAAATTTGTGTGTTTAGTTTCAGCCCCTGAAGGTGTCAAAGTGCTGCAGGAAGCGCATCCTGATGTTGACATCTATACAGCTGCTCTTGATGAAAAACTTAATAAAAATGGTTACATTGTTCCGGGCTTAGGGGATGCCGGCGATCGTCTGTTTGGAACAAAATAAATTTTTTCTGAAATGCAATTTATTATTTGACCTTTATTGACCAAATGATTATAATAGTATCAGATGCTGAAAGAAATGGAGAAAATTTATGATTCCTGTAGTTATTGAACAAACAAGCCGCGGCGAACGTTCGTATGATATCTACTCTCGTCTTTTAAAAGACCGTATTATCATGCTGACAGGTCCGGTTGAAGATAATATGGCCAACTCAATTATTGCCCAGCTCCTTTTTTTGGATGCCCAGGATAATACTAAAGATATCTACCTTTATGTTAATACTCCGGGTGGTTCTGTGACAGCCGGCCTTGCGATTGTTGACACAATGAACTTTATCAAGTCCGATGTGCAAACTATTGTTATGGGGATGGCTGCTTCCATGGGAACCATCATTGCTTCAAGCGGTGCTAAAGGAAAACGTTTCATGTTGCCTAATGCCGAATATCTTATCCACCAGCCGATGGGAGGAACAGGAAGCGGTACGCAGCAGTCAGACATGGCAATTGTTGCCGAACAGTTGCTGAAAACCCGCAATAAGCTGGAGCAAATTTTATCAGAGAATTCCGGCAAACCGATCGAACAAATCCATAAAGATGCTGAACGCGATTACTGGATGGACGCTAAAGAAACGCTGGAATACGGCTTTATTGACGAAATTATGGAAAATAATGAACTGAAATAGTTCAGCCGCTGATGGTAAAAGTAAATATGAGAGGGACAAGCTGCCATGTTTGCAGAGAGCAGCCTGTCCCTTTTTTTGAGGCGGTGGGAAAATGCAGATAGAAAGACTACTGCAAAAACAAGTAAGAGCAAAATCTAACGATAGATTGCAAAACATAGGATCAGGCAGCTACCATACCCTTGTCTATATTTCATGTGCCTGAGTTTCTTGGACCGTGTTCAATTACAGTTGCTGCCTCTTAAAGGCTGCCCGTTTTTAGAGCTGTCAGCTGGTTTTTTATGAAAAAAAGTCTGCATTTATGTTATAATTTTTTTATGTTAAAAATTGATGATCAGCTGCTGGCTATTGAGGATGCGATGGATGATGTTCTAAAGGCTTTTTTATCTTTAGAAATGGTGAAGCAGTACCGTCAAGCTAAACAGGATTTTTTAGCTGACAGCAGTCTGCAGCAAGAAATTCAGGCTTTTCAAAGACTTCAGGAAAATTATGAAGCAATTAAGCCGTATGAGGTAAAACGGGATGAGGCTTATGCGCTTCGCAAAAAACTGCTGGTCCAAAAACGGGCAATTGATATGAACAGCCGTCTCATTCGCTACCGGCGTCTCGAGGTTGACATGCAGACACTCTTAGCAGAGCTTTCGCAAAAAATTTCTGCTGCAGTTTCGTCCGATGTTTTTGTTGATACGGGCTTGCCTTTAGCTCCGCATAAACGTCCTCATAAAAGCGGCAGAGGCAATAATATTAGAGAAAGAGGGGAGAATCATGCTGAAACCAGAGGATAGGCAAGGAATTGCTGTTTATCTTTATTATAACCGTGATGCGCGGAAACTAAACAAAATCGGCGATATCATTTATCACTCCCGCCGGATGCGCTATCTGCTGATTTATGTGGATAAGGCTGTGCTTGAGGAAAAACTGGCTGAGCTTTCCCAATATAAATTTGTCAAAGATGTGAGAGTTTCGCATTTGGATGCTGTCGACCGTGACTTTGTAGGGAGTTTGTTCAGAGAAGAAAAAAATTAGTTTAAAAGTCTTGACAATTTTCAGATAATTCAGTATTCTTATTAAGGTATCTACTAAGAATTTTAAGGAGAAAACTATGAAGAAGAAATTTGCTTTAAGTGCAGCAGCTTTCTTGAGTACAATTGTTTTGGCGGCCTGCGGAGCAGCCCCGTCCAGTAATTCATCAGCTGATGGCAATGATATCGGCGATACTATAAAAATCGGTCTGAATCTTGAGTTAACCGGCGATGTTTCAGCTTATGGCAATGCTGAAAAGAATGGCGCCGAATTAGCTGTTGAGGAAATCAACAAAGCAGGCGGTGTGGATGGCAAAAAGCTTGAACTTGTATCCAAAGATAATAAATCGGATAATTCAGAAGCGGCTACTGTGGCAACTAATTTGGCGACCGAAAGCAAGGTTAATGCGATTGTCGGTCCAGCAACTTCTTCTGCTGTAGCTTCTGCCAGCCCTAATGCTCAGTCAGCTGCGGTTCCGCTGGTAACCCCTTCAGGCACACAGGATGATTTAACTGTTGATAAAAACGGTGATGCTTATGAGTATATCTTCCGGACGACCTTTATTGACAGTTATCAGGGGCAGGTACTGGCCAAATATGCAACAGAAAACCTGAAGGCAGATAAAGTTATCCTTTACTATGATAACTCCAGCGACTATGCCAAAGGGATTGCTGAAGAGTTTAAAAAAGAATACAGCGGCGATATTGTCGCCGAGTCCACCTTCCAGTCCAAAGACACAGACTTTCAGTCAGCTTTGACTAAATTTAAAAACAGAGATTACGATGCCATTATTATGCCCGGCTATTATCAAGAGACCGGAACAATTATCAAACAGGCACGTGAAATGGGGATTGATGCGCCGATTGTCGGTCCTGACGGATTTGCTGATGAGCAGCTGATTAAATTGGCCGGTGCTGAAAACACCAATAATGTTTACCACATTTCCGGTTTTTCAGCAGCAAGTTCTGATAAGGCAGCTGCATTTGTTAAAGCATATGAAGAAAAATACGGCCAAGCTCCGTCTATGTTCGCTGCTTTGACTTATGATTCTATCTACATGATTGCCGAAAGCGCTAAAGGTGCAGATAATTCAAAAGACCTTGCAGCTAATCTTGCAAAATTGGAAGATTTTGAAGGAGTTACGGGAACAATGACGATTGACAAGAGCCATAATCCGGTGAAATCTGTTTCTATCATTGGTTTGACTAATGGTGAAGAGTCATCATCAGAAGTTGTCGAAGCGGATTAGTCTTAAAAAGGAAGTGAGGCTGAGACAAGAGTCTTAGCCTCTAAATGTTGTCTCAGGCCTGATTGACTTGAAAGATGCAGCCATTTCCGGTCTTATTTAAAGTATGAAGCGGCTTATCTTTCCGACTTCAGCAGTTATCCGCATACTGTAAAGTCTGCCAGGTCTTGCGGGAGCGGGACTGTGAACCTTTTTTCAGCCGATAAAGAGGTTCTGTCCCGCTCCCTATATTATTTTATGTTAGAAAGTTTGGTGAAATTATGCTTCAGCAGCTTGTAAACGGTCTGATTTTAGGGAGTGTTTATGCTCTTTTAGCCCTAGGATATACTATGGTTTATGGGATCATCAAGTTGATTAACTTTGCTCACGGTGATATTTATATGATGGGGGCTTTTATTGGCTATTACTTGATCAGCTACTATCATTTAAATTTTTTTCTTGCTCTCCTTTTAACGATGGTCATTACTGCCGCTCTAGGTGTTCTTATTGAATTTCTGGCTTACAGGCCTTTGCGCAACTCGACTCGGATTGCTGCTTTAATTACAGCAATTGGTGTTTCCTTCTTTTTAGAATATTCAATGGTCTATCTGGTCGGAGCGCAGGCCCGTCCTTTCCCTCAGGCGATCAAAACGGTTAAATACGCCTTGGGTCCTGTAAGCATCAGCAATGTCCAGATCATTATTCTGCTTGTCTCTGTTATTCTGATGCTGGCTTTGCAGTTTATTGTGCAGAAAACAAAGATGGGCAAGGCCATGCGGGCCGTCTCAGTTGATAGTGATGCTGCGCGGCTGATGGGAATCAATGTCAACAGCACTATCAGTTTTACTTTTGCACTGGGATCCGCTATGGCAGGAGCGGCTGGTGTTCTGATTGGGCTTTACTATAACTCCATCAATCCGCTGATGGGAATGACACCCGGAATTAAAGCCTTTGTCGCTGCGGTTCTGGGGGGATCGGTATTATTCCGGGAGCTGCTTTAGGCGGTTTTATCATCGGTCTTTTGGAAACTTTCTCTATTTCTATCGGACTGTCCAGCTACCGTGATGCGGTTGTATATGCTATTTTGATTTTTATTCTGTTAATCCGTCCTGCGGGTATTCTTGGCAAATACATGAAAGAGAAGGTGTGAGACAATGAAAAAAAATCTGAAATCTATTCTGGCTTGGATTGCTGTGATTGCACTTGTCTACATCATTCTGGCAGCACTTATTAATTCAGGCTTTTTAGGTGTCTACTATATTCAGATTCTTATGGGAATCGGGATTTCGATGATTATGGCTATGGGAACCAATTTGGTTCTGGGTTTTTCCGGGCAGTTTTCTTTGGGACAGGCTGGCTTTATGGCTATCGGAGCCTATGCGACAGCTATTATAACAGATTTTAATCCGACTTACGCCGGCTATTATCTGTCTATGGTTGTTGGTGCGCTTTTAGCAGGAGTTGTTGCTGTTATTGTCGGTTTTCCTACACTGCGGCTTAAAGGCGACTACTTAGCCATTGCTACTCTGGGTGTATCGGAAATCATTAGGATTGCTATTGTCAACGGCGGTGAGCTGACGAACGGAGCAGCCGGCTTGACAGGTATTCTGCCTTATTCACAATGGACAACGGTTTTTATCTTTGTTGTGCTGATTTTAATTTTCTTTATGAACTATCTGCGCAGCTCTTTTGGCCGTCAGGTTATTTCCGTTCGTGAAGATGAAATTGCCGCTGAAGCAATGGGTGTTAATACCACCAAGGTTAAGGTGATGACTTTTGCTATTGCAGCAATGACAGCAAGTATTGCTGGTTCTCTGTATGTCGGCTATATTGGGACAATCGCTCCTAAAGATTTTACAATCATGAGATCGATTGATTATCTTATTATTGCGGTTCTGGGGGGACTGGGCTCGATGACCGGTACGATTGTGGCGGCAGTTGTTCTGGGCTTCCTCAATATGTATCTGCAAAATTTCTCAGATGTGAGAATGATTATCTACTCTTTAACTTTGATTCTGGTTATGGTCTTCCGGCCGGGAGGCTTGCTGGGAACAAAAGAGTTCAGTTTTGCACGCTTATTTAAAAAGAAAACTAAGGAGGGCAGACAGTAATGGCACTTCTTGAGATAAAAAATTTAACAAAGAACTTCGGCGGTTTAACTGCAGTCGGGGATGTGACAATGGAGCTCAATGAAGGGGAGCTTGTTGGCCTTATCGGTCCTAATGGCGCTGGTAAAACGACTCTCTTTAACCTCCTGACAGGTGTTTATGAGCCGAGTGAAGGGACAGTCAGTCTTGACGGCACTATTTTAAATGGGAAACTTCCTTATCATATTGCCTCTTTAGGTCTGTCGCGTACTTTCCAAAATATTCGGCTGTTTAAGGACATGACAGTCCTTGACAATGTGCTGATTGGTCTGGCTAATAAAGCCTCTCTCCCAATTTTTTCCAGTTTGCTGCGTCTGCCGAATTTTTATAAAAGTGAGCAGGAACTGCAAAAACAGGCTTTCGAATTGCTTTCCATTTTTGGATTAGAGGACAAGGCTGAGACCTTAGCTAAAAATCTGCCTTACGGTCAGCAGCGGCGCTTAGAAATCGTCAGAGCTCTGGCAACCAAACCTAAAATTCTCTTTCTGGATGAGCCTGCTGCTGGTATGAATCCGCAGGAAACGGCAGAACTGACCCAGCTTATTCGTCAAATCAAGGATCGATTTAAGATTACTATCATGCTGATTGAGCATGATATGAGTTTGGTTATGGATGTCACTGAACGCATTTATGTTTTGGAATACGGCCGTTTAATTGCCCAAGGGACACCGGATGACATTAAAAATGATCAGCGCGTGATTGAGGCTTATCTGGGAGGTGAAGCATAATGGCTATGTTAACAGTTGAAAATCTCTCAGTCCATTACGGCGTTATTCAGGCTGTTAAAGAGGTTTCATTTACAGTGAATGAAGGAGAAGTGGTCTCTCTAATTGGAGCTAACGGCGCCGGTAAAACATCTATTTTGCGAACGATCTCCGGCTTGGTCCGCCCAAGCAGCGGCAGTATCGTTTTTGAGGGGGAGGCTATCCATCGGGCCGCAACGCGTAAAATTGTTGCCAGTGGTCTTTCTCAGGTACCAGAAGGACGTCATGTTTTTGCCGGCCTGACTGTTCTGGAAAATCTTGAAATGGGAGCTTTTTTAAGCAACAACCGTGAAGAAAGTCAAAAGAATCTGCGACAGGTTTTTGACCGTTTTCCGCGTTTGGAAGAAAGGAAAAACCAAGATGCTGCAACTCTCTCAGGCGGGGAGCAGCAAATGCTGGCTATGGGCCGGGCTTTGATGAGCAAGCCGAAACTTCTTCTGTTAGATGAACCGTCCATGGGTTTGGCGCCGATTTTTATTCAGGAAATTTTTGACATCATTCAAGCTATTCAAAAACAAGGAACGACTGTCCTCCTTATCGAGCAAAATGCGCATAAGGCTCTCTCTATCGCAGATCGCGGCTACGTTCTTGAAACTGGGAAGATTGTCCTTTCCGGAACTGGTCCGGAACTTTTAGAGTCCGATGAGGTGCGCAAGGCCTACTTAGGCGGCTGAGGAATCAAAGGATAACATGGAGGCGGTGCTTCTTTGACTTATCCATTGTCAGGGAAGAGCTAAAAATCATCTGCCAATCTGTTTTTCTTTTCGGCCTACCTAGCTAAAGATGAACGGTGCAAAAGGTAAAATGATGCGCAGATTGCCAGAATCAGAACAATATTGCAGAAGTTTGGGGGAAGACCGAGCTTCTTTAACTGTACTGACTCGGACTATCCGCTAATAAATTTTGCTATATTTAGAAAGAATAGAACCTATAGTTAAGAAGCATAAGACTTATTTCAAATAAGCATTTGCTCTTAGACGGAAAAGGCTGTAAAATAAAATTATAAGAAAAATTTGGTCTTTAGATAAAGAGTTAATAATCCAAAGACCATCTGACACTTATTTTTAATGAAAGGATTGAACGTCTGGGAATGTCTTGACAGATGATTTCATCTTCACTGAACTTAGATGGAAAAATCTGAGCAGGAAGAAGTTTTAGCATCCTAAACCTGATAACAGTTTAAACTGTTGGCAATATCAGGAAGGGCAGATTTCCTCGACGTTCTCGGTAAGTATGTATGAAAACAGCTATTTTTGAACACGCTGGTTCAATGGTTATTGAAGATGTCGCTAAACCGACACTTCAGGCAGATGATGATGTGATTATCAAAGTTGTCCGTGCCTGTGTCTGCGGGTCTGATTTGTGGTCCTATTCGCATGGCGATGACAAACCGGCTCATTCAGATAACAGCGGACATGAGGCGCTGGGGATTGTCGAAGAGACAGGTCCCGCTATTAATACGGTTCAGCCGGGTGACTTTGTAATTGTTCCTTTTACTCACGGCTGCGGGGAGTGTGATGCCTGCCGTGCTGGATTTGATGGTACTTGTGATAATCACAAAGGCGCTACTAATTGGAGCGGCGGCTACCAGTCAGAGTATATTCGTTTCCACTATGGGAACTGGGCTCTTGTTAAGGTTCCCGGCCAACCGTCAGATTATTCAGAAGGTATGATTAAATCCCTTTTGACTTTAGCAGATGTTATGCCGACAGGTTACCATGCAGCGCGGGTAGCAGATGTTAAACGCGGAGATAAGGTTGTTGTTATCGGGGACGGCGCTGTCGGACAATGTGCAGTAATAGCGGCCAAAATGCTTGGTGCTTCACAAATTATTCTGATGAGCCGCCATGAAGACCGCCAGCAAATGGCTTTGGCTTCAGGAGCGACAGGAATAGTTGCTGAACGCGGAGAAGAAGGAATTGCTAAAGTACGCGAGATTTTAGGCGGCGGAGCAGATGCTGCTCTTGAATGTGTCGGTACAGAGGCTGCTATGGATCAAGCACTGGGTGTACTGCACAATGGCGGCCGGGTAGGCTTTGTAGGTGTGCCGCATTACAGCAACCATCCGCTGGGGTCTACCTTTGCTCAGAACATCATAGTTGGTGGCGGTTCGGCATCGGTGACAACATATGATAAGCAAGTCCTGCTGAAAGCCGTTCTTGACGGGGATATTAATCCAGGGCGTGTTTTCACGGACACTTACTCATTGGCAGATGTCAATCAGGCTTATCAGGATATGGCTGACCGTAAGACCATCAAGTCTATGCTTGTTGTGGGCGATTAAGATATAAA
Organism: Streptococcus pantholopis; assembly: GCF_001642085.1. Classification (NCBI taxonomy): domain Bacteria; kingdom Bacillati; phylum Bacillota; class Bacilli; order Lactobacillales; family Streptococcaceae; genus Streptococcus; species Streptococcus pantholopis. Next base: position 377,285 of record NZ_CP014699.1, read on the forward strand.
AACAAAGCTGAGATGTTAATCTCAGCTTTATTTATTGGGAGAAAAGGGGATAAGTGAGATAATTATAGCTGCAAGCTAGGTGAGAAAATTCTATTTTTTCTTTTTGATAAGCCGCTATCTCCTATGGAGCATACTACTACTTTAATTCCTCTCTTACCAGTTCTAAAAATTTTTTGGTTAATCCTGACTGGCTGCTTTGTTTTTTCCAAAGAATTTGTAGCGAGTCAAGGTTGTCTTCGGCAAAAGGAACAAAGTCCAGCTTACTGTCTTTAAAATCTGTTTCAATAATGCCATCGAGCGTTAAGGCGATACCAACGCCCTCTTTAACCAGAATAGAAGCGTTATAGAGCAGATTATAAGTGGCAACGATTCGGTAGTCGCCAAATCCTGCCAGAAGCGACTCATCAATAGTTGTCTGAGCAGAGACAATGAGCGGATAAGCCAGCGCATCTGCTAGACTTGGTTGTTTATATTTGGTTAAGGGATGGTTTTTAGGAACTAAGACTCCCCAGCGGTCACGATTCGGGAGCGATAAGTGATTGTACTTTTTTATATCGTAAGGTCCAATAGTAATGGCTAAATCATAGACCCCTCGGTTGAGCCGTTCAAGAACATCATCTGCATTGCCGCTGCGGATGTGAATCCTGATATTAGGATAGCTGACTGTCAATTTTTTGACAGCACGAGCCACTATATCTAAAGACTGTGTTTCAGCAGCTCCGATATAGATATCACCAGCCAAATTTTCTGATCCGCGTATGCTGCTTGCGGTCTTATCCACCAAACTCAAAATTTCAATCGCTCGATTGTAGAGATACTGGCCATCGTCAGTCAGCTGAATCTCACGGCTCCCGCGGTGAAAAAGAACGGTGCCGAGTTCCTCTTCAAGTTCCTTAATCTGGCGCGATAAGGTCGGCTGGGTGACATGCAGCGCTTGCGCAGCATTTGAGATGCTCTTTGTCTGTACAATGGTCACAAAATAATTAAGAACACGAATATCCATACAGCCTCCTATACCTGATAATGATATACCAGCTTTATTATACCATTGAGACCGAAAAACTGCTTAGTTTTCCTTTCTATGCTTTTAAACTATAACTTGTATTTATTATAAGTATTTGCTATATAAAAAGACGCATGGTAAAGTATAAGTACAGAATGCGGAAGGAAAGAAAAGCATGAAAGAAATCAACCAAGCTTTACTGACAGGCGAACGCGCTTTATTTCAGCAAAGAGAAACCAGCATAAAAAATTCAGTTTTTGAAGATGGTGAATCACCTTTGAAAGAAAGCCGTCAGATTGAACTGGAAGATACGATTTTTCGTTGGAAGTACCCGCTTTGGTATGCCAAAGAGATTACCGCCAGACATCTCAGTCTTTTAGATACAGCACGTTCTGGTATTTGGTATACACATGGGATTGCTATCTCAGACAGTGTCATCCAAGCTCCAAAAACATTTCGGCGCAGTTCTGCTATTACCCTCAAAAATGTTCAGCTAACCAATGCGGAAGAAACAATGTGGGCATGCGAAGATATTCAGCTGGAGCAGGTTAATGTGGTAGGGGATTATTTTGCTAAAAATGCTAAAAACATCAAGGCTAAGCACCTCACGATTACAGGAAATTATGCTTTTGACGGATCAGAAAATGTTGAATTGTCACAAGCAACCCTGCTGAGCAAAGATGCGTTTTGGAACTGTAAAAACGTGACTGTGAAAGATTCAACTATTGTTGGCGAATACTTGGCTTGGAATTCTGAGAATATTACTTTTATCAACTGTACGATTGAAAGCAATCAGGGATTGTGTTATCTGAAAAATTTAGTGCTTAAAAATTGTAAAGTGATCCATTCAGACTTAATTTTTGAGTACACAACAGTACAGGCGGATGTTATATCAACCATTGACAGTATCAAAAATCCGATTTCAGGAGAGATTTCAGCTGTCGATATCGGCGAACTCATCTTTAATGATCCGGCTCTTGACTCCAAGCAGACCCGTATCCATTTAGCTAAGGAGCTTATTCATGATAAGGTATGATTTTGGGCGTGTGCTTAATCGACGCCGTGTTAACAGCTACAAATGGGACGTTGCTGACCAAGAACTGCCAATGTGGGTAGCTGATATGGATTTTGAAACAGCCCCAGCAATCACAGCTGCTATCCAAAAACGCTTATCTCAAGGTGCCTTAGGCTATAATACTGTCCCAGATTCCTTATTCAAAGCCTATATTGACTGGTGGGGCCGCCGGCATGCTTATTACATGGAACAGGATTGGCTGATGTTTTGTACAGGAACAGTACCGGCAGTATCGTCCATTGTGCGCAGTGTGACCAGCTCTCGTGATAAGGTTTTACTGCTTTCACCTATTTACAACATTTTTTATAATAGTATTGTTAATAATAATCGTGAGGTTTTAGAGAGTCCCTTGGTCTATTCAGGCGGACAGTATCACGTTGATTATGAAGATTTAGAGACTAAACTGGCAGATGAGAAAACAAGGCTCTTGATTTTTTGCAATCCCCATAATCCCATAGGAAGAGTTTGGAGGCCAGAAGAATTAAGACGTATCGGCTCCCTATGTGTGAAATATAAGGTCATGATTCTGTCAGATGAAGTACATTGTGACTTGACCCATGACAGTGCAGTTTATACTCCGTTTGCCTCTGTCTCAAAGGACATAGAGAAACAGACAGTGACCTGTTTATCACCATCAAAGGCCTTTAATATTGCTGGTTTAAAGTCGTCTGTCATCGCTGTTTCTGACGAAGAACTAAGAAAAACAATTTACAGAGCTATCAACACTGATGAAGTGGCAGAGCCGAACAGTTTTGCAGTTCAGGCAACTGAAGCGGCATTTAATGAGGGAGAAGACTGGCTCAGCCAGCTTAATAACTATTTAGCAGGGAACCGTCATTATCTTGAAAAAGGACTGGCAGAATCTGTTCCTGAAATTCATATTGTCCCGTCTCAGGCTACTTATTTGATGTGGCTGGACTGTTCAGCTTTAACAGAAGATACAGCAGCCTTATGCAGCTTTATTCGACAGACAACAGGACTGATTTTATCAGATGGCAGTATTTTCGGCGGCAATGGCCAGCTTTTTATTCGCTGGAATTATGCCTGTCCTAGAACGCTATTGGAAGATGGTCTGAGACGGTTTAAACAGGCTGTTCAGGCTTATAAGAGGCAATAAAATGAAAAAAATAATAATTTTAATTATTTGTTTTCTGCTGGCCGGCTGTTCGGCAGCTGAAAGTGAGCAGTCTCAGTCAGATGAAGCAGGCAGTCAGACGACTTCTGGTAGGAGCCTCTCCGATTCTCAGGAAACAAATGAGCGTGAAAAGGATAGGGAAGAAACTGTGATAAAAGCAAGAATTGATGATCAAACATTCGAAATCGTATTAAATGACAGTCAGGCAGCTGAGGAATTTAAAGAGTTGCTGCCTTTGACAGTAGAGATGGAACATGTCAACGGCAATGAGGTCTATGCCCCATTAGGTGAGCAGTTTACTGCTAATAATCAGCAGGCAGGCCAAATTCATGCTGGAGATCTTAAACTATGGTCAGGCGATGGTCTTGTCCTCTTTTACAAAGATTTTTCTTCAAATTATTCTTATACAGATCTAGGCCGCATGACAGACAGCAAAGGGCTGGCAGATGCTTTAGAGCAGTCCTCCACTGTCAGATTTGAAAGGGAGTAGATAGATGTAGCCTAAACGCTGCGGGAAAAAGTATGGTCAAGTACACAACTGACTTCATAGTTAGGCAGCCGTAGACGTCTGAAGGTTTTATCGTCCTGCGGCCGACTGCACCCTTCTAGTCGTCTTGGCAGAGGTGCGTCTGCGAAATCAAAGATTTCGGACTTACCGTCATTTTCCTTTTGCGTTTTTAACGGGCTTTGTATCTTGATGAATTGAACACGCCCTAAACGCTGCGGGAAAAAGCATGGTCAAATATAGAACTGATTTCACAGTTAGGCAGCCGTAAACGTCTGAAGGCTTTGTCGTCCTAGCGGCCGACCGCACCCTTCTAGTCGTCTTGGCAGAGGTGCGTCTGCGAAATCAAAGATTTCTGGCTTACTGTCATTTTTGCTTTGCTCTTTTAACGGGCTTTGTATCTTGATGAATTGAACACGGCCTAAGCTCTTTGCAAAAAAGATAAAACTTCCTAGAAACTGGGGTTTCTTCGTCAGTTTTCCTATTTTTGCTGTGAGCTTTAAACGGGCTTTGTATCTTATTGAATTGAACACGGCCTAAGCTCTTTGCAAAAAAGATAAAACTTCCTAGAAACTGGGGTTTCTTCGTCAGTTTTCCTATTTTTGCTGTGAGCTTTAAACGGGCTTTGTATCTTGTTGAATTGAACACGGCCTAAAATCCTAGTGAAAAAGATGGCTGTCAGCGTGATGCCAGCATCACTTGCCAGTCCCTATTTTCATACGGATTTTTAAACGGCCTTTGTATCTTTTTTATGGAGGGGATATGATGTCAACTTTAGTGATGTATTTTTCAAAGACTGGGCATACGCGCGAAAAGGCGCAGGTGATTGCCCAAAAGCTTCAAGCGGATCTTTATGAAATCAAAGAGAAGGTGCCATATGGAGCTGCTGATTTGAATTGGCGCAATCCTGCCAGCCGCTGCAATCGTGAGCAGGAAGATGAACAGAGCCGACCGGCCTATCAGGGGGCATTGCCTGATGTCAGCCGTTATGACCGCATTCTTATCGGCCATCCGATCTGGTGGGGCCGCCCGCCAAGGATTATTGATACCGTTCTGGAACAGCTTCATCTGCAGGATAGCGGCAAAATACTGGCTTCGTTTGCAACTTCTGGGGGATCGACCTATGCACAGTCACAGGCTGTCATGGCTATCCTGCTCGGTTCTTCTGCTAAGCGGGGCCGTGTTCTCTCCAGCAATAAGAGTATAGAGAAATGGCTGGAGGAAAACAAACTGCTGTCATAGATTTTAGATTATCACTGGCATTGTAAAAAATAAAGGCAGTGCAAACATGGGCTGTCTTTATTTTTGCCTTTTGGAAGTGAAGTTTTCTTAATTCTGCTAATAAGTGCCGGCATGTTTTCTTTCCAAACGGGTATATTTGACCTGCATGCCTCAGTTTACGGCTTTTCTGACTTTTTGTTATAATAAAAGTAAGGCAGTGAGGAGGGATTTTATGCCAGTAAAAGATTTTATGACCAAAAAGGTTGTCTATGTTTCTCCAGATACGACAGTGGCAGCCGCAGCTGATATGATGCGGGAGCAGGACTTAAGACGGCTTCCGGTCATTGAAAATGACCGTTTGGTTGGTTTAGTAACAGCAGGGACGATGGCAGAGGCCAGTCCGTCAAAAGCGTCCAGTCTTTCAATTTATGAAATGAATTATCTGCTTAATAAGACGAAAATTCGTGATATCATGATAAAAGATGTTGTGACGGTTTCGCAGTATGCCAGACTGGAAGATGCTATTTATATCATGATGAAGCACCGTGTTGGTATTCTCCCAGTTGTCGATAACGGTCAAATTTACGGGGTGATAACGGATAAGGATGTCTTTAAAGCTTTCCTGGAAGTTTCCGGCTATGGCGAGGAAGGCGTCCGCGCTGTTATTTTGGCGGACGACAGTATTGGAGTGCTGGCCAAAGTTGTTGATACCATTACAAATGAAAATCTCAATATTAAGCATACCGTTATTGCCAGCCGCAAGTCTGGCAAGACTGTCATTGAGGTACAGATTGACGGTCAAGTCGCTATTGAGGATTTAAAAGACAAATTGCTAAAACAGGGGATAGAGGTAGAATCAATCGAAAAGACAGCTGCCAAATCTTTAAAATAGAAGAGAAGGACACCAGCAGATGATTGCCGGTGTCTTTTTTGATGAAAATTTGCTAAAATAAAAGTATCAAATGCGGGCCGTTAAATTTAAAAACGGTTGAAAGAAGAAACGATATTGGCATGAACTGCCGGAGATTGATTTTTTACTTAAGCGGCAAGGAGGGAGTAAAGTAAGGAACTGTATGTCTAAAGGGTTTATTATTTCTTTTGAGGGGCCAGACGGTGCCGGCAAAACAACAGTCTTAGAAAAACTTTTGCCCCAGCTTAAAAAAAAGGTTAAAGCAGATTTTATCGTTACCCGTGAACCTGGCGGTGTACTGATTGCTGAGCGTATTAGAGAAGTTATTCTGGATGTCAGCCACGCCAATATGGATGCCAAAACAGAGCTGCTGCTCTATATGGCTGCCAGACGGCAGCACTATATCGAAAAAGTACTGCCGGCTGTAAATCAAGGGAAAGTTGTGCTGATCGATCGTTTTATTGATAGTTCTGTGGCTTATCAGGGAGCCGGAAGGGGACTTGATAAAGAAATCATCAGTCAGCTGAATGCCTTTGCTACGGATAACCGCCGACCGGATCTGACCCTGTATTTTGATTTACCGTCTGAAATAGGCTTAGGCCGTATTCAGAAAAATAAGGACAGGGAAGTCAACCGTCTGGATTTGGAAACGCTGGATATGCATCAGCGGGTCCGACAAGGCTATCTTGAACTGGCTCAGGCTGAGCCGGACAGGATTACCACACTTGATGCTTCTCTCAGTGCAGAAGCAGTTACTGAAAATGCTCTGGAGGCAATCATGAAACAAATCAGTAAAAGCAGGTCATTATGGATTTAAAGCAATTACAGCCTAAGCTCTTTGCAGAGTTTAAGCAGATTTTGCGGGCAGAACGTTTGAATCATGCCTACCTCTTTTCAGGGACTTTTGCAAGTTTTCCTATGGCCCTTTTCCTTGCCAAAAGCCGTTTTTGTGAGCGTTTACAGAATGGTCTTCCCTGTGGGAACTGCCGGTCATGCCGCTTAATTGAAGCAGGAGAATTTGCGGATGTGAGGGTTATCGAACCGATCGGCCAGATTATCAAAACGGACACAGTGAAAGAACTGCTGCGGAATTTTTCACGGTCAGGTTTTGAAGGGAAAGCGCAGGTATTTATCATTAAGGAATGTGAAAAACTGCATATTAATGCGGCTAACAGTCTGCTGAAGTTTATCGAAGAGCCGCAGAGTTCGGCCTATATGTTTTTGCTGACAGCTGATGAGAGTAAAGTTTTGCCGACTATCAAGAGCCGTACACAGATTTTTCAATTTCCTAAAAATGAAGCTTACTTGCTAAAGCAAGCTGAACAGGCCGGACTTTTAAAGAGTCAGGCCAGACTCTCTGCACAGCTGGCTCACAGTCCGGAAGAGCTGGACGAACTGCTGAGCAATAAGAAAAATCTTGAGCTTGAGCAAGCCTGCCGGCGCTTTACAGCCAGTCTTCAGAAAAATCAAGATTTAGCTTATTTAGAAACGGCCAGACTGGTTCAGTATGCTGCAGAAAAAAACGAGCAGGCTCTGATTTTTCAGCTGCTGACAATACTTTTGGCAGAAGAAATAAAAGAAAAACAAAACCGGCGGCTCCTTCAGCTCCTTTTGCAGGCCCGTTTGATGTGGCAAAGTAATGTCAGTTTTCAAAATGCATTGGAATATATGGTGATTTCATGACAAGAGTAATTGGAATTAAATACGGAGAAAAAGATGATTTAAGGTATGTGCAGTCAGACAGCTCTTATCAAAAAGACGATTTTTTAGTTATTAAAAATAAAAAAGGGAGTCGTCTGGCTCAGGTCGTTCAGCCTGATGTTACTGTCGGTCCGGCTAAGCTTCCTGCAGAGTTGGACCATGTTTGGCGTTTGGCTGATCACAAAGACCTTGAAACACACCGTAAAAATACAGAACTGGCGGAGCACTCTCAGGCAAAGGTAAGGGAGCTGATTGCCTCTCACCGTTTGCCCATGAAGCTGCTGGATATTGTTTTTCCTTTGGAGAGGAATTATGTTCTAATCACTTTTTCTGCGGAAGGGCGTGTTGATTTTCGTCAGCTTCTTAAAGATTTGGCTGCTCTTTTTAAAACACGTGTGGAACTGCGGCAGATTAACAGCCGTCAGGAAGCAAAAATTTACGGCGGACTCGGCCCCTGCGGCCGGGCACTATGCTGTTCCAGCTTTTTAGGTGAGTTCCCGCCTGTCTCTATTAAGATGGCTAAAAATCAAGGTTTATCGCTAAGCTCAGGTAAAATGACGGGAATTTGCGGCCGGCTGCTGTGCTGTCTGAGTTTTGAAGAAAACTTCTACCAGACCAGTAAGGCGAAATTTCCTGATTTGGGAACAGTTGTTGAAACGCAAAATGGCTCAGGTGTTGTCGCAGGGATTGATGTATTTTCGGAGACCTTGCAGGTTCGTCTGACAGATCAGGAAACGCTGTTGACCTATGCAGTTGAGGAGGTTAGAATTGGTGGATAAAAAGAAGTTGTTTGATGCTTTTGATGACTTTTCTCAAAATTTGATGGTAACCTTGGCTGAAGTTGAAGCTATGAAAAAACAGGTTCAAGAGCTGGTCAAAGAAAATACAGGACTGCGTTTAGAAAACACCAAGCTGCGTGAGCGTTTGCATCAATTGGAGCCTGAGACAGAAGCCAAAGCTCCCCACCAAGGCAAAGATCATTTGGAGAGTATCTATCAGGATGGCTTTCATGTTTGTAATTCTTTTTACGGTCAGCGCCGTGAAAATGATGAAGGCTGTGTTTTTTGCATGGAATTGCTGTATAGAGAGTAGGTCCAATGCAGATACAGAAAAGCTTTAAAAATCAGACTTCCAATGGAACTCTGTACTTAGTTCCGACACCCATCGGCAATTTACAGGACATAACCCTGAGAGCTGCTGAAACGCTGAAAACAGTTGACTATATCTGTGCGGAAGATACGCGCAACACAGGTATACTGCTGAAGCATTTGGCTGTTGAAACCAAGCAAATCAGTTTTCATGAGCATAATGCAGCTGAGAAAATTCCTGCTTTACTGTCTTTACTGACTTCTGGCAAGTCCTTGGCCCAGGTTTCAGATGCTGGTATGCCTTCCATATCGGATCCTGGACATGAACTTGTGCAGGCAGCCCTTGCTCAGGGTATCCCGGTTGTGGCGCTTCCCGGCGCTTCTGCCGGTATCACCGCTTTGATTGCCAGCGGCATAAGGCCTCAGCCTCATATTTTCTACGGCTTTTTACCCAGAAAAGCCGGCCAGCAAAGGTTATTTTTGGAGGAAAAGAAGAACTATCCTGAAACACAGATTTTTTATGAATCGCCTTATCGGCTGGCAGCTACCTTAAAAACGATTCTGGCTGTTTACGGAGACCGGGAAATTGTTCTCGCCCGCGAATTAACAAAGCTGCATGAAGAATATCAGCGGGGGAGGCTTTCGCAAGTATTAAGCCACATTGAGGAAAATCCCCCTAAGGGAGAATGCCTTTTGATTGTTGCGGGCTGTGAGCAGAAAAATAAGGCCCCAGCTTTGACAGAGAAAGAAATTTTAGCTCTTATCCATGGCTTTATAGCCGAGGGGCTGGCGCCGAATGCGGCCATAAAAAAAACCGCAAAGCGTAACGGTCTAAAGAGACAGGATGTATACAGCCTCTATCATCAACTAAATGACTAGTCTGCTGACTGTAAAAAAGCGTCTGCAGTGACTGCAGGACGCCGGTACAAGACAGCTTTTCTGCCCTCAACTTTGAGTATTTCTTTCAGCCCCTCTGCATCAAGTGCAAAGGGGCTTTAACAACACACTGTTAGCCTGCTGCCCTTTCGGCAGTCAGAACAATTTCCGCTTTTGTGCAGCTTGTTTATGGCTGTCTCAAATAATATGAGTTCCATGAACTGCTTGGCAGCCTGTCAGGCGGCAGACTTCCTGATAATTATCAGCCCTGACACCGCCGCCCGGCATTATCTCGATCCTGCCGTCTGCATAAGAACGGAGTTCTTTAATCCAGCTGGCATTTTCTAAAATATCATTTTTCTGCACAGAGCCGTGCAGCAATATACGGACAAAGCCTAAGTCAACCAGCTGGTCTAAGGCTTCTTTTTGTTTGTTTCTTGGGATATGGTCAAAGGCCATATGAAAAACCAAAGGCAGCCCTTGCGTTGCGGGGAGGAGTTGGTCGATAGCAGCAGCATCCACCTCATTTTCTTCTGTCAGCAGACCCAGAACTAAACTGTCACTCTCTAAGGCAACAGCCTGTAAGATGTCTTCTTCCATAATTTTGAGCTCAAAATCATTGTAGACAAAAGATCCGCCCCTAGGCCGAATCAACGTAGCCAGACTGATATTTTTTTCATGGAGGAGTTTGGCAGCTTCTTTAATGACACCATAAGATGGAGTCGTTCCTCCGACCGTCAGATTATCACAAAGCTCAACCCGTGTCACTTTTTGACTGTTTAATGCCGGCAGGTTGGTCATATTCTCCGCACAAAACTCTTTAAAAATCATAACACCACTCCCATCACAAGATACAAAGCCCGTTAAAAAATGGAATGATTTGGTTTTCCAATTATTTTTTCATACGGCTTCATTTGAATCTTTACCTTATTATAGCATGATTTTTTGTCTGCTCCTATTTGGATACTTGATAAAATTCTGACAATTGTGCTATAATTTGTAATATTATACGGAGGTATGTTTTGATGGCGATTTATAATTTTTCTGCAGGTCCTGCAGTGCTGCCAAAGCCTGTGCTGGAGCAGGCTCAAAGAGAAATGCTGGATTATCAGGGAAGCGGTATGAGTGTCTTAGAACTGTCTCACCGCTCCAAAGAATTCGATAGCATTATCAAAGATGCTGAGCAGCTGCTGCGAGAATTAATGGCGATTCCCGATAACTATAAGGTCTTATTCCTGCAAGGAGGAGCTTCAACCCAGTTCAGTATGCTTCCTTTAAACCTTGCCAAAGGCCGTAAAGCTTATTATCATGTTGCCGGTTCCTGGGGGAAGAAGGCTTACACAGAGGCTGTTAAACTGTCTAAAACAATTCCTTTCGACCCGATTTTATTAGCTTCTTCGGAAGAAAGCGTTTATGACCATATCCCTGCTTTTGAGCCATCGGCGATTGATCCGGACGCTGCTTATGTTCATCTGACCACCAATAATACGATTGAAGGGACAGCTGTTTACCACCTGCCGGATACCAACGGTGTCCCGCTTGTAGCTGATATGTCCTCTAATATTTTGGCTGTGCGCTATCATGTCGAAGATTTCGCAGTTATTTATGCCGGTGCACAAAAAAACATCGGTCCAGCTGGCGTGACTGTTGTTATTATTCGCGAAGATTTCCTGAATGATGAACCAGCGCTTTCTTCTATGCTGGATTACCGTATCCAGGCAGAAGCCGGCTCTCTCTACAACACACCGCCGGCTTACAGTATTTATATTGCTAAACTTGTTTTTGAATGGGTTAAAAAACAGGGCGGGGTTGATAAGATGGAAGAGGTTAATCGAGAGAAATCAGGTCTCCTTTATGATTTTATCGACCAGTCTGATTTCTATACCAGCCCTGTTAAGGTCGCTGCCGAGCGTTCGGTGGCTAATATTCCTTTTGTTACGCCAAATAAGGAATTAGATGCTAAATTTGTTGCTCAAGCAACACCGCTTGGTTTTAAAAACATCAAAGGGCACCGCAGTGTTGGCGGCATGCGTGCCAGTCTTTACAACGCTTTCCCGCGTCAAGGAGTACTGGAGCTAATTGACTTTATGAAGCAGTTTGAAGCGGAAAACAGTTGATTCAGTTGTGCAGTAAGCAAAGAAAAGGCAGAATTATGGATATTAGACAAGCTTTTCCCAATGAGACCGATCAGATTATGGCGGTTATTGACAGTGCCAGACAAGTATTGGCAGAATCTGGCAGTAAACAATGGCAGGGTGACAGTGGCTATCCGGCTCAGGAAGATATTGCTGAGGATATCTTACAAGGACGAGGCTATGTCGGTATTGTGGATGGGCATATTGTAGCCTACGGAGCGGTAATTACAGACGGAGTTCCTGCTTACGACAAGATTTATGAAGGGCAGTGGCAGCATAATAATCACCGTTATATCACCTTTCATCGAATTGCTGTTTTGGCGGAGGCAAGGGGGCAAAAAATCGGTCAGACTTTCCTGCAAGGTCTGATCGAAGGAACGGACGGACATGATTTTCGCTGTGATACAGACGAGAAAAATGCCATCATGCGGCATATTCTTGAGAAACTTGGCTATGTATACTGTGGCAAGCTGCCGATTGATGGTGAACGTCTGGCTTATCAAAAAATCAAAACAAAAGCCGAAAAAGCTTTCTACCAAGAAGTTGATGAAGCTGACTATCACGGTTTAGTCTAAATGCGCCAGCAGTCGGCAGAAGCAGGAGAACTAACCTCCCTGCTTTTTGTAAATAACATGATGATAAGGTTTTATGACAGTAAAAGCTGCAGCGGGTTAGGTAATCTCCTGAAGGAAATAGGCCTGCTTCTTAATCAAATACAGCTGCTGTCAGTTAAAAAATAGAAAAGGGAGGCTGATTTTTCAGCCTTTGTGTGGAGAAAATGGTATTTAGTGTCAAAACATTTAACAATATTAATCAGCTGGGCTTAAAGGAACTGGGCAACGATTTTCAAATTGACGGCGACCGCTCTGACAATCCAGATGCCTATATCATTCGCAGTCAGAATTTACATGATGTCAGCTTTCCGAAAAATCTGAAGGCCATCGCCCGTGCAGGAGCCGGAACCAATAATATACCTATTGATAAGGCGACAGAAGCCGGAATTGTTGTTTTTAATACTCCCGGAGCTAATGCTAATGCTGTCAAAGAAGCAGTTATAGCAGCTATTCTCATGTCGGCGCGTGACTATATTTCCGCAGCAGCTTGGGCCAATACTCTAAAAGGAGATGATGTGCCTAAGCAGATAGAAGCTGGGAAAAAGCAGTTTGCCGGAACAGAGGTTCGCGGTAAAAAGCTGGGTGTTATCGGCCTTGGCGCTATCGGTTCTCGCATTGCTAATGATGCCCGCCGTATCGGCATGACTGTCTATGGCTATGACCCCTATGTTTCAATTGAAGCGGCCTGGAATATTTCTCATCATGTCAGACGTGTCCGCGATATCAAGGAGATTTTTGCCAACTGTGACTACATCACTGTCCATGTTCCTTTGACCGATGACACTAAAAATACCTTTAATGCTTCAGCTTTTGCACAGATGCAAAAAGGGACGACCATTATCAACTTTGCCCGTGCAGATCTGGTTGATAACACGGCGCTCTTTGAAGCTATCGAAACCGGTGTTGTCAAGCGCTATATCACCGATTTCGGCACAGAAGAATTGCTTAATAAAGATAAAATTACAGTATTCCCTCATGTTGGCGGTTCGACAGCAGAAGCAGAGCTCAACTGTGCCATTATGGCCAGTCAGGAAATCCGTCAGTTTATGGAAACCGGGGAAATCACGCATTCTGTCAACTTCCCCAATATGCACCAAGCCCTGACGGCACCTTACCGTATTACACTGATTAACCGCAATGTCCCAAATATTGTGGCCAAAATTTCAACCGCTGTTTCAGAGGTCAATATCAATATTGCCAATATCCTCAACCGTTCAAAGGGCGATTATGCCTATACCATCCTTGATTTGGACGAGACAGATCATACCAAAATCAAAACCTTGGTAGATGCTTTTGAAGCCAGTGATAATATTATCCGTGTCCGTTTGATTAAGGGAAATAAATAGAAGCGTTCTCCCTGCAGGAAGATTCTGAAATGGCGTCTATACTTTTATGAACTGAACACGGGCTAGGCTCTTTGCAAAAAAAGATATATCTAAGTTTAGAAGTGATTTCAAGTTAGCCAGCCGTAGCCGTCTGAAGGACGATTTTAAAAATAGGCCTTAATGTTTGTTATAGTCTTATGTGCAAGACGCTAGTCGTCTAGTGGCACTTTATCGCTTTTTCAAAGCTTTAAATAGCCTACTAGGCTTTGCGGGGGTGGGACAAGGAACTTTGTGGTCTGGGGTTCTGTCCCACTCCCTAGCCGTCTTGGCAGGGGTGCGCAGACGAAATCACAGATTTCTGGCTTACCACCATTTTTGCTTTGCTCTTTTAACGCCCTTTGTATCTTAATAGGAGGGGGGATAATGCTTTTTAAACAAGTCTATCATTCTCCTTTAGGGGATTTATTATTAGCAGCTGCTGATGATGTTCTTTTAGGCACCTGGTTTGTAGGTCAAAAATACGAACTCTCAGGTTTTGAAAAATTAGATTTTACAGAGCAGGAGAATACTGTCCTGTCAGCTGCAAAGGACTGGTTGGAGGCTTATTTTGCCGGAGTGCCGCTTCCGCTTCCAGATTTTCTGTCTCCTCAAGGGACAGTTTTCCAGCAAAGAGTATGGACCCTTCTCACACATATTCCTTTTGGCCAAACAGTAACCTATGGCGAGATTGCCGAAGAGCTTCGCTGTCGGTCAGCTCAGGCAGTCGGCGGTGCCGTGGGGAAAAACCCAATCAGCATTTTTATTCCCTGCCACCGTGTATTAGGCAGTCGGGGACAGCTGACAGGCTATGCCGGCGGACTGGACAGAAAATATTGGTTGCTGGAACATGAGGGGGGGAAAAGAAGAGAGACTGTTTTTGCAAATAAATAAAGGCAGCAGGCAGTAAAGGAGGTAAAATGCTGGTATTTTATGAATACCCTAAATGTTCAACCTGCCGTAAGGCCAAGGCTGAGCTGAAAGAATTGGGACTGAACTTTGAAGCTGTTGATATCAAGAAAAGTCCGCCTCAGGCTGAAGATATCGCCCTTTGGATAAAAAGGTCCGATTATCCGCTGAAAGCATTTTTTAACACCAGCGGCCAGAGTTACCGGACTCATGGGCTAAAGGATAAGATTCAGGGCTTGACTGTGACTGAGGCAGCAGCACTTTTAGCTGCTGATGGTATGCTGCTGAAGCGGCCGATTTTGGTTAAAGACGGTGAGCTCCTGCAGCTTGGCTATCGGACAGCTTACCGCATGTTAAATTTATGAGCTGTAAAAAATTAAGCCAGTGAAGCTTATAGATGTCTTTTCTTGCAAAAACCCCCGAAAGAGCAATCTTTCGGGGGTTTTTGAGATTATTAGACCTATGGCTTGTTTACGGCTGCTAATTGAACACGCCTAAGAGCTGTGCAGTGCCATATGGTGGCCCGAACCCAGAAAAGGAAGAGTAAGGGGCTGGAGGTCGGTATCGTTATCTAAGTGAAAGTGAGCAGTTTATTTAAAGATCAATGCTTCTTTATATTAAACTGGTTATAAATCAATTGTCAAAACAATCGGTGTGTGATCCTGCCGGCTGCCGGAATCAATCATTTCGGAGCTGGTAACTTTGTCAGCAATGCGCTCAGAAGTCAGCCAATAATCAATTCTCCAGCCGGAATTATTGATTTTACTGGTAGGGCTGCGCTGCGCCCACCAGGAATAGACATTGGGAATATCGCCGTGCAGATGGCGAAAGGTATCTGTAAAGCCTTTGTTCAGCAGATTGGTAAACCCTTGGCGTTCTTCATCAGTAAAACCTGGTGAACGGCGGTTGGAGTTTGGATGAGCCAAGTCAATTTCTTTGTGAGCCACATTGTAGTCGCCGGTCGCCAGAACTGGTTTTTCCCGATCCAGAGCAGTCAGGTAATCGGCATATTTACAATCCCAGAGCTGCCTGTCAGCCAGACGTTTAAGTCCATCTCCGGCATTGGGAGTATAAACTTGGGTGACAAAGAAATTTTCGAACTCCAAGGTGATAATCCGTCCCTCGGCATCCATCGTGCTTGGCGCTCCAATTTCTGGGAAAGTAACGGCCGGCTGCAGCTGCGCCTGGTAGAGAAACATGGTTCCGGCATAGCCCTTTCTGGCTGGTTCAACAGAAGAACGCCAGGCGACTTGATAATCTGGGAAATAGCTTTTTAGGATATCCAGATGTTTTTTCGTTGGTCCTTTAGCAGACAATTTTGTTTCCTGGATTGCAATGATTTCTGCCTTTTCAGCTGCTAGGGTATCCATGACAGCACGCGAAAGAAGGGCTCGGGCAGAATCACTGGTTAAAGCGGCATTAAGTGAATCAATATTCCATGAAATCAGTTTCATATTTCATCCTTTTTTGAATTTTTTTCCTATTATAACAAAAAACAAAAGGAATTGCGATTACCATGTTCAGATGCATGTTATTGCACTCTCGCTTTTATTGGACATTTAAAAACAAAATTTTCTGCGATTGAGCCTGTTTTTGAAAAAAATTTCTTCTGCTGCAATCCCCTAAATGACGGTTTTTCTTTTGCCGTCAGCAAGAAAATCCTGCTCGACAAGCCCTGTTCAAGAGATAAAATTGTGGTAGAATAGTGGTATCTATTAGTTCAATACTATAAAAACAGCTGATGAAACACTTAAAAAGAAATCAGCCAGTTTTTGTACATGGCCTAAGAGCTGTGCAAAAAAGATAAAATCTCCTAGAGTCTCAGCGACTCTTCGTCAATTTTCCTATTTTTGCTTTGCTCTTTAAACGCCCTTTGTATCTTTGTTTAGAGGAGGAGATTTATGATGAATCAAGAGGAATGGTTAGATTATTTTAGGACGGTTTACGGTCGTCAGCCGAGTGCAGCAGAAATTCAAACAGCTTTGCAAAATGGCGACTTCGTGCAAACTGCTGCCAACCAAGATAAGCTAGAGCCGCTGCACCAGCCAGCTGCCAGTCAGCCAGAGGCGGCCGCTCCTCAGCCAGCTGCTAATCAGCCTGCCGGCTCTGTACCGCCTCAGTCTGTTGCTGCCCAATCCATGCCATCAGTTCAGCCGCCGGCCAAGAAGAAAATGAAAACATCAACTATCATTGCTGTCAGTGTCGTTGCGGGGCTGATCTTGCTTTTCAGTATTTTCGGCGGTTATGCGGCTTATCGCTACTATTCTGGTAAAATTGACGGTGTCTGGGAGCTGACCTATGAGCGTTATTATGATGAAGAAGAAGAAAAATGGCATACTGTCCTCGAAGAAGAGAACAATATTGAATCCCATTTCTTTATATCCGTCGAAAACAATGACTTTTCACAGTATGGTTATTATTATAATAAGTGGCATGATGGCGATAATGCTGAAGCAGATATTTACTTGACCAATCTGTTTAACCCGCTTTTTAAGGTCAATCCCTGGGAGAAAAGGCTGCTGCGGGCAAGCAGCCCTAAAGCCTATAAGAAAAAGGTTGACGAGGTGATGGATAACTTTTCCGCTTACTACAGTGGTTTTGATGAAGATACAGTAGAAGATTTAAAACAAGGTTACATCGATTCATATGATGATATGGGTGAAAACCAATACAAATACAGGAAATCAGGCAGTACTTTAACGGTTGAAATCTATAATGAGAAAGGTAAGCTGATTGACGAAATGGTCTTTAAAAAATTATCGTCAAAAGAGGCTAAAAAGATGGTTTCAGATTATGAAAAGATTGAGGAAAATTACCGTAAGAAGTATGGTCAGTACAGTGAGTATTGAAAAACAGGCTTAAAAAAGTAAAAACTCTCTGACGGCTATGCATTCCTTTCTGACGGCAGCAGGACGTGAGAGAATTATAAGAATAAGGAAGCAGAAAAAAACAAGAACTTTAGGAAATTTGACGGCGCTGCTTTTTAGGCCGCCGCTCCTAAGCTTCTGTTTTTATCTGTTTCCTTTTTTAACTGTTCAAGCGAGCTGAACTTATGCTATAATAAGGTGTTGCCCCTTGCAGGAGCTGTCGGTGTTTTTTCATTGTGAGGTTTAAAGAACAACCGGCGGTAAATGAACTGCTGTCTGGGATTTTATATAGGAATTCATCTGAGATATTTTCTATCTTACTGAAAGGGATACTATGACTGATAAAAAATCATTTTATATTACAACGCCGATTTATTATCCTTCTGGGAAACTTCATATCGGTTCTGCTTATACGACTATTGCCTGTGATGTTATGGCGCGTTATAAACGGCTGATGGGCTATGATGTGTTTTATCTGACCGGACTGGACGAGCATGGTCAAAAAATTCAGCAAAAAGCAAGGGAAGCCGGTATCAGCCCGCAAGCTTATGTTGACAGCATGGCAGAGAGTGTTAAGGAATTGTGGGAGCTTCTGGATATTTCTTATGATAAGTTTATTCGAACGACAGACAGCTACCATGAAGATGTTGTGGCTAAAGTTTTTGAACAGCTTCTGGCACAGGGAGATATTTATCTGGGTGAATACACTGGCTGGTACTCTGTTTCAGATGAAGAGTATTTCACGGAAAGTCAGCTGGCTGAGGTTTTTCGGGATAAAGAAGGTCAGGTTATCGGAGGTATTGCGCCTTCCGGCCATGAAGTTGAAAAAGTTGCTGAAGAATGCTATTTTTTCCGACTCAGTAAGTATGCCGACCGTCTAGTTGCTTTCTTCAAGGAGCATCCGGACTTTATTACTCCGCATGGGCGGATGAATGAAATGCTGAAAAATTTCATTGAACCAGGCCTGGAAGATTTAGCGGTCAGCCGAACAACCTTTACCTGGGGTGTAGAGGTACCAAGCAATCCAAAACATGTGGTTTATGTTTGGATTGATGCGCTGATTAACTATATTACAGCTCTTGGTTACGGACAGCAAGATTACAGCAACTTCGATAAGTTCTGGCCTGCAGATATTCATATGATTGGCAAAGATATCCTGCGTTTCCACTCTATTTATTGGCCGATTATCCTTATGGCTTTAGATCTGCCGCTGCCAAAACGTTTAGTAGCGCACGGCTGGTTTGTGATGCAGGACGGCAAAATGTCTAAATCAAAAGGCAATGTCGTCTATCCTGAGATGCTGGTTGAACGTTACGGGCTCGATTCCCTACGTTACTATCTCATGCGCAGCCTTCCAGTAGGGTCGGACGGAACCTTTACGCCGGAAGACTATATCGGCCGAATTAATTATGAATTAGCCAATGATTTAGGCAATCTTCTTAACCGAACAGTTGCCATGATTAATAAATATTTCAACGGCAGCATTCCGGCTTATGCTGAGAAGGTGACAGCTGTTGATGCTGATTTAGAAGCCTTTGTTGCTGAAAATCTGACAGACTACCACAGACAGATGGAAGCAGTGGATTATCCGAGAGCCTTAGAAGCTGTATGGCAGATAATTTCTCGGACCAATAAATACATTGACGAAACAGCGCCTTGGGTTTTAGCTAAAGATAGCGGGAAAAATCAGGAGCTGGCTGCTGTTATGGCCCATCTGGCAGCCAGTCTGCGCGTGGTGGCTCACCTCATTCAGCCTTTTATGATGGCAACCTCTGACGCTATCATGGAGCAGCTGGGCTTTGGTCCGGCATTTGATCTTGTCAGCCTCAGCCTGTCAGCCATGCCTTCAGGAGCTAAGGTTATTGCACAAGGGAGCCCTGTTTTCCCACGTTTAGATATGGAAGCAGAAATCGCTTATATCAAGGAGCAGATGAATGCTGACAAAGCTAGTGAGCAAGAGTGGAACCCTGAAGAGGTTGAACTTAAATCCGATAAAGCGCTAGTTGTTTTTGATGATTTTGATAAATTAGAAATTCGCGTGGCGGAAGTCAAGGCAGTTGAAAAAATTGCCGGATCGGATAAACTATTGTCTTTCCGTCTGGATGCTGGTGATGGCGAGGACCGTCAAATTCTCTCCGGTATTGCCAAATATTATCCGAATGAGCAGGAGTTAGTTGGTAGAAAAGTACAAATTGTTGCTAACCTTAAACCGCGGAAAATGATGAAAAAATACATTAGCCAGGGTATGATTCTCTCAGCTGAGCATGATGGTCAGCTGACTCTGCTGACAGTTGACCCCACCCTGCCAAATGGCAGTGTGATAGGCTGACAGACAGTCAGGAGAAACTGAAACAGCTGGAATGGCATGAAAGTTTAAATTTTTGTCGCCCCCCTTCTAGTCGTCCTAGTAGAGGTGCGCTGGCGAAATCGAAGATTTCGGACTTACCGCCAGCCGTAGCCGTCTGAAGGTTTTGCAGTCTTTACAGCCTGCCGCCCCTTCTAGCCGTCCTGGCAGAGGTGCGTCTGCGAAATCAAAGATTTCGGACTTACCGTCATTTCCCTTTTGCGTTTTTAACGGCCTTGGTATCTTAATGAACTGAACACGGGCTAAACGCTGCGGGAAAAAGATGTCCTGACTTAGAATCTGGCGATTCGTCAGTCAGTCCCCTATTTTCCTTTTGCGTTTTTAACGAGCTTTGTATCTTGTTGAAATTGAACACGCCCTAAAATCCTAGTGAAAAAGATGGCTGTCATCGTGATGCCAGCATCACTTGCCATCCCCTATTTTCATACGGATTTTTTAACGGGCTTTGTATCTTGTTAATTGAACACGCCCTAAGCTCTTTGCAAAAAAGATAAAACTTCCTAGAAACTGGGGTTTCTTCGTCAGTTTTCCTATTTTTGCTGTGAGCTTTAAACGGGCTTTGTATCTTGTGTTTAAGGAGCTTTATGAAAGAAAAGCAATTTGGTGATCTTACGTGGATTTGTGTCAATTTGGATGAAAAACTGGACAGTGAGCAGTTGAAAACCGATTTGGCAATTGATGAAAAAATTATTGCTTATGCTTCTGATGTCGATGAGTTGGCCCATATTGACTATCATGAGAAATTGGAACGGTTGATTCTGGTGTATGATGCTATTCATGATAAAAAGATTGATAATGTTTATGCGACAACACCGATAACCTTTATTCTTAAAGAAAAGCGGATCATCATTTTGCATACTAATGATAATGCTTATATGATTGAGCAGTTTGCTGCTTTATTTGAATCAGAGCCCATTGCTTCTGTGTATGATTTCGTATGTGCCGCTTTAGTTTCTATCTCTAAAAATTATTTTCATATTTTAGAAGGTCTTAACAAAGAGCTGAAAGATATCCGAAAGAAACTGCGTAAAAAGACAACTAAAGATCGTCTGCTAACCTTGTCGGATATAGAGATGATTATGATCGGCATTAGATCATCCAGCAAGCAAAACTATCTTGTTTTAGAACAGCTGAAGGATTCATCATTGAACTGTCCTTTTTTGACCGGAGATGACGATAAGCTCTCTGCAGCAAAAATTGAAGCCCGGCAGATTCTTGAAATGTCCGAACTGACAGCACAGACGCTGGCACAGTTATCAGAGACTTACAATAATATCTTAAATAATCAGCTGAATGATACGATGAAGATTTTAACAGGTCTGTCCATTCTTTTGGCAACACCGGATATTATTACCGGTTTCTTTGGCATCAATGTCCCTCTGCCGGAAATTTTAACGGTTTATTCTTGGAGCTGGCTGCTTATTCTTGGAATTATTCTTCTCTTTGGATTAGCTGTGAGCAGGCTCCTTATCTGGGTCCTTCGCAGAAAATCATAACAGCAAAAGACGAAAAGTCCTACTTTTCGTCTTTTTTAGCCATAAAAATTTCACAAAAAAATATTTTAAACAACAAACAAAAAACAAAGCTAAGCATCGGCAGGAACGCCCTTTGCTGCTATAAAGTGAATTATAGAGGGAGGCTTTTTTTGATATAATGGGTAGAAACAAAAGGCAGTAAGGATTTATTTAGTGAACAGAAAATACCAATCTTTATTGTCTGACTGAAAAACAGGAGTAGATTTATGGTTAAAACAGTTCTTATAACCGGTGTTTCGTCTGGTATCGGTCTGGCACAGGCCCGCCTCTTTTTAGAGAAGGGCTGTAAGGTATACGGTGTGGATAAAGGGGCTGCCCCTGACTTAGAGGGCAAGTTTCACTTTATGCAGCTTGATTTGACGGAAGATTTAAGTGCCCTCTATGATTTTGCAACTGAGGTGGATATTCTGTGCAATACAGCAGGTATCCTTGACGGTTATCAGCCTCTTCTTAATCTTTCAGAAACTGACTTTGAGCTGGTTTTCCGCACTGATTTTTGGGCCGCAGTACAGCTTATCCGCCATTATTTGCCCAAAATGATTGAGAAAAAAGCGGGTATTATTATCAATATGTGCTCTATTGCCAGCTTTTTAGCTGGAGGAGGCGGTGCAGCCTATACCAGCGCCAAGCATGCACTGGCTGGTCTAACCCGGCAGCTGGCTTTGGATTACGCCAAAGACAATATTCAGGTATTTGGAATTGCGCCGGGTGCCGTAAAGACGGCAATGACAGCAGATGATTTTAAGGCCGGCGGTTCTGCTGATTGGGTAGCCGCTGAAACCCCTATCGGACGGTGGACGGTTCCGTCTGAGATTGCTGAATTGACGCTTTTTTTGGCTTCAGGAAAAGCACAGTCCATGCAGGGAGAGATTGTCAAAGCTGACGGCGGCTGGTCATTAAAATAACAATTTTTCTGAAAGCCGATTAAACAAAGTTTTTTAAATAACCTGACTAATTTATCATTCAACAGCTGACTTAAGTGAATAGTAAGGAGATTTCAATGTCTAAAAAGAAAGGTTTAAGCAGACCGGCTAAAGTGTTTTGGGGACTGCTGGCTGCTGTTCTCATCGCCGTCACAGGAATTTGGGGGTATAATCGTTATATGCAAAAGAAAAAGGTTGAACAGCTTTACCAGCACGGCTTTCAGTTGCTGGAGGAACAGATAGCTACTTATATTAAAGAGAATTATTCCGGTGTCAGTAAAATCGAGTTTTCACCGATTTATATAGACGGTGATGACCGTTTTACGGTTAGGACGGCTTATACAGTTCCTATCATTTACGATAAAGAAGGGAATGAGGCACAGTTTGGAAGTCAGATAAATCATTTCGCTCATTCCAGATATGGGCTTCTCAATTATCTGCGGATAGACTGGGATATTTATGGGACAGAGATGATAGAGCTGGCTAACCAGTCCGGAGATTATGTCGAAGTGACTTACGGAGACAGCCTGCCAAAGGATACGAAATGGACAGACAATGAAGATATTGACAGCAATATCGAAGCCCTAGTAAATATAGGAAAGCTGAAAGGGATTGAAAAATCGGCTCAGGGCAGTCCGTCGGCTGAGGTCCGTTATAATGTAACATTTAAGAAGGGGATACTTAAATATGACATTGACAGATAAAAAGATACAAAATTTACAAACTGTTATTAAGGAAAATGTCTCACTCAAAGAGGGAACAACATTTAGAATCCCTAAAACCAATGAGTATTACCAAGTGGTTAACAGTATAGATGAGACAACTCAGGCCTTAGCAGTAGCTCCGGTTTATTCAGATGGTCAAGTAGATTACAGCCAAACGGCTATCGTTGTGGCAGGGACATAAAAATAATGACAAAGGTCACTTGCTTTTTTGAAACTGCTATGCTATACTAATGAAAATTAAAACGAATTATCCACAAGGAACAAGGAGCAGGTTATGGCTAAAAAGAAAGGGTTGAGCAGACCGGTAAAAGTGTTTTGGGGACTGCTGGCTGCTGTTCTCATCGCCATTACAGGAATTTGGGGGTATAATCGCTATATGGCAAGAGAAAAAGTGAATCAGCTTTATAAACATGGTTTCAGACTTTATGAAGAACAAATCGCCACTTATATTAAAGAGAACTATTCCGGTGTCAGTAAAATCGAGTTTTCACCGATTTTTGTAGATGGAGACGGACGCTTTACGATGCGAACAGTCAATGTCGTGCCAGTGATTTATGATGAAGAAGGAAATAAAGCGTACCTTGGTAGAATGATAGGACAGCAAGGTTATGGTAATTATGGGACTGGGAACGGTCCGGTTTTATCTATTGATAGTGCTGGAGAAGAAGTTATTGAGCTGAAAGATTTTGATGCGGATAAGGTTTATGATGTATCAGGATATAAGACACTTCCCGATTTTGCTAAATTAAAATCGAATTCTCTGATGGATAAAAATGTGGCAGCCTTAGTAGAAAAGCATCAATTGGAAGCTGTTGAAAAATCATCAGAAGGCAGTCCGGATATTGAAATCGTTTATAACTTGGAAATAAGGGAAGGGGATTACACACAATGGCATTGACAGACCTTCAAATTCAAGATTTACAAGCAGTAATTAAAAGTTGGAATTCTTATACAATTGGAGCAAAAGACAGTGTAGGCAATCAGGAATATGAAATTGTCAACACTCAAGACGGAACGACTGAGGCCATTGCTGTAGCCCCGGTTGTTGATGGCACGACCGACTACAGCCAAACGGCTATTGTTGTGGCGGGGACCCAACCTGGTTTCACTGAATCCACTAAAAATGCGATTGAAGCTAGAAGCGGGATGACCCCGCAGGTGGACGATATCTCCGATTTTTATGATAGCACAGCTGCCAAACTGGAAAAAGACCATGGCGGTGGGACCATTTCCAACATGTCCGGTTTCAGCCAGTCGGGTCCGGCAGTTGCTAAAGTGGCCGCAGAGCATCAGGTTCCCAAGATCACCAACTTCATGGACTGGGCAGCCAGCAGCGCTCTCTATTCTAAGGCTAATCCTAAAGGCATAACCGCTGAGGAGAAGGCTTGGCTGGATCAGCACGCCACCATTTATATGGATTCGACCAGAGATGTGACCTATCTGGATGGGAAAAATCATGGGGACATTCCTTATGGCAAGAAATATATTGTTGAAGGTACAGGGGACCCTATTTCCGACCATGACACGGCTTTTCCCCGTATCAAGGGGAATGGTCTGGATATAGACTGGTATGTCAAGCACGGCCAGTTTGCTTCCGGCATGACCAAGGAGCAGGTGATTAAGGTGGCCAGAAAGAAGGCTAAAGAAGCCGCGAAAAACTGGGATATTAAAGACCCCAGCACTTGGTTTAACAGCACCGATTACCGGCTTTATCTGCTGAGATATGTTATGACCTACGGCGACTTTGCGGTTGAACCGACCAAAGCCGAGCTTCTGACCTCTTATAAGAAGACAGTCAAAGACCTGAGAAGTCAGCTGAAAACAGCGACAGGGTCTAAGCGAATCAGCTTGCGGGAGGAGCTGTTGCGGGCAGTTGCTGAGAAAGCTAGGCTGCAGGCCGAGCTTAAAGTTCAAGAGATTAAAGATGAGATTGCTCAGGCAAAAGAAGCTCTGCAGGCAGACATCACGGCGACGCGTCAGGCTATGTACCAAATAGCAGAAGAACTGACGGATAGTGAAGTGGCCGAACTGCTGAGCCCTTACACTATGGAGAATTTATGGGACAGTCAGGCAGAGGCCCAAAATTTAGCAGAAGCTGATGCCTACCAAAACAGGATGATGGCTTTTGCGGATAAGCTGGAAGCAGCGGCAGACAATCTAATAGCGACCGATCAGGAAGGGGCAGCTTTGTTTTCAACTAACAAGAAGTAGGCAGACAGAGGTGCATAAAGGGCATTGTAACTGAAGCATAGAAGGTGGGGTTCTTATGGGGATGGGAGTAACGGCTGATTTAGACATGCTTGTCCAAGCGGCCAAGGAGACTAAGAAAGTGCAGGAGCGTTTGGCCATTCAGGGGGCTTTGTCGGCAAAGCAAGGCGAATGGGAGAGCCAATCGTTTGATTTACAGAGCTGCTTAGAGACGAAAGCTTCTGAACTGCAGACTTTAGCGCAGGGGACAATAGCTTCTGAGCTGGCGGATTGTTTTACGGGTCAGGCAGCCGACAGTGCAGCGGTCTATCTGGCCGAATGGCCTCAGGTAGACTTTAGCAGCTTGATACGAGCTTAAAAGGGGAGGAAGAGATGACAGATAAAGAAGAGCAATTGACACAGGAACATTTGGAGCGGGTCAAAGCCATAGACGAAGCTGTTTGGCGCTGCGAGGATATGCAGCAGGAGGCCTCTAAGCGGACAGAGAATCTGGCTAACTGGCTGCTAGGGCAATGCCGTGATCTGCCTGAGGCTATGCCAAGCCATACGATAGGGGCATTAGAAGATGAGCGTGACCAGCTGCTGCGTAAGATTCGTCAGAAAGAAGATGAGTTAGAGGAGGCTAGAACAGAAGAAACCACTGCTTACAATCAGGCTGTAGAGGAGCTGCAGGAGCAGCAGAAGAAGGAGCGTCAGCAGGCTGAAGCGTTAAGTATGCTCAAGCGGCGCTTGGAATTCAGTATCGCCCATGTGGCTTTTCTTGGGTTACAGTCTGATAAGAGCAAGGGGCGTTTTCGCTGTGAGAGCTGCCGTTATGAGTGGGAAGCTGAGCTGTCATCTGTGACAGGCCGAAAGAGCTGCCAGCAGTGCGGGATTTCCTTTGAAAAATAAAGACATAAAAAAGGCAGCCGTTTAGCTGCTTTTTCTTTTTATATGACTTTAATCTGCCTGTCGGACGGCCGACCTGTTTGACAGCGATAATTTTGCAATGCCCATACCAGCCGTTGAGAAATTCCTGCTGCAGCTCATTACGATTTTTTATTTTTAAAAATAAAGAGCTTGCTGAAAAGATAGTTGGTTACCATGATGAGTATTTGGCTGATAAATGTCTCAATGGCATTAACCCAGGCTAAGTTGTTGTGTACAAATCGGCCGATAATATGGGGGAAAGTATCGACAAAGACATAGGCTAGAAAAACATCTAAAAAATAAGTAAAGAGCCGGGCCAGAGCGAATTTTAGAAAACGGCTGAACCAGCCTCTTCGCTCTTGGTCGAAGACGAAAAAATCATTGGTAACAAAAGCAAAGATGACAGCAAGGATGTTAGCCAGCGAGGTGGACACCAGCCCGCTGGGATAAACTGTAAAAATAAGAATCCGAACTGTCATGTAAAAAACAGTAGTCAGGACACCAAAGAAAAGGTATTTAATAATTTCATTTTGAATGGCTTGAGTTAAAAATGTTTTGTTAAAATATTTTTTCATAGATTCCTTATACCATATAATAGAAAATAAAGCTAAGAGCTTCGTCTTTGCCTTTTATCACTAAAGTAAGTTTCTGCTGCTTTTTACTCAACAGTATCGGTTGCAGCTGAAGCAGGAGTATCGGTATCAGCTGCAGATGAAGCATCGGAAGCTGAAGATGGTGCCTGATATTGCTGATCTGCTGAACTGTCGTTGCCGTAAACTTGGTTATTATTGGCATTAGAATCATAACCACCGTTAGCCGCTGATCCCTGTGATGTATCGGTATTGCTGCCATTATCTCCGGAAATAATAACAGTCGTTGTCGAGGTAGTGTCTTTATCTTTTGAACTGACACCGTTTAAGTAATTGTTGATTGTAATACTTGCCACGATAATACTTAAAATACTACCGATTAAAGCGATTGTTTTTTGCAAAGCAGAAAAGCCGGATTTGATGTGTTTTTTAGGGGTAGCGGATGTGGTTTTACTAGGTTTCTTACGACGGGAATAATTTTGAGACATACAGTCCTCCTTATACTAAGATACAAAGGCCGTCTAAAAATCCGTATGAAAATAGGGGATGGCAAGTGATGCTGGCATCACGCTGACAGCCATCTTTTTCACTAGGATTTTAGGGCGTGTTCAATTCATTAAGATACAAAGCCCGTTAAAAGAGCAAAGCAAAAATGGCGGTAAGTCAGAAATCTTTGATTTCGCAGGCGCACCTTTGCCAGAACGACTAGAAAGGTGCGGTCGACTGTTAAGGCGACAAAGCTTTCAGTCGTTTACGGCTAACTAACTTGAAAACAATTCTAAACTTAGCCACATCTTTTTCCCGCAGCGTTTAGGGCGTGTTCAATTCACAAGATAAAATTTTAAGCTTAAGGGCTGTGATTCTGTCTAGTTTTGTCCAGTCTGTATCAGCCTTTTTGAGCTCCACTACCTATTATACGATTTTATCTTGAAAAATGCTAAAAAAAGATGGGAATAAATCATAAAGAAGTATTTAGACTTATGATATAATGAAATCATTGAAAATATAAAGAGGTCAGGAAATGATTTATTTTGATAACGCAGCGACAACGCAGCCTTATCCGGATGTTTTGGAAACTTATCAGGAAGCTGCTGCTAAAATATACGGCAACCCTTCCAGCCTTCATTATCTTGGGCATCAGGCTAAGCGTGTTTTAGAAGCCAGCCGCCGGCAGATTGCGGACTTGCTCAATGTCAAGGCAGAAGAAATCTTTTTTACATCGGGCGGAACAGAGAGTGATAACTGGGCGCTTAAAGGTCTGGCTTTTGAAAAAGAGCAGTATGGTAAGCATATCATTATCTCAGCTGTCGAGCATCCAGCTGTGAAGGAGTCGGCTAAATGGCTGGGAGAACACGGTTTTACAATCAGTTATGCGCCGGTGAACAGCAAAGGCTTTGTTGATCTCAAGGCTCTGGCAGATCTTATCAGGCCGGATACGATTATGGTTTCTGTGATGGCTGTTAATAATGAGATGGGGGCTGTTCAGCCGATTCAGGAAATTTCAGGCCTCTTGGCAGATAAACCGACTGTAACCTTTCATGTGGATGCTGTTCAGGCGGTCGGCAAGATTCCTGTTGGTGATTATTTAACGGACCGAGTTGATTTGGCCAGTTTTTCCAGCCATAAGTTTCATGGAGTGCGGGGGCTCGGTATTCTTTATAAAAAATTAGGCAAACGGCTGACTCCTCTCTTAAATGGCGGCGGTCAGGAGTCTGACCTTCGTTCAACGACAGAAAACCTCCCTGCTATTGCAGCAACAGCAAAAGCTCTGAGGCTGGTTGCTGACAGACAAGCTGCTGCCGTTTCCGGACTAATACAAATGAGAGATCTGCTGTATGAGGCGCTGTCAGACTATGACGATGTTCTTATTTTTTCGGGCAGAGATGAGCAGTCTGTTCCCAATATTGTAACCTTTGGTATCAAAGGAGTTCGGGGAGAAGTTTTGGTTCATGCTTTTGAAAAACACGACATTTTCATATCTACGACCAGTGCTTGCTCTTCAAAAACCGGAAAACCGGCCGGAACTCTGCTTGCCATGGGAATTCCTGTCAAATCAGCACAGACCGCTGTCCGAATCAGCCTTGATGATGATAACAATATGAGTGAACTGGAGCAGTTTTTGACTGTTTTTCGTCAAATCTATGCTGATACAGCAAAGGTTCGTTAAATGAAGTAAGAAAGGAAGAGACCAAAGAAAACCATAGGCAGGGTCAGTCTGTCTCTAAGCTGAGAACCTGCGGTTAATGTGTTCAAGTGTCTTAGATAATATCATGATGCAGTATTCAGAAATTATGATTCGCTACGGCGAACTGTCAACTAAAGGAAAAAACCGGATGTTTTTCATTAACCGGTTAAAAAACAATATCAAACATGTGCTGTCTGTTTTCCCAGAAGTCAAAGTAAGCGCCGATCGTGACAGGGCTCATGTTTATCTCAACGGCTGTGATTATCTGCCGGTTGCCGAGGCTCTGAAAGATATTTTCGGAATTCAGGCTTTTTCGCCTTCCTATCGGATTGAAAAGGATACTGAAGCCCTTAAAAAAGCGGTTCAGGAGCTCATGCTGTCCATCTACCAAGAAGGGCAGACTTTTAAAATTACCAGTAAGCGGAGCGATCACCATTTTGAACTGGACAGCCGAGAGCTCAATCAAGTGATGGGAGGAGCTGTTTTTGAAGTTCTTCCAAATAGTCAGGTGCAGATGAAGCAGCCTGATATTAATCTGAAGATTGAAATCCGCGAAGAGGCAGCTTATCTGTCTTATGAAAATATCAAAGGAGCTGGGGGACTTCCTGTAGGGACATCGGGCAAAGGGATGCTGATGCTGTCAGGAGGAATTGATTCCCCAGTTGCCGGCTATCAGGCCCTTAAGCGCGGTGTGGCGATAGAGGCTGTTCATTTTGCCAGTCCTCCTTATACCAGTCCGGGGGCGTTAAAAAAGGCTCAGGATTTAGCGCGGAAATTAACCAAATTTGGCGGAGATATCCAGTTTATTGAAGTCCCCTTCACTGAAATCCAGGAAGAAATCAAGGAAAAGGTGCCGGAAGCTTACCTGATGACTGTGACCCGCCGTTTTATGCTGAGAATTACCGACCGTATCCGTCAGGAACGATCAGGCCGTGTTATCATCACTGGTGAGAGCCTCGGTCAGGTTGCCAGTCAGACTTTGGAATCTATGCAGGCAATCAATGCTGTTACGACGACACCGGTTATTAGGCCGCTTGTAACGATGGATAAGCTTGAAATCATTGAAATGGCACAAAAGATTGACACCTTTAATCTATCTATTCAGCCATTTGAGGACTGCTGCACGATTTTTGCACCGGATCGGCCAAAAACCCATCCTAAAATAGCAAATGTTGAACAATATGAAAAACGGCTGGATATTGAAGGACTGATAGAAGGTGCGCTGTCAGGCCTTAAAATAAGGACGGTCTCTCCTCAGGCTGAGAGTGATGAGGTCGATGAATGGCTTACCAGTCTTTTATAGGAGCTTTTTGGATCCTGTCTTGCAGTTCCAAAAAGCAAAAGAAAGGGACACTATGACTGTTTACAGTATTAATTTTGGACTGACTTGGGCCAATTCAGGTGTCGAATACGCTCAGGCTTACCGCAATCAGCTTCTGACTCAGTTAAATGTCGATCATCAATTTATCTTTTTAGATTTTATTTGGCGGCATAACATTGCTGATTTGGCAGCTAATCTTGGTTTTAAGAGTGATGAGGTTATCTGGCTCTATACATTTTTTACTGACCAAAAGCTGGCTCCGACGACCTTTACACTGGCTGATTTACAAAAGCTTTTCCATGGCAGGCTCAGTCAGAAGCTGAGCAATGGTAACTTTGTGCGTTTTTTTTACAAAGAGGAAGATGTTTTTTTAACGGCCTACTTAAAGGAAGAAGGCTCAGATATTGTTCACCGTGTGGAATATGTTTCGCAGGGGAAGCTGATTCGGAAAGATTTTTTCTCCTATACCAGAATGTTTACAGAGTACTATGCGCCTAAAGATAATAAAGCCTGTCTTTATCAGCGCCGTTTTTTTAATGAAGATGGAACCTTGGCTTATGATGAACTGATTGACGGCGACGAATCGATTTTTCGTCTTGCCGATCAGATTTGCTATTCAAAAGAGGAATTCATAGCGTATTTTATTCGCTCGCTAGCTCTAAGTTCAGAGGATATGGTCATTTTGGACCGGTCACTGGGGATCGGCTCTGCGGTTCTGCCTTACGTTAAGCCGGCTAAACTGGCTGTTGCTGTTCATGCGGAGCACTTTGTCAAGGAGGCGAGTAAGGATGCCGCTGTTCTTTGGAACAATCATTATGAATACCCCTTTTCACATGCAGGTGAGGTTGATGTTTTTCTTTTAGCGACAGAAAAGCAAAAGTCTGTTCTGGCAGAACAATTTCAGCAGTTCACCCCCTATCGGCCGCGCCTCGTCAGTCTTCCTGTCGGCAGTATCAGCCGACTGAAGAGCCCCAAAGAGCCAAGGAAACCTTTTTCTCTGGTGACGGCATCGCGTTTAGTAGCGGAAAAACAGCTGGAGATTTTGATAGAAGCCACTGTTCAGGCGCGGCAAACTCTGCCTGACTTAAGTCTTGATATCTATGGTCAAGGCAGTGAAGAGTCAAAGCTTTTGCAGCACATACGGGAAAATCAGGCTGAGGATTTTATCCGCTTGTGCGGCCATCAAAATTTGGACGAGCTTTACCAAAATTATCAGGTTTATGTGACAGCTTCAAGAAGTGAAGGTTTTGGCTTATCACTCATGGAAGCACTTGGGTCAGGCCTGGCTTTGATTGGTTTTGATGTTCCTTATGGCAATCAAACCTTTATTGAAGAAGGAAAGAATGGCTATCTCCTGTCGATTTCTGATTTTAACGACGGACTGCTCAGCCAAGCTTTCAGTCAAAGGATAATTGACATTTTTCAGTCAGGCAGTCTTGAGTCCATGTCTGAGGCCTCTTATGGCAAGGCTGAAGACTTTCTGACAGAACGAGTGGCGCATAAGTGGCTGGAATTGCTTGAGGAGGTGACAGGCAAATGATTAATTTATTTGACAGTTACAATCAAAATAGCTGGGATTTGCATTATTCCCTCCTAGTATCTGGCTACAAACAGCCCAGCATCGCCCTCAATGATGATGGGTTTCTGCCCTATGATGTGACCTCGCCTTATCTGTTTTTCACTGATTTTGCAGCTGTTTCCGGCCGGCCCCTTTATTTCAATGAATTGCGCCTTCCCCCTTACTGGGAGATCAGAACAGACCGCAATCAGGCCGGTATTTGGGATTTGGGCCGGCAGCGCGGGCGTATCCGCTTTTTCCAGACGGACAGTCAGCGTGTTATCAAGGAAGTGGACTGGCTGGATGACAGAAAGGAGCGCCGGCTGACCGATTGTTATAACCGGGTTGGTTTTCGCTTTTCTCAGATTAGCTATAATACATCCGGCCAGCCTGTTCTGCGCTCTTATTTTGACAGGAATAATCAAGAGGTGCTGCTTGAAAATTATATTACCGGCAATCTGATTTTAAACTATCAGCAGCAAGTCTTTATTTTTAAAAATAAACTGGAATTTTGGCTTTTTTATCTGGAAGCTGCTCAGTTTAATTTGGACCGTATCTTTTATAATTCTTTAGGCCATCCGTTTTTGCTGGCTCAATCACTCCAACATTCGGGTGAAGATGTCCTCTTCTGGCAGGAAAATAGTGTGACGGCCCTGTCTGACAATATGAAGAAACTTTTTCATCAGAACAGCCGCTCTACTAAAATCGCCGTCCAGCACTCAGCTGTTTATCAAAAACTGCAGCAGTCCTTAACCGAAACAGAGGCTTCTTTAACAGACTACTTAGGCTTTCTCTACCCTTTTAAGCGGGAAAACCAGGGCCGCAGTCAGGTGCTGATTGTCACCTACTCGGATCAGCTGCAGGACTTGACTGCCTTAGTTACCAACCTCCCGGAAGTCAGCTTTCATATTGCTGCCCCAACAGAGATGTCCAGTAAGTTATTAGCTTATAAGAAGTATGCTAATGTCCGCCTCTATCCCCGTGTCGATCAGTCCCGGCTCAGCCAGCTCTATCAGGCCTGTGATTTTTATTTGGATATTAACCACGGCCGTGAGGTTCCTGCTGCTCTTCGACGGGCTTTTGAAAATAAGATGATTATCTTTGCCTTCAGCCAGACGGCTCATAATCATCGCTATATTGCGCCAAATCACCGTTTTCAGACTGCAGAAGAACTGCTTTTTGTCTTTTTGCAGGTTTTAGCCCATCCGCCTATTATTCCTTCTTTGCTGAAAAAACAGTATGAAGGTGCAGACTTGGCAACAGTACAGGATTATCAAAAGTTTATCGGCTGATAGAACGCTTTGCAGCAAAAAGTCTGGAGTGTCTGCTCCAGACTTTTTGATATAAGGGTATAAAGGCCGAATAAAAAGCAAAAAAATAGGGAATCGGCACCAGTTCGCTTTATCTTAGATGGTTATCTTTCCTCGAAGCCCTTAGCCTGTGTTCTGTTTATTTTTTTCATAAAAGTTGTTTGAAAATCTGATGAGAGTGTTATAATACAGATAAGGAGGCTCTTATGAAAAAGTTTAGGATTATTTATCGCAAAACCAGTCTAATCTGTCTGCTGATACTCTGTCTGTGCTTGCTTCTGGCTGCGATATTTGATTTACTGGGAAATGTTCCAGTAAAAAAAGACAATGCAAAAACAGAAAAAAAGACTGCCCGCCTAGTGGCCAATGGTGATATTTTACTGCACGACATTCTTTATACCAGCGCCAGACAAGAAGATGGGAGTTATGACTTTACACCCTATTTTGAGTATGTTAAGGACTGGATCGATGGCGCCGATTTGGCTATTGGCGATTATGAAGGAACAATCTGCCCCGACTATCCTTTAGGGGGCTATCCGCTTTTTAATGCGCCGCCGGAAATTGCTGCCTGTATGAAAGACACAGGCTACGATGTTGTCGATTTAGCTCATAATCATATCTTGGATTCTCAGCTGGCCGGTGCTCTAAATACTGTTGATGTTTTTAACAGTTTGGGCTTAGACACCATTGGTATTTATAAAACAAACCGTGCTCAGGAAGATTTCCTTATTAAGGACGTAAAAGGAATCAAAATAGCCATTTTAGGCTATGCTTACGGTTACAATGGCATGGAGGCCAATTTGACTGAGGCAGAATATGAAGCGCATCTGTCCGATCTTGATGAAAAAGAAATGAAAAAGGAAATCAAAGAAGCGGAAGAAAAAGCTGATATCACTGTTGTTATGCCGCAGATGGGAACAGAATACGCATTAGAGCCAACTGATGAACAGATAAAACTTTACCACAAGATGGTTGACTGGGGAGCAGATGTTGTTCTAGGCGGCCACCCTCATGTAGTTGAACCAGCGGAGATTGTCGAAAAAGACGGGAATCGTAAATTTATCATTTATTCTATGGGAAATTTTATTTCCAATCAGACCTATGAGCGGATGGAAAACGTTTGGCCCGAACGCGGCTTGCTGATGGACCTGACCTTTGAAAAAACAGGCAGCCAAACGGTCATTAAAACAGTCAAAGCACACCCGACTCTCGTTTGGTCATGGGGGAAAGGCGAATACGGGAGTGAAGGTTACGAGTACTTCAATTATCGGGTTCTTATTTTAGAAGATTTTATTGAAGGCGGCAGACACCGCGATCTATTAGACGAAACGATGCAAACTAAAGTGGATCAAGCTTACCAGGAAATGACTGAATTAGTCAACCTGCAGTGGGAGTAAAACAAGATACAAAGCCCGTTAAAAACGCAAAAGGAAAATAGGAGACTGACCAATCAATCCAGGAAGATTCAAGGTCAGGCTATCTTTTTCCCGCAGCGTTTAGGGCGTGTTCAGTTCAACAAGATACAAAGCCCGTTAAAAACGCAAAAGGAAAATAGGAGACTGACGATGAATCCAAGAAGATTCGAGGTCAGGCTATCTTTTTCCCGCAGCGTTTAGGGCGTGTTCAGTTCAAACAAGATACAAAGGCCGTTAAAAGAGCAAAGCAAAAATGGCGGTAAGCCAGAAATCTTCGATTTCGCAGACGCCCTTCTGCCAGAACGACTAGAAAGGTGCGGTATAAACTTAGACTTTCAAAGGCCGTCTTAAGTCTGTTCAGCAGGGCGCAGGCTGCTGGCTTGACAGCGCTTATATGACCTGCTGTTTTAACTCTTATTCCTACCTATTATAATGAAAAAATTTTCTCACTGCAGGGGTAAGCAGCAGAAGTTATGCCTATCGGCTTTGCTAAAGTCAAGATAAAAGTCTGTGATAAAGAAGGGCTGCCGGATTTTCTGTAAAATAAAAATCTAAAGTTCTTGAAAAATGCTGCTTGGCATGGTAGAATAGTAATGTTGACTAAATGCACGTCCAGTGCAACCGCTCGGAAATCGTTAGTTAAGCAGAAAGTGACTTTCTCACGATTGCGGCGAGTCTTCACAAGAGGAGTATCCTCAAAAAAATATAGGAGGTGCATGATGAGCACATATGCAATCATCAAAACTGGCGGTAAGCAAGTAAAAGTTGAAGTGGATCAAGCTGTTTATGTTGAGAAGCTTGACCTGGAAGCAGGAGCAGAAGTAACCTTTGATGAGGTTGTCCTTGTCGGCGGTGAAACAACTAAAGTTGGGACTCCTGTCGTTGAAGGGGCTACTGTCCTTGGCAAGGTTGAGAAGCAAGGCAAACAAAAGAAAGTTGTTACCTTTAAATATAAACCTAAAAAAGGAAGCCATCGCAAACAGGGCCACCGTCAGCCTTATACCAAGGTTCTCATCACAGCTATTAATGCTTAATTATTATGATTGAAGCGACATTTACTCGCAGCCGTTCGGGTCTTTTGGAAGGCGCTGTGCTGAAAGGACATGCCGGAAGCGGTGACTATGGCTTTGATATTGTCTGTGCATCTGTCAGCAGTCTGGCTCTAAATTTTGTAAATTCACTCGAAGTGCTGGCCGGCTGTTCTGCGGATGTTGATATAGATGAACAGACAGGGGGATATATGGCAATCTCACTCCCGTCTGGTTTTGATAAAGAAGAGAAAGTTCAGCTTTTATTTGAGTCATTTTTTCTGGGTTTAGCCAATCTGGCTGAGCATTCATCGGAATTCGTGACTGTAAAAGTGCTTGAAAACTAGTTTTAAAGAGAGGAATACCATTATGTTAAAAATGAATCTTGCTAATTTGCAGCTTTTTGCTCATAAAAAAGGCGGCGGCTCCACATCAAATGGACGTGATTCAGAAAGCAAACGTTTGGGTGCTAAGGCAGGAGACGGCCAAACGGTCAAGGGCGGTTCAATTCTGTACCGTCAGCGCGGCACTCATATTCATCCGGGAGTGAATGTCGGCCGCGGAGGAGATGATACCCTTTTTGCAAAGGTTGAAGGTGTCGTACGTTTTGAGCGCAAAGGGCGCAGTAAAAAACAGGTATCGGTTTACCCGATTGCTAAATAGTTCTGTCTTCTGTTTGATGAATCGTTAAAACTGCTTGCTAGGCTTTAGTCAAGCGGTTTTTTTGTCTTATCGTGTTTGCTGCTGTTTTTAAAAATATTGGAGCAGCTGATTTTAAAGTGACATCCGGTTATGAGAGTACCGCTAATGTGTGATTTTTTGTATAATAGAAATAGTAAATAAAAAGGGACAGTTGTATTATGAATATTCAACAATTGAGGTATGTTGTGGCGATTGCCAACAGTGGAACTTTTCGTGAAGCAGCGGCCAAACTTTTTGTCAGTCAGCCTAGTTTATCAGTGGCTGTGCGCGACTTGGAGGCAGAACTGGGTTTTCAGATTTTTACACGGACAACGACAGGGACCGTCTTAACCAGTCAAGGGCTGACTTTTTATGAAAAAGCTCTGGAAGTTGTTAAAAGCTTTGATAGTTTTGAAAAACAGTTTTCCCAGACAGATACCAAAAATAATGAATTTTCTATTGCCAGTCAGCATTATGACTTTTTACCGCCCCTAATCACTGTTTTTTCTAAGACCTATCCTGATTATAAAAACTTTCGCATTTTTGAATCAACAACGATTCAAATTTTAGATGAGGTGGCTAAGGGGGACAGTGAAATTGGCATTATCTACATTAACAATCAAAATCGCAAGGGACTTTTGCAGCGGATTGAAAAGCTGGGACTTGAGTATGTGGAGCTGATTCCTTTTCAGACCCATATCTATTTGGGTAAAGATCATCCTTTAGCTGCAAAATCAAGTCTGACCATGGCTGATTTGGCTGGCCTGCCTACTGTCCGGTTTACTCAGGAAAAAGATGAATATCTCTATTATTCTGAAAACTTTGTTGACACAACAGAGAGTTCGCTTATGTTCAATGTGACCGACCGTGCCACATTAAACGGTATCTTAGAGCGGACAGATGCTTATGCGACAGGTTCAGGTTTTCTTGACAGCCGAAGCGTCAATGGCATTACGGTTATTCCTTTGGCAGATAATTTGGATAATAAAATGATTTATATTAAGCGGCGGGATAAAAATTTGTCCAGCTGTGCGCTGAAATTCGTTACCGCTATGCAGGATTATTTTGCTAAATACAGACCTTAGGAGGAATTATGCGAAAATTACTGCTGTCATTCTGCGCTTTTTTGCTTGTGAGCTTGGACCAGCTGAGCAAATACTGGATTGCTGCACAAATGAATCCGGGGGAAACCCAGCCGTTTTTTCCGGGGCTGTTCAGCTTAACCTATCTGCGCAATTACGGAGCAGCTTTTTCCATACTGCAGCATCAGCGCTGGCTTTTTGCGCTTATCACTTTGGTTGTTCTTACAGTGGCTGTTTATTATCTGATTAAAAATATCAAGGGCGATTTACTGCTTCTTTTTGGCTTAATTTTAATTATTGCAGGCGGTTTAGGCAATTTTATTGACCGCCTCTGCTTAGGGTATGTGATTGATATGATTAATCTGGACTTCATGGAGTTTGCTGTTTTCAATCTGGCGGATTCTTATCTGACGGTTGGAGTGTTGGTATTAATGATTGCATTATGGAGAGATGGAAGAAATGGAAATCAGGATTAAAGCAGCAGGCGACCGTTTGGACAAGGCCCTGTCAGATCAGACTGATATGTCCCGCAGTCAGATTCAGCAGTTGATCAAAGCCGGTCTTGTCTCAGTCAACGGTCAAAGTAAAAAAGCCAGCTATACTGTGCAGATTGGCGATTTGGTTTCATATCAAACGCCGCAGGCAGAAGTTCTTGAATATAGGGCTGAGAACCTCCCTTTAGATATTATTTATGAGGATGCCGATCTGGCTGTTGTCAATAAACCTCAGGGCATGGTTGTGCACCCTGCTGCCGGCCATACAAGGGGCACCTTAGTGAATGCTCTGCTTTATCATATCAAAGATCTGTCTGCTATTAACGGAGTTATTCGGCCAGGCATTGTCCACCGCTTAGATAAAGATACATCCGGTCTTTTGATGATTGCTAAGAATGACCAAGCGCACCAGAAGCTGGCTGCTGAACTAAAAGATAAAAAGTCACTGCGTCAGTATCTGGCTATTGTGCATGGCAATCTGCCTGATGATTACGGCCTGATTGAAGCCCCGATTGGGCGCAGTAAAAAAGACCGCAAAAAGCAGGCTGTAACAGCTCAGGGTAAACCAGCTGCGACACATTTCCGTGTTTTAGAACGTTTTGGCGCCTATACATTAGTGGCATTAACTTTAGAAACCGGCAGGACCCACCAGATCCGTGTTCATATGGCCTATATTGGACACCCTCTAGCTGGCGATGTCTTATATGGTCCGCGAAAAACGCTGCCGGGTGCCGGACAGTTTCTGCATGCTCAAAAACTTGGATTGACCCACCCAAGAACCGGTGAGCTGCTGGAATTTTCTGCTCCGCTGCCGCAACTTTTCCAAGAGACACTTGACAGACTGCGGAAGGAAGGCGGAGTTTGAGGCTCTTTGTT
This sequence comes from Streptococcus pantholopis, assembly GCF_001642085.1. Classification (NCBI taxonomy): domain Bacteria; kingdom Bacillati; phylum Bacillota; class Bacilli; order Lactobacillales; family Streptococcaceae; genus Streptococcus; species Streptococcus pantholopis. Next base: position 415,890 of record NZ_CP014699.1, read on the forward strand.
TCTTTTTGTTCAGCCCGCAGGGTATGGCTTGAAAATTGTTTAAATTTTGGTATAATATGGAAAGAATATAAATCCTTTAATACTGTCCTGTGAGGCAGGCAAGGAGAATCGCAGTAAATAAATAAGCAGTCCTGTTTTTTGCTGTACTGTAAGTTGTGAAATCTCCTTGTATCAGGGAGATTTTTTCTATTTTTATGAAAGGTTTGGGCTGAGATACAGGGCCGATCAGCTGCCTGATTTATATTGCAGGCTGAATCTTAATACTCCTCTTAACTAGAAAGGCTGTTTATGAAAACAAAAGAAATTGTTGATGATGTGACCATGAAACGTGCCATCACACGCATCACTTACGAGATTATTGAGCGCAATAAAAATCTCGAGAAGATTGTCCTAGCTGGGATAAAGACGAGAGGTGTTTTTATCGCCCGCCGTATTCAGGAACGTCTGCAGCAGCTTGAAGGGCTGTCTGTTCCGCTGGCGGAATTAGATACCAAACCCTTTCGAGATGATAGAAAGAGCGATGATGACACCAGTTTAATGCCACTTGATATTAACGGTAGAGAGATTATTTTGGTTGATGATGTTCTTTATACCGGCCGGACAATTCGGGCTGCTATTGATAATCTCGTCAGCCACGGCCGTCCTTCTCGTGTCAGTCTGGCTGTTCTAGTCGACCGCGGTCATCGGGAACTGCCTATCCGAGCTGATTATGTAGGCAAAAACATTCCTACCAGTACTGATGAAGAAATTATTGTTGAAGTGCTGGAATATGATGGCAAAGACCGTGTCAGTCTGGCATCACCCAATTAAATTAGAAGAAGGACGGTATAGATAAAGTGGAGAATATAAAATACGATGTGCATGAAAGGCCGGCTTCAGGCCTGCTGATTGGCCTTTCCTTTCAGCATCTGTTTGCTATGTTTGGAGCGACAGTCCTGGTGCCAATTCTGGTTGGCATTGACCCGGCTATCGCTCTGTTTTCCAGTGGGCTGGGAACTTTGGCGCATTTATCGGTAACACAGTACAAGATTCCAGCTTATATGGGCTCCAGTTTTGCTTATATTGCGACCATGCAGACTCTGATGAAAAGCGGCGGGATTGCTGCTGTTGCTCAAGGGGCTATAGCAGGGGGCTTGGTTTACTTATTGGTTGCCCTTGTTGTGAAATTTGCCGGAAATGCTTGGATTGATAAAGTTTTACCGCCGGTTGTTGTTGGTCCAATTATTATTGTTATCGGCTTGAGTCTTGCAAGCACAGCAGTTAATGATGTCATGCTTAAAGACGGTCAGTATAATTTCACCTATTTGCTGATTGGCATGGTCACCCTATTAGCTGTTATTCTCTTTAATATATATGGTAAGAAAATTATCGGAATAATTCCTGTTTTGCTCGGTTTAGCAGTCGGTTATCTCTTTGCAATAGCGATTGGTTTTTTAACCAAGCAAACAATTGTTGATTTTTCAGAAGTTGTCAGCAGCTCTTGGTTTTCCCTGCCAGATTTTGATATTCTCTTCTTAGATTATTCTTTTAAATTTTATCCCAGTGCTGTTTTGACAATGGCACCGATTGCCTTTGTGACCATGACGGAGCATTTTGGCCATGTCATGGTCCTTAACAGTCTGACAGGACGTGATTTTTTCAAAGATCCTGGTCTGGACCGAACCTTAACAGGAGATGGTCTGGCTCAGATTATCGCAGGAATCTTCGGAGCACCTCCGGTAACATCATATGGAGAAAACATCGGGGTTATGGCTCTGAATAAAATTTACTCGGTCTATGTGATTGCCGGTGCAGCCCTCATTGCTGTGGTGATGAGTTTTATCGGTAAGGTTTCAGCCTTGCTGTCCTCTATCCCAAGCCCGGTTATCGGCGGTATTTCTATCGCTTTATTCGGCGTCATTGCCTCAAGCGGACTGAAAATTTTGATTGAAAATAAGGTCGATTTTGACAATAAAAAGAATCTTCTGATTGCCAGTGTTATTTTAGTCTCTGGGATTGGCGGCTTAATGCTGCAGATTAATGGCCTGCAAATTACAGGTGTGGCTTTCTCAACGCTTTTAGGGATTCTTTTATACCAAATTCTGCCGGAGAAATAAAAAAACAATGCAGGCCTTGCTTTGGTGAGTGAGACCCGAGCCCTGTTAAGTTCTGTCCGGATGTTAAAGATTGTAGAGGAATTGAAATGGCTGTAACAGATGGAATGGTATCACTGAAACATTTAGTGACTATGGAAACCTTATCCAATGAAGAAGTTCTTGGTTTAATTGAGCGCGGTCTGGCTTTTAAGTATAAAAAAGCACAGTACCAGCTCGACCGGCAGTATTTTGCGGCTAACCTTTTTTTTGAAGCGTCAACCAGAACCCATAAATCATTTGAAGTCGCTGAGAAAAAGCTGGGGCTTGATGTGATTGATTTTGATGCTAAAACCAGCTCTGTCAACAAAGGAGAGACTCTCTATGATACCATTTTAACAATGAGCGCTTTAGGAGTAGATATTTGTGTTGTCCGCCATTGGGAGGTGGACTATTATAAGCAGCTGGTCGACAGCCGAACCATTCAGTCGGCTATTGTTAACGGCGGTGACGGATCAGGCCAGCACCCCAGTCAAAGCCTGCTGGACTTAATGACCATTTATGAAGAATTCGGAACTTTTGACAACTTGAAGATTGCCATTGCCGGCGACATCACTCACTCCCGGGTTGCACGATCCAACATGCAGATTTTAAAGCGTCTGGGGGCTCAGCTTTATTTTGCCGGCCCTTCTCAGTGGTACAGCGATGAATTTGATGTTTACGGAAAGCATGTTTCTATTGATGAGATTATCGATAGCGTCGATGTTTTGATGCTGCTTAGGGTTCAGCATGAGCGCCATGGCAAGGACGGAAGTTTTTCAAAAGAAAGCTACCATAGCCTGCACGGCTTAACTCCCAGCCGCTATCAGCTTTTAAAAGACAGTGCCATTGTCATGCATCCTGCACCAGTCAATCGTGATGTTGAAATCGCTGACCAGCTGGTAGAGGCACCGAGGTCGAGAATTGTTGCCCAAATGCAAAATGGGGTTTATGTCCGTATGGCTATCATTGAGGCTGTGCTGCAGGGTAAAGTATAGGCAGACCGATCTGGACTGCTTAGGAGGGATTAGCCAAAAAGCATTTGCCTGCCTGTTTGATGCTGATCGGCAGACTTAAGGAGAAGAAATAGAATGACAAAAAGACTTTTAATTTTAGAAGACGGAACTGTTTTTACCGGAACGGCTTTTGGTGCTGATCTTGATGTCACTGGTGAGATTGTTTTTAATACTGGTATGACCGGCTATCAGGAATCCATTACCGATCAGTCTTACAATGGACAGATTTTAACCTTCACCTATCCTTTAGTTGGTAATTATGGTATCAACCGTGATGATTATGAATCGATTTTGCCAACCTGCAAGGGAGTGGTTGTGCGGGAACACGCACGAAGGGCCAGCAACTGGCGGACACAGATGACTTTAGATGAGTTTTTAAAAGCTAAGCACATTCCGGGAATTGCCGGGATTGACACCAGGGCTCTGACAAAAATTATCCGTCGGCATGGCACGATGAAAGCGACCATGGCCAGTGTCGGTGATGATTTGGACCATTTGAAAGATCAGCTGCGGGCAACTGTTCTGCCAACCAACAATGTGGAGCAAGTGTCCGCAAAAACGGCTTACCCGGCACCAGGTATTGGTAAGAATATTGTTTTGGTGGATTTTGGTCTGAAGCATTCTATTCTTCGTGAATTTTCTAAACGGAACTGCAATGTGACTGTGGTGTCTCATAATATTACAGCTGAGGAAATTTTACAGCTTGCACCGGACGGTGTCATGCTCTCAAACGGTCCGGGCAATCCTGAGGATGTTCCTTATGCTGCTGAGATGATACGGGGAATTCAAGGGAAGATTCCGATTTTTGGTATTTGCATGGGACACCAGCTTTTTAGTTTAGCAAATGGGGCCAAAACCTATAAAATGCCCTTCGGCCACCGCGGTTTTAACCATGCCGTTCGAGAAATTGCTACCGGGCGTATCGATTTTACCAGTCAAAATCACGGTTATGCTGTTGAACGTGATACTTTGCCGGACTGCCTGCTGGTGACCCATGAAGAAATCAATGACCGGACTGTTGAGGGCGTGCGCCACCGTGATTATCCGGCATTTTCTGTCCAATTTCATCCTGATGCCGCACCGGGTCCGCATGATGCCAGCTATCTTTTTGATGAGTTTTTAGAATTGATAGATGCTTTTAAACAAAATCAAAAAAACTGACAGATCAATTTTTATCAGATCCAAAAGAGCTGTTCAGTTCATCTTTAGCACAGTGCGGATTCAGTCTTGGGACGGCAGATGAACAAAAAAGATTGAACAAAGGAAGAAAACAGAGGTAAGCAATGCCAAAACGTACAGATATTCAAAAAATTATGGTAATCGGTTCAGGTCCTATCGTCATCGGTCAGGCTGCTGAATTTGACTATGCAGGGACTCAGGCCTGTCTGGCTTTGAAAGAAGAAGGCTACAGTGTGGTTCTTGTCAATTCAAATCCTGCCACGATTATGACTGATAAAGAGATTGCAGATCAAGTCTATATTGAACCTATCACAATTGAATTTGTTACCAGAATCCTGCGTAAAGAGCGTCCGGATGCTCTTTTGCCTACCTTAGGAGGGCAGACAGGACTAAATATGGCTATGGAATTGGCTAAAGCCGGTATCCTTGATGAGCTGGGTGTAGAGCTTTTGGGAACAAAGCTGTCTGCCATTGACCAGGCAGAGGACCGGGATTTGTTCAAACAGCTTATGGAAGAGCTCGATCAGCCTATTCCCGAATCGGAAATTGTCAACAGTGTGGCAGAAGCGCTGGATTTTGCAGAAGCTATCGGCTATCCAGTCATTGTTCGCCCGGCCTTTACTTTGGGCGGAACTGGCGGCGGTATGTGCAGCAATGCTGAAGAACTTCGTGAGATTGCCGGCAACGGTCTTAAGCTGTCTCCAGTGACGCAGTGCCTGATTGAACGGTCGATTGCTGGATTTAAGGAAATTGAATACGAAGTGATGCGCGACAGTGCTGATAATGCTCTTGTCGTCTGCAATATGGAGAATTTCGATCCGGTTGGTATTCATACAGGCGATTCCATTGTTTTTGCGCCGACCCAGACACTGTCTGATATTGAAAATCAGCTGCTGCGCGATGCCAGCCTCAGTATCATCCGCGCACTTAAAATTGAAGGCGGCTGCAATGTTCAGCTGGCTCTGGATCCCAAAAGTTTTAAATACTATGTGATTGAAGTGAATCCCCGTGTTTCCCGTTCCTCGGCTCTGGCTTCAAAAGCAACCGGTTATCCGATTGCAAAATTAGCGGCAAAAATTGCTGTTGGACTGACACTGGATGAGATGACTAATCCGGTTACAGGAACCACTTATGCTCTGTTTGAGCCGGCTCTTGACTATGTTGTGGCTAAGATACCGCGCTTTCCTTTTGATAAATTCGAGCGAGGCGAGCGCCGTTTGGGGACGCAAATGAAGGCGACCGGAGAAGTCATGGCTATTGGCCGCAATATTGAAGAAAGTTTGCTGAAAGCCTGCCGTTCCTTAGAAATTGGCCTTTATCACAACGAAATGCCGGAATTGAGCGAAGTCAGCGATGATGCACTTTTTGAAAAAATCGTTAAGGCCCAGGATGATCGGCTTTTCTACGTATCAGAAGCTATCAGGCGTGGTTTTGCTATTTCCGAAATTGCCGATTTGACTAAAATTGATCTCTTTTTCTTAGATAAACTGCTGCATATTTTTGAACTTGAACAAGAACTGCTGGCGTCTCAGGGGGACGCAGAAGTGTTGAGAAAAGCCAAAAGCTACGGCTTTTCGGATCGCAAAATTGCTGATTTGTGGCAGATTACTCCGGAGCAGCTGCGCGCTTTCCGCTTAGAGCATAAGCTTGTCCCGGTTTATAAGATGGTGGATACCTGTGCGGCTGAATTTACGTCAGAAACGCCTTATTTTTACTCAACCTATGACTGGGAAAATGAATCTGTTCGTTCTGACAAGGAGTCTGTTATCGTATTGGGTTCAGGTCCGATTCGTATCGGCCAGGGAGTGGAATTTGACTACGCTACGGTCCATTCAGTCAAAGCCCTCCAGGCAGCCGGTTACGAAGCCATTATCATGAATTCAAATCCGGAAACCGTTTCAACCGACTTTTCAATCTCAGATAAACTGTATTTTGAACCTTTAACCTTTGAGGATGTCATGAATGTCATTGAACTGGAACAGCCTAAAGGGGTCATTGTTCAATTCGGCGGTCAGACAGCTATCAATTTAGCTGAGCCTTTAGCGAAGGCCGGTATCAAGATTCTGGGAACACAGGTGGCTGATTTGGATCGTGCTGAAGACAGAGACCTTTTTGAAAAAGCCCTTAAAGAACTTGATATTCCTCAGCCGCCTGGTCAAACAGCTACTAATGAGCAGGAGGCCCTGCAGGCTGCCCGCAAAATCGGTTTCCCGGTTCTTGTACGCCCATCGTACGTTTTAGGCGGCCGGGCTATGGAAATTGTCGAAAATGAGGAAGACCTGCGGTCATACATGCGAACAGCGGTTAAGGCCAGTCCGGAACACCCAGTGCTGGTTGATTCTTACCTTGTCGGCCGGGAATGTGAAGTGGATGCCATTTCTGACGGGCAAAATGTCCTGATTCCGGGGATTATGGAGCATATCGAACGTGCCGGTGTGCATTCGGGAGATTCTATGGCAGTTTATCCGCCTCAGACCCTGTCCTCATCCCTTCAGGCAACAATTGCAGACTATACGAAACGCTTAGCATTGGGACTTAATTGTATCGGCATGATGAATATCCAGTTTGTCATTAAAGATGAAACGGTTTATGTTATCGAGGTCAATCCGCGCGCCAGCCGGACAGTACCCTTCCTGTCAAAAGTCACCGATATTCCTATGGCGCAGGTAGCTACTCAGCTGATCTTGGGCGCTAAGCTCCCTGACTTGGGCTTTGAAGACGGTCTGTATCCAGAGAGCCCCCATGTCCATGTCAAGGCACCAGTCTTCTCGTTTACGAAACTGGCCAAAGTGGACAGCTTGCTTGGACCGGAGATGAAATCAACCGGCGAAGTGATGGGGTCGGATCTGACGCTCGAAAAAGCCCTTTATAAGGCTTTTGAAGCTTCTTATTTTCATCTGCCTGCATTTGGCAATGTTATCTTTACGATTGCTGATGACACAAAAGCAGAAGCCCTTGCTTTAGCCCGCCGTTTTGCTAATGTCGGTTACAGCATTTTTGCGACAGCAGGGACAGCTGACTATTTTCGAGAAAATGGTTTAGAGGCCGTTTTGGTCAATAAACTGGGAGAGGATGACGAGAATGATATTCCGGCTTTGGTCCGCCGAGGTAAGGTCCAAGCGATTATTAATACGGTCGGCAATAAGCGAACCTTTGACGAAGACGGGCAGACCATCCGCAGTTCAGCCATTGAACACGGAGTTCCGCTCTTTACAGCCATCGATACAGCAGCGGCTATGATTCGTGTACTGGAAAGCAGAAGTTTTCTGACTCAGGCCATCTAGAGCCTGTTTGACAGTATTTACCTATTCTGATATTTTTAAAGACAGCTCTGCCTGACGAGGTTGATCCGGCAGGGCTGTTTTTCTTACAAAACTGTAAGGTCATAACTGTATTTATCCGCTATACTAAATGTAGCAGGGAAGTGAACAAGCTGTTCATAAAATCTCTTTAAACCAGTCAGAATTTTCTTGACAAGAGGTCAAAAAGATTATATACTTGTTCTAATGATGTAATACAGTTGTATAGGAGGCACTATGGCTAAGAAGAGAAGTAGTAAGAAATTAAGCAAAAGAACAAAAGGAATAATCTGGGGAGCCGCAGCCGCCTGTGTCCTGATTATTGGTCTTATATTGTATCTGCAGCAGGCAAGCTCGCAGTCTAATTCTGTATCTAAGGAATATTCTTTGGTTAATGCTGCAGAAGGCAGTGTGAACTCGACGACCTTATTGTCAGGAACAGTTAAAGCGACTTCAGAGCAGTATGTCTACTTTGACAGCAGTAAGGGAACACAGGCAACAGTCAATGTATCTGTAGGCGATCAGGTAACTGCCGGCCAGCAGCTGGTTCAGTATGACGCAACAGCAGCTCAGGCAGCCTATGACAGTGCTGTCAGATCAGCCAATAAAATTGCCCGTCAGATCGAGTATCTGAAAACATACGGCAATCTGCCGACAACAGAAAGTTCAGTGGATGAAGAAACAGGGGAGGCCACAACAACTACAGTTCCTCCGACACAGCAGGCCACAGCTAGCTATAATCAGCAGCTGCAAGATCTTAACGATTCTTATGCGGATGCTCAAAGTGAAATTGCTAAAGCTCAGGAAGCACTCAATCAAACAATTATTACCAGTGACGTTACTGGGACAGTTGTTGAAGTGAATCATGATGTTGATCCATCCTCAAAAGAAAGCCAAACCTTGGTTCATGTTGTTACAGAAGGACAGCTGCGGATTGAAGGAACTTTGACAGAATATGATTTGGCTAATATCAGCAATGGTCAGCAAGTCAAAATCACTTCTAAAGTTTACCCTGATCAAGAGTGGACGGGAACGATTTCCCATATTTCAAATTACCCTAAGGAAGGAAATGCTGGAAACACAGCGAATGCTGCTTCTGGAAGTTCCGGATCGTCTGGCAGTTCAAGCGGAGCCAGCTATGAATACAGGGCTGACATTACCAGCCCCTTAAACGAATTGAAACAAGGGTTTACTGTTTCTGTTGAAGTGGTAAATGATACGAAGCATATTTTGGTGCCGCTGATGGCAATTGTCAATGAAGGAAAGAAAAACTATGTCTGGGTTTATGACGATAGTTCTTCTAAAATAAAAAAGGCCGAAGTCAGTTTGGGGAGTGCTGATGCCAAATCACAAGAAATTACAGGTGGTTTAGAGCTTGGGCAAATCATTATCGAAAATCCTGATAAGGACTTTCAGGACGGTCAAAAAATTGAGAATACCGTGTCAGGAGATACCGATTCTGCTAAAGACAAGTAAGAGGTGAAGAGATGACAAAGGACAGAAAACAGTTGATCAGCCTGCATCATATCACCAAATCCTATAAAAACGGCGATCAAGAATTACAAGTCTTAAAAGGGATAGACCTGACAGTTGATGAAGGAGAATTCTTAGCTATCATGGGTCCTTCCGGTTCAGGAAAATCCACTTTGATGAATATTATCGGTCTGCTTGACCGGCCGACTTCGGGTGACTACAGTTTAAACAGCAATCAGGTTGAAAAACTGACAGATAAAAAACTGGCAGCGGTTCGCAATGAAGAAATCGGTTTTGTTTTCCAGCAATTCTTCCTGCTTTCAAAATTAAACGCTCTGCAAAATGTTGAGCTGCCTTTAATATATGCAGGAGTGGGTGTCGGTCAGCGCCGAAAGCTGGCCCAGCAGTTTTTAGAGAAAGTTGAACTGTCTGACCGCATCAAACATCTGCCGTCCGAACTATCCGGGGGTCAAAAGCAAAGAGTCGCTATTGCTCGGGCTCTGGTCAATGATCCGGCTATTATTCTGGCGGATGAACCAACCGGTGCTCTTGATACTAAAACCGGTCAGCAGATTATGGAGCTCCTGACAGAGCTCAATCAGGAAGGCAAAACCATCATTATGGTAACGCATGAGCCTGAAATTGCCGATTTTGCTAAGCGCCGGATTGTTATCCGAGACGGAGAAATTAGTGCCGACACTACAGATAGTGTCAGAATTGACTAAGGAGGGAAAAATGGAAAACTGGAAATTTGCCCTTAGTTCAATTATGGGGCATAAGATGCGTTCTTTCTTGACTATGCTGGGGATTATTATCGGTGTGGCTTCTGTTGTTCTTATTATGGCTTTGGGGAGAGGGCTGCAGAACGGGATTAATAATGAAGTTTACCAAAGACAAAAAAACTTAAATGTCTACTATAAAACAGCTGAACAAAAAAAAGCTGAAGAAGACCCATTTTATTCTGGCAGTATTGATAATTTATCAGAAGAAGCACCAACCTTAAAAGAAGAGTGGGTGCGGCAGATAGCACAAAATACTGATGGGGTTTCCGGTTACTATATTACAAACAGTACCACCTCTGCTCTGTCTTATGGGAAAAAAACAATTGATAACGTTAATATAACAGGAATTAACGGGACCTATCTCTCTATTCAGAAATTCAAGATTGTATCAGGACGCGCTTTTACTGATACTGATTACCGAACGTTTGCCCGGATTATGATGCTGGAAGAACGTTTGGCTAAACAGCTTTTCGGAGACAGTGAATCTGCCTTGAATCAGGTTGTGGATTTAGCAGATAAAAATTATTTAGTGGTGGGTGTTTACAAGGATGAAGATGCCAATAGTTCTTACAATCCTACATCAGGCGGCAATGCTATCATGACCAATACTCAGCTGGCCAGTGAATTTGGTGTTCAGGAGAATGACCAAATTTATTTTCATATTGATGATGTCAACCAAGCCAATACAATCGGTAAACAGGCTGGTGCTGAGCTGACTAAATTATCAGGTGCCAGAGATGGTTTTTATGAAAATTTCAATATGGATGCTATTATCGAACAAGCCAATCAAATAGCTGGTATGTACACACTGGCCTTTGGTGTAATTGCCGGAATCTCCCTGCTTGTGGGCGGTATCGGTGTGATGAACATTATGCTGGTTTCTGTAACCGAGAGAACTCGGGAAATTGGCTTGCGTAAAGCATTAGGAGCCACACGCGGGAAAATACTGAGCCAGTTTTTGATCGAGTCCATGGTTTTAACCATTTTAGGCGGCTTTATCGGCCTGCTTTTGGCTTATGCCGGTGTTCAGGCTTTAAAAGCCCCTTTGAAAGCCCAGCAGATTATCCCGGAAGTGTCGCTTCAGGTTGTTGTTATCAGTATTATCTTCTCAGCATTTATCGGAATTGTTTTTGGAATTTTGCCTGCCAATAAAGCAAGCAAGCTGAACCCGATTGAAGCTTTACGGTACGAATAATTGGGGAATTGAACACGCCCTAAAATCCTAGTGAAAAAGATGGCTGTCAGCGTGATGCCAGCATCACTTGCCATCCCCTATTTTCATACGGATTTTTAACGGGCTTTGTATCTTGTGAATTGAACACGCCCTAAGCTCTTTGCAAAAAAGATAGTCTTCCCTTGAGTCTTTAGTGACTCAGCGGTCAGCCTTCTATTTTTGCTGAGAGCTTTTAACGGGCTTTGTATCTTGTGAATTGAACACGCCCTAAGAGCTGTGCAAAAAAGATAGCCTGTCCTAGAGCCTTGCGGCTCTTCGTCCAGTCTCCTATTTTTGCTTTGCTCTTTTAACGGGCTTTGTATCTTGTTGTTAAAGGGAGTGAGATGTCTTATCATACTTGGCAGAGAATTTTTAAATTAATCGGCTGGCTGTCTCTTTTTGCAACGGTTGCTTTTCTTGTTTATCTGTTTAAAGGTTTAAATATTTTAAACAATCCGGATGCCTTAACTAAGCTTTTGCAGGAACGTCTTGTTTTAGGTGCTTTGCTTTTTTTCCTGCTGCAGATTGTTCAGGTTGTTATTCCAATTATACCAGGCGGTGTGACAACGGTTGTCGGTTTTTTGACCTTTGGTCCGCTGCTTGGTTTTATTCTGAATTATCTGGGTATTGTGGTTGGCAGTGTCATTTTGTTTGCTCTGACACGTCATTTCGGCAGGCAATTCATCTTTCTATTTGTGACAGAAAAGCAATTTCACCACTACGAAAAAATGCTCTTTACACCGACTTATGAAAAATTTTTTATTTTAAATATGCTCTCTCCCGTTTCACCGGCTGATATCATGGTTATGGTGACAGGGCTCACCAGTATGTCATACAGCCGTTTTATCAGGATTATCCTGCTCTGTAAGCCATTTTCTATTGTAGCCTATGGGTATTTTTGGATTTACGGCGGCCGGCTGTTAAAGAAACTGTTATAAAAAACAGAGGTGTCAAGAAAAAAACTTGACACCTCTGTTTTTTATGCTACAATAGATAAGACGGGTTTACCAGAAGCTGGTAACTTGATTCACTATTTTACATTTAGAAAAGAGATTTTAATACATGGCAGTAAAAATTCGTTTAACACGCATGGGTTCTAAGAAGAAACCTTTCTATCGTATCAATGTAGCTGATTCCCGCTCTCCGCGCGATGGCCGTTTCATCGAAACTGTCGGCACTTACAATCCGCTTGTTGAAGACAATCAAGTAACACTGAAAGAAGAACGTATTCTTGACTGGTTGTCTAAAGGGGCTCAGCCTTCAGATACTGTTCGCAGTATTCTTTCAAAAGCAGGGATTATGCAAAAATTCCATGAATCAAAATTCAAAAAATAATGTAAGCTTATGGATACTATCGAAAATCTGATTATTGCGATTGTGAAACCTTTAATTTCACAGCCTGATTTATTTACAATCAGGATTCAGGACACTCCGGACTTCCTTGAGTATCATCTGGATTTGGATACTCGGGATATCGGCCGGATCATCGGCAAAAAAGGCCGTACAATCACAGCAATAAGATCAATTGTTTATTCAGTCCCTACTCAAGGGAAAAAAGTAAGGCTGGTTATTGACGAAAAATAAGTTTTTCTGTTTTTAGCACTGTCTCTGATGGAAAGTTTTTACTGGCTTGAATTGGAGGCAGTGTAAAATAGAATACTTTTTTGTTGAGCTCTTGACAAAAACGAGTGATTGACCTAAAATAGTAGGTGAGCTTTGGGGTATAGCCAAGCGGTAAGGCAAGGGACTTTGACTCCCTCATGCGTTGGTTCGAATCCAGCTACCCCAGTGAAAGTCTTTTGACAGGCCTGGCCTGTCTTTTCTTTTGCATTAGAGGTTAATGAGCAAAACTAAGCACAGCGGAGCAGAAAATGAACTATTTTAATGTCGGAAAAATTGTTAATACTCAAGGGCTTCAAGGGGAAATGAGGGTACTTAGTGTCACTGATTTTGCTGAGGAGCGTTTCAAAAAGGGAGCTGTTCTGGCTCTGTTTGATGATCAAGACCGTTTTATCAGAGATGTAGAGATTGCCAGCCATCGTCAGCAAAAAAATTTTGATATTATCAAGTTTAAAGGGCTGTATCATATCAATGATGTGGAACAGTATAAAGGATTTTCACTGAAAGTTGCCCAAGACAATCTTTCGGAACTCGAGGAGGGTGAATTTTATTATCATGAAATCATCGGTCTTGACGTTTATGAAGAGGATGTGTTTATTGGACGTATCTCAGAAATTCTCCAGCCCGGTGCTAATGATGTCTGGGTTGTTAAGCGTAAAGGCAAGCGGGATTTGCTGCTTCCTTATATTCCGTCAGTAATCCTAAATGTCGACAGCAAAGCCGGCCGTGTGACTGTTAATCTTTTGGAAGGACTGGATGATGAAAATTGATATCTTAACCCTTTTTCCTGAGATGTTTGCGCCTTTAGAACATTCTATTCTCGGTAAAGCCAAAGATAAGGGTCTGCTGGAAGTTCATTACCATAATTTCCGCCAACAGGCAGAGAATGCCCGCCATGTTGATGACGAACCATATGGCGGCGGACAGGGAATGCTGCTGCGAGCTCAGCCTGTCTTTACTGCTGTCGAAAACATAAAAGCAGAGCACCCGCGAATTATTTTGCTGGATCCCGCCGGAAAGCCCTTCAGTCAGGCTTATGCAGAGGAACTGGCAGAAGAAAAAGAACTCATTTTTATTTGCGGCCATTATGAAGGTTTTGATGAACGTATTAAGACCTTAGTGACGGACGAGATTTCTCTGGGGGATTTTGTTTTGACCGGAGGGGAGCTGGCTGCCATGGCTGTCATAGATGCGACTGTCCGCCTGCTTCCCGATGTTCTTGGGAAAACGGCCAGTCATCAGGACGATTCTTTTTCAACTGGTTTGCTGGAATATCCCCAGTATACCCGTCCATACGATTTTCGGGGCTTGCAAGTTCCGGATGTCCTGCTGAGCGGCCATCATGAAAATATCCGCCGTTGGAGGCTGGAGCAGAGTCTGCGGAAAACCTATGAAAGACGGCCCGATTTGCTAAAAGACGCTCAGTTATCGGATGAGGCTGAGAAGCTTCTGGCTAAGATTAAAAAAGAAGCCCTAGAATAAGCTTTGCTATATGAAAAGCTTAATAAGATTGAGTAATAATATAAAGACTGAAATGGTGAACCTAATCTTGGCTGCAATGCTAGGCAGGTATTTGAAATCTGTATGTTGTTTAAATAATTTGGGACTGCAGGTCTCCCTTATCGGAAGTCCTTAATTATCGTTTAGAATGGAGAAGGAAATGCTAAAGGAAGAAGCAATCTATGATATTACCATTATCGGCGGCGGCCCGGTCGGGCTCTTTGCCGCTTTTTATGCCGGTCTGCGCGGAGTTTCTGTCAAAATTATTGAGAGCCTGTCGGAACTGGGAGGGCAGCCTGCTGTTCTTTACCCTGAAAAATTAATCTATGATATTCCGGCTTTTCCGGCTGTCAGCGGAGCAGACCTGACGGATCAGCTGCTTAAGCAGCTGGAACGTTTTGAGGACCGCATCACAGTCTGTCTGAAAGAAGAAGTTAAAACCTTTACTAAGGAAGAGGGTCTTTTTACGATTCAGACCAGCAGAGCAGAACACCGCTCGCGGGCACTGATTATTGCCTGCGGCAACGGTGCTTTTGCTCCCCGGACTTTAGGTGTGGAAAATGAAGCTGATTATGCTGATCATAATCTCTTTTACAATGTGCGCCAGTTAGAGACCTTTGCCGGAAAAAGGGTTGTTATTTGCGGCGGAGGTGACTCAGCTGTGGACTGGGCTCTTCATTTAGCAGATATCGCTGAAAGTGTGACCTTAGTTCACCGGCGTGATGCTTTTCGGGCTCATGAACACAGTGTTGAACTGCTGCAGACTTCTGATGTTAAGATTTTAACGCCTTATATTCCAGTTGAAATTAAGGGCGAAAATGGTCTGGCCGAACAGCTTAAGATCCAAAAGGTCAAGTCAGAAGAAATACTCACTCTTGATTTAGATGCTTTGATTGTCAGCTTTGGCTTTTCAACCTCTAATAAAAATCTCAAAAATTGGGGACTGGATTTTAAACGCTCCAGCATTACGGTCTCCTCGCTCTTTGAAACAAGTCAGGCGGGTGTTTATGCTATTGGAGATGCTGCTGCATATGAAGGAAAAATCGATTTGATTGCTTCGGGTTTTGGTGAGGCTCCGACGGCTGTAGCTCAGGCAATTAATTACATTTATCCGGAGCGTGATAATCGGCTGGTCCATTCTACCTCTTTGATTAAATAAGAAAACACTGTCGTCCATTATCTGCTGCAAGCTGCCGGCTCAGTGTTTTTACCAGATTTCTCATACTCTTACCTGTTTAAACCTATTATTTTTTTCGACAATGAGGCTGGGACAAAAGTCCTGCCTCATTTTACTTTTTTAGACATATAAGTTTGGCGCAGTGATTGATTGGATGGTCTTATTCCTTATCAAGCAAGGGATAGCGGCCTCCCTAATCAACTGTTTCCTCATTTTTTACATAAGATACAAAGAGCCTAAGGCGTGTTCCTATTTTCTTATCAACTGATACTATCCTTGTGTTTTGAAAGAAATTGACAGAATTCTATTGACAGATTTTGAAAAAATAGTATAATGGAAGCTGTAAACGATTTCAAAAAAAGGGGGTGAGCGCATTTTAAAATCGAAACGCAAACAAGTGATTATGGAAGAAATTTCAAAAGACAGTTTTGTAACCTTAGAAAATTTGGTGACCATTCTCAAAACATCTGAATCAACTGTTCGGCGTGATTTAGATGAATTGGAGAATGAGCACAAGCTGCATCGGGT
Organism: Streptococcus pantholopis; assembly: GCF_001642085.1. Lineage (NCBI taxonomy): Bacteria > Bacillati > Bacillota > Bacilli > Lactobacillales > Streptococcaceae > Streptococcus > Streptococcus pantholopis. Next base: position 431,788 of record NZ_CP014699.1, read on the forward strand.
GCACGGCGGAGCTGAGCTCCTGCATTCTCTGCAGGAAGAACTGACTAATCAGCAAAAATCTATCAAAAACGTTCAGCTTAAAACTGACATTGCTAAGAAAGCGGCTTCCTTTATTGCAGACGGCGAAGTTATTTTCATCGATGCAGGTACCACGACCGAATTGCTTTTGGAAGAGCTATTTCAAAATGATATAAAAGTTGTTACTAATTCGATTCACCATGCCAGTAAATTAGTCGAGCGCGGCATTGATACCCTTATTATCGGGGGTGTTGTTAAAACGACAACAGATGCCAGTATCGGCAATGTTGCAGTGGAGCAGATCCGGCAGCTCAATTTTGATAAAGCGTTTTTGGGAATGAATGGAGTAGATGATATTTTTTTGACTACACCTGATCTTGAAGAGGCAGTTATCAAAAAAACCATCATTGAGAATGCTCAAAAGTCCTATATTTTAGCAGACTCTTCCAAAATCGGCCATGTTTCATTTGCTAAGGTGGCTCGGATTGAAGCGGCTGAGATTATTACCAACCATTCCGATCTGACCTTGATGAAAAAAATTAAAGAGAAAACGAGGGTATTCGAGGTATGATTTACACAGTTACTTTAAATCCTTCAATCGATTTTATTGTCCGCGTTGACAAACTTGAACTTGGAGAAGTCAACCGCATGAAGAGTGACGATAAATACACAGGAGGAAAAGGTATTAATGTCAGCCGTATTCTTCAGCGTTTAGGCTACGCCAGTATAGCGACTGGTTTTATCGGCGGGTTTACCGGTCAGTTTATCAAAGATGGTTTGTTGTCAGAAGGGATCAGCACACGATTTGTTGAGGTCGAGGAAGACACTCGGATTAATGTCAAAATCAAAAGCAGCCAAGAGACAGAAATCAATGGGACAGGTCCTGCTATTTCCGCCCAAAAGTCTGCAGAACTGCAGGCTGTTCTCGCTAATCTGTCCAATCAGGATACCGTTGTTTTTGCTGGAAGTGCACCGACCAGTTTAGGCAATGAAATCTATAAAGAACTGATTCCTTTAGTTAAAAAAACAGGGGCACAGATTGTCTGTGATTTTGAAGGTCAAACACTTTTGGATGCTCTGACGTATGAGCCCCTGCTGGTGAAACCCAATAACCATGAATTGGCCGATATTTTTGGAGTGAAGCTAGAAGGACTGGCTGATATTGAAAAGTATGCTCATAAGCTTCTGGAAAAGGGTGCTCAGCATGTGATTGTTTCCATGGCTGGAGACGGAGCCCTGCTGGTCAGTCCGGAGGTCAGCTATTTTGCTAAGCCGATTAAAGGTGAGGTGAAAAATTCTGTTGGTGCCGGTGATTCAATGGTTGCCGGGTTTACCGGTGAATATGTCAATACGGGCAATCTCCTTGAAGCTCTGAAATGGGGAGTTGCCTGCGGCACAGCAACAACCTTTTCAGATGATTTGGCAGACACCGTGTTTATTAAGGAAACTTATGAAAAAGTAGAGGTAGAAAAAATATGAAAATTCAAGACTTACTGAGAAAAGAAGTCATGATTCTTGATTTACAGGCAGTAACCAAGGAAGCTGCTGTTGATGAAATGGTTACAAAACTGGTTGATAAAGGCATTGTAACAGATTTCGCTGTTTTTAAAGAAGGGATTATGAACCGTGAGGCACAGACTTCGACCGGTTTGGGTGACGGCATTGCGATGCCGCACAGCAAAAACGCAGCTGTTAAAGAAGCAACTGTTCTTTTTGCAAAATCACAAGCTGGTGTGGACTATGAGGCTCTTGACGGACAGCCTGTTGATCTTTTCTTTATGATTGCTGCTCCGGACGGTGCTAATGATACTCACTTAGCTGCTTTGGCTGAATTGTCAAAATACCTCTTAAAAGACGGCTTTGCCGATAAATTGCGCCAGGTAACCAGCCCTGATCAAGTGCTTGCTGTTTTTGACGAAACAGAAGAGGACAGCAAAGCCTCTGCACCGGCTGCCAGTGAACCGGTATCAGATGATCAGCCGCTTGTCGTTGCTGTTACAGCCTGCACAACAGGGATTGCTCATACCTATATGGCAGAAGAAGCCTTAATTAAACAAGGGCAGGAAATGGGTGTTCAGGTCCGCGTGGAAACAAATGGAGCTTCAGGAATCGGCAATAAATTAACTGATGATGAAATTAAACGCGCTAAAGGGGTTATTATTGCTGCTGACAAAGCTGTTGAAATGTCGCGCTTTAGCGGTAAGCCTTTAGTGTCTAGGCCTGTTGCTGACGGGATTAAAAAATCCGAAGAATTGCTGAATATTATCCTTGAAGGCAAGGCGGATACCTATACTGCCTCTGGTGCTGCTGCAGATACGGCTTCTTCAGCAGAAAGCAAAGCAGAAAAACAGGGCCTCGGCAGTGCTTTTTATAAGCATCTGATGAGCGGTGTTTCCCAAATGCTGCCTTTTGTCATCGGCGGCGGGATTATGATTGCTTTAGCCTTTTTACTGGATAACCTGCTGGGGGTTCCAAAAGATCAATTAAGCAGCTTAGGTTCTTATAATGAAATTGCGGCTTTGTTTAAGAGTGTCGGTGATGTGGCCTTTAACTTTATGCTGCCGGTTCTTGCGGGTTACATCGCTTATTCAATCGCTGAAAAACCGGGTCTTGTTGCTGGTTTTGTCGCTGGTGCCATTGCTTCTTCCGGTCTGGCTTTTGGGAAAGTACCGTTTGCGGCAGCTGCCGGTGATATTCCGGATGCTATCCCGTCAGGTTTTCTAGGCGCTCTTGTCGGCGGTTTCCTTGCCGGCGGTGTTATCTTAGTCTTGAAAAAACTGCTTGCCGGTCTGCCTCGCTCGCTTGAGGGAATTAAGTCTATTTTGCTCTATCCTCTGCTTGGCGTTTTTGTTACCGGATTTCTGATGCTTGCTGTCAACATTCCGATGGCGGCAATCAATACGGCTTTAAACAATTTCCTTGAAGGCCTTTCGGGCAGCTCGGCCGTTTTGATGGGCTTGGTTCTCGGCGGCATGATGGCTATTGATATGGGCGGACCTTTCAACAAGGCAGCTTATGTCTTTGGTACAGGAACACTGGCTGCCTCTATTGCCGATGGCGGATCTGTTGTTATGGCAGCTGTTATGGCAGGCGGTATGGTACCGCCGCTGGCTATTTTTGTCGCAACGCTTCTGTTCAAAAATAAATTTACAGAAGAAGAACGGAATTCCGGTCTGACTAACATCATTATGGGTCTGTCTTTCATTACAGAAGGTGCCATTCCTTTTGCAGCGGCTGATCCGGGACGGGCTATTCCAAGCTTTATGGCTGGATCGGCTTTGGCTGGCGCGCTGGTTGGTTATGCAGGAATTAAGCTGATGGCTCCGCACGGCGGTATCTTCGTTATCGCACTGACCTCAAATCCACTCCTTTATATCCTATTTGTGCTGATAGGAGCAGTGGTATCAGGGATTCTCTTTGGAGCTCTGCGTAAGGCGCAGTAATAAATTTATCAAGATTTTTATAGCAATAGTTTGCTGCAGTCAAAATCAGAGACTGACTCTCTCTGATTTTGGCTTTTTTGCTGCCATTTTACTCAGATTTAGAGCTGCTGAAGATTGAAATCATTAGGGCGAAAGCGCACCTAACCAAAGGAAAACCGATAAAACATAAAAAATTCTGATCCAGCAGTTTGTCAGCCGATTCTGTAGTTGATCTGTTGCATTTCTAAACTGGTTTTTTAAGAGACTTTTGTTATACTAATACATATTATAATCAAAAGCGAGTATTGTATGAAAAAACTAAGATTAAAGAAAAAACAAAAAAACAGGCTGCTTACTTTTATTTTGCTCTTTTCTGTTTTGGCACTTATTTTTGCTGCATACTTAGACCGGGACAAAGAAACAGAGCCAGCCAATCAAACCCTTCTCCAAGATCAAACCACTCTTGATTTTATTCAAACCATCGGCCCCACTGCTCAGGAAATCGCAGCCGCAAATGATTTGTATGCATCAGTGATGATTGCTCAGGCTGTGCTGGAATCTGACAGCGGTCAATCGGCTCTCAGTCAGGCTCCAAATTTTAATTTTTTTGGAATCAAAGGAGATTATATGGGGCAATCGGTGACGATGGCAACTTTGGAAGATGATGGGAGCGGTCATTATTATCAAGTTGATGCTGATTTTCGTTCTTACGGCAGTCAAAGGGAATCCCTGCAGGATTATGCTCAGCTTCTTCAAAAAGATATCTACAAAAATGTCAGAAAGACTTCAGCCCGCTCCTATCAGGAAGCGACGGCTGCCTTAACCGGTACCTATGCCACTGATACAGCTTATGGAGAGAAACTGAACCGCATTATTGAAACCTACGGTTTAACTATCTACGACAGGATTTTTTAATGGCGTCAGAACTTGACTTATAGCCAACTGCAAATGCTATAAGAAAGTGAACCGGTGCTTGAGTTAAGGAATGCTGCAAATGTCCTTTTATTTGACTTTTACAGCAGATACAAAATACAAGTCTGGAGCGGTTCTGCTAGTTCTAAAAGCCGGATTTCTGCTAGGATTAGGAGAAATTAATGGTCTGCTGTTTTATGCAACACCGAAGGAGCAGCTGCTAAGTGAGGAAGAAAAATGCTTTTATATGATGTGACGATTGTTTTAACCGCTATGATGGCTGGTTTTATGCTCTCATACTGCCTGACTATCGGACGGTATTTTAATTATTTGCTGGAAACTGCTAAATATGACGGTTTTTCGGCTTATTACAGCCCCTTCAGGCGGGAGAAACGAGTTCCTAGGCAGTATGCTGTCTGTGTGCTTGGCCAGTTTATAATAGCTGTGCTTTCCTTGTTTTTTAGCTGGCAGTCCGGTACTTGGCTGGCACGAATGGGAGCGGTTCTGCCCTTGTTTTTACTGCTTGCCGCCCACCGTTTAACAGGATTTGGTAAAAGCGAGGAAGGGATTAACAGCGGCCGGATGAGTGATACAATGCGCCGCATTTACTTGAAATGGAATCTGCCCCTGCATTTTTCTTATTTTCTTTTATATTTTGCTGCTTCCTTGTTTCTCATCTGGAGCAGATAATAAAGCAGAAGGAGGTTTTTAATGGAGACCATTGATGTTTTTGCCCATGTCCTCTTGCCGGAGTTTTACAAAAGAATGCTGATGCTGGATCAGGATTTACCCAAAAAACAGCCTTTCATTCAGAATCCGCTTTTGACAAATATGGAACTGAGACGGCAGCATAAGAAAGCAGGAGTACGTCAGGTCATTTCTTATGTTAATCTGAATCCAGAGGACTATATGTCTGGAAAAACAGCCGCTCTTTTAACCAGAAAAGCTAATGCAGAGCTGTTGCAGACGGTACAGGAGAATTCTGATCTTTTTGCCGGCGGCGTAGCTATGCTGGCGCTAAACAATATCGACGAGAGCCTGCAGATACTGGATGATTTTGTCAAGGTCCATAAGGAAATTTTAGGTGTTCAGCTTTTTACCAGACATTTAGGCCAGTCTGTTGCCGATCCAGCCTTTAAACCTATTTTTGCCAAATGTGCTCAGTTAGGGTTTCCGATTTGGCTGCATCCGGTTTTTGATGAGCGCAAGCCGGATAACAATATCATACTGTCATGGGAATATGAACTGTCACAGGCCATGCTGCAGATTGTTCAGGCGGAATACTTCCAAGAATTTCCAGATTTGAAGATATTGGTGCATCACGCCGGGGCTATGGTTCCGTATTTTTCTGAGCGTATTAACCGTATTTTACCGGAGTATTTGGCCAAAGATTTCACTAATTTTTATGCTGACACGGCCCTTCTGGGGAATGCAAAAGCATTGGATCTGGCAGCCGCCTATTTTGGCTGCGACCATATGTTCTTTGGAACAGATGCCCCTCTTGGTGTGCTGCCTGCAGGTGCTACCGATGAGATTTTGACTGCTGTCGAAGAAATGGCTGTCTCTCAGTCGGACAGAGAAGCCATCCTTTATCATAATTTTGCCGCTAAATTATATAGAAAGTAAGGAAGATAAAAATGACCAATCATTTGACTAAAACCCCTCTTATGCGAATTTTTAAGCTTAAAACTGCTCCTGATAAGCTAGAAGATTTTAAGGAGATTGGAAAGCATAATTTACAAACATCCATCGAAAAAGAACCGGGGACTCTGGCCATGTACAGCAGTTATTTGCCTGAGGATAAAACAACCTTTTATGTTCTTGAAATATACAAGGATGATGAAGCTTATCAAGCGCATGCTGCTTCCCAGCATTTTCAGTCTTTTGCAGGTTTTGCTGCTAAGCATCTGACTGAACGCCTTATTTATCAGACTGAACCGCAGTGGCTGCGAGAAAAAGAAAAAGCGATTGACCTTCACGGACAAAATGAACTTACTGTCAAATTGGCTGAAGTTGATGTCAAGCCTGAAGACAATCAAAACTTTCGGGATATTGTAACAAAAGAAATGGCAGCAGCGATGGCAGAAGAACCAGGGGTGCTGGCCATGTATGCTGCAAAGCTTGCTGACAGTGCTGCTTCTTGGTGTTTTTTTGAAATTTATGCCAATGATGAGGCTTATGAAAAGCACCGTCAGACTCCGAATTTCACCGCTTATCTGGAGCAGACCAGAGAAATGGTGCAGTCCAAAAAGTTAATCAGCTTAACTGCCGGCACCCTAGTCAATCAAGGCGGCCTGTTTTTTGACTCCTCTCTGCAGCAGGCACTTAAACCCTAACAAGGACTGATAAAGAAGGAGTCTTTGCATCAGCTCTTGTTTTTATTGCAGAAGTATGATAACTGGTAAGGTTTTTAGCTTAAAAGAAATAGATAGGAGTGCTGCAATGTCGCCTATTAAACATAAAAAAGTAGAACTGACAGAACTTTTTTATGATTTGGTTTATGTTTATGCGATCAGTCAGGTGACTTCGCTTATTCACCATGTCCACCATGGTATTGTCGGACCCTACGCCTTTTTTACCTTTTTTATTGGTTTGATGATTTTTATTAATTCTTGGATGGTGCAGACTGTCTTTACGAATCGCTTTGGCAGCAATTCTCTGACTAATATTCTGTTTATGTTTGCTCAGATGGCCTGCCTTTTAGTTTCCTCTACTGCCATTACAGGAGACTGGTCATCAGATTTCCCTTTATTTATACTGCCTGTCGCCCTTATTTCTTTTATTTTGCTGCTTCAGTATGTTGCTGAATATTTTAAAACTGACAATCCGGCTGACCGGCATTTTATTAAGCAGTTTTTCTATATTTTAGGCCTTCGTTCGGCTGTTTTATTTCTGGCAGGCTGGCTTCCTTACCGTATTGGTCTGCTGGTTGGAGCTTCTGGGATTGTTGTTACCTGGCTACTCCCCAGCGTCTTAACAGCACCTAAGAAACGTGTGATGCAGGAGGCGGTGACGCCCTTAAATTTTCCTCATCTGATCGAGCGTTTGTCTCTCTTAATCATTATCACTTTTGGCGAAATGCTGATAGGTATTGCTCCTTATTTTGGCAGAAGCAGACTGTCACTTGATTCATTTTTGATTTTTCTGATTGTCACCAATCTTTTTATGATTTATATTGTGGAAATGGACCATATGATTGATCTTCACAAGACGGGTGTGTCCGGTAATGGTGCTATTTATTATCATTATCCAATTTTGTTTGGCCTGAGCTTTGTCACAGTGTCGCTTGGTTTTTTAGGTGAGCAGGAAGCCAGCAACGGTTTTGCGCTGCTTTTGCTTTATTTGGGAATTTTGTTACTGCTGGGAGCACTTTTCTTACATAATATCTATAATAAAAAAACACACCGCTTTAACAAACGATTTTGTCTGCAAACGCTCTGCCTGCTTGCCAGCGGTTTTGCGGTCAGCCTTTTCTTTCTTGCTTCTGCCGGCAGTTTGATTATGATTGCATTTTTAACAACCCTGCTGTTAATGATTTATTTTGTAGGCTTTAATTTAAAAAGACAAAGCTAGCTTTCTTTTTGACGAATAGTTTCTAAACAACTCCGAGATCATTTTCGGACTTGTTTTAGAAAGTCATTAAACTGCTAAGCAAAAAGAGCGGGCAGGCAAAAATCCATAATTGCTCAGGTCTGTTTATTTGGAATAAAGGTTCAAGCCGCCATTTTATAAAACCCTTCAAAAATGCTATAATAAAATCATGGCAAAAAGAAAGAACAGAAAGAAAGGCCGCTCAAGAGGGCGGCTGACAAAAGCAGAACAAGAAAAAAGAAGAGCGATTAAAAGGATGGTCTTTTCTGTCCTGACGGCGCTAGTCCTCTTTTTTGGCCTTATTCGCTTAGGCTTTTTTGGCGTAACGGTCTATAATGCAGTGCGTATCTTTGTAGGGAGTTTGGCTTATCTGGTTATTTTGGCTGTGCTCATCTATCTGTTTGCTTTCAAATGGCTGAAGAAATTTGAAGGCCTGATAGGCGGATTTATGGTGACTTTAATCGGTCTGCTGCTGGAATGGCATGCCTATTTTTTCTCTCTGGCATCTCATAGGGGAAAACCGATTTTTGAAACAACAGTTAACGTTCTTGTAAAAGAGCTTCTTAATGTTCAGGTTAAGCAGTTTACAGGCGGCGGCTTGATTGGAGCTGTTTTATATAAACCGGTTGATTTTCTTTTCTCTAATATCGGCTCTTTCTTAATCGGGGCACTTTTTATTCTTTTGGGACTCTTTTTGATGAGTCCTTGGGATATCTATGATATTACAGATTTTTTCAAAAACAGTCTGCAAAAATTACAGAGCCGGCATGAGCGCAAAAAACAGGAGCGTTTTGTAAAACGTGAAGAAAGAAGGGCAGCAGCAGAGCGTGAACTGGCTGAAAAAGAGGCTTCAGAAGCTTTGCAGGCTGCTTTGGAAAACGAAACAGATCAGGGAATGCCTTCTCCTGCTTACCCAGCAGAGCCTGAGATTATTGCTTATGACAATGGCTATAGCGCTGACCTTTCCAAAACTGCCCCTATTCCGGAAAGTTCAGCTTTTGATTTGGATCAGCTGGCTGATGGCGATAACCATGAGCATACTTTTCCAGATGAAGAGTCAGACATAGGCGATGAGGCTATTGAAGTTGATTTCACACCGAAAGCTCCGCTTATCTATAAACTGCCTTCCATTGATTTATTTGCACCGGATAAGCCTAAAAATCAATCCAAGGAAAAAAATTTGGTGCGCAAAAACATCAGAATTCTTGAAGAAACCTTTGCCAGTTTTGGGATTAAAGTCAGTGTTGAGCGTGCTGAAATAGGCCCTTCTGTCACCAAATACGAAGTTAAACCGGCTGTAGGTGTCCGTGTGAACCGTATCGCTAATCTAGCAGATGACTTGGCCTTAGCTCTTGCAGCTAATGATGTGCGGATTGAGGCTCCGATTCCAGGGAAGTCTTTAGTGGGAATTGAAGTGCCTAATTCGGAAATAGCCACGGTTAGTTTTCGTGAGCTCTGGGAGCAGGCGGATACCGATCCGGACAAATTATTGGAGGTGCCGCTTGGTAAAGCAGTGAATGGTCTGGCGCACAGCTTTGATCTGACCCGAATGCCTCACCTGCTTATTGCCGGTTCAACAGGCTCCGGTAAGTCAGTTGCGGTTAATGGGATTATTGCCAGTATTTTGATGAAGGCACGGCCTGATCAAGTCAAATTTATGATGATTGATCCTAAAATGGTTGAGCTGTCTGTTTACAATGATATCCCGCATCTGCTGATTCCAGTTGTCACCAATCCCCGCAAAGCCAGTAAAGCACTGCAGAAAGTCGTTGATGAAATGGAAAACCGTTACGAACTATTCAGTCATCTCGGTGTCAGAAACATAAACGGCTATAATGCCAAGGTTGAAGCCCACAATGCTAAATCTGATCAGAAAGAAATTCCATTGCCGCTGATTGTTGTCATTGTAGATGAGCTGGCAGATTTGATGATGGTGGCCAGCAAAGAAGTGGAAGATGCCATTATCCGTTTAGGGCAAAAAGCGCGTGCTGCAGGGATTCACATGATTTTGGCGACACAGCGGCCTTCTGTTGATGTCATTTCCGGGCTGATTAAGGCTAATGTTCCGTCGCGTATCGCTTTTGCCGTATCCAGCGGAACAGATAGCCGGACGATTCTTGATGCAAATGGAGCCGAAAAGCTATTGGGACGCGGCGATATGCTTTTTAGTCCGATCGGCATGAGCCATCCTGTCCGCCTGCAAGGTTCTTTTATCTCTGATGATGATGTGGAAAGAATCGTAACCTTTGTCAAAGATCAGGCAGAAGCAGACTACGATGAGAATTTTGATCCGGGTGAGGTGTCAGAAAATGACGAATTTTCTGGATCTGAAGACAGTCAGGGGGACCCCTTGTTTGCACAGGCAAAAGCGCTGGTGCTGGAAACGCAGAAGGCCAGTGCCTCTATGCTCCAGCGGCGTCTTTCGGTCGGTTTTAACAGAGCCACACGCCTGATGGATGAATTGGAAGAAGCAGGAGTTATCGGCCCCGCAGAAGGAACAAAACCAAGAAAGGTCCTGATGACCAACCAATAAAGAGCTTTGCCATTTATCGACTATAGCCAATGGCAGTTAAATAGCAGACCTTGGCGAACTTCGCTCAATCCATGGCACAAATTTGTCAGCTCTATCTAGCAATGCTAAAATGCTGTTTCAGAATTATTTTCAAGAACGCCTCATTACTGTTTACGACCTAAAAACGACCGTTCATGACTAGGTAATTTTCTTTGCACTTTTTTCTGCTATAATAACGACATCTGGAGGCCATAGGATGAAACAAAGTAAAAAATTTAAAGAACTGAAACAACATGAATTAGCACAAACAGTCGGAGGAACGGGTCAACACTTTTTAATGGCCGGGCCCTTTGATTGGTTGAAAAGGACTCATAAACTTAGTAAACATGCTTAAAAAACATTCGACTCTTTTAGTCGAATGTTTTTTTAATAACTATTGTCTGTCTAAAATGATAATTTTTACTTGATGTCTGTATTGACAAGTTTGAATAGCGTTTTAGCATTTTGTTAATGGTTTTAAGACCAATACCGCGCCCTAAGCCTCTACTTGAGTAATCCTTATGGTAAATTAATTCCACAGGAACTCGCTCTTCTTTTGTAGTGTTCTCTACGATTAAGATATACTCATCTTCCTGATAAAAACAGGCAATTATTATAGCGGGTTTCTCAGCTTCCAAGGCAGCCTCAATAGCATTATCACACAAAATAGACAGCAGGCGAACGTAATCCAGCAAAGGAATGTCCGGAGCTCCAATTTTGTCTTTAACTTCAAGTTCAACCTCGATATGATAAGATTCTGCTTCTAAAACCTTAGCTGATAAAAGACTCTTTACAGCATCGTTATCAATATTAATTAATCGTCCAATGTCGAATTTTTTATTTTGAACAAGATGCCCTGACTCTTCTAACACAGTGTTGTAAATTTTTCGTACCATATCCATATTATTTTGGTCGATTCCTTCTTTTAAGCTTGCTAAGATATTAGCATAATCATGGCGAAAGGCTCTTAATTCTTCGTACAATCCTTCAATTTGCTTACTATAGACTGATAAAGAGTGTAACTCATACTCACGCGCTGCTGCAACTTCCCCCTCCAGCCAATTCTGGTAGGAACGGTTCATGTAAGATAGCATTAGAATGAAGAAAATGAAATAAAAAATAACTAACCACTGACGGTAAGGCAAAGTTGGAACTCCACCATAAACATCCATTCCAGTTAAAAATTCAATCCCTATATAGTAAAAAATCATAGTTGTGTTTGTAAAAATTAAAACTTTTTTTAATTTTTTCACCTCACTCAGCATGATAAAAGTTTGAAAGTTAATTTTAGAAAGCTTTACCATTAAGAAATATATGATTATTACTGAAATTTCTGTAATGATAAACAATCCATCATTTTTGCTTAAATCAATATAATTAATGTGCAACATAGGGAAGATAAAGAAACTAATAATTCTTTTAAAAGCGCTCTCTACAACCCATGGAATGCTTCCATAAAATATATAGAGAGAAAGAGGCTGTGTTTTATCTTTCAAGTAGGATAGAAGCATCAAAATTAAAATTCGGCCGATAATTGTATAAAACCATGTAAAATCTATAATAAAGAAGGATAGACCTATTATTGCTATTTCCCATAACTTTAATTTTTCGCCTCTAACGTTGGAGTAAATCAGCATAATGACAGGATAATAAGCTAGCTCACTCAGATAATGGCTTATCATCTTCTCACCTCATCTCACTCAAGAGGGCTTTTACTTTATCTCTGGAAACTAGACAGTAATCCCCTGTTTCAAAGTAGGCACTCCGTCTTTGTTTATCAAATCTTTTGACATTATCCACATTGATAACAAAAGAACGATGGCATTTGAAGAGACGTTTGTCAGATTTAGCCACTTCTGCGATGGTTGCATAAAATTCAAACCTGTCATTTTTTGTATGTAAAATAACACGATGTGCAGCAGGAGATGTTTCAAAATAAAGAATATCATTATAAGGTATGCGTACTCGTGCTTTTGATGTTTCAAATAAATAATAACTCTCACCAAAATAACCAGATTGGTGCTTCATGGCTTCTTTTAAACACAGTTCTATACGTTCACTGAAATCCTGCTTATTCAGATTTTTATCGATAAAATCGATGGCCCCTACCAGCGATTGATAAGTTATGAGCATAAATTCTGAATGACTTGTGATAAAAACAATAATGGCTGTTGCATCTTTTTCACGGATAGCTTTGGCAACCTCTATCCCTTGCTTTTTATCCTCTTTAATTTCTAAATCAAGAAAGAAAATTTGATGTTCCCCTTTTTCAGATGACTTAGCTATAATATCCTTTGAAGAACTAAAAGTCTCTAATCTTTGATAAAGCCAATGATTTTTTGACATAATCGCTTCAATTTCACGCTCCATACGAAATTGTTGAATGATATCATCCTCAAGTATATAAATATCTAACATAAACCTTCCCTAACATTCACCATTTGCGATGGTTTTATTGTAACATAAAAGAGACTTGGCTCATTTCCTAGAGCTTAAAATACTCTTAAGAGGATATTTCATTTCTATAATGCAACTTACCTTTCTTTAATATTTTTTGGAGTTCGTTTCAGTAAAACGAATCCTAAGGCAGAAATAATAAAACCGTAAAAGGAAAATCGATTGCCATTCATACCTAAGTGAGGCAGAATCTTTTTTTGGACTGTACTGTTTTTTTCCACATGTATCTTTGGGAAACTTTCATTATCTGGAATAAATGGTGCTGCTTGAGCAGCGTCCATGATGTCTTGAGACAAAGCAGCATCTGGTGTTTGAGTATGACTGTTTTCTAAGCTCTTATTTCCCGTTTCTGCCGTCCCACTGGCAGTATCAGCTTCCACCCTAGCTGTTGGGGTATCGTCATAGAACAGATGATCATAGAGTTCTTGGCCGGAAATACCGCTGCCGATCCAAGTGCTTATTACTCTTCCATTTTGCAAACGAATGGTAGTTGGTGTTCCAGGGATACCGAGCGTAACGTAAAGAAAATGTTTTGCCCCTTCATCAAAATCTTCGCTATCAGTATTATAATACTCTAAACGATTGTCTATTAAAGCGTTGAATGCCTTTAAAGCTGGTGAGAATTGGCGGCAGTAGTAACAAGTCGGACGTCCGATATAAATCACATGCTCTTTCCCGTCTTCTGCAAACATAGAATAAACTTCAGTAATCGGGACTTGATTAAAATTGCTTATATTTTCCTCATACTGATAAATCGTTATTTCCGTTTCTTCGTTTTCCTCTGCCTCGTCAAATGCAACAGCAGCTGGCGACTCCTCCTCTGCTGGCAAAGCGTCTCCGTCAAGGGCCGCATAGCTATTTTCAGCGGCTTCACCTCTCGGGTCTGCCTCTTCCGATTTTATATTTTCTTCAGTATCGTTAACAGCAACAGCCGCATCAGCCGGCTGAATGGCTTCTTCGTCAGCAAATACCGCTGCTGTAATCATAGAAACAATAGCTGCTGCTAAGAAAATCATTAATTTCAAAGTTTTTCTTTTCATAAACTCTCCTTAGAATTGAAATAAAATGAGAGTGGAACAGTTGATTAGGAAAATTCTTATCCCCTGCGCCAAACGCATTTAGCTAAAAAAGTGAAACGAGGCAGGACATTTGTCCCAGCCTCAATTGTCTGCAAGTTATAATCTCAAAGACGATCAAAATAATTTCGCTGTTCTAAACCAATAGAAGTATTAGTGACTTGCCATTTCTTTTGATATCAAATCAATAAATGATGTAACATTAAATTCCCGTCATCATCAAATGAGATAAGCAGCTGCTGTAAAAAGAGAGGTTAAGTAGAAACCGCTAAATTTCTTCCTTAACAAAATATTTTTTAAAACATAAGTCCGCTTACAGCTAATCCACGGCCCAAATTTGTCTTCAGTTGACCATAAGATGCAATTTTTTTGTAAAATTCACCGACATCTGAACTCATTGCTGTTTTTTTGGAAATATTTTGAATCCCGATGTTCCGTAATCTCTCTGCTAATGTCGTTAAAGCTTTTTCAAATTCTTTTTTATTTTCAATATCTTTTTTAAAGTCAACAAGGACTTGACGCTCATTGTCCTTAGTTTTTACATTTAAAATAAGATTATAAACGTCGTTTATAATTTGTTCTTCAGTTAGTTTAGACATATAGAGATCCTTTATTATTTAGCAAAATATCCCCCTGCAAGTGAAGATACCCAGCCAATTGCAATGACATCTGTTGTGGCTTGAAAAGCTCCTTTAGTCACAACATAGCCCCATTCTCCATTACTATAGCGGCAAGAATAGCCATTTGCTGCATAGTAAACAGGTTTGCAAATGCCGGTTCCTCCACCTTCCATTGCTGAAAGCTGTGTATCTGTTATTGTTTTAAACTGCTCTAGTGTTTTCAAGTTCTGCTCCCTGATTCTTTTTATTATCTTTGTCATCATGGCTGACAACTTTATTTTAACAAAGTTTTGTTTTGAAAGTCGTTTAAGTCATAAATTGTTAATTTTAAGTCGTGAATGGTGATCTGTCTTGAAACCAAACTTTTTAAATAATCTCTAGGACTTTTTATCCAGTCAAAAAGCTGATAGGACCAGCTATCAGCTTGAAAATACATATAGTATATTAGTATCCATATCTAATATTTGATAAACTTCGCAGTCTTTTTAACTGTTTTGATTGTTCTTCAGACAGCTGAATCTTATTCTCTGCCAAAACTTTGGATAACTCTATATTCATTCTGCTTAAGATTAATGGGCTAGATGTACCATTTGACTCTAGTTCCTTGCGGTAAGAAATAAAAAAGCTTTTTAATGGTCTAAATTTGAAATCTTTGCCAAAAGATTCTAATAAGTCATCAATAATGGCTACAGCTTCTTTGCTTCTCTCTTTGCCGCCAGAAAACCATCTTAAGCTTACCATTAGATAATTCCTCCTGAATGCCATCCGGCATTTCCACCAGTTAGAAGGTTCATTGCTGAATTATTTGCAATTGTAGTAACTGTTTGAGACCAATTCACCCAGCATTTATTTTCATTGCAATACAATCCATTGCCATAGTAAGTCGTCTTCCCACCCTCAATAGCTGAAATCTGTGCATCTGTCATTGTTTCAAATTGTTCTAAAGTTTTTGCTGTCATAGTTAATCTCTGCTTTCTTTTTTTATTTGTCATCATGATTGACATTTTTATTTTATCAAAGTTTTATTGTAAAATTTGCCTCAATCATAAATTGTTAATTTTAAGTCGTGAATGGTGATCTGTCTTGAAACCAAACTTTTTAAATAATCTATAGGCCTTTTTGTCCAGTTAAAAAGCTGATAGGACCAGCTATCAGCTTGAAAAAATGATCAATTACGATGAAAATAGACGACTGATGTCATACGACCGTGTTATAAATTATTTTTTTATGGGGATATTATTTGAACTTATAATAAAACCTATTGTGTAAAACATAACTAAAATATGCCATTCAAAAAATAGCAAGAAAGCATGCTTTTGTACAGTATTAATGATAAGTAATAATAAAACCATTAACAAAAACCAAAGTGTTTTTTTGACGTAAGAAATATAATTTTTTAAACATTGCTTTAAGCTTATCACCTCATGAAATTTTCTATAAAAAATAATATGAAGAAGAAGCTCGATAACTGTACTTGTCAATACTAAAACAATAATTGCAGAAAACGGAATTCCTATTAGATACCCTGCCCACTCTATCAATAATTCAGACAGGACTATTGCGGTTAAAACACGAATTTGATTATTCAAAAGAACACCTACCAAGAATTAATGGGTCCTTAACAAAGCCCATACCGAGGTACAGTATTGAGCGCCGTATATACCACCTGCTATTGCACCAGGGACATTGCCGATTAAACCGCCAACAGCTGCCCCTCCAGCCGTACAAATCCCAAGGGCTTGTCCAAATTCTCCTGCTGAAATACTATTCCCGCCTTTAATTAATAACAGAAAGTTGGTTGCTATCCAATATATTAACTGATTTCAAATTTTTTGCATTCATAGTAATAATTCTCCTGTATTAATGCGACCAAATTAAGCTAGCGGCAGCTCCTCCAGCCGCACATGCTGCATATGCATAAGGTGGTAAAAACATTCCAGTTTGAGCACACAGTACTACCCCCTCGACAGCTCCGCCAAATCCTGTCAAAAATGCATTAGCACTGTTTTTTCCTCCACCTTCAACGGCTGAAAGTTCTGTATCTGTTAATGTAACAAATTGTTCTAATATATCTAGGATAGTACACAGTAAAATAACAAAATAGAGTAGGTCATAGGGATTAATTTGCTTTATTTATGTTATACAGTATAAGCACTGTGAAAAAAACGAGAATTGTTCCCACTAAAATATCATCTGTTGATAAAATTGCTTTCACCCCCATTGATAAAAACAGTATATTTTTTAGGATAGTTCTCCAATTTTTCATCTACAAAAACTTCCAGCTGCTACCCCACCAGTCGCCATAGCTACACCTACACCAACAGGTCCTGCTATTGCTAGTCCGCCATATATAGATGCTGCTACTAAGGCAGCGCATGTTGGGCTAACTTTTCCACCAACAATCATCTCTAGTTCATTATCTTCAATTAACTGAAACTGTTCCATAAAATAATACCTCTTTCATAAAAATAAGTTTATCTACAAACTCTAAGTGCCGTTGCACCGCCGAGTACAGCAGCTCCTCCTGGTCCAGCAAACAAAAAACCTGCACCAGCCATCCCTGCAGTTCCTAGTACGCATGCAAGATCTCTTCCGTCTTTGTTTTTTCCACCTTCAACGGCTGAAAGTTCTGTATCTGTCAATGTAACAAATTGTTCTAAAGTTTTTGTATTCATTTGAATTACCTCCCAAAAACATTTTTGTCGTTGCAGCTGACAAACTTTAGTTTAACAAATTTTCTGGAAGATAAATGCCCAAGTCATCATTTGTCGTTTTTAGGTCGTAAATAGTCATTTTTTTGTATTTTCATGATTTTTACCATTCCCGATTTGACTTTGACTAAATAACAAAAAGGCTGGCAGATAAACTACCAGCTTAGAATAATATAAAGATATCTTTTACTTTGAAATAGTCTTATATACTACTGAAAGAAACAAACCAACAAGATAAGGAAGTAAATACTTTGTTCCCCAAAAAGAAGTTATTACTCCCGCAATTCCTCCAATGGAGAGAAAGTACAGTATCTTTTTTGTATTTATTTTTTTCATCATATAACATTTACCACCAGCAAGTCGCTCCATAAGCAGCCAGACCGCCTGCAATGCCAGCTATACCACCAACTGGTCCACCACCAATAAGACCTCCAATACCGCCTGCTACACCAGCTTTATCTGCGTCTCTCCAATTGCACCCTCCCCCTTCAACGGCTGAAAGTTCTGCATCTGTCAATGTAGCAAATTGTTCAAAAGTTTTTATATTCATTTGAATTACCTCCCAAAAACATTTTTGTCGTTGCAACTGACAGATTTTAGTTTAACAAATTTTCTGGAAGATAAATGCTCAAGTCATCATTTGTCATTTTTAGGTCGTAAATGGTAAAACTTGGTTAAAACAAAAGCCGATAGACAAAAGTGCGCTGCCAGTTCCTAATACCTGTAATACATGATTAGATTCATGAATCGGTATGGTGTAGAGGTTGTTCGAAAAAGTCAAAATAACTACTATCCTCCTGAACCAAAATATAAAGTCCTTCTTGAAGGGCGTTCTAAAATGTCACTCTCCCTTGATTATGCGTTTCCCAATGAGAGAATCCTTTCCAATTAGCTACTACAATACAAGAAAAATGAGTATACTATTGCTGAGAAAAACTTTGCTTAAACAAACGCATTGAAGTCAAACTCAATAAAGACCTATCCCTGTACAATACAGGGATAGGTCCTTTCAATAATTAATTGTCCAACTTTTTGGGGTCAGTACACAATAGAGTTGCTTTAAACTTTAGTTTTAGATATAAGTGAGATTTATAGAGGGTCTTCCTCAATAATTTGATAATGTTTCTGAAATTGTTTTTTTGAAACAACACGATGATTAGTAATATCTAAAAAATCTCCGATATATCCCACAGGATAAGAGGCATAACCAGGATAACTCAATAAGCTGATTTTCAAATTAAATTTCATAGACGGGTTTATTCCACTCATGGAAATTACCAATTTATTATCGTTCCATCTCAGATAATTTTGTTTAAAAGCTTGCTGAACCCATACTGGTTGAACATTCGTCTTGCTTATTTCCCATACATCAGACAGACGACCATTATATAATGCTTTCATAATTTACATACCGTATTTCTTTTTGCTAAAAAACTTCTAAATTATCTTTAAAATAACATTATTTAGAAATTTTTCCAGACAAATAAATATCAACAAGCATTAGGTGTCCCTCCAGTTCCTCCAGGAGGGCAAGAACGAACAGGACCACGGCGTGGATACTTTCCGTTTAATTGATCTACCACTTGACGAGGGTCAACAGGATGGGCAGCATTACCTATAGCACCCAATACAGCTCCAATCCATTCCATGCCTCCACCTTCAACGGCTGAAAGTTCTGCATCTGTCAATGTAGCAAATTGTTCAAAAGTTTTTGTATTCATTTGAATTACCTCCCAAAAATATTTTTGTCGTTGCAACTGACCGACTTTAGTTTAACAGATTTTTAATTCAATGCATGGCCAAGTCATCATTTGTCGTTTTTAGGTCGTAAACAGTCATTTTTTACCATTTGCGACTTTTTTTAAACTTTTTACGACTTGAAAAATCTTACCTTTCTATTTTGTGGCACAATAGTTTCAGTTTATTTTTAAAGGAAGGGCTATGAAAAGATATAAATATGTTAGTCAGATTGATTTACGAGATTGTGGTGTGGCAGCTTTGGCGTCAGTTGCCAAACATTATGGTTCAGATTTCTCGCTGGCTCACTTAAGAGAGCTAGCAAAAACAACTAAAGAAGGAACAACAGCTTTAGGCATTGTTGAAGCGGCCAAGAAAATGGGCTTTGAAACGCATGCTGTTCAGGCCAATATGGAACTGTTTGATATGGCTGATATTTCTTACCCCTTTATTGTTCATGTCAATAAAGAGGGGAAGCTTCAGCATTACTATGTTGTTTATAAAAGTAAAAGAAATACACTTGTTATTGGCGATCCTGATCCGACTGTCGGAATCACTAAAATGTCTAAAGAGTACTTTGCTAAGGAATGGACTGGAGTTGCTATCTTTTTAGCGCCTGCTCCCTACTATAAGCCTCATAGGGATAAAAAGAATGGTTTAATGAGTTTTTTGCCCATTATTTTTAAGCAAAAAGCTCTGCTGACCTATATTGTGCTCGCCAGCCTCTTAGTCACGTTAATTAATATTATCGGTTCGTATTATCTGCAAGGGATTTTAGATGAATATATTCCTAATCAGTTACAATCTACGCTTGGTATTGTATCTGTCGGACTGGTTGTTACCGATATTCTGCAGCAAGTTATGAGTTTTTCACAAAACTATTTATTAGTGGTTTTGAGCCAGCGGTTGACAATTGATGTGATTTTATCCTACACTATAGCGAAAGTTAAAAACAGCCGTTTTATCTTATTCATAAAAAAGCGCCGTACAACAGGTACGGCGCTTTTAAGACAGCGTTTAGGCCATCTTCAGTTCTAGTAACAGTTTATGGTTTATATTGTGAAGATTAAAATAACTAAGCCTAAGTAAAAAATGAAGGTCAGGATAAAGCCGGCCCGCCAGAAAAATTTGCAAAAACGGCGGTAAGAGAAGGAGGAGCGGCTGTGAATAAAACCAAAGGTCAATGCTATGGCCAGCAAAGACATGACAATCAGATAATACGGAAGCAGGCTGTGAACAAAAAAATGAGCGGAAACCAGAACAATCTCTGCTGCAAATAAGGGCAGAGCTAAATCGGGGGATTTTAACCCCAGCTTTCCCAGCCGGAAAAATTTCACGATAATAAAAGCAAAAAGCGGCGTCATGATAATAAAGGCAGCAGCCATTAATTTGTAGATATCCATACTGTTATTTTATAATGAATGCTGCAGAAAGTAAATAAAATCGCTGAAAAATCTTGCTTTTTTGTCCAAATAGTGTATACTAATTAAGTGTGCTTAGAGCACAGCTGTGGGAGGTAAAAATCTTTTATTTACCGCCAAAACCACAAAGGAGGATTTTAAAATGGCTAAAAAAGTCGAAAATGTTGTTAAGCTGCAAATTCCTGCTGGGAAAGCGACACCGGCGCCGCCAGTTGGTCCTGCGCTAGGTCAGGCAGGGATTAATATTATGGGCTTTACCAAAGAATTTAACGCCCGTACAGCTGATCAGGCCGGTATGATTATTCCGGTTGTTATTTCAGTATACGAAGATAAATCATTTGATTTTGTAACGAAGACGCCGCCGGCTGCAGTGCTTTTGAAAAAAGCAGCAGGTGTTGAAAAAGGTTCCGGAGAACCAAATACAAACAAAGTTGCTTCAGTGACTCGGGCGCAAGTGCAGGAGATTGCTGAAACGAAAATGCCAGATTTGAACGCTGCAGATATTGATGCTGCAATACGTATGATTGAAGGGACTGCTCGTTCTATGGGATTCACTGTTACAGATTAATTGTAACGCTGTCCTGTTGCCCGCAAAAACTTGATCATATTTTGATAAGTGACGTGGGAGATGAAAATCGATACTACCACATTACAAGGAGAAATTGAAATGGCTAAAAAAAGCAAACAAATGCGTGCTGCTCTGGAAAAAGTAGACAGCACAAAAGCTTACAGTGTTGAAGAAGCTGTAGCACTGATTAAAGAAACTAACTTTGCAAAATTTGATGCAACTGTTGAAGTTGCCTATAACTTAAATATTGATGTCAAAAAAGCTGACCAGCAGATTCGCGGTGCAATGGTCTTGCCCAACGGTACTGGTAAAACAGCGCGTGTTGTTGTCTTTGCGCGCGGTGCTAAAGCTGAGGAAGCTAAAGCAGCTGGAGCGGATGTTGTTGGTGAAGAAGACTTGGCTCAGCGTATTCAAGGCGGCTGGCTTGACTTTGATGTTGTGATTGCAACACCTGATATGATGGCTGTTGTCGGCCGTTTGGGCCATGTCCTTGGCCCCCGCAATCTGATGCCTAACCCTAAAACTGGCACTGTGACAACAGACCTTGCTAAGGCAGTTGAAGAGTCTAAGGGCGGCAAGGTAACTTACCGTGCAGACCGGTCGGGCAATGTGCAGGCCATTATCGGCAAAGTGTCTTTTGATAATGATAAATTAGTTGAAAACTTTAAAGCATTCAACGATGTGATTGTCAAAGCTAAGCCATCAACAGCTAAGGGAACTTACATCACGAATCTTTCCATCACCTCTACACAAGGTGTCGGTATTAAAGTCGATGCTAACTCTCTTTAATGTGTAAAAAAACTGGGACAGACTGTTACGCTTGTATAGCAAGCTTATCAGTCTGTCCCAGTTTTCTTTTTGATTCGGGCGGGGTCAGTTGTTTTTATTTAAAATGAAGAGCAAACAGGGTTTAAAGCTTTCAAAACTATAGCTTAGCACCTGAAACAGCTCGGAGGCTGCAGAACTCTGTGCTTCTTTGGCAGTTAGGTCAAGTGCTGGAAAGCAGAAGCAAACATTTTTATTAATTACCGGTCTGCAGTTTTTCTAAAATGATTTCAAATAGCAGAGTTCCAACTAGATTGAACATCAGTCTTGAACGCAGTTTAGCATGTTTTTTGGGGGCATCATAAACATATATGACAGCATCGCTGACCTGAGAGAGAAAGTCGTTCCCCAAACTAGTGATTGATAAGATTTGTGCACCGTTTTGCTTAGCTGAAAAGATGCTCTGGTTAACTTCATCGTTTTTGGCGCTTAATGAAAAAACCAAGACAACATCTTTTTGTGTTGCAATATCAGCAATTCTTTTAATACTGTAATGCTCAAAATAGTCGTTTGACCAAAGATTAACTAATTTCAGTTTTCTGTTGAAATCTGACATAGCCATATAACTTGATCCTACTCCAAGGCAAAAAATTCTTCTGGCCTTGATGAGATTTTCAGCAAAATAGTCAAAATCCGGCTCTGAGCACATTGACATTGTCTGGGTAAATTCCACCGTCAGCTGCTTTTTCAGTTCTTCAAAAGAAGATAAATGGCTGCTGCCTGATTGATTTTGTATCTCTTTAGTAAGTCTTAAATCATAGCGTAAATCATTAAACGTATGGTAGCCTAATTTCTTGCAAGCCCGAATAACTGTAGAAGATGATAGGAAAGTATCGCTGCCAATCTGCTTCAAAGTGAGACTTTCTAAATGTTCTTGCTTCATTAAATAATCAATAACTTCTTGTTCGCTTACCGATAATTTGTCATAATTATTCTTGAAATTTTCTAAAAACATTCTCTATCCTCTGAATCAATCAATGTATTTATACGAAAAAAGCAGTATATTTTTTATAGTAAAATTTTACTATTTTAGTAAAAAAAGTTCAATAGAGAAAGATTATCCGAAAACGGAGCTGCTTGCTTTTCCTATGTTATAATGGCTTCAGCAAATAAAGGAGGCCCTAATATGCAAAAGAATAAATTTATCTCTGCTTTTGAGCAGTTTGGACGATCATTTTTACTTCCAGTTTCTGTGCTGCCTGGCGCAGGAATTCTTAAAGGAATTGGGACTGCCTTCACGAATTCCAATACCTTAGAACTGTTTCCTGCCTTAAACAATTCCATTTTCCAGTTTATCATGAATTTTTTAATTGCGTTGGGAGACGCTGCGTTTGATAATTTACCTGTTATCTTTGCGGTGGGTGTTGCAGTTGGACTGGCAAAAAGGGAAAAGGGGTCTGCAGCTTTATCAGGTTTATTAGGCTTCCTGGTTTTGCACTACATTTTAAATTTTTTGCTAAGTGCCAGCGGGAGACTGGTTGATACAGCAGGGTTAGAGTCGACAGAAGCTAAGCTCCTGCTCGCTGATGCTATGCAGACTAATGTGCTTGGAATCCAAACAATGGATCTCAGTGTCTTTGGTGGTATTATTGTCGGCATTACAGTCTATTTTGTTCATAAATGGGCAGTCAAACAAGAATTACCGGCTGTTATTGGTTTCTTCAGCGGTCCTCGTTTTGTTCCGATAGTAACAATGGTCGTGATGTCTGGGGTTGCTGTTTTGCTGTTCTTTATTTGGCCAATCGTTCAAAGCGGTATTAGCGCACTTTCTGTAGCTATCCTAAAATCCGGACCTGTTGGAACATTCTTGTATGGTGTTGTGGAACGCGCTCTCCTGCCTTTTGGTTTGCATCACGGTCTTAATTGGCCAGTAAGAACGACAGAGCTTGGGGGCTCCTGGCTGATAAACGGAGAACAGGTGACCGGAACTGTGAACGCTTATTTAGCGTCACTGGCTGACTCCACCATTACTTCTATCGATCCTTCAATTACACGGTTTAATGGCGGTAAATTTGTTTACTTTATGTTTGGACTTTCCGGCGCTGCCTACGCTATGTATAAGACTGCTGCTCCAGCAAAGCGGAAAGTAGCTGGTTCTCTATTATTTTCAGCAGCAGCTACTTCTTTTTTAACAGGGATTACTGAACCGATTGAATTTACTTTCCTCTTTGTAGCGCCTGCTCTCTATGCTGTACATGCTTTTATAGCAGGTACCTCCCTCCTTGTTATGCATCTTTTGGGAGCGGGTGTGGCTACACCGACTGGGCACGGTTTTATTAATCTTGTTATTTATGGGATTCTTCAGGGTCCTAAAACTCACTGGTGGCTGGTTTTCCTTGTTGGGATTCCATACTTCTTCATTTACTACTTTGTTTTTAAATTTATGATTTTAAAATTCAATTTCAAAACACCAGGACGCGAAGATTCTGCTGAAGTGAAATTAGCTAGTAAAGAAGAAGCACGTGGGAAATATGGCCTTAAAATTCAGACAATTGGCAAAGAAGAAGCACCGGTTTCTGACAGCTCTAATATGACCAAAGAAGAGAAAACGCACCAGCAGGCACTCGGTCTTATTAAAGCTCACGGAGGGCCAGACAATATTGTTGATGTCAATGCTTGTATTACACGTTTACGTATTGATGTGAAAGATAAGTCGCTGGTTGATAAAGATGTTATTGTCAATCGCTATGAAGCCATGGGATTTGCTGAAAACGGTATGCAGATGCAATCCATTTATGGTGCTTATGCTAATGTGCTCAAAATGGAAATTCAGGATATTCTTGGCATAGGAGAATAGAGATGAAATCAAAGATTCTATGCGTAACTGATTTAGACGGTACTTTTATCAAAGATTCAGTTCAGGTTTCGCAAAATGATCTGCTTGCCTATCACTATCTGCTTAACTTCAGTGATTTTTCGATTGCAACAGGGCGTTCTGTCAAAGAAATTCACTATGTCACTGACCAGAACGCTATCAATTGTCAGCATTTTATTGCTTTTAATGGTGCTTTAATTATCAATTCAGATCAAGAAACCATATTTTCAGATGCTATTCCCCAAATGCAAGTGGCGGAGCTATTAGATTATTTAAAAAAGGAGCAGCTTGTCTTTGATGCATTAGACGGAGAAAGACGCATTGGCAATTTTTCCCATGAACACCCTGAACGTCTTTGGAATATGGAAATCATCTGCCCTGATAATCTCTATGATATTTTAATAAAAAGGGAGCTATTCAAATTCAATGTCCGCCCCCCTAAAGATACGGCAGGCAGCTGCCTGTCTTATCTGCAAAAAAAATTTCCCAATCTTGAAATATATCATTCCGGAGCGACTAGGATTGAAATAACAGCAAAAGGCGTTTCAAAGGGAGCGGCACTTCAAAAAATTGCTTCTTCCTATGACCTAGTTATTGCCTTCGGCGATTCTGGCAATGATATTTCACTTTTTGATAATGCAGATATTTCTTACTGCATGTCTGAGGCAGCAGCTGATGTTCAGCAGCATGCCACATTTACTGTTAATCATTTTTCAGATGCAATTGCCCATTTATCTCAGAACATTGGAAATTATTTAAATCACTGAGCGAGAGTGGGACAAAAATCGGTAAATCGTCATAAAATGCCGATTTCGATTTTGTTGTCCTACCTCCGAACAGTTGATTAGGGAGGTCGCTATCCCTTGTTCGACAAGGGATAAGAACTTCCGAACAACCACTGCGTCAAACGCATCCATCTAAAAAAGTGAAAGAGGCAGGGACTTTTGTCCCAGCCTTTTTTTACTTTCCGAAAATAAAGACAGGAGAAAAATAGTGAGCTAGACTAAAGGGGCTAGATGTGGTTTGGTTAGCGCTTATAGATAGGTTGATACAGCGGATAAATTATAACTTTCTTTTGACGAGGATGCTGCCAGCGGTAAGAGAGGAAAGACAAGCTATAAAATAATGAATTGGCTCATTCCTCTCTGCAAGCCGCATAAAGACAGCAAGTTTAGATTTTGCGTGAATTCCTTTAGATCAGTGCAGCTTGAGGCTTACCATAAAAAATAATATTAGACTATAAATCTTAGCAAAATTGTGATAGAATAATGAAGATAGAGTAAGGAGTAGGAAAATGGTGGAACCTAAATATCATCGTATTTTGATTAAACTGTCCGGTGAGGCTTTGGCAGGAGAAAAAGGAAACGGTATTGACCTGCCTACTGTTCAGGCAATGGCAAAAGAAATTGCCGAAGTTCACCATTCAGGTGTTCAAATTGCCTTAGTTATCGGCGGCGGCAATCTCTGGCGAGGTGAGCCGGCAGCAGAGGCAGGAATGGATCGGGTACAGGCCGACTATACCGGAATGCTTGGAACAGTCATGAATGCTCTGGTTATGGCCGACAGTCTGCAGCAGGTGGGAGTTGATACTCGTGTTCAAACGGCTATTGCTATGCAGTCTGTGGCAGAGCCGTATATCCGCGGACGGGCTCTGCGTCATTTAGAAAAAAACCGTGTCGTTATTTTTGGTGCCGGACTGGGCTCTCCTTATTTCTCAACGGACACAACAGCAGCACTGCGGGCTGCCGAAATTGAGGCGGATGCTATTTTGATGGCCAAAAACGGTGTAGATGGCGTCTATAATGCAGATCCTAAAAAGGATGCCAATGCTGTGAAGTTTGATGAACTGACGCATGTTGAAGTCATTAAGCGCGGTCTGAAAATTATGGATGCGACCGCTTCAACTTTGTCAATGGACAATGATATCGATTTGGTTGTTTTTAACATGAATGAACCGGGAAATATTAAACGGGTTGTCTTCGGGGAACAGATTGGGACAACGGTCTCCAATAAGTCCAATGAGTAAGGCTGTTAAAGTTAATGAGGGCCTTGTTTTAAAACCTAGCTTGCAAGGCCGCTAGCGTTTTCTGCCTTTCAGTCGGCACTTTGTTTTATGCGGAAATGGTTAAGCTATCAGCCTGTAACTGTGCAGGAACAAGGTAGAGGGGGGCAGCTGATGCCGCTCCCTTTCCTCGGCTTGCTGTTTTTTTGGGGCTAGACAAAACGTTTGACATCTGTTATACTTTTAAAAACGAAAAAGCAACTTTTGTAAGTGAAAAGGGAAACTTTTAACCATGAAAATCGATATGACAGAAGTCAATGAGAATAAGACAACTTTAACGACCTCTATTGATAATTTGAACAGTCAATTGGAAACTGCTAAGACTTCCTTTACGAATCTAGTCAATACCGACAGTCTTCAAGGGGAGGTCAAGACAGCCATAGACGGTAAGATTAATAACTATCAGATTCCGCTTCTGACCAACTTTTCCAATAGTTTATCGACTTTATCGGCCCAGTATGATAAGGCGATAGAGGCGTTTCAAACGACGGTTGAGGAGACCTCAGCTACGGCGATTATCGATACGGATTATCTGCAGGGATTAGAGGAAGGTTATAGTACGATAGAGAGCAGTATAGCGACGATAGACAGTGAGACGTCCAAGATTTACAGTTCGATATCTGATATCATCAGTTTGAGCAATCCCAGCAGTTCAGATATTACGACACCGTTGAGTGAAGCCAAGAAGGTATTGACGGATACCAAGAGCAACATGGAGACTTTTAACGGCTGGACACAGGGGACAGAATTCAGTGAACTGTTGTTGGCACAGTCAACGCAGTTACAGTCTCTAATGGGATTAGTTAATATAAGTTATACTGCATCTGGTGCTAAAACGTTTTACAACAAGACGGATTTTGCAGATAATGCAGCTTATGTTGCTCAGGCAATCTCGAATCAGTCAACTCCCGTAGGGCTACTGGCAAATGTAGGGAAACATACTTCAAGCTTCTTTGATTTTTTGGGAGATGAGAAATGTAGTATTGTTAAGGATTTACTGGCTGAATATACTAAAAAGGGATTGGAAAAAACTGGAACCGTAATTCAAACATTAGCTGGGCATAAATTGTTAAAATATGGCGTTGAAGGTTCTGGATTTGTTATGATAGACCCAGATACTAGGTTGGGGAGTAGGATTTTAACTGAGACAAGTAAAAAAAATATTTTAGGCTCAAAAATAGTAAAATGGGGAGAATACCTAGGTGGGAACCTAAAAGATATTCAATTTAAACAAGGTTGGGGGACTGCTGTTACAGGTATAAAATCCAATTTAAGTAGTTTGAAATCTGTAAAAGGTACTTATAAAAGTGTTGGAGCTATAGGAACACTTTTTGCTGTCACAGATGGAATTGATACTTATATTCAAAATAAAGAAACATACGGGGAATTCCATGCTGCAATTGATGGTATAGCTCATGCGGGAAGTTCTTTTACAGGAGCAGTAGTAGGAGCACAAATAGGTGCTGTTATAGGTTCAGCTATTCCAATACCTGTTGTTGGTACGGTTGTGGGGGCAGCAATAGGCAGTATAGCTGGTTCTGCAGTGTCTGATGGGATAAATAATATTTGGGACAATGTTTCTCATGGGAAATGGAAGTTATGGTAGTGCATATGTTTTATAGGAAAAGAATATTTATGGGGGATTATGCTGGTAAAGCTATTTATTATGATCGTAAAACTAAGGAAGCAGTGTACGCTCCTAAAAGCTTTTTGTTGAATACAGAGGGGGCTAAGAGAACAAATACTTTGATTCCTATGTTAGTTGTTCTTTTCATGTTTAGTTGTACTAATTTATTCATGATAAAAAAATTATTTAATATGGGAACATATACAGAAAAAACACTGTATTATATCGTGCTTATTTGGCTTATTGAAAGTATATTTTTAGTGGGAATTGTAGAGCTAGCACTTTATAAAAATGTTAGAACAGCAAAGTTAGCAACAGAATATGCTTTTAGGCAAGCAACTTTTAAAAATTTAATTTCAGAACAACGAAATGGAAAAACAGAACAGGGGAATATTATTTATATGAAAGTGCTGTCTGCAATAATATTACTTCTTCTCTTATTACCAGTCGTTTATGTCATTACTTATCAAGATTTAATAGGAAAAGCTATAGGAAATGAAATTTTTAGGACTATTATTCTTGGTCTTGTTATCCCAGTAAATATCATTGTTTTTAATCAAAATAGTCCAGTCCGTTTTTTTAAAACTATGCAATTATATAACCAAAATAAAATTAAATTTAAAGAGGAGTAAGAAATGGAAAATAAAATTTTACCTTTAGGATCGGTAGTAACACTTAAAGGTGGTGATGATACAGAGTTAATGATTATTTCACGTGGAAGTACTATTGAAGAGCTAGATAATCATAATGGAAAAAGAATGGTATATTATGACTATGGTTCAGTTGTTATTCCAAATGGGATGCAGAGTCCTGATACAGTTTTCTTTTTCAACCGTGAAAATGTTAAGTCGGTTCTTTTTGAAGGATACCGCAATGATGCGGAAGTCCATTTTACAAACCATTATGATAGTTGGGTACAAGCTTCTACAGTACCGAAAGGAAAAATTTAAAGATTAGGTTTAATTTTTTAAATCTCTCCCCTTTTCTAGAGTGAAGCCAAGAAGGTGTTGACGGATACCAAGAGCAACATGGAGACTTTTAACGGCTGGACACAGGGGACAGAATTCAGTGAGCTGTTAGCCAGTCAGGGGACGGTTTTAGCTTCTTTATCCGATTTGACCGGTGTGTCCTATGTTGATAAAGAGGCTTCGGCATTTTATTCGGATGCCAGTTTTGCGGACGGTGTCAAGACGACCTCTCGCAACATAGCTTCCACCTCTACCCCTCTAGAACTACTTGAAATAGTTGCTAAGTCTCTAAATTCTATTGCCGAAACGTCAGGCTCATGGTGGTCAGGTTTTTCTGACATTTGGCAGACCTATGTCCAATCGGTAGCGGATGATTCGAATTATAAGCGGATGAAGAGCGGTGTGGGCTTAGTCAGGGATTATTTAAAAATCTTTAATAATAAGAGCCATAGTGCCGCTAATCTAGGCCGTCAGGCTTTTGAAGGGCTCAGCAAATCCTGGGATATGGTCAGCAAGTCTGGCAAGGACTTGTGGGCGGTTATGCGTCAGGTCAAGAACACCAAAGCTTGGAGTGCCCTGAGCAAGGTAGGCAGCAGCAAGGGCTGGAAGCTGGCGGAGAAGGGCTATAAAGGGGCGACGAAGTTTTTCGATACGGTCAAGAATCCGCTGAAGTCAGGTGCAAAGAGTTTAGGGAAGGTCGCACAGGTAGGCGGCTGGACGATGGTGGCAATGGAGGCAAGTGTTTACGGCTATCAGGGCTATACCGATGAGGACAGCCGGACCTATCACAGCGTAGGCAAATCCGCCATTCATGCTGGGGTGGAGACCATTAAAAACGCCGGCCCCCTGGAATTTACGGCAGCCTTTTCTAAGGCTGGAAGTCTTCTAGGACCGGGAGGTGCAGCTGTTGGTGCAGCTGTAGGCTTTGTTGCAGGGAGTTTTAATGCTGCTTGGGGAGCTATTGACCCAGAAAGTAAGGATAAATTTTATTCATGGGCTGAAAATAAGGCGTTTGATGCTTATGACGGGGCGGCCAAGGTAGTTAAGGATGTCGGTCAGACTGTTTCTGATAAGGCGAAGTCTGTCGGTCAGTCGCTGTCTCAGGGCTGGAATAATGTGACCTCAGCTTTTGGTTTTTAGGAAGGAGTGATCTGCTAGATGAAGAAGTCCATCTTTAAAGCCAGCTTTGAGGAAAGCCAAGGCCTGGTGACCCAAGGCAAGTTTGTCCTGACAGCTGGAATAACCAGAAATAATAATCCTGTTCATATGGGTATTTTTAACAGGCTCTTCACGCTTGTGATTATAGGCTATTTTGCTTTTGGTCTTGTTTTGTATGGTTTGTTGTTTGCTATGCCAGAACAGATTGGAAGAGTTGGGGAGGTTAGGCTGATTTCAGTGAAGGCGGCAGAATTAATCCATCAGATAGGGACTTTCCTCATTCCGCCTTCTGCTTTCTTTTATACTCTAACATTCATTTTTATGACTCTATTCTGTTTGCCTAAAAAGAATTTGAAGGTTCAGTCTTATTTTTACTTTTCTTTCTACTTTCCTTTTCTTACCTGTGCTGTCATCGCTTTGTTTTATTTTCTCAGTGCTTTTGCTTTTAATCGTTTTGGGTTTTCAGGCTTTCTGCTTCAGCTGGTAGCTGGTTTAGGGTTTATCATAGCCATTCTCTATCAAGGCTATCGCGATGCCAGAAGGCGCTTGTATAATGAACCGCGTTGGCTGGGGGGCTTGTGAAACTTATGGGTTATACGGTGTTAGCGGTCAGTGCAGTGCTTTTGGTCTTGAGCGGGACAGTGTTTAAAGGGCTGGCTAGTGATTTAAATGAGATGTGGTACAGCTATCTTTTGGGGCTTCTATTGTTGCCTGCTTTGATTATTGTTGGCTATGCTTGGCGTTTGTTGGTGAATCAGTTTATTTATCAGGCTTATTATATCTGGAAGTATCCGGAGGAGTATAAGGTTTATCTGAAGATTTCTGATAAGGAGTGGTATAGTAAACGTGAGTTAAGGAGACGGGAGAAAGCAGCAAAAAAGAACAGCCGGAGCTCATGATTGTCTAAACTCAATTATCCTGCTTTAAATAGTCCCTGTCTCAGGGTTGGAATAATGTGACCTCAGCCTTTGGTTTTTAGGAAGGAGTGATCTGTTAGATGAAGAAGTCAATTTTTAAAGCCAGCTTTGAGGAAAGCAAGAGAATCATTAAACCTGACGTTCTAATCGGAAATCTTAAAGAGAACAATTCCATGAACTGGTCACTGCTCAATCGGCTTTTCACTTTTTTCATAGCTGGCGGAATGAGTTTCGCGTTAATAGCGTCTTTATTATTTGGAATGCCTTTTATTTTGAGTGCAGATGCAGAAAATATTCGCTATTTGTCTCCAGCTTCTGCCCGCTTAGTTGGAGCTCTTGGGCAGGCATTTTTTCTTCCTAACATTACTGTTTTTGCCATAACAATTATCCCTTCTTTAAATGTACTTTTCCCTCCATCTAATTTGGCTAAACAGCGACTGATTGGTTTCCCACTCTTTTTAGGGTTGGGATATTGTACTTTAGTTTTGGCTTCCTGTTTATCAAGTGCTGCCGCTTTTGACCGTTATGGGACAGCTGGGCTTTTGCTTCAGGTTGCAGTCGGTCTTGTCTTAATGGTGCTGATTCTCTATCAAGGCTGGCGGAGGACTAAGGCGGTCTTATATAGTGAAGAGTACGAGCCGCTGCTTTCAGCTAAGAGGCTTTTGCTTATAGTCGGTGCGATCAGTCTCTTTCTTTTGCTTCTGAGCGGCAGTGTGTTTCAGGGGTTGGAGACAGACTTGAATCGCCATTGGTATAGTTACCCCTTAGGTCTGGTTCAGCTCCTTGCCTTTGTAGTTTCGGGCTACGGATTTTGGTTCATTACGGATTTCTTTCTGTTTCAGAGTTATTATTTGGTCAAATACAGTCGGGAGTACCAGTCTTACTTAGAGATACCAGATGAGGAGTGGTATCGCAATGGGCGTAAGAAAAAGCGGAGAGAGGAGAGACGTCAGAAGAAAAAGTAATTGTTTTAGGTGAGAATAAGTGTGAATGAAAGAGGAGGAATTGAGATGGCAAAAACGTTATTGCCTTTAGGAAGTTTGGTTTATTTGAAGGAAGGAACGGTAAAGTTGATGATTATCGGCCGCGGTATTGAACTCAATGAGGAGGCCGGTAATGTCTACACAGATTATGCTGGAGTAATTTATCCAGAAGGATTTAATCCAGGGAATGGCTATTTTTTCAATGATGAGGACATTGACCAAGTGGTTTTTCGTGGCTATGAGGACGAAGAGGAGAGCCGATTTATGGAAGTTTATGAAGAGTGGGAGAAAACGGTGACAATTCCGAAGAAGAAATCGGACTAGGCTGTTTTAATCTATGCCCTTTATGAATTAAACACGCCCCAAAATCTAGTGTAAACTATGTTTATTAGTAGGTGCGTCTGCGAAATCAGAGATTTCGGACTTACCGTCATTTTTGCTTTGCTCTTTTACGGGCTTTGTATCTTGTTGGAATTGAACACGCCCTAAAATCCTAGTGAAAAAGATGTCTGTCAGCGTGATGCCAGCATCACTTGCCATCCCCTATTTTCATACGGATTTTTAAACGGGCTTTGTATCTTGTTGGAATTGAACACGCCCTAAACGCTGCGGGAAAAAGATGGCCTGACTTAGAATCGGGCGATTCGTCAGCCAGTCCCCTATTTTCCTTTTGCGTTTTAACGGGCTTTGTATCTTCTTGTAAGGAGTGTATATTTTTATGACTAATGCTATTATTGAGAAAGCGCAGAAACGTTTTGAGCAGTCTCATCAGTCTCTGTCGCGTGAATTTGCAGCTATCCGTGCGGGGCGTGCTAACGCCAGCCTTCTGGATCGGATTCAGGTGGAATATTATGGGGTTCCAACTCCCCTTAACCAGCTTGCGTCGATTACGGTGCCTGAGGCACGTGTCCTCTTGGTTTCACCCTTTGATAAATCTTCTTTGAAAGATATTGAACATGCTATCAATGCCTCAGATTTAGGGATTAATCCGGCTAATGATGGTTCTGTTATCCGCCTGGTGATTCCGGCTTTGACAGAGGAGCGGCGCAAAGAATTGGCTAAAGAAGTGAAAAAGACAGGGGAAAATGCCAAAATTTCTATTCGCAATATTCGCCGTGATGCAATGGATGAAGCGAAGCAGCAAGAAAAAAATAAGGATATCACTGAAGATGAGCTGAAAATGCTGGAAAAGGATATTCAAAAGGCAACCGATAATGCTGTTAAGCATATTGATGAGATGACAGCTAATAAAGAAAAAGAGCTGTTGGAAGTTTAGGGCCAAGGAAGCTGATTGTTCTGTGCAGAAGAGGGCGGGCAAGAGAGCAGTTTTATAGAAACTCTGCTTTTCTCCCGTTTTTTCTGTTTCAAACCAAATTCAGCGCCTATTTCAAATCCGTATGAAAAGGAAAGGAAAAAAGATTTTTAAAATAAAAGTGAATCCGCTCTTGATCTGACAGTCTGTCAAAAAAGCACCTGCTGCTGTGGGACTGTGATAATATTTCACTTAAGTTCAAGTTATTTTCGCTTAAACAGGATTGCCAGTTATTTTTAAAAGTCTTTATATTTTATGATGAATCAGCTACTTGCAACTGTCGTTACCGGATTGGTAACTGATGAAAATGAACAGTTTTATTTTATTCAAAAAGATGGCATAACATTTGCTCTTGCTAAAGAAGAGGGAGAGCATCAGTTAGGTGATATGGTCAAAGGTTTTGTCTATACAGACATGAAACAAAAGCAGCGTATGACAACAAAAGAAGTGCAGACTACCCGAAGTCACTACGGATGGGGAGAGGTCACCGAAGTCCGCCGTGATTTAGGGGTATTTCTTGAGGTCGGTTTGCCGGATAAACAGGTTGTCGTCTCACTGGATTTGTTACCGGATCTTAAAACACTTTGGCCCAAAAAGGGAGATAAGCTTTATGTATCTTTGTCTGTAGACCGGAAAAATCGTATTTGGGCAGTTCCGGCGGCTCCTGAGGTTTTTCAGAAGATGGCCGGGCCAGCTTATAATAATATGCAGAATCAGACTTGGCCTGCTATTGTTTACCGCCTGAAACTTTCTGGCACCTTTGTTTATCTGCCTGAAAATAATATGCTGGGGTTTATCCACCCAAGCGAACGTTATAATGAGCCGAGACTGGGAGAGGTTCTCAATGCCCGTGTTATCGGTTTTCGCGACGCTGACCGTACGCTTTACCTGTCGCTTAAGCCGCGTTCTTTTGAAACACTGGAGCAGGACGGTCAAATGATTTTAGCCTATCTTCAGGCTAATGGCGGTTTTATGACCTTGAATGACAAGTCTTCACCTGATGAGATTAAGGCTGTTTTCGGCCTGTCAAAAGGTCAGTTTAAAAAAGCTCTAGGTGGATTGATGAAGGCTGGACAAATCAAGCAGGATAAAACAGGAACCGAGCTTGTCAAAGAAGCCTCACCGGACAAGAAGTGAAAGCAAGGCTGAAATGAGGGCAGGTTTATCCTATTTTTTAAGTCTGTCAGTTGGGGAAAGTTTCTCTCGGTTAGAAGTTATAGAGGATGAGGTTAGGTCTGTCGGCCTAACTTTTTAGTCGGACAGCCTTTTAATTTTTTGCTACAATAGGGTGAGACTAGAGGCTGATAGCTCAAGTTTTAACCCTCAAAAATACTTGAGGATTCAAAACCAAAGGATAAAAGATCTAATTTAAGAAAAATTGGCTGATTAAGCAAAAATTGAACACGGGCTAAGCTCTGTGTAAAAAAGTTCTAGCTAAGTTTAGAATTGATTTCAAGTGAGCTAACTGTTGACGTCTGGGAGTGGGACAGAACCCTAATCAAAGAGTTCGTCATCCCACCTCCGCAAGACCTAGTAGGTAGTTTAAAGCTTTGAAAAAGCGAATAAAATACCACTAGACGACTAGCGTTCTGCAGCACAGACCTGAGATGATTTTGAAAGCTTAAATTTTTGCCGCCCACCCCCATCCAACCGTCCTGGCAGAGGTGGGTCTGTCAAATCGGAGATTTCGGACTTACCGTCAGCCGTAAACGTCTGAAAGCTTTGTCGCCTTAACAGTCGACCGCACCTTTCTAGTCGTTCTGGCAGGGGTGCGCAGACGAAATCATAGATTTCTGGCTTACCGCCATCCGTAAACGTCTGAAGGCTTTGCCGTCTTTACAGCCGACCGCCCCCTTCTAGTCGTCTTGGCAGAGGTGCGTCTGTCAAATCAGAGATTTCGGACTTACCGTCATTTCATATGGATTTGAGGCGGGCTTGTGTTTTAGTGGAGGAGAATGTTTGTGAGAAAATCATTTTATACTTGGCTGATGACTCAGCGTAATCCTAAAAGTCAGGCTCCGGCAGCTCGTTTGGCTGATCTGGTTTTTCAGGAGTCTGAATTTCCTAAGCATACTGCAGATTTTGATGTGATTAGCCGCTATTTGGAGGAAAGAGCAGGATTTTCTTTTAATCTCAGTGAATTTGACCAAATTTGGGAGGATTACCTGCTTCACTAGAAAAAGGGGAATTTTATGAATAAGCTGCGCGCTGCTGTTTATGGACTGGTTGTCGGCGATGCTTTAGGATTTCCTGTAGAATTTAAGAAACGCGGCAGTTTTTATGTGGAAGAGATGACTGGTTTTGGAACTTATAATCAGCCTCCTGGGACATGGTCTGATGATTCCAGTATGACATTAGCAACCTGTGATTCAATAAGGGAGATGGGGCGGATTGACTTAGATGATTTGCGCAGACGTTTTGAAAATTGGCTTTTTCATAGCGCCTATCGTGCGGGTGAAAGCTTATTTGATTATGGACGGACAACTTACGAGGCTTTGAAGGGCGGTTGCGGTATCAATGATTATCAGGCAAACGGCAATGGTTCATTGATGCGGATTATACCGCTGGCCTTTCTTGATGTCAGCGACAGCGAAATTGAAGCGGTGTCGGCTCTTACCCATGCTCATCCCATTTCGAAGGAAGCCTGTTGTATTTATATCAATATTGCCCGCCATCTTTTGGCTGGTCAAGATCTTTCTGCTATTTTAAAAGGATTAGAAGTCAGTGCACCTTTTGCTGATTTGAAAAATTTAGAGGTATTGCCTGAAAGCCAGGTCTCTTCCTCGGGCTTTGTTATCCACACTCTTCAGGCTTCGCTGTGGTGCCTGCTGCAAACCAGTTCTTTTTCTGAGGCTGTTTTAAGGGCGGTTAATCTGGGAGATGATTCGGATACGACAGGAGCGGTTACGGGTGCTTTGGCCGGAATAGTCTATGGCTATGAGGCTATTCCCAAAAACTGGATTGCAGAGCTTAGGAATAAAGAGCTGATAGAGCGTTGTCTGTTTGATACGAACTTGATGAGTCATCAGTGATAAGCCCATAATACTGCATTTAGAGGCTTTCTGCTTTATTTCATTTTACCTTAAAAAAACTAGAGCAAGGTCTTTGCTTTGAACATTGTGGCAGTCTGACTTACGGCAAAAGTCAGGC
Source organism: Streptococcus pantholopis (assembly GCF_001642085.1). Taxonomy (NCBI): domain Bacteria; kingdom Bacillati; phylum Bacillota; class Bacilli; order Lactobacillales; family Streptococcaceae; genus Streptococcus; species Streptococcus pantholopis. The sequence goes on from NZ_CP014699.1 coordinate 468,689, forward strand.
CGATTGCCGATTTGTTTTTAAACCGGTCTGCAGACTGTAAAGGCGTTATTGAGGGACAGGCTTTACTGTCATGAAAAAGTCACGCTATGAGTGTGATTTTTTGGTATAATGAAGGCACGGTAGCGATTTAATAACTGAACACGCCCTAAACGCTGCGGGAAAAAGATGGCTGCCAGCATGATGCCCAGCATCACTTGCCATCCCCTATTTTCCCATTGCGTTTTTAATGGGCTTTGTATCTTATTTGAGGAGTGTATTGTTGCAAGATTTTTCAATTGATATTACCTTGAATCATCCGGATGATTTGCTTAATTTATTTGGTTCCAATGAACGCCATTTAAAATTAATCGAAGACCATCTGGGAGTGACTATTCATGCTAGAACAGAGCGTATCCAAATAGTCAGCAGCGATCAAGAGTCTCTTGAAACAGCCAGATTGGCTATTGAGGCTCTTCTTATTCTGGTCAGCCGTGGTATGTTAATCAATACTTCTGATGTTATAACGGCTTTGTCCATGGCAGAAAACGGCAGTATTGACCAGTTTGTGGCACTTTATGAGCAGGAGATTATTACAGACACGTATGGCCGTCCGATACGAGTAAAAACTTTAGGACAGAAAGCTTATGTGGACAGTGTTAACAGCCATGACCTTGTGTTTGGAATAGGTCCTGCAGGGACCGGAAAAACTTTTTTGGCAGTAACGCTTGCGGTCACTGCTTTAAAACGCGGACAGGTAAAACGTATTATTCTGACCAGACCAGCGGTTGAAGCCGGTGAAAACCTAGGATTTTTGCCGGGAGATCTCAAAGAAAAGGTTGATCCTTATCTGCGTCCGGTCTATGATGCCCTTTATCACATTTTAGGAAAAGAACAAACCGTCCGTCTGATGGAGCGCGATATTATTGAGATTGCCCCTTTAGCATACATGCGGGGGCGTACGTTGGATGATGCCTTTGTTATTCTTGATGAAGCCCAAAACACAACGGTTATGCAGATGAAAATGTTTTTGACGCGTTTGGGTTTTCATTCAAAAATGATTATCAATGGTGATATCAGCCAGATTGATTTGCCCCATCACGCTAAGTCCGGTTTAGTTGATGCTTCTGAAAAACTGAAGGGTATTAAGGCGCTGGACTTTGTTTATCTGTCAGCCAAAGATGTTGTCCGACATCCTCTTGTCGCAGAAATCATCGACGCTTATGAACAACAAGATACAAAGGCCGTTAAAAAATCCGTATGAAAATAGGGGATGGCAAGTGATGCTGGCATCACGCTGACAGCCATCTTTTTCCCGCAGCGTTTAGGGTGTGTTTAATTAACAAGATACAAAGCCCGTTTAAAGCTCACAGCAAAAATAGGAGCCTGCCTGCTGAGTCATCGAAGACCAAAGGAAGGCTATACTCACAGAGCAGCCACATTCGTATGTCAGCTTACGCTTCCTACGATTGCGTCTCTTTTTTGCAAAGAGCTTAGGCCGTGTTCAATTCAACAAAGTACAGTGATCTGTTTAACCTTATTGTGAAAGTGAAAGGGAGGGGTATAGTGGCAGAGACAGTATTTCAGAAAATCATGCAGGATGAAGCCAATCTGACTTATACTCGGGCCGGAATCGAGCCTCTATTCGCTGCACCGAAAACAGCCCGTATTGTGATTGTCGGGCAGGCTCCGGGGATTGTTGCTCAGACAAGCCGTCTGTACTGGAATGACCGGAGCGGTATCCGTCTGCGGGACTGGCTGGGAGTGGATGAAGAAACCTTTTACCATTCCGATCTTTTTGGCATTTTGGCTATGGATTTTTACTATCCGGGTAAGGGGAAATCCGGAGATTTACCGCTGCGCAAAGGTTTTGCTGAAAAGTGGCACCCTCAGCTGTTGGCGCAGATGCCGGAAGTTAAATTGGTGATTTTGGTTGGCAGCTATTCACAGCAGTATTATTTAGGTGCTGACCGCCGTAAAACTTTAACAGAGACCGTTCAGCACTATAAAGACTACCTGCCTCAGTACTTTCCTTTGGTCCATCCTTCTCCCCGCAATCAACTTTGGATGGCCAAAAACCCATGGTTTGAAGAAGATGTCATACCGGCATTGAAAACAGTTGTAGCTGAAATTTTGGAAGGGGCATAGATCTGTCTAAGCTGGGGATAAAAAGTCTTTGAGGCGGTTTTCAATTATTTTACTAATTTTAACTGTTGAAAATCCTAAAATAGGCGTGGCAGTAGAGAATGCGCTGCAGTTTGAAGACGTTTCTGCTCAGGTAGCAAAACGTCTTTTTATTCTTCAAAAAGAGCGCGAATATTTTTTCTGTGGTATAATGGGGGTGAGTAAAGATTAGCGAAAGGAAGAGGACAGTCCCCTGCTGTAAGGGGCATCAGTCAGGTGCTTTGCAGCAGACTCAGCCATTACCAAAATGTCCGTCAGAAGTTTTTCTGCCGGGTTTGGCTGCTGTCCTAAACAGCTTAATTAAATGTATATAGAGATGGTTGATGAGACAGGACAGGTCTCTCAGGAGATGATGGCGCAAACACTTGACCTGCTTAATTTTGCTGCAGAAAAGATCGGCAAAGAAAATAAGGAGATGGCGGTGACTTTTGTGACAAATGAGCGCAGCCGCCAGCTGAATGTCAAATACCGTGAAACTGACCGCCCGACTGATGTCATTAGTCTGGAGTATAAACCTGACCGACCTGCAGCCTTGGGCAGCACATCTGCTAAAGAAAATGCAGAGCTGGCTGACTTGCTGGAAGAGCTGAACGCCTATATCGGTGAACTCTTTATTTCTGTTGATAAAGCGCATGAACAGGCGGCAGAATACGGTCATTCTTTTGAACGGGAAATGGGTTTTTTAGCGGTGCATGGCTTTTTGCATATTAACGGCTATGATCACTATACGCCCGAAGAGGAAAAAGCAATGTTCACACTACAGGAAGAGATATTAACGGCTTATGGACTTACGCGATAATCATTCACAAAAAAAGTGGAAAAATATGACCCTGATGGCAAGTATGGAATTTGCCATTACCGGAATTTTAACGGCTTTTAGAGAAGAACGTAATCTGCGCAAGCACTTAGTGTCTGCCGTTTTAGCGGCTCTTTCCGGTCTTATTTTTAGAATTTCAGGGCTGGAATGGCTCTTTCTTTTCTTGGCCATTTTTTTGGTTATTGCCTTTGAAATTGTGAATTCAGCTATTGAAAATGTGGTTGACCTAGCCAGCAATTATCACTTTTCCATGCTGGCTAAAAATGCTAAAGATATGGCTGCTGGGGCTGTTTTGGTTGTTTCAGGCTACGCTGTTTTGACGGGCTTGATTATCTTTTTGCCTAAAATTTTCAGATTAATTTTTGGGCTGTAGCGATCATTGTTTATTATTAATTGGAAAGGAAGGAAAACACTGTATTTGGCCGTCTGACAAGGTCAGCCAAATACGAAAGTTGTACGGTTAACCTGTTCTTAGATGAGGCTGGGAAAAAGTACTGCCTCGTTTCACTTTTTTGGACATGTGAGTTTGATGCAGTGGTTGATTGGAAGTTCTTATCCCCTGTCAAGCAAGGGACAGCGACCTCTCTAACCAACTTTGCGGAGGTAGGACAACAAAATCAAAATCGTTATTTTATGACGATTTACTGATTTAGGTTTGCCGGACGATGTTTTTAATGAGATTATGACGTTTAAATCAGGATTTGCTGCCATTTTGGGGCGGCCCAATGTGGGAAAATCAACCTTTTTGAACCATGTTTTAGGTCAAAAAGTTGCGATTATGAGTGATAAAGCGCAGACGACCCGCAACAAAATCATGGGGATTTACACAACTGCGTCAGAGCAAATTGTTTTTATTGATACTCCCGGTATTCATAAACCCAAAACAGCTTTGGGGAATTTTATGGTGGAAGCAGCATATAGCACGCTTCGTGAAGTAGATACGGTGCTTTTTATGGTGCCTGCTGACGAGCAGCGGGGCAAGGGCGATAACATGATTATGGAACGTCTTAAAGCTGCTAAAATTCCTGTTATTTTGGTCATTAATAAGATCGATAAGGTTCATCCGGATCAATTGCTGGAAAAAATAGACGATTTTAAAGACCAGATGGATTTTCAGGAGATTGTGCCGATCTCAGCTCTCCAAGGAAATAATGTGGAGAGTTTGATGACTATCTTAAAAAAGAATTTAGCAGAAGGCGTCCAATACTTTCCCGAAGAGCAAATTACTGACCATCCGGAGCGTTTTTTAGTGTCCGAGATGATTCGGGAGAAGGTTCTTTTGCTGACTCAGCAGGAGGTTCCACATTCAGTCGCTGTCGTGATCGAATCCATGAAACGTGACAGAGAAACGGATAAAATTCATATTCATGCGACTATTATGGTGGAACGCGACAGTCAAAAGGGCATTATTATCGGTAAAAACGGCAGTATGCTTAAAAAAATCGGGAAAATGGCGCGTCGGGACATAGAAGTTATGCTGGGGGATAAGGTTTATTTGGAAACATGGGTTAAGGTCAAGAAAAACTGGCGGGACAAGAAACTGGATTTGGCTGACTTTGGCTATAAAGCAAAAGATTATTAAAATTGAAAGATTGCATACTGATATATAAGCTAAGAGAATGGCATTGTCCTTAGTGATAGAGGAGTGGTCAGATGGAAAGCGCAAATGAACTGTCTATTGAAGAAAGCGGCTGCCATAATACACAGACCATCCTTTTTCTGCATGCTTCAGGATACAGCAGTAAGGTATGGGGCTGCCATATTGCGGCGCTTAAAAGTGATTTCCATTGTCTTGCTGTTGATTTGCCTGGCCATGGCAAAAGTTTGAAGACTGCTTGGACAAATTTTGATACTGCAGCGGAGATGCTGGCTGATATTATCAAAAAAAGGGCTCATAGCCGCCCCCTTCTAGTTGTTCTGGCAGAGGTGCGCCTACGAAATCAAAGATTTCGGACTTACCGCCAGCCGTAAACGTCTGAAGGCTTTGTCGCCTTAACAGTCGACCGCCCCCTTCTAGTCGTCTTGGCAGAGGTGCGTCTGCGAAATCAAAGATTTCGGACTTACCGCCAGCCGTAAACGTCTGAAGGCTTTGTCGTCCTAGCGGCCGACCGCCCCCTTCTAGTTGTTCTGGCAGGGGTGCGCAGACGAAATCACAGATTTCGGACTTACCGTCTTTTTGCTTTGCTCTTTTAACGGGCTTTGTATCTTGTTAAATTGAACACGCCCTAAAATCCTAGTGAAAAAGATGGCTGTCATCGTGATGCGAGCCTCACTTGTCATCCCCTATTTTCATACGGATTTTTTACCGGGCTTTGTATCTTGTTAATTGAACACGGGCTAAGCTCTTTGCAAAAAAGAGACGCAGTTGTAGGAAGCGTAAGCTGACATACGAATGTGGCTGCTCTGTGAGTATAGTCTTCCCTTAAGTCTTTAGTGACTCGGCAGTCAGGCTCCTATTTTTGCTGTGAGCTTGAACGCCCTTTGTATCTTGTTAATTGAACACGCCCTAAACGCTGCGGGAAAAAGATGTCCTGACTTAGAATCTGGCGATTCGTCAGTCAGTCCCCTATTTTCCTTTTGCGTTTTTAACGGGCTTTGTATCTTGTTGGAACTGAACACGGGCTAAGAGCTGTGCAAAAAAGATAAAATCTCCTAGAGTCTTAGCGACTCTTCGTCAATTTTCCTATTTTTGCTTTGCTCTTTTAACGCCCTTTGTATCTTGTTGGAGGTGTGAGATGGGGTATTTGGATATGTTGACAGAGAGTGTTGATCGTGCTGTGGAACGTTTTGAGCGTTTGTTTGAAGGGGTAACAGCTGAGCAGGCCAATGCTTTTCCCGCAGAGAAGATATCGGAGCAGCTGAAATCAATGACTTGGCTGGCTTGGCATACAGCAAGGGAGATGGATTTTCAAATTGCAGACTTGGCTGGCAGCCTGCCTATTTGGCTCAGTCAGGGCTGGAAGGAGAAGTTTCGTCTGGATTTGCCGGATGATACGCAGGACTGGTGCCATACATTGGCAGAGGCCAAGAAGGTTCAAGTCAGTGACTTAGAGCTTGTACTGGCTTATTTACGTTCGGCTGCTGATTTTACTAAAAGTTACCTCAAATCATTGGATGAAAAACACCTTGATGATGTGATTGATGAGAGCTGGACACCTGCGGTTACCAGAGGAATGCGTTTGGTTTCGATTATTGATGATGCAGCCATGCACTCAGGGCAAGTGATTTATGCCAGACGTCTTCTTGGTTTACAAGATTAATAAGAGGTAGATTATGCCTGAGTTGCCAGAAGTAGAGACCGTCAGACGTGGTTTAGAGCGATTGGTTGCCGGCCGTTCCATTTCCAGCGTTAAAGTTGGCGTCCCTAAAATGATTAAAACGAACTCAGAGGCTTTTAAATATGAGCTTTTGGGGGAAACAGTCCAAAGCGTGAGACGGCGGGGAAAATACCTTATTTTTGATTTTGGTGAACGTGTTTTGATTTCCCATCTGAGAATGGAAGGCAAGTACCTGCTTTTTTCTGAAGAAGTTCCTAAAAATAAGCATTTTCACCTTTTCTTTGGTCTGGACGATGGATCTACTTTAGTCTATCAGGATGTCCGAAAGTTCGGTACCTTTGAGCTTTTGCCAAAATCACATGAGCGCTCTTACTTCGAAGAGAAAAAGCTTGGTCCGGAACCTACTAAAGCCAGTTTTAAACTGGCTCCTTTTGAGAGTGCTCTGCTTTCTTCTCATAAATGCATCAAACCGCTCCTTTTGAAGCAAAAATTAGTCGCAGGTTTAGGCAATATTTATGCGGATGAAGTGCTCTGGGCAGCCAAAGTTCATCCGGAGCGCTTGTCAGATAATCTGAAAAAAACTGAAATCAAGCGTCTGCATGATGAAACGATTCGTATTTTACAGCTGGGAATTGCTAAAGGCGGGTCGACTATCAGAACTTACCGCAATGCCTTGGGCGAAGATGGAACCATGCAGAATTATTTGCAGGTTTATGGCAGAACTGATGAACCCTGCATGCGCTGCGGGACTCCCATTAAAAAGATAAAAGTAGGAGGACGGGGAAGCCATTTCTGCCCCGGATGTCAAAAAGGATGACTAAAATTATTGGAATTACCGGCGGCATCGCCTCTGGTAAATCAACAGTTACAGGAATTATTCGTAAGGCCGGCTACAAGGTTGTTGACGCTGACAGTCTTGTTCATGATCTGCAGGCTAAGGGAGGCGCGCTCTATAAGGCGCTTCTTGCTTGGCTGGGGACCGGTATTTTATTGGACAATGGTGAGCTGGACAGGTCTAAGCTGTCTGCTTTAATTTTTGGAAACGAGGAAAAAAGAGCGCAGTCCGCTCAGCTGCAAAATCCGATTATTCGCCGTGAATTAGCAAAAAAACGCGCAGAATTAGCGCAGACAGAAAGCCTCTTTTTCATGGATATTCCGCTTTTGATTGAGCAGGATTATAGGAAGTGGTTTGATGCGGTCTGGATAGTTTATGCTGATAAAAGTACTCAAATCCGGCGACTGATGGAACGAAATGGCTACAGCCAAGATGAAGCTCAAAAACGCCTAGCTTCCCAGATGCCTTTAAAGGAAAAATGTCAATATGCTGATGCGGTGATTGATAATAATGGCAGTTTAGCGGATTTGCAGGAGCAAGTCACAAAGTTATTAAAACGATTAGAAGATGCCGGCTAAAATGGTGCGGCGGCAATAGCTGTCAAATATATGTACGAAAGAAGATGAGGACTTATCGAAGAAGAAATAGTAGCCGAAATTGACTGGCGGCGAAATTTGCGGGTAACTTGGCTTGGTAATTTTTTTACCGGTGCCAGCTTTTCACTAGTTATGCCTTTTATGGCTTTGTATATTGAAAATTTAGGAGTGCCTAAAGACCAGATCGAATGGTACACTGGTTTAGCAGTGTCTCTTTCTGCCTTAGCTTCTGCCCTAGTTGCTCCTATTTGGGGGCGGCTGGCAGACAGGTACGGACGAAAGCCGATGATGATTCGAGCTAGCTTTGTGATGACATTTACAATGGGCGGTTTAGCTTTTGTGCCGAATGTGACTGTTCTGCTCTTATTGAGGCTCTTAAATGGGATTTTTGCTGGCTATGTTCCTAATGCAACAGCTCTCATCGCTGCGCAGGCTCCAAGGCAGCATTCTGGCTATGCGTTGGGGACTTTGGCAACTGGTGTGACAGCCGGAACCTTAATCGGTCCTCTGCTGGGCGGTGTCTTAGCTGAATTTTTAGGGATTCGCCAGGTTTTTCTTCTGGTTGGTTTTATTTTGTTTATCTGCAGTTTACTGACCCTCTTTTTTGTAAAAGAAAATTTTGAGCCTATTAAGAAAGCTGATGTCATGTCCACAAGAGATGTTTTCAAGCAAAGCAGGAGTGTGCAGATCATGCTGGGGCTGTTTGTGACTAGCATGGTTATCCAAATTTCAGCTCAGTCCGTTGCTCCGATTTTGTCTCTGTATATCCGTCATCTCGGTCAAACGGAAAATCTGCTTTTTGTTTCGGGCTTGATCGTTTCAGCTTTAGGCTTTTCCAGTTTACTCAGCAGTTCGTATTTGGGAAAACTGGGGGACAAAATAGGCAATCACCGTCTGTTACTGTCAGCCCTTTTTTACAGCTTCAGTCTTTATTTTCTCTGTGCTCTTGCCCAGACAGTGCTGCAGCTGGGAATTCTGCGTTTTTTATATGGTTTTGGTGTAGGTGCTTTGATGCCCAGCATCAATTCGCTGTTGACCAGGCTGACACCCAGAGAAGGGATTTCCAGGATTTTTTCCTATAATCAAATGTTCAGCAATTTCGGTCAGGTTTTAGGCCCTTTTATCGGTTCGGCTGCAGCGACACATTTAGGCTACCGGGCAGTCTTTTATATGACCAGTATGATTGTTTTGAGCAATTTTTTATGGTGTCTGTTTAATTTTAGAACATATTTGAAGGTCAAAGAAATACAGTGAGAATTAAAATTCATTTACAGTGCAGTCAATGCGGTCATAAAAATTATCTGACCAGTAAAAATAAAAGCAGCCATCCCGACAAAATTCGGGTGCTTAAATACTGCCCCAAAGAGAGAAAAGTAACCCTGCATATTGAATCTTAACTGTTTTTATGATAGAATGGGGGTACTTTCAATGGAGGAACAATATGTATCAGCTATTACTTACAGCCTTGCTTGTCTTATCTGTCATTATTGTGATTGCGATTTTTATGCAGCCGCAGAAAAATCCCAGCAGCAATGTTTTTGACAGCAGCGGTTCCGAAGCGCTGTTTGAGAGGACAAAGGCGCGTGGTTTTGAAGCGTTTATGCAGCGTTTTACCGCTGTTTTGGTTTTCTTTTGGCTTTTAATTGCTCTTCTTTTGGTCATTTTATCTAGCCGCTGACAGGCGGTCTCTTATAGAATGATGAGGTTCGGTGTTTGCCAGCCTCGAAAGATGTGCAGGCCAAAAGTCAGTTACGTTTTTTGATGAAATAGATAAGACTAAAGAGACAGATCTGCAGTGAATTACGGGCAGAAAAAGGGGTTATACACGATAAATAACGCTTTTTACTTAAAAATAGTTGTTAAAAAAGCAGACCCTTATCTCTTGAATGTTTACAGCATAAAAGTCAGGAGTTGAGACATCTTTCTCAGCTCATTTTTATTGTCTGCACCGCTATATAGTTGCTGGCATAAGGATTCCAACTTTATACAATACAAAGGCTTCAGCCGCTTTTGTAAATGTGAAGAGAACAGAAAAAACTATTAGATAGCAGCTATTGAGTTTTCCTGGCTTTCCTACTGCCAGACTTAGGATTCTTCAGTTCTTTGTTATAAAAGAACAAGGAAGATTTTGCTTCAGCTGACTTTCCGGCCTGTAATAGTCTGCCTGCAGACCGGATATCATTTTTAAGAGAGTGCAGACGATAATAGCCCGGTCAGTTTTTGACTGCGGGCCTACAATGATAGAAAAAGAATGATGAAAGAAAAAATAATAGATTATTTAGAAAAACAAGGCAAGACGGATGTCAATGATTTAGCCGCCGCTCTGAATATGGCTGGGGCTAAGGCCTTTCCGACTCTTATCAAGGCCATTTCCAAACTGGAAAGCCAAGGGCGGCTCCGCTTTGATAATGCCGGCAACCTTGCCCTGCGTAAAAAAGTATCCAGGAAAAAACCGCAGATAACAATCAAAGGCCTTTTCCGGGCAAATAAAGCCGGTTTTGGCTTTTTGTCGGTTGATGGAGCTGAGGAAGAGCTTTTTATCGGCCGTAATGATACAGGCTATGCTGTTGACGGAGATACTGTTGAAGTCGTTATCACAAAAGTAGCAGACCGCTTTAAAGGGACAGCAGCTGAAGCTAAGGTAGTCGGTATTCTTGACCGCCAGCTTAAAACAGCTGTCGGTCAATTTGTGCTGGACGATGAAAAGCCTAAATATTGCGGCTATATCAAGTCCCGCAACCCGAAAATTCAGCAGAAAATCTATATCAGAAAGGAACCGATCCTTCTTGATGGCACTGAAATTATCAAAGTTGATATTGAGAAGTATCCCAGTCGAGGGCATGATTATTTTGTTGCCCGAGTAAGGGATATTATCGGTCATCAGGGGGAGGCCGGCCTCGATGTTCTGGAAGTCTTAGAGTCCATGGATATTGTGTCAGAATTCCCACAGGCTGTTTTGGACGAAGCAGAAGCTATAGCAGATACTCCTACTGAAAAGGACAGGATTGGTCGGATCGATTTGCGCGATGAGCTAACTTTCACAATTGACGGAGCCGATGCCAAAGATTTAGATGATGCAGTGCATGTCAAGTGTCTGCCTGACGGTCATTTTGAATTGGGCGTCCATATTGCTGATGTCTCCTATTATGTTAAGGAAAATTCAGCTTTAGACCGAGAAGCCCGCAGGCGGGGGACTTCCGTTTATGTGACTGACCGTGTGGTTCCTATGCTGCCGGAGCGTTTGTCAAATGGGATTTGCTCTCTTAATCCGCAGGTCGACCGCCTGACCCAGTCCTGTATTATGGAAATTGACGAACAGGGCCAGGTGCTGCATTATCAACTGGGTCAGTCAATAATAAGGACCAGATTTCGGATGACTTATGACGAGGTCAATGCTATCATCGCTGGCGATGAAGCGCTGTCTGAAAAATATGCGCCTATTGCCGATTCACTCAAACAAATGGTTGCTCTTCACCAAATATTAGAGGACATGCGCATCAAGCGCGGTGCCTTAAACTTTGATACTAAGGAGGCAAAAATCCTTGTCAACAGCAAGGGTCTGCCTGTAGACATTAGCTTGCGTCAGCGGGGAGTAGGGGAGCGCTTGATTGAATCGTTTATGCTGCTGGCTAATGAAACCGTGGCTAAACATTTTGCTAAAAGAAAGCTGCCCTTTATTTATCGGATTCATGAAGAACCAAAGGCAGAAAAACTGCAGCAGTTTATTGACTATGCCAGTGTTTTTGGTGTACAGATTCACGGAACAGCTAATAAAATGGATCAAAAAGACCTGCAGGCCTTTATGGCAAAGATACAGGGTCAGCCGGGTCAGGAAGTGCTTGCTACAATGTTGCTTCGTTCCATGCAGCAGGCCCGTTATTCTGAGCACAACCAAGGACATTACGGTTTGGCAGCGCCCTATTATACACACTTTACCAGTCCGATACGCCGTTACCCCGATTTGCTGGTGCATCGGCTTTTGCGTGATTACGGACAGTCGCAGACTGAAAAAATAGATCATTTCAGCCAAATCATACCGGAGATTGCCCAGGAGTCTTCCAGCTTGGAACGTCGGGCTGTTGATGCTGAGAGAACAGTTGAGGCTATGAAAAAGGCTGAATACATGGCCCAGTTTGTCGGACAGGAGTTCACAGGGCTTGTCTCAAGTGTTGTCAAATTCGGTCTTTTTGTTGAACTACCTAATACGATTGAGGGCTTGATCCATATCAGCAGTTTACCAGAATTTTACCACTACAATGAACGGGATTTATCACTTCGCGGGGAAAAATCCGGGCGGGTATTCCGTGTCGGACAGCTCCTTAAAGTCAAACTTCTTAAGGCTGACAGAGAAACAGGCGACATTGACTTTGCTTACGTCCCAAGTCCTGATGATACTGTTGAAAAAAATAAGACTCTGCCTGAGCGCAAACCTCAGCATAATCGCAAAAAACGCCGGCCAGATCAAGAAGGCCGCAAGGTATCATCTAAAAAAGGAAAAGCTTCAGTAAAACTAAAGAATAAACAGCCTTTTTACAAATCGGCTGCGAAAAAAAGAAGGAAAAAAAGGAGGAGATGATGGCTAAAAATGCTGATCAGCAATTGGCCCAAAATAAAAAGGCGAGGCATGATTACCATATCCTTGAAACCATTGAAGCCGGTATTGTTCTGACGGGAACAGAAATTAAAAGTGTCCGTGCCGGCCGCATTCAGTTGAAAGATGGCTATGCTCAAATCAGAAACGGTGAAGCCTGGCTAATCAATGTTCATATTGCCCCCTTTGAGCAAGGCAATATCTGGAATCAAAATCCCACTCGGACCCGGAAGCTTTTACTGAAAAAACGCGAACTAACTCAGCTGACTAATGATCTTAAAGGGAGCGGCATGACTCTAGTTCCTCTGAAAGTCTATCTCAAAAACGGTTTTGCCAAAGTCCTTATCGGATTGGCAAAAGGGAAACATGACTATGACAAACGTGAGACCATCAAACGCCGTGAGCAGGAACGCGATATCAAAAGGCAGCTGAAGAATTATCGTTAGGAGCTTAAGTTGTCTTTTAGCCGGTGATAAGGCAGATTGCTAATTCACAGGCCAAAGAGCTTAAAAAAGGTTTGGAGCTATCCAGCTCCAAACCTTTTTAAGTCAAACTGATAAAGGGATCATCAATCAGCCGCTTCCACTTTAACTGCCGCTGACTTTCAAATTGATAAAGTTCCAGTAAAACAGTGGCTATTCCGGCAGCACCATCATAAAAACCAGTAAAAGTAGAAAGTTCACTGGGACTGATTCGATTAAAGGCGATGGGGAAACTGATTCCTTTTTCAGACCTGCTGGCATTTCCTAGGACAACAGCGGCAGATCGTCTGGCTAAATCAAGATAAAGCGTCTTTTTATTGTCGGCATAAAGTCCTAAAAAATGGTGGATAAAACCTGCAGCGCCGCAGCAAAAAGTCGTTGTGTTCCAGTAGCCGTTGGACTGATGCTCTGGGGCTCCCCTGCTGATCAAACCGGCGGTCAAAGCTTCTACTTGCTCTAAATAATAGCTATCCTCAGTTAGCTGGTAGAGATAATAGAAAAAGCGTGAAGTCCCAATTGCTCCGTGACAATTTCCCAGATAAAATACTTGACGCTGAGGGCCGTTTGTACGGTACGGAATCAAATAGCCTTCTTTTTGGGGGACAGCAAGATTAACCAGAAATACAGCAGCATCTTTTGCAGCCTGCAAAAAGTACTGTTCGTGGGTTAGCTCATATGTTTTTCCAAAAAGATAGCCGGCCCCTGCTGAACCAAATTCCCAATTGGGAAGATCACGCTTGTCAGCAGCAGAAACAGTATTGATTTCCAGCCCGTTATCAATATGCCGATGGCCGTTAGCTATAAGATAGCGGACACCGGATTTGATTGTTTCTAAAAGTCTGCTGCTGGGGAAATGCTGGTAGGCTTTGATGAGAAAGAGCAAGATACCGCTGTCATGAAAAAGGGGAGAATCACCTGTCCAGCAGATTCCCTTGTCAGTCTGTTTAGCCCTTTCTAAATAATAATCTGCAATTTCCTGAGCGGATCTTAAAGCCTCTTCATTGTCATAGTTTTCTGCTATTTCAAGCTGAATAAGTCCGACCCCTCCAATACCTCCGTAAAGCCCCATTCCTGCTCCTGCGATGTCAAAAATATCCAGCTTTGCCAAAATCTGCCAATGTTGAGTAAGGTAATGGCTGGCTTTCCTGATGATAGAAAGATAAGACGCATCATGTGTGATTTGATAGAGCTTATTATAAAAATACAAGATACCTGCTGAACCGCTGAAAAAATTGGGGTTGCTGAAATCTGAAATACTGAGCTGGGCTTCATTATTGGTATTGCGCCACCAGATGCCATCCTCCGATTCCACTTTGAACTGATCAATATACTCAGCCGCCTGAATAGCCAGATTCAAATAGTTTTCAGCCTTTTCAGCCTGTTTAAGCGGAAAGGGCTGCCTGTCGTGATAACCTGTGTGAGTGTGAATGAAACAATTCTGACACATTTAATTCACCTCCTGATACATTGGACTGGAAAGATATTTCATGCCATTATCAGCAAAAATTAAGACGATATTTTTTCCTTTGTTTTCGTCCTTCTGAGCGACAGTTTTGGCAGCATGCAAAACAGCGCCGGCAGATTCACCTAAGAAGATACCGTCAGTACGGGCAAGTTCAAGACCGGTTTTATATCCGTCTTCTGCCAAAACATCGATACAGCTGTCATAATAAAAATGATTTTTTGAAAAGAAGGTCGGCTGGTTCTCCGGTCCGAAACCATCAAAGGCAACAATGCCGTCAATACTGTTGACATCAGGCTGCTCTGCTGAGGGGCGAGATGCTTCAGCAGGTTCAACGGCAATAATTTCAATATCTGGTTTTTTCTGCCGAAAATACTGTGCTAATCCGGCAATTGTTCCGCCGGTGCCAGCAGCCATAATAAGGATATCGACTTGCCCGTCGGTATCTTCCCAAATTTCAGGACCGGTCGTCTGATAATGTGCCTCGGGATTAGCCTGATTGCTTACTTGATCAGTATAAAAATAGCCTTTGCTGTCGGCATATGCCTGAATAATACGGCTGATTTCCGCCGTCTCAAAAGCCCCCTTGTCCATCATTTTTGCAATTTCAGGGAAATCCAGAAAACTGCGGAGATGAGCGCCGTAAGCTTTTAAGATTTGAGTACGCTCCGGAGATACACCGGGTTCCAGCAGACATTCAAAATGGTAGCCCTTGGCAGCAGCAATAGCTGCCAGAGCAATCCCCGTATTTCCGCTGCTGTTATCAACGATTGTATCACCCTTTCGCAGCTTTCCGGCTTTTTCTGCCTCAGTAATCATGTTAAGTGCAGCTCTGTCCTTGACGCTGCCGCTTGGATTCAAATATTCCAACTTAGCGAATAATTTAGCCTGCAAGCCGTACTTTTTTTGAAAATTGCGCAGTTCAACCAAAGGAGTTTTTCCAACCAGTTCTGCAATAGATGCCTTAGTATTTGCCATCATCATATCCTCTCTTTTCCCTGTATATTATTTTATTGTAGCATTTCCTGTTTTTTTGCATAGGATAGATTAGTTATAACGACGCATAAGAAAAAGTTATGGTATCATTGTGATAATAAAAAAGAGTGAAACAAAAAGATTTTTGTTTCACTCTTTTTTAGCAGAATGATTATGAAATAAAGGATCAAGCTGCAAGAATCAGTTTTGTTCTTTTAATGCTTTAGCCAAGTCCTGTTGATCTTTAATCATGTCCCGGAGTTTATCAGCTGAAAAAAAAGTCACTTCGCTTAAACAGCTGTTAAGCACCTTTTCAACTTCCTCCTGCAGCTTTTCGCCGCGGTCGGTCAATTGTACAATCAGCTGACGCTGGTCTTTTTCAGGTCGGAGCCGCATCAGCAGCCCCTTATCCTCTAAGCGTCTAAGCAAAGGCGTCAGTGTATTGCTGGCTAAGTTAAGTTTTTGTCCTAGTGCCTGCAAAGACTGGCCATTTTTTTCCCAAAGAGCTAAAAGAACCAAGTACTGCGTATAAGTCAGTCCAAAAGGACTGAGGCTTTTTTTGTAAAACTGATTAAGCAGGCGGTTGCTGTTATAAATAGCAAAGCAAAGCTGGTCAGTTAGATGCGGATGCTGTGATGACATAGTAACCATTCCTTCGTGTACGATTGAAAATATCATAACACAAATTAAAATATTTGACAAGTGTATTGGAAAACAGTAGACTAATATTAATCTATTTAATCGTGTGCGATTAAAAGAAAGGGATGGTTACAATGCAGGAAAATCACACTATCGTTCATGTTTTACAAAATCTTGGCAATGCTATGCTGGTACAGGCTGACAGGCACCAGCTTGTCGCTTTGCAGTTTGCAGCACAGGGTTTTTCAAAACTCGGCCGGAAATATCAGGAACATGCTGAGGAAGAACGCGGCTTTGCCCAGCAAATGTTTAATCGTGTTCTGGATTTAGGCGGCCAGCTTTTTTTGACTGAGCAAGAGGCGGCAGACCTGCCGGAAACACCTTTGGAATGGCTGAAAGAAGAGCTGGAGATTTCGCGGTTGGGTCTAAAAGAAATTCTTCCGATCGTGCAGGCAGCGGCTGATGATATTACCACTTATGATATCCTTAAGGACTATTATAAGGATGAAGAAGAGGATCTGTACTGGACAGAGCAGCAGCTGGATTTGATTGAGGCTATTGGCTATCAAAATTGGCTGACTAGGCAAATTTAAGCTAAGAGAAAAGAGGCGCGTCTGCGAAATCGCAGATTTCGGACTTACCGCCAGCCGTAAACGTCTGAAGGCTTTGCCGTCCTAGCGGCCGCCCGCCCCCTTCTAGTCGTCTTGGCAGAGGTGCGCAGACGAAATCACAGATTTCTGGCTTACCGTCATTTTTGCTTTGCTCTTTTAGACGGCCTTTGTATCTTGTTGGAATTGAACACGGCCTAAAATCCTAGTGAAAAAGATGCCTGTCATCGTGATGCCGGCATCACTTGCCAGTCCCTATTTTCATACGGATTTTTAAACGGCCTTTGTATCTTGTTGGAATTGAACACGGCCTAAAATCCTAGTGAAAAAGATGCCTGTCATCGTGATGCCGGCATCACTTGCCAGTCCCTATTTTCATACGGATTTTTAAACGGCCTTTGTATCTTGTTGGAATTGAACACGGCCTAAAATCCTAGTGAAAAAGATGCCTGTCATCGTGATGCCGGCATCACTTGCCAGTCCCTATTTTCATACGGATTTTTAAACGGCCTTTGTATCTTGTTGGAATTGAACACGGCCTAAAATCCTAGTGAAAAAGATGCCTGCCATCGTGATGCCGGCATCACTTGCCAGTCCCTATTTTCATACGGATTTTTAAACGGCCTTTGTATCTTGTTAATTGAACACGGCCTAAGAGCCGTGCAAAAAAGATAAAATTTCCTAGAGTCTTAGCGACTCTTCGTCAATTTTCCTATTTTTGCTTTGCTCTTTTAACGGCCTTTGTATCTTGTTGGAGGAGAGTGTTATGGTAGAATCAAAAGAGGATTTGCGTGAGCGGATTGGTGATTTAGCCTATGAAGTGACGCAGAATGCAGCTACTGAGCGTGCTTTTACCGGAGAATATGATGATTTTTACGATAAAGGCATTTATGTTGATATTGTCAGCGGAGAACCCCTGTTTTCATCGCAGGATAAATACGATGCGGGCTGTGGCTGGCCTTCATTTACTAAACCGATTGATAAACAAAGAGTGACTAACCATCAGGATAATTCTTATGGGATGCGCCGGATTGAAGTCCGCAGTCAGGAGGCTAATTCTCATCTTGGCCATGTCTTTGCTGACGGGCCTTCGGCAGCAGGCGGACTGCGTTATTGCATCAACTCAGCTGCTTTGCGGTTTGTCCCTTATGATAAGTTAGCAGAAGAAGGCTATGCAGACTATAGCCAATTATTTGATTAACAGCAGCAGTCCTGCGTTTATGCGGCTCTTAGCTGAGCCAAAATGGCTGTTTGTGATAATGGACTGACTGATTAACTCGCTGTTAAGCGGTGTCAGTCAGCTGAAAATCAGAGTAGAAGATGGAGGGGATTTAATGTCTTACGATTATGATGTTGCTTTTATCGGGTCGGGACATGCCAACTGGCATGCTGCGGTTACCTTGGCCCAAGCCGGAAAAAAGGTTGTTATTATTGAGAAGGATATAACGGCAGGAACCTGTACAAACTATGGCTGCAATGCTAAATTTTTGCTGGACAGCCCTTTTGAATTCTTAGACGGTCTTGACCGTTATGAAAGAGCAGGAATTGGCACAAAGGGAACGATTAGATGGGAAGAACTCATGGCTTTTAAAAAGAGGGAGATTCCAACCTATGCTCCGTTTATGGAGGAGATATTTGCTCAAATGAACATTGAACTTCTCAAAGGCTATGGAAAACTGCAGGATGAACATACAGTCGCCATTGATGATAGAGCGATTACTGCAGATTATATCGTTCTGGGGACCGGCCAGCGTCCGGCCCGTCTCAATATTGAAGGCAAGGAACTGCTTCATGACAGCCGGGAATTCCTTGAACTTGACAGCCTGCCAAACCGTATCACTTTTATCGGTGCAGGAATTATTTCAATGGAATTCGCTACGATGGCCGTTAAACTGGGATCTGAAGTCCATATTGTCGAGTTTGCCGATAAAGCTCTGGCTGCTTATCCAGAAAATGATGTCAGAACTGTTGTCGATAAACTAAGAGCAGAAGGAGTTCAGTTCCACTTCGGCCAAGCTGTTGAAAAAGCTGAAGCGCTGGAATCCGGCCTTCGTCTGACTACGGCTCAGGGTCTGATTATCGAAACCGATTATGCATTAGATGCTACCGGACGGATTTCCAATGTTGAAAACCTTGGTTTGGAAGATTTAGGCATTGAATATAACCGTTCAGGCATTGTGGTTAATGATTATCTGCAGACCGCTGTGCCACACATCTTTGCCAGCGGCGATGTGATTGATAAGACAATTCCCCGCCTGACGCCGACGGCAAGCTTTGAGTCGGATTATATTGCCGACTTTATCTTGGGTATCAATGAAAAGCCTATCAGCTACCCAGTTGTGCCAAATCTGGTCTTCACTTTTCCCCGTATTGCTCAAGTCGGCGTGACAGTAGCAGAGGCCAAGGCTGATACTGATAACTACAAAATTGTTGATGTGCCTTTTGGACAGCAGGCCAAATTCCAAACCAAGCTGGAAGATGAAGCGCGTTTTACTTTAATTGTCAATAAAAATAAAGAACTGGCGGGAGCCAGCCTTCTTAGCAATGAAGCCGGTGAGATGATTAATCTCATCACCTTAATTATCAATCAAAAACTTAAGGCCGCTGACCTCAGTCAAATGATTTTTGCCTTTCCTGGGACAAGCAATGCTTTGATTAATGCGGTTAAGACAGCCTTATCGTAACTGGAAAGGACACTAAAATATGAAAGAAATTTATCTGGCAGGCGGCTGCTTCTGGGGCGTTGAAGCCTATTTTGCTCAAATCGAAGGTGTTTTACAAACACGGGTCGGTTATGCTAACGGGCAGTCAGATGTGACATCTTACGACCTTATAGCACACACTGACCATGCTGAAACCGTTTATATACAGTATAACCCTGAAATTGTTAGCCTAAGAGAAATTCTGCTCTATTACTTCCGCGTCATCGATCCCTTTGCTGTTAACCATCAGGGCAATGACTACGGTCGTCAGTACCGCACCGGTATCTATTATACCGATGGAGCTGACCGAGCTGTAGCCGATAAACTCATGCAGCAGGTCAATCAAGAAAACGGCGGGCGTGCTCTGGCCGTTGAGCTGGAGCCCTTAAAACACTTTATTGATGCTGAAGATTACCATCAGGACTATCTCAAAAAAAATCCAAACGGCTATTGCCATATCGATCAGAGTCTGGCTAAGGTTCCGGTTGTGGATCCTTATGCCAATCACTAACAGATTAGGCCGATAAAATAAGGAGTGGGAGAGAGCTTATCTGTCAGCTCGGTCAGAAAACTAGAGAGTGAGGGAAATTGATGTCTTAAAGAAATCAATTTCCCTCACTCTTTTTCATAGTATTTTCCTTTTATTTGAGTTTTTTAGAAAAAAATTATACCATAAAAAAGAGTCTCTGCCAATAACAGAATCAGAAAGACCAGCTGATTTCTTTTTTGAGAGACAATATGCAAATAAAGGAATAACATAAATGTTAAGAAAGACCTGCTCTCGGGCGCTGGCCAAGGAATACCTGCTGCCTTTTGTTCTGATACTTCTCAGTTCTTTTCTGCTGGTTTTACCGCAAATTCTGACTCGAGGCGTTATAACGGGGAGTGATTTTCTTTTTCACTATAACCGCTTCTATGAAACGGCTCAGCAAATTAAGACCGGAAACTTTAGCTATTTTATCTCTCTTTATGGTTTTCATGAGTCAGCCAGAATCATCAATGCCTTATATGGGCCCTATTTTGCTTATGTTCAGGGTTTTATTCTTTTATTGTGTAAAAATTGGTACACTTATCAGATTGTGTCACGCTTCTTGTTAAGCTCAATCGCCGGTTTATCCCTATACCGCCTGATTAGAAGGGCTGCCGTTCGTCCTTCTCTGGCTTTTTTGACGGCTCTTTTTTATATGACAACTTTTTCTGTCCAATATTGGACTTTCAGACAGGGCTTTTCCAGTTGGGGAGCCGCTTTTATGCCCTGGTGTCTGATTCCTGCTCTTGATTTCATTAAAGAGGAGAAGGTGGATATTTTTAGGTTGGCTGTATCTGTCGCTTTATTGCTGCAGGTGCATGTATTGAGTGCCTTCTTATTGGTTGTTGCCTATCTTCCGATTTACGGCTACGGTTTTATCATGTCGAAAAAGAAGTGGCCGATTTTAAAAAAAGGGCTGACTGCGACTTTGCTCGGTTTGCTTCTCTCTGCCAATATTTGGGCCGGTTTTTTAGAAGTCGGCAGTACCAACAGTCTGGTGGAGCCCTTTATTAACTCCAAACTCTATATCATGACAGTTAATCAACGCAGTCTATACTGGCTGACATCACCCCTGCCCTTATTGTTGATTTTGCTTTACCAACTTTATTTTTCCTTTAGGCACTGGCGGCATTATGACCGAGTCCTGAAATTGATTAGCTTTAGTTTTTTTGCTTTTTTTATTTTATCCAGCAGTATTTTTCCTTGGTATAAGGTGAGTAAGCTCAATCTTTCTTTGGTTAATCTCATTCAGTTTCCTTTCCGTTTTTTTGTACCGGCGACTATTTTTCTTTTGTTGGCTTTTGCCATGATGCTTGATCGCTATTTCTTTAATAAATGGCCTAAATTGGTTCTTGCTTTGCTCAGTGTCTGTCTGATTTGGGGCTTAGCGCAAAATTCAGTCAGCACGCTGAAAAAGATTGTCAACTATCACACTTCAGAAACACCAATTCTTAATCAAAAACATCAGTTTGTATACGGTAATGCTGAGGATGTGAAACGCAGCTTTTATTTGACAGATTTAAATGACTTACTGATGCGGGCAGTTAAATCGACGCCTGACTATTTACCAACAGATAAAACGAATAAGGAAAACAAATACCTGCTGTATGAGCGCTATATCTTTGAAAACAGCAGATTCTTTGCAGCCAGTCAGCATGAGAATGAATTGATACTAAAATGGACGGCTGATAACACTGATAGTATCAGTCTGCCAATTATTAAATATGGCCACACCCGTTTGGTGCTTAATGGAAAAGAACTGACCGCTGATGATTATCGTCTGACAGCTATCGGTACACCTGAAATTCGGCAGCAAAAAGGAGTTAACAGTTTGCAGATCAGCTATCAGGCGGCTTGGTGGTTTAAGTGGGTTCTTATCCTTAATCTCAGTTCCTGGCTGCTGATCAGCCTTTGGCCACTTTACTGTTTTTTAAGACAAAGATTATTAGACCGAAAACAGCCGTTAGAAAAGGCCCTAAAAACACCTCTTTAAGAGTGCGCTTCTAGGGCCTTTTTATTGTATGCTTTTCCGGAAACTCTGCTGTCTACCCCATTTCTTCGCGTATGAGGTTAAGAAGAATCTCTACAAAAATCATAGGGAGTGACTGGGTATCAACAATAGACTGCTTATTAAAAAGATTGCCGGGCAGTACAATGGTGGTTGTAAACAGTTTGGCTACGGGGGCTGTTGCGTTCAAGGTAATCAGATAGGACTGCTTAGGCATATTGTTTTGCAGAGCGGACAGAGCCTGCCTGAAATTTCCGCTGCCGCCGCTGACCGAAAAGAGAATTAAGCTGTCTTCTTCGTTGATAATATTGGTCAAGTGGGCGCCGCTGTTTAGGTCACCGGCAAAATGGCTGGTGATTCCCAAATCCTGCAGTCCCATATGCAAGTACTTAGCAGGCAGGGAGGAATAGTAGACTCCAAAAATATGCAGACGCTGCTGCTTTAAAATCGTCGCTATCAGCGCGTGAATGGTCTCCCGATTCAGATTACGGAGCTGCTTTGTCAGCTGGCTGTAGTTATCAGTCATTTGGTCCAAAATATCAACAGACGGTCTTTGATGGTGATGATGCAGGAAACGAATGGCATCATAACGGAAGTCCTTAAAACCTTTGTAACCGAGAGTCTGACAAAATCTCAAAACGGCAGCAGTAGACGTTTGAGAAAGTTCAGCAATTTTAGTGATGGTAAAAGTCTCCAAACTTTCAAGATTGGCAAGAACATAGTGGTAGACTTTCAGCTCGGACTTGGCATAATCCGCTTCATGCTGTTTGATATTTTCCAGAAAATCCATACATACCTCCTGTCAGTATTTTATAAGGAAAGGGAAAAAATGTCAAAAAAAGCGGAAAATTTTTTAAAAGATAAAAAGCAATCTTTTATCAGTTAAACTGTTTGCCTTTTATTTATTCTATGCTATACTAACAACAATTAAAACGAATTATCTACAGGGAACAAGGAGCAGGCTATGGCTAAAAGGAAAGGGTTAAGCAGACCGACAAAGATTTTCTGGGGACTGCTGGCTGTGGTTCTCATCGCTATCACAGGAATTTGGGGGTATAATCGCTATATGCAAAAGAAAAAGGTTGAACAGCTTTACCAGCACGGCTTTCGGCTGCTGGAAGAACAGATTGCCACTTATATTAAAGAGAACTATTCCGGTGTCAGTAAAATCGAGTTTTCACCGATTTTTATATCTGGTGGTGGCCAGCATTCATTTCTAAACCTAGATGTGGTGCCAGTGGTATATGATGAGTACGGGAATAAAGCATATTTAGGAAAATCTATTGAGAAACAGGGGTATGGTAGTTACGGAACAGGTGATTCGTTAAGATTAGCATTTGATAGCGCTGGAGAAGAAGTCATTGAGCTGAAAGATTTTGATGCGGATAAGGTTTATGATGTATCAGGATATAAGACACTTCCAGATTTTGCTAAATTAAAATCGAATCCTCTAATGGATAAAAATGTAGCAGCCTTAGTAGAAAATCATCAATTGGAAGCTGTTGAAAAATCATCAGAAGGTAGTCCGGGTATTGAAATCGTTTATAACTTGGAAATAAGGAAAGGAGATTACACACAATGGCCTTAACAGACCTTCAAATTCAAGATTTGCAAAAGAAGTTGGAAAAGTGGAAGCTAAAAGAAATTGGAGCACAAGACAGTGTAGGTAATCAGGAATACGAAATTGTCAATACTCAAGACGGCACGACAGAAGCCATTGCTGTAGCCCCGGTTGTTAATGGCACGACGGACTACAGCCAAACGGCTATCGTTGTGGCAGGGATATAAAAATTCTGACAAATGGCACTTGTTTTTTCGGTATCACTGTGCTATACTAACAACAATTAAAACGAATTACTGAAGTTGTCTACAGGGAACAAGGAGCAGGCTATGGCTAAAAGGAAAAAGATAAGCAGACCGGCTAAAGTGTTTTGGGGACTGCTGGCTGTGGTTCTCATCGCTATCACAGGAACTTGGGGGTATAATCGCTATATGCAAAAGAAAAAGGTTGAACAGCTTTACCAGCATGGCTTTCGATTGCTGGAGGAACAAATCGCCACTTACATCAAAGAGAACTATTCCGGTGTCCGTAAAATCGAGTTTTCACCTATTTATAGAGATGGTGACGGGCGCTTTACGATGCTAACGGCTGAAGTGGTACCAATCCTATACGATGAGTATGGAAATAAAGCACAGTTTGGCGGGAAAATAAACCATTTTGGCTATCCCAGCTATGGACTTCTCAATTATCTGCGGATAGACTGGGATGTCTCTGGCACAGAAATAATTGAACTGGCCAGCGGGAAAGATTATTATGTCGAAGTGACTTATGGAGATAGCTTGCCAGAGGATACGAAATGGACAGAAAATGAGGATATCGACATCAATATTGAAGCCCTAGTAGATATAGGAAAGCTGAAAGGAATTGAAAAGTCAGCTCAAGGCAGTCCGTCGGCTGAGGTCCACTATAATGTAACATTTAAGAAGGGGATACTCAAATAAAAAGGAGGGGTAGGTATGACGCTGACAGATAAAAAGATACAGAATTTACAGGGGGTTGTTAAAAAATATGCTTCATACAAAGAAGGAGAGATATTTAAAGTCCCTGAAACAAACGAATATTACCAAGTAGTCAACAGCATAGATGAGACGACTCAGGCTCTGGCCGTTGTTCCGGTGGATAATATCAAGGGAGATAATCCAGATTATAACCAAACCACCATTGTGGTGGCCGGCACTCAGCTGGTTGGCAAAGAAGGTTTTGGTGAGGAAGCTTGGAACTCCACTAAAAATGTGATTGAAGCTAGAAGCGGGATGACCCCACAGGTGGACGATATTTCCGATTTTTATAACAGCACAGCTGCCAAACTGGAAAAAGAGCATGGCGGCGGGACCATTTCCAACATGTCCGGCTTCAGCCAGTCGGGTCCGGCAGTTGCTAAAGTGGCCGCAGAGCATCAGGTTCCCAAGATCACCAACTTCATGGACTGGGCAGCCAGCAGCGCTCTCTATTCTAAGGCTAATCCTAAAGGCATAACCGCTGAGGAGAAGGCTTGGCTGGATCAGCACGCCACCATTTATATGGATTCGACCAGAGATGTGACCTATCTGGATGGGAAAAATCATGGGGACATTCCTTACGGCAAGAAATATATTGTTGAAGGCACAGGGGACCCCATTTCCGACCATGACACGGCTTTTCCCCGTATTAAGGGGAATGGTCTAGATATAGACTGGTATGTCAAGCACGGCCAGTTTGCTTCCGGCATGACCAAGGAGCAGGTGATTAAGGTGGCCAGAAAGAAGGCTAAAGAAGCCGCGAAAAACTGGGATATTAAAGACCCCAGCACTTGGTTTAACAGCACCGATTACCGGTTTTATCTGCTGAGATATGTTATGACCTACGGCGACTTTGCGGTTGGACCAAGCCAGACTGAGTTGCTGAGCTCTTACAAGAAGACGGTTAAGGAGCTGAGAAGTCAGCTGAAAACAGCGACAGGGTCTAAGCGAATCAGCTTGCGGGAGGAGCTGTTGCGGGCAGTTGCTGAGAAAGCTAGGCTGCAGGCCGAGCTTAAAGTTCAAGAGATTAAAGATGAGATTGCTCAGGCAAAAGAAGCTCTGCAGGCTGACATTAGGGCGACGCGTCAGGCTATGTACCAAATAGCAGAAGAACTGACGGATAGTGAAGTGGCCGAACTGCTGAGTCCTTACACTATGGAGAATTTATGGGACAGTCAGGCAGAGGCCCAAAATCTGGCAGAAGCTGATGCCTACCAGAACAGGATGATGGCTTTTGCGGATAAGCTGGATGCAGCGGCAGACAATCTAATAGCGACCGATCAGGAAGGGGCAGCTTTGTTTTCGACTAACAACAAGTAGGCAGACAGAGGTGCATAAAGGGCATTGTCACTGAAGCATAGAAGGTGGGAATCTTATGGGAGTAACGGCTGATTTAGACACGCTTGTCCAAGCGGCCAAGGAGACCAAGAAAGCGCAGGAGCGTTTGGCTATTCAGGGAGCTTTGTCGGCAAAGCAAGTCGATTGGGAGAGCCAATCGTTTGATTTACAGAGCCGTTTAGAGACGAAAGCTTCTGAACTGCAGACTTTAGCGCAGGGAACGATAGCTTCTGAGCTGGCGGATTGTTTTACGGGTCAGGCAGCCGACAGTGCAGCGGCCTATCTGGCCGAATGGCCTCAGGCAGACTTTAGCAGTTTGATACGAGCTTAGAATCGCTGGCACAGCTGTAGATACAAGAAGCCAGTCATTATCAGAATCTCTCTGATTTATTGAATCTTTTATAAAACAGTTGGTCTTTGGACCAGCTGTTTTTTCATTAGAACCTGTATTCACAAAAAATGTTAAACTAAAACTATGACACGAAAAGCATATGATACTGATTTAACTGATGAAGAATGGGCTAAGCTAGAACCCTATTTTTCTAAACATCGTACCTATAAATGGGCCAAACGAGAACTTGTTAATGCGACCTTGTACATCACCAAAACAGGCTGTCAGTGGCGCATGCTTCCCCATGACTTTCCCCCATATCCAACTGTGTGGATCTTCTTTCGTCGTGCTAAGGAAAGTGGGCTTTGGGATACCATTTTAGCAGAGCTTGTTAAAAAAAGCGACTAAAAGCGGGTAGAGCAGTCTCTCCAACCTATGCTATCATTGATTCTCAAAGCGTGAAGACAACGGATGCGGCAGAGGAACGTGGCATTGATGGCGGCAAAAAAGTCAAAGGGAGAAAGCGCCACATCGTTGTTGACACCATGGGAAATCTTCTTGATGTTGTGGTTCATGCGGCCAATCTCCATGACAGCACATCAGGGATTTTGGTCGCGCGTCAAGTGATGGCGCAAATTCCAACCATCAAGGCTTTTTCGTCAGATGCTGGCTATCGGAAAAGCTTTGAGGAGATGATGACTCAGGAGTTTCAGTGTCCAGTAGACATTTCTGAGAAAATTAAGGGAAGCTGGCAAATCATCCCTAAGCGTTGGGTCGTGGAGAGAACCTTTTCGTGGTTGAATCACTCTCGAAGGTTAGCCAAGGATGTCAAAAAATCAGTATCATCAGAAGTCGCTTTTGTAAAACTATCACAAATTAGTCGGATTTTAAGAACCTTATGATCTTGTGAATACAGGTTCTTAGACTTTATCGGCAGTGCAGACACATTAAATAGGGTTAGTAAATATGATATGGCACTGAGTAAAAATATAAAAAATGTCAAAAAAGAGGAAATTTTTTAAAAGATATTGACAGCGCTTGCATTTCGATTTATAATAATTTTGTAAAAAGTTACGGTTTTTTTTGACAAAAATTTCACAAAAAGAGGTGGACTATGGACTATAAAGAATTAGCCCAAGCTATTGTAACAAATGTCGGCGGCCCTGAAAATATTAATATTTTGTCGCATTGTATGACCCGTCTGCGGTTTAACCTGAAAGATGTTTCTAAAGCCAATAAGGAGAATTTAGAAAATCTCAACGGTGTTATCGGTGTCGTTTATGCTGGCGGCCAGTATATGGTCATTTTAGGGGAGCATTTGCTTCAGACCTATGATATTCTGATGAAAGACTATGATATTAAATCCGGCGGCGTCGTTGATGAAAATCTTGATGGGGACCTTGCTCCCAAAGAGTCTTGGACCTGGCGGAATGCAGGAAATAAAATCATCGGCTTTGTCGCAAATTCCGTGACACCGATGATTCCTGGTTTGATTGCCGGTGGTATGCTCAAAGTTGCACTTTTGCTGGTTGTCACTTTTGTCAGTTCTGATTTTGAAGCAACATCAAGCTATGCTTTGCTATCAGCAATTGCCGATGCACCGTTTTATTTTATGCCTATTTTTGTTGCTTACGGTGCAGCCACAAAGCTTGGCGGTACACCTATTTACGCTATGGCTGCTGCAGCCTCTCTGCTGCACGGCAACTTTACAGAATTAGTCACACAAGGCGATCCGATCAGCCTTTTTGGTCTGAATGTCCGCCTGCTTTCTTACGGCACATCGCTTCTTCCTGCCTTACTGATTGCTATTGTTGCTTATTATACTGAAAGATTGTTGAATAAGCTGATTCCTAATATCTTTAAGGCAATTTTTGTTGGAATGGGAACAATCTTTGTCGCCGGAAGTTTGGGCTATTTGATTTTAGGGCCGCTGGGCAATATGATCGGACAAGGCATAGCGGCTGTCTTTATGTTCTTGGACAATACAGTCGGTCCGCTGGCAGTCGGCCTATTGGCAGCTGTTCTTCCTTGGCTGGTTATGGCCGGAATGCATACAGCCCTGACCCCTTTTATGCCGCAGCTTTTGGTGAAACCAGGTTACGATGCGATGCTGCGCCCCGCATTTCTTATGCATAATATGGCTGAGGGAGGAGCAGTCATCGGCGTTATTGCCCGTACGAAAGATAAAATCAAGCGCAGTGAATATATTTCTATTGCTATCGGCTGTATTGTTGCCGGCGTAACCGAACCTGCTATTTACGGGGTCAACCTGAAATACAAAAAGCCCATGTATGCCGTCATGGCGGGCGGTTTTGCCGGCGGTGTTGTAGCTAGTTTATTAGGTGCCAGAGCCTACGAGATGGGCTATTCTAATGTCTTAGCCCTGCCAATCTTTGCTGAAACCGCTATGGCAGCTGCTGTTGGGATTGTCGTAACGATTATTGTTGCTGCAATTGTTAGTTATATTTTAGGAATTGAAAACGATACAGAAAAAGAGCAGAAGCAAGTGACAGAACCTGTCCAGCAAAAGGTTGCCGATTCAGCTGTTTTAGCTGTTGCTGATGCCGAATTGCTTCCTCTTGAAAAGGTTGATGACCCTGTATTTGCTCAAAGACTTATGGGAGACGGTGTCGCTTTTGAACTGAAAAGTGATTTTATCTCTGCTCCAGCTAACGGTGAGCTGACAACTGTTTTTCCAACCGGACATGCCTTTGGTCTGACACGCCCTGATGGTGTAGAAATGCTCGTACACATCGGCATTAATACAGTTGAATTAAATGGCAAGGGCTTCGATGTTCTGGCAAAGACCGGTGATAAAGTGCGTGCCGGTCAGCCGATTATTAAAGTTGACCGGGAAGCTATCGCTAAGCAAGACTATGATGCAACAACCATGCTGATTATTACGGATTCGAAAGATAAGACTATTAAGCTTCTGACATCCGGTAAGGTGAAACAGGGACAGATCCTGAATGAGGAGGAAAAAGAATTATGACTTATGAGTTGCCCAAAGGCTTTTTATGGGGCGGAGCTACAGCTGATTTTCAGTACGAAGGCGGTTTTTCTGAAGGCGGCCGCGGTCTGTCATCGCACGATTATGAAACGGACGGCTCCAAGGATAATCCCAGACATCATACGATGAAGATGCCGGACGGTCAGATTATTGCCCCCAGAAGTTCTTTCTTTTATGCCGACCCAGTCCCTCCGGAAGCCCAGCCTGTCTTTCTGGAAGACGCCTACTATCCCAGCCATCAGGCAGTAGATTTTTACCACCATTACAAGGAAGACATTGCCTTGATGGCCGGGATGGGCTTCAATGTTTTTCGTTTTTCAATCTGCTGGAGTCGCATTTTCCCAACAGGTGAAGAAACGGAACCAAATGAAGATGGACTTGCCTTTTATGATCAGGTTATTGACGAGATGCTCAAATATGGCATGGAACCGCTCATCACTATCTGCCACGATGAGATGCCCATGCATTTAGCTCTGAAGTATAATGGCTGGTCCTCCCGCAAGGTTATTGACTGTTACCTCAACTATTGCCGTGTGCTTTTCGAACGCTACGGCGACCGCTGCCGTTATTGGCTGACTTTTAATGAAATCAATGCTGTTCGCGGCTTCGGCCCCTGCGGAACCCGGGAATCAAGCGGACAGGCGCATTATCAGGCTGTTCATCACATGTTTGTAGCCAGCGCCAAAGCGGTAAAATTGGGACATGAGCTCATGCCTGACAGTCAGTTTGGTACCATGTACGCAATGAGTGAACTTTATCCGGCCAGCTGTAAACCTGAAGATGTCTTCCACCGTCTGCAGGAACGCCGAGAGAATTGGTATTTTATTGATACGATGGGCCGCGGCTATTACCACCCTTATGCTAAAGATATTTGGAGGCGGCGGGGGGTCAAGGAGATTGTAATGGAAGCTGGGGATACAGAGATTCTCTTAGAGGGTCAGCTGGATTTCATCTCTTTCAGCTATTACCGCTCGAATACGACCAAGGCAGGTGATGATTGGTTTACTGTCGGTGGTTCACCTAATCCGTATCTGGAGGAAACACCGTGGGGATGGCCGGTTGATCCGCTCGGTCTGCGCCATGTAATGAACGAGATCTATGACAGGATACAAAAGCCGATTTTTATTGTGGAAAATGGTATGGGGGCTGTTGATGAGCTGGATGAAAACGGCCTAGTTCAAGATGACTACCGCATTGCTTATCTGCGTGACCATCTCCAGGCAATGGCCGATGCCATTAACATTGATGGTGTTGACTGTCTGGGTTATACGATGTGGGGACCTATTGACTTGATTTCACTATCAACAGGAGAGATGAAGAAACGCTACGGCTTTATTTATGTGGATATGGATGATAAAGGCCGGGGTAGTCTTAAGCGGACCCCTAAAAAATCCTATTATTGGATAAAAGAAATCATTGCTTCAAATGGCGCTAAATTAGCAGAATAAAAAAAGAGAGCGGAACAGATCGGTCAGTATCAGAAACCGATTGTCCCACTCTCTTTTATTTTTCACTGAATTGACTGAGGCGGATAACTTCGATTTTGTACCCATCAGGATCAGTGATAAAGTAATACATGTTTGGCTTGCCAGGCAGACCTGACAGCTTTGTCACAGGATAGCCCGCTTCTTCATGAGCTGCATGGCTGGCTTCAAGGTCATCAACGCCGACAGCGATATGGCCGTAACCATCTCCTAAATCGTAGGCCCCATGACCGTAGTTGTAAGTCAGCTCCAATTCATAATCGGGGTCATCCGGCAAGGCCAGATAGACCAAAGTAAATTCAGCATCAGGGAAATCATTGCGGCGCACTTCCTTAAATCCAAGAGCTTCTTGATAAAAAGCCAATGATTTTTCCAAATCTTTAACACGGATACAGGTATGTAAAAATTTCATAAAAACCTCCATTTACACAAGATACAAAGCCCGTTAAAAAATCCGAATGAAAATAGGGGATGGCAAGTGTTGCTGGCATCACGCTGACAGCCATCTTTTTCACTAGGATTTTAGGGCGTGTTCAATTCAAACAAGATACAAAGCCCGTTAAGAACGCAACAGGAAAATAGGCGGTAAGCCAGAAATCTTCGATTTCGTAGGCGCACCCCTGCCAAGACGACTAGAAGGGTGCGGTCGGCCGCTAGGACGATAAAGCCTTCAGACGTCTACGGCTGGCGGTAAGCCAGAAATCTTCGATTTCGTAGGCGCACCCCTGCCAGAACGATTAGAAAGGTGCAGTCGACTGTTAAGGCGACAAAGCTTTCAGTCGTTTACGGCTGCCTAACTGTGAAATCAGTTCTATATTTGACAATGCTTTTTCCCGCAGCGTTTAAGGCGTGTTCAATTAATAAGATACAAAGCCCGTTAAAAAATCCGAATGAAAATAGGGGATGGCAAGTGTTGCTGGCATCACGCTGACAGCCATCTTTTTCACTAGGATTTTAGGGCGTGTTCAATTCAAACAAGATACAAAGCCCGTTAAGAACGCAATAGGAAAATAGGCGGTAAGCCAGAAATCTTCGATTTCGTTTGCGCACCCCTGCCAAGACGACTAGAAGGGTGCGGTCGGCCGCTAGGACGATAAAGCCTTCAGACGTCTACGGCTGGCGGTAAGTCCGAAATCTTTGATTTCATCTGATGTCCCTCGAAGTATTTGCTGCTGTGCGGGCAGGCCTTTTTGCTGCTTCAGTGTTTTTTAGCGAGGCTGGTCGTTAAAAATAACTTCAGCCCGCGGTTTGCGGGAGCGTGGATGCTTAGGGTCACGCAGGCGGTACCCCAGAGAAAGCATTGAGGCAATCCCTTCTTTTTCCTGATCAATCAAGCCATACTGGGCTAAGATACTATTGACTTTCTCATAGTTAAAACCTTCAATAGGACAAGAATCAATACCAATCATTGCTGCCGCTGTCATCATATTAGCTAAAGCAATATAGGTTTGTTTAGCTGTCCAGTCAAAAAGAGCCCTTGGATTATCAGCTATCTGCATATCATTTTTCTGAAAAGACTCATAAGTAACTAAGCGTTTAGACAATGCCTCACCTTCACCGACCCCTCGCCTTACTAGGCTTTCTCTGACAGAATCAGTGTCATAGCGGGCGTTTTTCTCAGCGATGAGCAAAACAAAATGACTGGCTGTTTCTAACTGGTATTCAGCTCCCCAAGAAGCATCTTTAAGCGCTTTTTTAATAGCTTCATTTTCCAGAAGAATAAAGCGCCAGGCTTCCAGACCTATTGAAGAAGGGCTGAGCCAGGCAGCATCCAAAATATAATCCAAATCTTCCTGAGGAATTTTTTGGTCATTATAAACACGGACCGCCATCCGAAAATCAAAAGCAGCACGAACCTGACGCTTGATATCCTCTTTATTACTCATAAAAAACCTCCATTCCACAAGATACAAAGCCCGTTAAAAGAGCAAAGCAAAAATGACGGAAAGCCAGAAATCTTCGATTTCGTCTGCGCCCCTCTGCCAGGACGACTAGAAGGGAGTTGACGCTCTTTTCTTACAACCTACAAATATGTTCTTACCCCTATCATAGCATTTTCATAAAAAACTTGCTAGCTTTGCTATTATTATAAAAACGGTAAAATAAACTGGATCCAAATAAAGGATAAAGGCATGACGAGTACCATAGCCGGAATCATATCGGCAATAGGGAACATTCTCAGTCTAGCTATTCGAAAACCCGTCGCCAGCATAAGAAAGCCGCCGCAGGCTTTAAAATCAGCAATCATATCAGGAGTCGTCAGAGGCATAATGAAAACTGCCAGATAGAAAAGACAGCTGAGAATGATAAACTGCGGGATAGCAATCAGTGAGACGACATAGCCTAAATTACAGGCAAAGATAGCAGCGGTAAAGAAGTCTAATATAGATTTTGAAATAAGGATAGTGGAATCGCCTGTTATTCCCGCCTCCAAACTGCCGTAAATACCGGTGCCGCTGGCACAAAAAAGCACAATAATTGTTAGCAGGCTGGCGAGGTAGTCTTCCTGTGAAAAGGCTGAATGGCCATTTGAAACTAATTTTGCCATACTGCGCTGCATCAGTGCACCGCCTTTGTTAATCCAGTCACCGATGTGGAGAGCAAGCCCAATCCCTGTTCCGATAACAAGGGCAAAAATGACTGCAGGCATATATTTCATCAGTCCGATAGATGATATACCCATTCCCATTGAACAGACGCCGAAAATCAAATTGATTTGTGTTTTAAAATTCTCAGAAAACTTATTTCCAACGAGACCGCCTAGCAGTCCTCCTAAAACAACAGATAAAGAATTAATTATAACACCGGTAGGCATGCCGTTTCCTCCTTGATATATTTATCATTATTTTATCACGAAATCTTTAAAAAACAATACGAAATAAGCATAGGCTTTCCTCCAAAATTTGATTTGCAAAACGAAGGATTCATTAAAAAATTCATTAAAAAATGCCAAATTTCAAGTCCAAATTAGCCATTTTGCAAAAATTCTCTAGGAGATTTATAATCCAGCACTTTTTTAGGATAGTTGTTGATCCAATTTTCAATAAATGCGACTTGTTGTTGAGTCGCATTTTTGCTTCCCTTAGGTAACCAACGCCTAATGAGTCTATTGTGGTTCTCATTAGTTCCTCTCTCTCAAGAAGAATAGGGGTGAGCGTAATAAATATGCTCAGGATCAAAAACATCAGATAGACGGCTAAACTCCGTTCCGTTATCCGCTGTGATTGAGTTAATCTGATACTCTTGTAAGATAGTTCTCAAAGCTTGATTAACCGAATCAGCTGATTTATCAGGAATGAGTCGGATAATTTGATAGCGGCTTTTTCTGTCCGTTAAGGTTAATAAACACTCGTTTTTAGCTCGTGTCTGAATAACCGTATCAATCTCAAAATCACCGCTATTGTCACGCTTATTAATGCTTTCTGGTCGTTGCTCAATTGATTTTCCAGCAGCTTTAAAGTTAGGGCTGGCTTGTTTCTTCCTAACTCTCTCTTTGCGAGGATAAAGCAGGTTAGCTTTGGTCACCCCTAATTGTCCATGATGAATTCAGTAATAGATTGTTGAGATAGAAACAGGAATACCTTTGGCTTTTACCATCATTTCAGGAGAGTATTTCTGTTTCATGTAGTGAACAATCTTTTCTTTAATTTCCCCAGTTAGGGAGAACTGTTTCACAGAATGCTTACGATGTTTTTCATAGCTTTTCTGTGAAAGTCAGCTGAGTAACTCATTTCAAACTTCCCTTTACGCACCTGTTGTCTAACTTGCCCTCGCTTGACTTCGTTGTTAATGGTTTGAGGAGCTTTAGCTAATCTTCTAGCGATTTCACGATTGGAGTGCCCTTCTTTGAGCCAGCACTCACTATTTCTACGGTCTGCTAGTGTTAAATGTTTGCCTTTTGGTGTATAATAGTCTTGCATCTCAGAGTCCTTCTAATTGTTTTTGTGGTGATTACAATTATATCTCTCTGAGATGTTTTTTGATACACTCAACTGACTAACTTCATTTTAGAACTTTCAATTCATTAAAAAATAGTGATTAAATACAGAAAAATAAAAAAAGTCTTGACAACGCTTTCACATTGGTGTAGTATAAGAGTATAACTAAATAAGGATTGTAACTCTTCGTTGAGGCATTACCGCAAAACATTTCAGTAAAGGGGTGTGGTGTGTCTTCGGAGAGTTTTTTTTGCAGTCCGGGAGAAAGTCCCGCAGTTAAAAAGAGGTTGAAGGTAGACAGAAAATGAAGGTTATTAAAAAGATTAATAACAATGTTGCTGCATGTGTAGATGATAATGGTAAAGATTTAATTGCTTTTGGGCGCGGAATCGGCTTTCCCAGAACACCGTATCAGTTAAATGATTTATCAAAGATTGATATGACATTTTATAAGCTGGATCCGCACTTCCAGATACTATTAGATGAAATTCCTGAAGATTTAATGCTGCTCAGTGTAGAAATTGTTCAAAAAGCTCAGAAGAAACTAGCTGGCAGGCTCAGCCCGACTCTGGTTTTCAGTCTGGCCGATCATATTCAGTTTGCGGTTAAGCGTCTGAAGGAGTTCAAGGAAATGAAAATTCTTTTTTCACAAGATATTGCTCAGCTCTATCCTAAAGAGACCAAGCTGGCAGAAGAAGCCTTAAGTATCATTAATGCTTCACTGAATCTTACCCTCCCTCACAGCGAAGTTACCAATATTGCTATGCACTTTATCAACAGCCGGACAGATGTCACGATTGACGAGGAAGCGCAGGCTGTTGAGGAACGGATTGAAATCATAACTCAGCTTATTGAACAGCAGCTAAACATTGTGATTGACCGTGATGAATTTAATTACCAGCGTTTTCAGGCTCATATCCGCTATTATTTGAAGCGCCTGAGTTCAGGTGAAACTTTTATTGACGGTAATAAAGCTATTTTACAGCATTTACGTGCAGCACAGCCCGCTGTCTACCAAGCTGCTGTAGCCATCATGGACTATATCCGGCAGACTCAGGATATAGTTCAATCTGATGATGAGTTACTTTACCTTATGGTGCATCTCAATAGGTTATACGAGAAAAGCGGCGGGAGAGCAGCCGCCAATCATGATTAAATCATCTTTTTTTAACCGTGTTTTCCTTGGCTGATGACCTGAGAGTAAAACATTAATAGAAATGGAGAAGAAAATGACTGATAATAATAAATTAATGGCTGAAAAAATTCTTGCGGCTGTCGGCGGCAAAGAAAATATCAGCAATGCAACCCATTGTATGACACGTTTGCGGTTGAATTTAAAAGATACATCAATTCCCAAAAAAGATGACTTAATGGCTATTCAAGGTATTATTGCAGTTGTTGAGTCCGGCGGGCAGTATCAGATTGTTATCGGGCAAAATGTTGCTAAAGTTTATCCAGAATTTACCCGGCTAGCAGGCTTGATAGCTGAAAAGCCGATTGATGAAAATTTAGACCAGCCGAAGGAGAAACTGACCTTAAAAAGCATAGGCTCCCGTCTGATGAATTACCTGTCCGGTTCAATGACGCCGCTAATTCCTGCCTTGATCGGGGCGGCCATGTTTAAGACGATTCAGGTCGTTATCGGGCCGGATTTGCTTCACCTGGTTTCTGCCCAAGATGATACTTATCTTTTGTGCGGTTTTGTCTACAGTGCTTTCTTCTATTTTCTGCCTATTTTCTTAGGTTTTACAGCAGCAAGAAAGCTGGGAGCCAGCCAGCTGCTGGGGGCCATGCTGGGGGCTCTCCTTTTAGTTCCTGATTTTACAGCGTTAAATGGACAGACTTTTCATATTTATGGCTTTTTGTCTACCAAAGTTTATGATTATTCACAGTCTATTCTGCCCATTATTTTGACCGTATGGGTGATGACTTATGTTGAACGGTTTTTCAAAAGAATCGTACCGGATGTTTTATCCACTATCTTCGTTCCTTTTTTAACGCTTTTAATCACGGTTCCGATTGAATTAATTGCTTTAGCGCCGCTGGGAAATATCCTTGGTGATTTTATCGGCCGAGGACTGATTGGTTTTGGAGATTTTGGCGGTTTTATTGCGATAGCGCTTGTCGCAGCACTGTGGGAATTCTTAGTCATGACCGGCATGCATCAGGTGTTAATCCTTTTTGCTATTGCAGGTATTGCACAAAATGGCTATGATAACTTTGTTACAGTAGCTGGCTTTGCTGCAACATGGGCAGCTTTTGGCATGGCTTTTGGTGCCTTTATCAAAATTCGCAATAAAGAACAAAAGGCAACGGCCTTCGGGGCTTTTGTATCAGGTATATTAGGCGGGGTGACTGAACCTGCTCTGTATGGTATCGGTATGCGCTATAAACGCCCATTTATTGCTTTAGCTATAGGCGGAGGGCTTGGTGGTCTTTATGCCGGTCTGACCGGTGTTGCCAACTATTTGATGGGGGCGTCTAATTTTCTGTCTGTCCTCGGATTTGTTGGCGGCGGAACAACGAATATCATCAATGGCTGTATCGGATCTTTCATTGCCTTCTCTGCTACAGCCCTGTTAACTTACTTTATCGGTTTTGAAAAAGAGAGTGAAGCTTTGAAAGAAGGGAAATAATGAAAAAAATTCTTTTACGTGCAGATGACCTCGGTTATTCTGAGGCGGTTAATTATGGGATTGAAAAGTCGGTCAAGGAAGGGCTGATTTCGAGCCTTGGTGTTATGGTCAATATGCCGGCCACCCAGCACGGTGTTGATTTAATCAAAGACTGTGATTTGGCACTTGGCGTACATACTAACATTTGTGCAGGTAAGCCTTTAACGAATCCTGAGCTTATTCCAAGTCTGGTTGATGAGAATGGTGCGTTTAAATCATCGAAAGTATACCGTTCTGCTGAGGAAGATTTTGTTGTCTTTGAGGAAGCGGTCTTGGAAATTGAAGCACAGTACCATCGTTTTGTAGAACTTTTCGGCCGGCAGCCGGACTACTTCGAAGGGCATGCGGTAGCTTCAGACAATTTCTTTAAAGGATTGGAGCATGTAGCAGATAAATACCATTTGAAATATTCCGGTTTTTCTATGGGAGGGGCTCCCCTTAAGATAGGCCAGTCACAGGTTCAGTTCAATATGGAATCGATGGCGCCAGATTACAATCCTTTTGATATGCTAAAACGTATGGTGACAAAGGCAGATGAAAAAGTGATCCAGCTGGCTGTTTTTCACCCCGGTTATCTTGATGATGACATTCTAACGCACTCCAGCCTAACCATTCCTCGAACACAAGAAGTTGCTGTGCTAACAAGCCCTGATGTCAAACAATGGCTTAGCCAGCAAGACGTTGAACTGATTGATTATCGAGAGTTATAAAAAGTATCAACAATATTTTAAAAGTGATAATCTGTCTTATTTCTGAAAAATGGGTGTAGGGCTTGCATATCACTTGACTTAAACAGAAAAAGGCAGGGAGTTTCCCTGCCTTTATTGCTGCACCTCGCTTTGCCTCAGCCTTTAAACCATTTTTACAGCTGTTTAATCAAGAGCACCCCAGTTTTCATGCTTACCCTTCAAAGTAAAGCAATTCTTTTGGTGTTTGTGTAAAGACTTCAAAGCCAGATTTTGTGACATGGCCGCAATCTTCAATACGTACCCCAACTTTTCCAGGAATGTAGATACCAGGTTCAACTGAAAAGCACATGCCTTCTTGAATTTCCAACTCATTTCCTTCCATAATGGAAGGAAACTCGTGCACTGCCATACCAAGGCCATGTCCGAGACGGTGGTTGAAGTAGTCACCATAGCCTGCTTTTTTAATAACGTTTCGAGCTGCAGCATCTACTTCAGCAGCAGTGACACCGGGCTTGATAAACTCTTGGGCAGTTAGTTGTGCTTCTAAACAAAGTTTGTAGATGTCTTTTTTGAAATCATCGGGATTGCCGACAGCCACTGTGCGCGTCATGTCACTGGTATAACCCAGTGTTTCGACTCCCAAATCAAAAAGCAAAAGCGCATCGTTCTCAATTTTATTTCTACCAGGGATACCATGTGGGTTGGCGGCATTGTTTCCGGTCAAAACCATTGTGTCAAAACTCATCTTACTAATGCCCTGTTTTTTCATTTCAAATTCAATTGCCGCAACGATATCTGTTTCTGTAGCCTCCAGTGAAATGTGCTCAAAGCCTATTTGAACCGCTTTGTCCGCAAACTGACCGGCTGTCATCATTTTTTCAATCTCATCTTGTAATTTGATGAGACGCATCTTCTGAATCTGAGGTGTCAGGTTTTGAAAATGTCCCTCAAAGACTGTTTGCAGGCCTTGGAATTTTGTCACATTAAGATGATCAAATTCGGCCAGAACAATTTGTCCAGCTGTTGAGGGCAAAGCATTTTTCAGTATCTGCCAAGGATTTTCAGAATCATCATACCCGATAACTGTAACATCTGAAATCTGACTGGCGCGTACAGTTTCAAGAGCCGGCAGGAAAAGAACCGGCTGCCGGTCACTGTATACAAAGAGAAACATTTGCCGTTCGTGCGGATCGCAGTAAAAACCTGTTAAATAATTGACGGTTACAGGATCAGACAAGACGGCAATATCAGCCTTTTTGTCATGGAGATAAGAACGGATTTGATCTAATTTTGTCATTAAAGTAACCTTCTTCTGATAGAATAAACGGAGAAGATAAGCTGCTGCAAAGAGTTATCTTTTTATCTATTTTTTCAAAAAAGAAAGGAAAAATCAAGTGTATTTAAAATGCTTTTTTGAAAACTTTTTCAAAAAAGGTTATTAGAGCTTGAAAGTGTTTCCAAAAGGTGTTAAAATAACATTGAAAGCGTCATTTTCAAATAGAAAGGAAGAAGTCTAATGAACACAGATGATACAATCACAATTTACGATGTTGCACGAGAAGCCGGTGTTTCAATGGCTACAGTCAGCCGTGTTGTTAATGGGAATAAGAATGTCAAAGAAAATACCCGAAAAAAAGTCCTCGAAGTTATTGACCGTCTGGATTATCGTCCTAATGCCGTTGCCCGCGGTTTGGCCAGTAAGAAGACGACAACTGTCGGTGTTGTGATTCCTAATATTGCTAATAATTATTTTTCCATTCTTGCTAAAGGGATTGACGATATTGCAGCTATGTACAAATATAATATCGTTTTAGCTTCAAGTGACGAAGACGACGATAAAGAAGTGAATGTGGTCAATACACTGTTTGCTAAACAGGTAGACGGCATTATTTTTATGGGACACCATTTGACAGAAAAAATTCGGGCAGAATTTTCTCGTTCACGGACACCGATTGTCCTTGCGGGCACTGTTGACTTGGAACACCAGCTGCCTAGTGTCAATATCGATTACAAACAGGCCGCAACTGATCTTGTCGATATCTTGGCCAAGAGGCACAGCAACATTGCTTTTGTTTCCGGACCTTTGATTGATGATATCAATGGAAAAGTCCGTTTGGCTGGTTATAGAGAAGGGCTTAAGAAAAATCAACTGGACTTCAAAGAAGGTTTGGTTTTTGAAGCTAAGTATAATTATAAAGAGGGTTACGACCTGGCTCAGCGTGTTATCAATTCCGGAGCTACCGCTGCAATAGTGGCTGAAGATGAATTGGCTGCCGGTCTTTTGAACGGTCTGTTTGCTGCTGGGCGAAAGGTACCGGAAGATTTTGAAATCATGACCAGCAATGATTCGCCGATCACCCAGTATACTCGACCTAACCTCAGCTCAATCAGCCAGCCGGTTTATGACTTAGGTGCTGTCAGTATGAGAATGCTGACCAAAATCATGAATAAGGAAGAACTGGAAGAAAAAGAAATTTTACTCAATCATGGCATAACTGAACGAGGGACAACCCGGTAAGTGCAGCATATTTCTGTTTGTCAGCTGAATTCAGGCATCAAGTGGGTTAAACCTGCACTGAGCAACTCATTAAAGAAAGAGCAGATGACTTAAATGGTAAATGAAACGATGATGCAGGCTTTTGAGTGGTATCTGCCTGCAGATGGGGGACATTGGCGCCGTCTGCAGGAGGACTTGCCTCTTTTTCAAAAATTAGGACTGACTAAAATCTGGCTGCCGCCGGCTTTTAAGGGGACAAGTGCAGATGATGTCGGTTATGGTGTCTATGACTTATTTGATCTGGGAGAATTTGATCAAAACGGTACTGTCAGGACAAAATACGGCAGTAAAGAAGATTATCTGGCTCTTGTTGAGTCTTTGAAACAAGCTGGCATTATGCCGATTGCTGATATTGTGCTGAATCATAAGGCCAATGGAGACAAGAAGGAGCGGTTTTCCGTCCTCAGGATGGATCCGGACAACCGTCAGAACCCGCTGTCTCAACCCTTTGAAATTGAAGCCTGGACTGAGTTTACCTTTCCCGGACGGCACGGCACTTATAATGATTTCAATTGGCATTGGTACCATTTTACAGGGGTAGATTATGACGCCCTGCATGATGAAACAGGGATCTATCTTATCTTGGGAGATAACAAAGGCTGGGCGGATCAAAGCCGTATCGATAATGAAAATGGCAATTTTGATTATCTGATGTATGATGACCTTGATTTTAAACATCCAGAAGTGGTTAATCATCTGAAAGACTGGGCGGGCTGGTTTTTAACAGCAACTCAGATAGGAGGTTTCCGGCTGGATGCGGTTAAGCATATTGACTCGGAGTTCAT
Source organism: Streptococcus pantholopis (assembly GCF_001642085.1). Taxonomy (NCBI): domain Bacteria; kingdom Bacillati; phylum Bacillota; class Bacilli; order Lactobacillales; family Streptococcaceae; genus Streptococcus; species Streptococcus pantholopis. Next base: position 509,737 of record NZ_CP014699.1, read on the forward strand.
GGCTGATTTTATTCAATATATCCGCACGTCTATCAATCCTGATCTTTATGTTTTTGGGGAGTATTGGAAAAATGATGCGGGTATGACGCAGGACTATCTTGAACAGGTGGGAGAAACATTCAGTTTGGTCGATGTCGTCCTGCATATGAATTTTTATGAAGCCGGGCAAAAAGGCAGCCAGTTTAATCTTTCTGCAGTTCTTGATGGCAGCCTGATGCAGGCAAATCCTGATTTAGCGGTTACTTTTGTGGATAATCACGATTCACAGCGAGGACAGGCTTTAGAGTCAACGGTAGAGGAATGGTTCAAGCCTCTGGCTTATGCGCTGATTCTTTTGCGCCAGCAAGGTCTGCCTTGTATTTTTTACGGTGATTATTTCGGTATTTCAGGAGATTTTGCCCAGCAGGATTTTCGCCAGCTTCTGGATAAGTTAACGTTTTTACGGCAGTATTATGTCTACGGTGAGCAGGTGGATTATTTCGATCATCCTAACTGTATTGCCTGGACCTGTTTAGGCAGTGAAGAGCATCCGCACGGTTTGGCTGTTTTACTCAGTAACAGTGACAAGGGATGGAAGAACGTTAATATGGGAACGTTCAATCAAGGCAAAGTCTTTATTGACTATTTGGGGAACTGCCCTGATGAGGTGGTAATCGGTCAGGACGGTTGGGCCGAATTTCCAGTCGAAGCAGGTTCTGTTTCTGCTTGGCTAGATAAAGACAGCCTGATAAACTGAACACGCTCTAAAATCCTAGTGAAAAAGATGGCTGACATCGTGATGCTTAGGCATCACTTGCCCTCCCCTATTTTCATACGGATTTTTTCACGGGTTTTGTATCTTGATGAACTGAACACGCCCTAAGAGCTGTGCAAAAAAGATAAATTTCCTATTTTTGCTTTGCTCTTTTCACGGGCTTTGTATCTTGATGAACTGAACACGCCCTAAGAGCTGTGCAAAAAAGATAAAATTTCCTAGAGTCTTAGTGACTCTTCGTCAATTTTCCTATTTTTGCTTTGCTCTTTTAACGGGCTTTGTATCTTGTTATCGGCCTTAGGGCTGATTTTTTTGTTCTCTTGCTGAAAATTTATGAAAAATGAGATATAATAAGGATTATGAAGGTTTTACTGTATCTAGAGGCTGAGAATTATTTGCGAAAATCAGGTATCGGCCGAGCAATTAAGCATCAAAAGCGGGCTCTTGACTTAGTCGGTCAGGCTTACACAACGGATCCTGATGAAGACTACGATCTGGTTCATATTAATACTTACGGATTTAAGAGCTGGCGTCTAATGAGTAAGGCCCAAAAAGCTGGTAAAAAGGTCATTATGCATGGGCATTCAACTGAAGAAGATTTTCGTGATTCTTTTATTGGTTCCAATTTGCTGGCCCCTTTATTTAGAAGGCATCTCTGCCATTTTTACCGTAAGGCAGATGCAATTATTACTCCTACAGTTTATTCAAAGGCTTTAATAGAGGGCTACGGCATCAATAAGCCCATTTATGCTGTTTCTAATGGTATTGACCTGTCACGCTACACAAAGGATAAGGAAAAAGAAAAAGCCTTTAGAGATTATTTTGGTTTATCAGCCGATCAGAAGGTTGTGATGTGTGCAGGGCTTTATTTTATCCGCAAGGGAATAGATGAATTTGTTCAGGTCGCCGAAGCGATGCCGGATGTCCGTTTTATTTGGTTCGGTGAGACAAATAAGCTGGTTATTCCGCAGCGGGTTCGCCGGATTGTTGCCAAAAAACATCCTGATAATGTGACTTTTGCCGGCTATATTAAAGGGGATGTTTTTGAAGGGGCAATGAGCGGAAGCGATGCCTTCTTTTTCCCCAGCCGTGAAGAAACTGAAGGGATTGTTGTCCTTGAAGCTTTAGCCAGCCGCCAGCAGCTGGTTTTGCGCGATATTCCTGTTTATCAGGGCTGGCTGGATAAGAGTGAAGCGGAGTTTGCCAGCGATGTTTCTGGTTTTGTAGCTGCCCTGCGGTTTGTTTTAGGCGGCAGCAATGACAAGCCCCAAAAAGGGTATGCAGTTGCCGAGAGCCGCAGTTTGGACAGGGTAGGCCGGCAGCTTGTTGAAGTTTATGAAAAAGTAATGGAGTTATAAGATGCGAATAGGTCTTTTTACGGATACGTATTTTCCGCAGGTTTCAGGTGTGGCAACCAGTATCCGGACGCTAAAAGAAGAGTTGGAAAAAGAAGGGCATGAGGTTTATATTTTTACTTCGACGGACCGGAATGTGAAACGTTTTGAGGATCCGACTATTATCCGTCTGCCGAGTGTTCCTTTTATTTCCTTTACGGATCGCCGTATTGTCTATAGGGGGCTAATTTCTTCCTACAAAATCGCTAAAGCCTATCAGCTGGACTTGATTCACACTCAGACAGAGTTTAGTTTAGGTTTGCTGGGGAAGCTGGTTGCTGCTGCTCTGCATATCCCTGTGATCCATACCTACCATACCCAGTATGAGGATTATGTCGGTTATATTGCTAAAGGCCGATTGGTTAAGCCAGGTATGGTCAAGTATATTGTCCGCGGTTACCTGAGTGATTTAGATGGCGTTATTTGTCCATCACGAATTGTTTACAATCTCTTAGAAAGTTATAATGTAAAAATTCCTAAGCGGATTATTCCTACTGGTATCAATGTTGAAGAGTATAGGCGGGCAGACATTACATACAGCCAAATCGCTGCTCTGCGGGAAGAATTAGGCATTTCTAAGGATGAGACCATGCTTCTCAGTCTGTCCCGGGTGTCTTATGAAAAGAATATTCAGGCTGTTTTGCAGCAGTTCCCCGCTATTCTGGCGGTTAATCCCCGAGTGAAATTAGTCATTGTAGGCGACGGTCCCTACTTAGAGAAATTACAAGATTTAGCAGAAGAACTGCAGCTTGGACAGTCTGTTCTTTTTACAGGAATGATTTCCCATGATCAGGTAGCGCTCTATTATAAAGCAGCAGATTTTTTTATCAGTGCCTCTACCAGCGAAACACAAGGGTTGACTTATGTGGAAAGTTTAGCCAGCGGCCGGCCGGTGATTGCGCATGGCAACCCTTATCTTGATGATTTGATTACGGATAAAATGTTTGGAACGTTGTTTTATAAAGAGGAAGATTTGGCTGATGCTGTCATCGATGCTATTGTCAGTACACCAGCGATGACTGAAAAAGCCTATGAAGCTAAGATGTATGAGCTTTCAGCCCAGCATTTTGCTAAGTCTGTTTATGCTTTTTACTTGGATGTTCTAATTTCTGAAAAGTTTAAAAAACAAGAGAAGTTTTCCTTAACTGTAAAGAGTGAGCAGAGACCGGCGTCCAGCCGTACTTTCCGTTTGGCTAAGCGTGCTATCAGCCTGCCCAGCAAGGCTGTTAGAGTGACGGCCAAAACATCTGTCAAGGTGGTTAAAGCGCCGGGGAAACTTGTCAGCTCCATTCGGGATTTTTTGAATTAGAGACTTGAAAATTTTAGAAATCATGCTATAATAACAGACGAAGACATGTTAGGCAGTTTATACTCTTTAGAAGTTTGGCAGCGAGCGCTTGATGGTGGAAGAAGTGCAAAGAGTGCTATCTAATACTCCTTCCTTAGTTTTTATGCAAACATAAAAGGGTGGCCACCTTAGAGCCTTAATGAGGTCTGCAGTCTGTTTGTGCTTTTGTAAAAGCTATGCTGAACTGTTAGATAAATAAAGGTGGAACCACGTTGCGACGTCCTTTGCGGGCGCCGTTTTTTTATTTGAGGTGGCAGTACCCTGTTGGAGAAGCTTACCGTCAGTAAAAAACAGCAATATGGTTCAAATTGCTCAGCAGAAGAACTATTGGTCATGATAGGTGATGTTGGTAATGTTATACGTTTAGTTAATGATTAAAAAAGATTTTTATGACGAAAGTCCGTATCAGCTTGATTTAGGCTGACCGGTCTTATCTGGTGGTGTTAGAATGCTTTCAGCAGCTGAGTAATAGTCTCTAAGAAGCTCTTGAGTTGTTCCTGTCTGACAAAGAACAATCGCTGAAAATTAATGATAATAATTGAACACGGCCTAAACGCTGCGGGAAAAAGATAGCCTGACCTCGAATCTTTTTGGATTCATCGGTCAGTCTCCTACTTTCCTTTTGCGTTCTTAACGGCCTTTGTATCTTGGTTTAATTGAACACGGCCTAAGAGATGAGGGAAAAAGCATGGTCAAATATAGAACTGATTTCACAGTTAGCCAGCCGTAAACGTCTGAAGGCTTTGCAGTCTTCACAGCCTGCCGCACCCTTCTAGTCGTTCTGGCAGAGGTGCGCAGACGAAATCACAGATTTCTGGCTTACCGTCAGCCGTAAACGTCTGAAGGCTTTGCAGTCTTCACAGCCTGCCGCACCCTTCTAGTCGTTCTGGCAGAGGTGCGCAGACGAAATCACAGATTTCTGGCTTACCGTCAGCCGTAAACGTCTGAAAGCTTTGCAGTCTTCACAGCCGACCGCAGCTTTCTAGTCGTTCTGGCAGAGGTGCGCCTACGAAATCACAGATTTCTGGCTTACCGTCATTTTTGCTTTGCTCTTTAAACGGGCTTTGTATCTTGTTGGAATCGAACACGCCCTAAGAGCTGTGCAAAAAAGATAAATTTCCTTGTTTCTAAAGAAACATCGTCAATTTCCTATTTTTGCTTTGCTCTTTAAACGGGCTTTGTATCTTTATATAAGGAGAATAATATGGTTAAAATCACTTTTCCTGACGGCGCTGTCCGCGAATTTGAATCTGGTGTTACAACTTTTGAAATTGCTCAAAGTATCAGTAATTCACTGGCTAAAAAGGCTTTGGCTGGTAAAGTTAACGGTAAACTAATTGATACGACCCGTGCTATTACTGAAGACGGCAGTATTGAAATCGTGACACCTGACCACGAAGATGCGCTTGCAATTTTACGCCATTCTGCAGCTCATCTTTTTGCTCAGGCGGCTAAACGGCTTTTTCCAGACCTTCATTTAGGAGTCGGTCCGGCTATTGAAGACGGCTTTTACTATGATACCGATAATGAAGATGGACAGATTAGCGATGAAGATTTACCGCGTATTGAAGAAGAGATGCGCAAGATTGTTAAAGAGAACTTCCCCAGTGAGCGTAAAGAAGTTAGCAAAGAGGAAGCGCGGTCTATTTTTAAAGACGATCCTTATAAGCTGGAATTGATTGAAGAGCATTCAGAAGATGATGGCGGTTTAACCATTTACCGCCAAGGGGAATATGTCGACTTGTGCCGCGGTCCTCATGTTCCGTCAACCGGCAGGATTCAGGTGTTTGGCCTGCTCAATGTTGCCGGAGCTTATTGGCGGGGTGACAGCAATAATGCCATGATGCAGCGGGTTTACGGAACGGCTTGGTTTGATAAAAAGGATATGAAAGCCTACCTGAAGCGCCTTCAGGAGGCTAAAGAGCGCGACCACCGTAAGCTTGGAAAAGAACTCGATTTATTTATGATCAGTCAGGAAGTGGGGCAAGGGCTGCCTTTCTGGCTGCCTGACGGTGCGACGGTTCGGCGTATTTTGGAGCGCTATATCATTGATAAAGAACTCGCCTCTGGTTATCAGCATGTTTATACACCGCCTCTGGCTTCTGTAGACCTTTACAAGCAGTCGGGCCACTGGGAGCACTATCAGGAAGATATGTTCCCGACAATGGACATGGGAGATGGTGAAGAATTTGTTCTGCGGCCTATGAATTGTCCGCATCACATTCAGGTTTATAAAAACCAAGTTCACTCCTACCGAGAGCTGCCAATTCGCATTGCTGAGTTAGGAATGATGCACCGCTATGAGAAATCCGGAGCATTGTCAGGTTTACAGCGGGTTCGTGAAATGACACTTAATGATGGGCATATTTTTGTCACTCCGGAACAAATCAGGGAAGAATTTAAGCGGACACTGCAGCTGATTATTGATGTTTATGAAGATTTTGATCTGACTGACTACCGCTTCCGCCTGTCTTACCGTGATCCTAAGGACAAGCATAAATACTACGATAACGATGAAATGTGGGACAATGCCCAGGCTATGCTGAAAGCGGCAATGGACGATATGAGGCTTGACTATTATGAAGCCGAAGGTGAAGCGGCCTTTTATGGTCCAAAACTTGATATTCAAGTAAAAACCGCTCTCGGAAATGAAGAAACACTGTCAACTATTCAGCTGGATTTCTTGCTGCCGGAACGTTTTGAGCTCAGCTATATCGGAGCTGATGGTGAGGAACACCGTCCTGTTATGATCCACCGCGGAGTTATTTCAACGATGGAACGCTTCACAGCTATCCTCATTGAAACGTATAAGGGAGCTTTTCCAACTTGGCTGGCGCCGCATCAAGTTACAGTTATTCCGATTTCAAATGATGTTCATACGGATTATGCCTGGAAAGTAGCTAAAGAACTTCGCGACCGCGGGGTACGGGTGGATGTTGATGACCGCAATGAAAAAATGCAGTACAAGATTCGGCAGAGCCAAACCAAAAAAATTCCTTATCAGCTGATTGTCGGTGACAGAGAAATGGCAGAGGGAACAGTCAATGTCCGCCGATATGGTAGCAAGCAGACTCATACGGAAACAGTGGCTGAATTTACACAAACGATTCTGGCTGACATTGCCCGTTATTCACGTCCGCTTGAAGAAAATAAGGAATAAAACAGAAGCGGGGCAGGCTAATTCCCAGCCGCTCAATCAAGTTTTAGTTTGTCTGTTGCACAGGCGCAAGCTATCCGGCATCATTTTGATCGCTTTTTCAAAGTTTTAAAATGTCTGCCGGATCTTGCTGTGGTGGGGGTGAAATGTTAATCGGTGATCAGAAATTTTTAGCTTTTTGGCAGAAGAGCAGTATCAATCTGACTCAAAAATCTGCCCGCTTCTTATTAAAAGAGCTGCTCCAGCTGGCAGCAATGCCTGCAGAACTCAGCGGTAGCATTGAAGAAACAGAAGGACTTCTGTCTTCTTTTGATGATGCTCTGACGCCCGACCATGTTTTTTGGCAGGATTTGTCATCTGTTGTACAGCGGGCTTTTCCCAAAGAAACGCTGAGCCAATCGGATGACGAACTCGCACATCAAATACACCAATTTCGTTATGTTATTTCGGCTTATCAGGCGCAGTGGGTTCGCCGTCATTTCCCTGCAGCTACAGATAGGGAATCGCTCCTAAGTTATCTGAGACCCAAAAGAATGAAACGCTTTTGGCGCCGGCGTTTTGATTTTAACTTAGGCGAATCTTCCCGCCTGCATAATAAATTGCCGCGGAAAACCAAGGAAGTCACTCTACCAGTCAATCTTAAGATTGTTATGGGTTTCCATACAGAGTTCATCCTTGACAGCCAAGGAAATTTTGCCAATGAACTTGATCCTCAGGGAATGACACTCAATGGCTTGGTTAACGGTGCCAGCTTTAATTATGCTAACAGGAACGACCATCGTCACAGAGAACTGGATGTCTTTCCAGTTAAGGTTCACGATCCTTTGTTTCGCAGGCAGGTTCTTGCTAATGCCGGCGACCCTTTTCGGGCTCCTAAGATGATTTACAGCCGCTGGCACAGTCTTTGGGATGTGAGTTATATGAATAAAAAAGGTCATTATGCCAGAAAGGGCAAATCTGCCAAACAGGAAGTAACAGCTCTCAGACGAGCCTTTGTTAAAAATTTACGGCAGAATACATGACAGGTTTAAACTGGCAAAAACAGGCAGCATACCCTTTTGGCGCTGTTTTTTATCCAGCCCTATTTTCCTTAATCGAGGGAAGGCAGTGAAAAGCAGTAATCCTATTTCCAATAGATAGTCTTAAAGAAAAGAGGAAGGCAATGGCTAAAGTTTATGTAGCCGGTTGTGAAGAAAAAATACAGGATCTGCTGGCTTTTTTTCTGCGTGAAGAGGGGATGGAAGTTGAGACCTTTGCTGCAAGAGATGAGTTACTTGAGCATTTGATAAAATCAGAAGCAGACCTTCTGATTTTGGATAGCGCAATCGCTGATAAGGACGGCTTTGAGCTGATAAAAACAATCCGCCGGCATCATGAACTGCCCATTATTTTGCTGGCGGCACAGGACAGTGATTATGAACTTGTAACTGCCTTTGCAGCCGGTGTAGATGACTATTTTGCTAAGCCCTTTTCTCCGCTTAAACTGACCCTGCAAGCAAAGGCTATCTTATCCCGTCAGTACGGGGCAAACCGCCGGTCGGATAAGCTGATTTATGGAGGGCTGGCTTTATCTCCTAAAAGCCGCTCTGCTTTTTATCAGGGACAGATTATAGAGCTGACTAAGACTGAATTTAAGCTGCTAAAATACCTATTAGAACGTAAGGAAGAAGCTGTAGCACGGAAAGATCTTTTAACAGAAGTCTGGGGTTATGAAGATATCGTTGAGACTCGGGCTGCAGATGATACCGTTAAGCGTCTGCGGAAAAAACTTAAAGCCGCTCAGGCGCCCATTTATATTGAGACAATCTGGGGTTATGGTTTCAAATTGACCAAAAATAATTGAGGTCACTAAATGTTTCGGTACCCTGCCTGATTCAGTCTTTTTTAAGGTGCTGGCTCATTCAGATACTATTTTATAGCAGTCAACCGGCTGGTCTTTTTTGCTTTCAAACCTTGACTGCAGCATTTGCCTTGCTTTAATCAGACTGCCACACTTTTGCCTCATTTTCAACAATCAAAAACCAAGCTTTCGGGCTTGGTTTTTGATATACTAAAAGTAGAGAATAAGGTGCTGCAGCCGGACTAGCTCAGCTGTGCTATCACTTTTTTAAAACATAGTGAATGAATCAGGATGCAAGTGCTGCGATACAAAGAAGCATACTTTCAAATTCTCCTTGCGTTTTTAACGCCCTTTGTATCTTGTTGGAACTGAATACGGGCTCAGCTCTGTGCAAAAAATATGGTTAAGTTTAGACTTGATTTCAAATTGGTCAGCCGTAAACGTCTGAAGGCTTTATCGTCCTAGCGGCCGACCGCAGCCTTCTAATCGTCCTGGCAGAGGTGCGCTGACGAAATCGAAGATTTCTGGCTTACCGTCATTTTTGCTGTGAGCTTTTAATACCCTTTGTATCTTGGTGAAGGAGGTGGTTATTATGAAAAGGCGATTGTTGAAAATCGGTCTTCCGCTTTTAGTAATTATTAGTGTCATTGGCGGGCTTATTTTTGCTTATTTGCGTCCGCACTATAAACTGTCTGCGCAGCAAGCGCAGTCTATTGCTCTAAAGCATGCAGGCTTGACTGCTTCTGATGTCACTTTCAGCTCTACAAAAAGGGACACTGAAAACTTTAGAGCTACCTATGAAGTTGAATTTCATACAAAAGACACAGAATATGACTATACCATCGATGCGGCAGATGGCAGTGTCTTAAGTCATGATTTAGAAACAAAAGGAACTACTGCATCAAGTTCAACAAGTGCTAGCTCGAGCACAGCACCCAGTTCTGATACAAGCTCGGATAAGAGTGATCAGGAACTTACGGCAGATCAGGCCAAAGCAATTGCGCTCACAGATGCCGGTTTAGAAGAGTCTGCTGTTATCAATCTGAAAGTCGAAAAAGAATTTGAGTATAACCGGTCTTACTATGAAGTGGACTTTGACGATCCGGTAGCCGGTTTGGAGTATGATTACGATATCGATTCTGTAAGCGGTGAAATCCTTAAGCGCAGCCAAGAACCGCTCAATGATTAAGATGAGCAGGGAGAAGTATTGTTTTGACAAAATTAGATTCATTTCGTTTAGGAGAGCTTTATAGAGAATTGCGAATAGCTAGAGGCCTAAAAATGAAAGACATTGTTAATAGTGAGTTGTCCCAAGCACAATTATCCAAATTTGAGAATGGTCAAACAATGCTGTCAGCAGATAAATTATTGATTGCAATCTCTGCTATTCATATGAGTTTAGCCGAATTTGAACATGCTTATCATCAATATGAAGATAGTTCCTTTTTTAAACAAGCTAAGCTAATTTTTCAATATCATTCCAGTAAGGATATCAAAGGTCTCGAAGAACTTCTAACAATTTATGCTGACAGTTCTGAGACTTATGATATTTATAATAAACTTAATAGCATTGTTATACACTGTGCTATTCATGACTTAAAGCCAGAACATACCATCTCAGATAGCGATAAAGATTTTATTACAACCTATCTTTATAGTGTTGAAGAGTGGACAGAATATGAATTGTATATATTTGGTAATACTTTACAAGTATTGTCAAATAGCGACATCATATTTCTTGGAAAAGCTTTTACAGAAAGGGACTCGCTATACTTATCAATTCTAAATAATAAATATCGAACTCAGCTAGTCTTGCTAAATATTATTTTTGTGTTGTTAGAAAGAAAGCAGTACTATTATGCTGATTATTTTGTAAAGCATTTAGAAACTATTCTGACTTATCAAGATATGTTTGCAAAGACTGTTCTTATTTTTTTGAAAAAGGTTTTAGATTATCAAGAAGGAAGAGACACTAAGCTGACAGATTTAGAAGATTACATCTGCAATGTTAGGAATTTAGGACACGAAGATGTTGCAGCATTTCTTCAAGATAATATTGATAATTTAATGAAAGATTAAAGAGGCTGGGACAAAGGTCCTGCCTCGTTTTGCTTTTTAGACATATGCGCAGTGGTTGATAAGAATTTCCTATCAACTGTGTGGAGGAGTCGGCACAACAAAACCGAAATTTCGTCATTTATGACGATTTACCGATTTTTGTCCTACCTCTTTTGGTTAGAAACAGACTGATTATTATCAGTAATAGAGCGTAAACAATGAAACTGGAGTAAGCAAGAATCATACTGATAGTTGATATCATCGGAAATATTAAGCTTGTCAATGGGGGGACGATTACTAAAAGAGCATTAACACTTGTAATGATTCCCCCTATTCTTTCTACTGGTGAACGATTGACAACATCTGCAGAAAATCTTGGAGCAACAATCCCCAGTAGGAAGGCAAGGCAGCTATTGGCTAAAAGAATTATCCAAATATTATTAAAAATGAAACCGGCTCCTACTAAAATAATCATCAGATCAGACCAGATATTGATATGAAAAGTCGAATATTTTCTAAAAACTTTTGTGGTTAAACTATTTCCAAAAACCATGGATAAAGTAATCATTCCTGACAAGAGAGAAATTTTAACAGGGTTGCTCAAAAGGGTTAAGTCATTGTTATCCTTGATAAACAGGGCAAATAAAGGGGTTAAACCTCCAAAAAATCCATTGAGCATTGCTAACTGAATTAAATTATTTAATAACATATGATCAGATAGAAAAGAACGTAGATTAGATGTGACAATTGAAAATGTTTTTTCATGTTCAGATGTTTTTATCTTAGTTTCTTGTTTTTTGAGAGACGGCTTAAGTAACAAGTAAAGTAAAGCAACGATTAGAAAAATGAGGGCATTTATCATTGCTAATGAACTTTCTGTACAGACAGTCAGTAACGATGCCCCAATGAAGGTGGCTAAAACAGTAACTAACTGAGTCCCTACGCTGACAAATCCTTGCGCCTCTTCCATGTTCTCTGCTTTAATCAGCGTTTTTGTAAAAGGTGAAAACAATGCTGTTGAGTAATTTCCGCTAATATCGGACAGTAAATTTAAGAAGGAGGCAAATAGAACTAAAATTAAAGTCGGAGGATATCTAAAAATAAATCCTATACCAATATACATAAATGCTCTGAAAAGTGAGCTTCCTATTAAATACCGTAGTTTTTGATTCTGTCGATCGGCTACTGCACCTAAGTATAAACTAATTAGGATAGGAAGCGTCTCTGAGGCTGATACGATCATGACAGCTAAGCTTCCGTTTGGAAGAGAAGTTGCTATTGTTAGCATTGCTGTATAAAATAGCTTATCTCCGATTTTAGATACTAAATTAATACTAGTAAGTTGAACGAAGAGTTTATTTTTTTTTAAAAACTTGAACATTTTTCTATCCTAAAATGAAGGGATTTTTAATAAAAAAGCAAAATTTGATATTGGAAATTTCTTCTATCAAATTTTGCATATAATATTTCAAATTTTATAGAAGGCCCTATCTGATCAGGTGCCTCCAATGCAGATGATAATATATATCATGCAATAATAATAAGACCTTGTGTTGTTGTCATAATACTTCACCTCCTTCATATAGCTTATGTGACTAATTATTACGCAATGATAATGAGACCTTGTTCCGTAGTCATATAATCACCCCCTTTCATTTATTATTGATTTTTGAACATTCAACAATCATATATGGTGCATTAATATTAAAATTTTCATTATTATAATTACCATATACTTTTATGATAGATAACCCTGCTTCAGCAAGTAAATATTTTAATTCATTTAATGAATATAATCTTAAATCAATTGAATAGTTTTTATCTATACCATCAATAATTCTAACCTGTTCAATATTTAAGATGCCTTTTTCTGAATCAAGAACTCGGTTTTCAAGTAAATAGCCAGTTGCAGTGTTGCCAAACCACATACGCTGACTAAGATTTTTTACTAAATAATCTCTATTCGCAAGATGCAAAACAAAGATACCATTGTCTGATAAAAGATTTGTATTTATATTTTTAAAAATATTAATCGTTTTATCGTCTGGTAAATATCCAATTGAACTTTCCATACTGTAAATCAAATCATATTTAATATCAGGTTTAAAAAATTGAACATCAGACAAATATATTTTTCCTAGTGGGAGACTTTTTTGAGCGGTATTTACTGCTTCTGGATTTATATCAACACCATTAATTACGAAACCTTGGTCGCTTAATTTTTTAATATGTCGACCAGTACCACAGCACAAGTCTAAAATATTTAAGCCATTTTTGTGGGTGGTTTTTAAATAGTTATTTTTTAAAAAATCAATTTGCAAATCTAACTCTATATTTAATAATTCTGAATACACCTTTGAGTAAGAGTGATCAAAAAAGTCATTTATAGCATTTGATTGAGCCTTTTCCTTTTCAACGTCTCTTATTTGTTCTAACTTCAAATTTATCACCTCGACTTCTTGCATACATCATATCACGAAAAATATAAAAGTCATCATTTATTCAAATATGAATATAAAATACTGCTAATATTCATATTTGAAACAAGCAAGAATTTGCAGAGGGGTTTGGATTAATTTGTATTTGCAATATGACAGATATTACAATTGTCAATAAAGCTATCTCTATGCTAATTGGGTTTTATTAACACGCCATACAAAAATGGATAAAGAATTTCTAGCTGCAAAAAAATATTATAGAAATAGAAACAAATCTATTTTTAAGTAAATAAAAAGCCCTAAACAAAGGGCTTTACAGTCGAATTTTCCAAGAACATCAACAACCTGTTGCTAAAAAAATATTCTCTGATTCTTAAACTGGAGAAATAGCAGAGCGTATTGCGACTAAGTTTGGTTTTCAAAAAAATCACAGCTACCCGTTAAAGTAGCCATGATTGAGATATGATGTTTATATATTTTTCCTTTGCTGTTATAAATTTACTCGGCTGCTTGTTCCCATCTTTTTGCTAAGCGTCTGGAAAAAGCAGAGATAGTAAAGTTAATGATAAAATAGATTCCTGCTATCAAGGCGTACAGGGTAAAGACTTGGCTGGCCTCGAAGTAGCGTCCCATTAGGATTTGACTTTTTCCGAAAAGTTCCTGAATGGCAATAACAGAATACAGAAGTGATGTATCCTTAATGACCGTCACGAATTGAGAAATAATGGCAGGCAGCATTTTTCGGAAGGCTTGAGGAAAGATAATATAGACGAAAACCTGAAAATTTGTCATGCCTTGGGACAAGCCAGCTTCAGTCTGTCCGTTATCAACACCGTTTAAGCCGCCTCGGATAATTTCTGCCAGAGCAACGGAGGTGAATACGGTAAATGCAGTGATTCCGGCAGGTGTTGATTTAATCTGAAACACTAAGAAGATGATAAAAATCCAAAGAAGGTTAGGAACATTGCGCACAAACTCAATATATACACTGGAAATCAGGCGCAGCAGCCTATTTTTTCCATTTCGCATAACCGCCAGAAGCGTTCCAATAAGGGTTGAGAGCACAATAGAAATAAAGGAAATATAAAGAGTCAGTCCTAAACCTTGGAGAATAAAATTCAAATTAGTTTGTGTTAAAACTGATGACATAGATAGAATCTCCTTACAATCAGGCTATAAAAGCGTCTAAACAAAGGGCATGGAGTGCACTGTCATTTTGCGGACACTTTTTAAATTACAGTGAATATGATTTCTTGTTTTCTTCTTCCATTCGGCGAGCCCAAGTTGCGAGTGGGAAACACATAATAAAATAAAGAAATGCGGCACCGGCAAAAGCAGGGACATAGTTGGTTGTGTCATAGGCCCAAGCCTTGGATACAAACATGATATCGGCTCCGGAAATAATAGCCACGGTTGATGTGTTTTTTATCAGGTTAACCACTTGATTAGTCATCGGCGGCAGGATAGTTCGGACAGCCTGCGGTAAAATGATCAAGCTCATGGTTTGACTGTAGGTGAAGCCTTGAGAAAGTGCAGCTTCTGTCTGTCCGCGCGGGACAGCTTCGATACCTGAACGGATCACTTCAGAAATATAGGCACCGTGATAGATCCCGACACAGAGAACAGCTGTGAAAAAGGTTGAAATCATAATCGCACCGCCGCTGATGATTGCAAGACCATAGTAGACAAACACAAACTGGACAAGAAGCGGGGTGTTTTGAAAAACTTCAACATAGACACGGGCAATGGCCTTGAATATTTTATTTTTAGATGAGCTCATAGCTCCAAAAATAATGCCTAACATTAAAGCCAGCAGCAGGGCGGCAGCAGACATCCCCAATGTATAGAAGAAGCCCTTGATAAACTCTCCAAAATGAGCAAAGAAATCACTCCAGCGTGATAAAGCAAACGGACTGCTTGTTGTTAATATAACCACATGACCCTCCTTTAACAAGATACAAAGGCCGTATAAAAATCCGTATGAAAATAGGGGATGGCAAGTGATGCTTGCATCACGCTGACAGCCATCTGTTTCACTAGGATTTTAGGCCGTGTTCAATTCATAAGATACAAAGGCCGTTAAAACGCAAAAGGAAAATAGGCGGTAAGTCCCGAAATCTTTGATTTCGCAGACGCACCTCTGCCAGAACGACTAGAAGGCTGCGGTCGGCCGCTAGGACGACAAAGCTTTCAGACGTTTACGGCTGCCGAACTGTGAAATCAGTCTATATTTGACCATGCTTTTTCCCGCAGCGTTTGAGGCCTAATTTAATCGTCGGGGTTATTCGTTTACAGCTTAAAACTAAACCAGGAAATTTAAGTTGAAATGAATTTTAGAAAAAGGCCGGCTCGTTAGCGGCCGCTGCCTTTTTGGGATAAGAAGCGCTCTTAGATAAAAGCTATTTCTGCGGTATGTAAACAGCTGAGAAAAGGTTTTATTTTTGGAAGCACTGTTCTATTCAGCCCTTGCAGGGGTCAAATCATATTTATCATAGATTTGCTGGAGACTTCCGTCTTTGTTCCACTGACTGAGCAGATTATTGATATAATCAATGACACCGGTATTTGATTTTTTAGTAGCAATGCCATATTCTTGTGTGTTAAACCCTTCTTTGAGGATTTCTGTCTTCTTGCTGACATAACCTGTAAGAATAGATTTGTCAACGGAAAAAGCATCAATACGTGTTGCATAAAGCGAGATAGCCAGTTCAGGGAAGCTCCCCAGCTGCACGTACTTAAAGGTCAGATTGTGTTCTTTGGCATAAAGTTCCAAGTTTGCTTTTGTTGTCGCACCTTGTGACACGCCGATAGTCAAGCCGTCTAAATCATCGATAGTTTTGATCTGGCTCGATTTTCTGACCAAAAAGCCAATTTCATCATAGTAATACGGATTTGAAATGCTGTAATTGGCCTGCCGTTCTTCTGTAATAGTATAGGTCGCGATTAAAATGTCAATCTGTCCGTTATCCATGAGCGGCTCACGAGTTTGAGTTGTGACAGGTACATACTCGACTTTAACCCCCAGCTCTGCAGCAATTTTTTTGGCGATGTCGATTTCCATACCCTCATACTTACCTGTATCAGCACTGTAATAACCGAAGTTAGGAACATCTTGTTTGACGCCTACCCTCAGGACACCGGCATCTTTAATTTTTTGAATTTGTTCTGACTGACTGGCAGCAGCAGCATCTTTCTGTCCAATAAACAGGAGGGCAATAATGAGCAGAAAAGCAGCTAAACTTGTCAGAAAAGGTCTTAATTTCATAGTGCCCCTCCCTATTTCACTGATACACGTTCGCTGGTATGATTGATAATTTTACTTAGGAACTGTTTAGCTCGCGGTTCTGTTGGATTATCAAAGAAACCTTGAACATCGGTAGTATCAACTAAAATTTCTCCATCAGCCATAAAAATGATACGATCGGCAACTTCTCTGGCGAATCCCATTTCGTGTGTAACAACAATCATGTTCATGCCTTCTTTTGCCAGATTTTGCATAACCGCAAGAACATCACCGATTGTTTCGGGATCAAGTGCTGAAGTTGGCTCGTCAAAAAGCAGAAGTTCGGGGTTCATAGCCAGACCGCGGGCGATGGCAATCCGCTGTTTTTGTCCTCCGGAAAGCATCCCAGGAAAGGAATCTTTACGATCCCACATATTAACATAAGTCAGATATTGTTCAGCAATAGCTTCCGCCTCCTGCTGAGATTTTCCCAGAACTTTGGTCAGAGCTAAAGTAACATTTTCTAACACTGTTTTATGAGGATAGAGGTTGAAGTGCTGGAAAACCATCCCAACTTCCTTACGAAGCTGCACTAAATCTTTAGCAGAAGCATTAGCCACATCATGCCCGTTAACAGTCAGTGTTCCGCTGTCAATAGACTCCAGAGCATTCATTGTCCGAATGAGTGTTGATTTCCCTGAACCAGAAGGTCCAAGCAGAACAACAACCTGTCCAGCTTCAATTTCTAAGTTGATATGGCGCAGAGCATGATATTTCCCATAATATTTCTCAACATTTTTATATTCAATAAGGGCCATATAATCCTCCTTTTATCATTGTGAGATTTTCTGACATCTGAAAACAGTTTACCACAGATAGGCTTTTGTGTCAATTATCAGAAGAACAGAATGTTAATTTTTGTAAGGCTTTTTGAGAAAATGTTCAGATAAATCCTTTTTCTGCAGTCAGGTTGGCGGCCTTTCATTGGCAGAAATTACTGGGCTGGTTTTTTAGCGGAAACTTGTCATAATTTGCTCTCTGCCTTTACATACCTAATGTTTTAAAATAGTTGCTTTTTTTGCTATAATTAAAAAGTGTATGGTTTTTAGTAAAAACATACTCAGACCATGCCCCAACGATGGCCGTTGGGAATGGCTAAATAAACCTGAAGAGGTGTACAAATGAAGAAAATTCTTATCGTAGATGACGAGAAGCCAATTTCTGATATTATTAAGTTTAATTTGGCTAAGGAAGGTTATGATACAGTGACGGCCTTTGATGGCCGTGAAGCACTGGAAAAGTATGGGGAAGAAAGTCCGGATTTGATTATTCTCGATTTAATGCTGCCTGAACTGGATGGCTTAGAAGTTGCTAAAGAAGTGCGTAAGACCAGTCACATTCCGATTATTATGCTCTCTGCCAAAGACAGTGAATTTGATAAGGTTATCGGTCTTGAAATCGGCGCGGATGACTATGTCACCAAGCCTTTCTCAAACCGCGAACTTCTGGCTAGGGTTAAGGCCCATTTACGCAGAACAGAAAACATTGAAACGGCGGTTGCGGAAGAGAACGCATCAACTGAAATGCCAGAAATTACTATTGGTGAGCTGCAGATTTTACCAGACGCCTTTGTTGCTCTGAAACGCGGCACAGAAGTGGAACTGACTCACCGTGAGTTTGAATTGCTGCATCATTTAGCAACACATATCGGTCAAGTCATGACACGTGAACATTTACTTGAGACGGTTTGGGGCTATGATTATTTTGGTGATGTCAGAACAGTCGATGTGACTGTGAGGCGTTTGCGTGAGAAAATTGAGGACACACCCAGCCGGCCGGAGTATATTTTGACCAGACGGGGTGTCGGATATTATATGAAGTCTTATGAATAATAATATCGTAGGAAATTTAAATACTTTTGAATTTGCTATCCTGCTTCTGCTTGTTTTTGTGGCATTTTATTTTATTCATCTGGCTATCCGGGATTTTCGCTTCTCTAAAAATATCCGCATGCTTAGTGATAAGGTCAGAGACTTAATCACCGGTAACTACACCGGTGATATTAAGGTCTCTGGAGATGCAGATATGAGAGATTTGGCTGAGCATCTCAATGATTTGTCCAAAGTTTTTCAGCTGACTCATGAAAATTTAGCCCAAGAAAAAAATCGCTTAGCCAGTATTCTGGCTTATATGACTGATGGGGTGCTGGCAACAGACCGAACCGGGCAAATTATAATGATTAATGAAATGGCGCAGAAGCAGCTGAATTTAAGCCGTGATGAAGCCCTTCAGCTGAATATTGTAGATATTTTAGGGCAGGACAGTCCCTATAATTACAGCGACTTGGTATCAAAGACACCGGAGATTGTTTTAAATCAGCGCAATGAGTACGATGAATTTATAACGCTGCGTATCCGATTTGCTCTTAACCGGCGTGAAAGCGGCTTTATTTCAGGTTTGGTTGCTGTTTTACATGACACAACAGAACAGGAAAAGGAGGAGCGTGAGCGTCGGCTGTTTGTTTCCAATGTCAGCCATGAGCTGAGAACTCCTCTGACTTCAGTAAAATCTTATTTGGAGGCGCTGGATGAAGGAGCGCTGAAAGAGGATATTGCGCCCAGCTTTATCAAGGTTTCTCTGGATGAAACCAATCGGATGATACGGATGATTTCGGACTTGCTCAATTTATCCAGAATCGATAATCAGGTCACGCAGTTAGACATTGAAATGATTAATTTTACTGCTTATATGACCTCTGTTTTAGACCGATTTGACCACATTAAGAATCAGGAGAGTTTTGGCGGAAAATATTATGAAATTGTCAGAGACTATCCTGCTGTGCCTATTTGGATTGAAATCGATACAGACAAGATGACACAGGTGCTGGACAATATTATCAACAATGCCATAAAATATTCTCCGGACGGAGCCAATATCACCGTCAGTATGAAAACGACAGATACACAGCTGATTATTTCTGTCGCTGATGAAGGCCTGGGAATTCCTAAAAAAGATCTGCCTCTGATTTTTGACCGCTTTTACCGAGTAGATAAAGCAAGGAGCCGAGCTCAGGGAGGGACAGGCCTGGGGTTGGCTATTGCCAAGGAAATTGTTAAGCAGCATCAGGGATTTATTTGGGCTAAAAGTGATTATGGCAAAGGGTCGACCTTTACCATTGTTTTACCATATGAAAAGTCTGCTAATATTTATGAAGAATGGGAGGAAGACGGCGACTGATTATGTCAGAAAGCGGATTTAAATACAGTATCTTAGCTTCAGGCTCGAGCGGCAATAGTTTTTATCTTGAAACAGACAAAAAACGTCTTTTAGTTGATGCCGGTCTAACCGGCAAAAAGATAAGCAGCCTATTGGCAGAAATTGACCGAAAACCGGAAGACCTTGATGCTATTCTGATTACACATGAACATTCGGACCACATAAAAGGTGTGGGGGTCTTGGCTCGTAAGTATCATTTGGATATTTATGCCAATGAGAAGACCTGGCAAGTAATAGATGAACATCAGATGATTGGTCAGATCAATCAGGAACAAAAACATATTTTTAAACGCGGAAGTCTGATGACATTTGCCGACCTTGACGTTGAAAGCTTCGGTGTCAGTCACGATGCGGCTGAACCCCAGTTTTACCGTTTTATGAAAGATAATAAAAGCTTTGTAATGCTGACGGATACAGGCTATGTCAGTGATCGGCTGGCGGGATTGATTGAAAATGCAGATGCCTACCTGATTGAATCCAATCATGATATTGAAATTCTTCGGTCAGGCTCTTACCCATGGCGGCTTAAGCAGCGTATTCTTTCAGATAAAGGTCATTTGTCCAATGATGATGGAGCTCAAGCTATGATTAGAACAATCGGCAGAAGGACACAGAAGATTTATCTGGGCCATCTGAGCAAAGAAAACAATATCAAAGAATTAGCGCATATGACGATGGAAAACAGTCTGTTATCAGCTGATTTGGGGGCAGGTACTGACTTTAAGGTTTTTGATACTTCGCCTGATACCGCTACTCCTTTGACTAAAATTTAGGAATCGGTAGACTGCTGATGGCAAAAAATCTCAAAGTCAGAGATTCTTTAAATCGCTTTTTGCTTAATTTTATTTATTGAATGACAAGTGGTAGGACAGGGTGAAAACAGCTTTTATTTGCAGGTTTTTGTCTGTCTCCCTTTTTTTATTAATTTTTGCTATAATGAATAGGACTGTTAAGTCATTAAAATACTTAAAAAAGAAGATACAGCAGCTGATGCCAGAAACAGTAGCTGTAGAGGCGGTTTGTAACATTTTACAGTTTTTCAGTGCTTGCTGAAGTTTTGAAGGTATTGAGCAAAAGAAAGTTAGATGTGTTCTTCATCACTGCTGTTTTTCAAACACTTTCCAAACAGCTTTTGTATCTTGTGAATTGAACACGGCCTAAACGCTGCGGGAAAAAGATGTCCTGACTTAGAATCTGGCGATTCGTCAGTCAGTCCCCTATTTTCCTTTTGCGTTTTTCACGGCCTTTGTATCTTGTTAATTGAACACGGGCTAAACGCTGCGGGAAAAAGATGGTCAAGTGCACAATTGATTTCACAGTTAGGCAGCCGTAAACGTCTGAAGGCTTTGTCGTCCTAACGGCCGCCCGCACCCTTCTAGTCGTTCTGGCAGGGGTGCGTCTGCGAAATCAGAGATTTCGGACTTACCGTCATTTTCCTTTTGCGTTTTTCACGGCCTTTGTATCTTGTTAATTGAACACGGCCTAAGAGCTATGCAAAAAAGACAGCCTGTTCTAGAGCCTTGAGGCTCTTCGTCCAGTCTCCTATTTTTGCTGTGAGCTTTATACGGCCTTTGTATCTTGTTGTTAAAGGAGAGGTTTATGCAGGAGTTGGAACGTCAGTTGCTTGCTGATTTTAATATTTGTTTTAGTGATTCAAGTCTGTTGGAAACGGCTTTTACTCATACGTCTTATGCAAATGAGCACCGTCTCCTAAACATTTCACACAATGAACGTTTGGAATTTTTAGGAGACGCGGTTCTGCAGCTGCTGATTTCACAGTATCTATTCAGCAGATACCCTAAAAAAGCAGAAGGTGAGCTGTCTAAAAGGCGTTCAATGATTGTTCGTGAAGAAAGTCTGGCGGGTTTTTCCCGTCAATGCGGCTTTGAGCGGTTTGTCAAGCTGGGAAAAGGTGAGGAAAAATCAGGCGGCCGGAACCGTGATACAATTCTAGGAGACCTTTTTGAAGCATTTCTAGGCGCTCTTTTTTTGGATCAGGGCTTGGAGACTGTCAGCACTTTTTTGGATCAGGTGATGATTCCGCAAGTTGAAAAAGGGAATTTCGAGCGTGTTAAGGACTACAAGACAGGGCTTCAGGAACTCCTGCAGACTCAAGGAGATGTTCTGATTGATTATCGAGTTGTTGCTGAGTCGGGTCCTGCGCACAATAAGTGTTTTGAAGTAGCCATTTTTGTTAATGAGAAAGAAATCAGCCGTGGCAGCGGCAAATCAAAAAAATTAGCCGAGCAGGCTGCTGCTAAAGAAGCTTTGAATCGATTCCAGTGAGGAAGAAATGTTTTTAAAAGAGATTGAAATGCAGGGGTTTAAATCCTTTGCCAATAAAACAAAGATTACCTTTGATAAAGGGGTGACAGCTGTGGTTGGCCCCAATGGTTCCGGCAAAAGCAATATCACTGAAAGTCTGAGGTGGGCATTAGGGGAATCCAGTGCTAAAAGTTTGCGGGGCGGTAAGATGCCGGATGTTATTTTTGCAGGGACTGAAAACCGCAAGGCGCTCAACTATGCTCAGGTAGCGGTTGTTTTGGATAACAGTGATGGTTTTATCAAAGGTGCAAAGGATGAAATCCGTGTTGAACGCCATATTTACCGCAGCGGTGACAGTGATTATTTGATTGACGGACGCAAGGTACGTTTGCGTGATATCCATGATTTATTTATGGATACTGGTCTGGGTCGGGATTCGTTTTCGATTATATCTCAAGGCCGTGTTGAAGCTATATTTAACAGTAAACCTGAGGAGAGGCGGGCTATTTTTGAAGAAGCTGCCGGTGTTTTAAAATATAAAACACGTAAAAAAGAAACACAAGGCAAACTCAGCCAGACTCAAGACAACTTAGACCGTTTGACTGATATTATTTATGAGTTGGATACACAGATTAAACCGCTTGAAAAACAGGCTCAGACCGCTAAAAGATTTTTAGAGCTTGAAGAAGAACGTAAGCAGCTTCATCTGGATATTCTCATTGAAGATATTGACAGCGATAAACTTCATCTGGATCAGAATACCCGTGAACTGGAAGGGGTTAAAAAAGAACTGTCCATTTATTATCAGCAGCGGCAGAATTTAGAAAAGGACAATCAAAACCTGAAAAAACAACGCCAGACTGTCTCAGAAGAAATGTCCAAGAAACAGTCCGGTTTGGTTGATATCACTCGCTTAATAGCTGATACTGAGCGGCGAATTGACTTGTTCAACTTAGAATCCAGTCAGAAATTGGAACGCCGTCAGGAAGCAGATCAGCGCTTAAAAACGCTTAATGCAGAAGCTGATTCCTTAAAAATAAATATAGCTGATAAGGAAAAACATTTGCAGGAGCTGTCAGAAAAACTCGTTTCGCTGGCTGATGAGATTGCAAGATTGGAAGCTGAAGCAAAACGATTCTCGTCGGATCCGGATCAAATGCTGGAAAACTTGCGAGAAGGCTATGTGCGGCTGATGCAGCAAGAAGCAGATACATCCAATAACCTGACGACTGTCCAAGCCGAAATAGACAGTCACAAGCAGCTTTCGGAATCTCAGGCCGAAGAAATGCAGCAGCTTGAGGAAGAAATAGAAGCAGTTGGAGAGGAAGTCAAAAAGGCTCTATCAACTGCTGCTGAGGCTAAGCGGACACTTAAGGAACTGCTGGAGAACTATCGCAGCTTAAATCAGGAGCTTCAGGAAGATGAAGCTGTCTATAAAGATGCGCAAGAAAAGATGTTTGTTCAGGCTGACTCACTTAAGACCAAGCAAGCACGGCAGGACAGTTTAGAGGCTATTTTAAAAAATCACAGTCATTTTTATGCAGGAGTCAGGGCTGTTTTACAGGCTTCAGAAAAGCTAGGCGGCATTATTGGTGCTGTTAGTGATCATTTAAATTTTTCACACGATTACCAGACCGCGTTTGAGATTGTCCTAGGGGGCAGCAGCCAGCACATTATTGTGGCTGATGAGGGGGCGGCAAAGCGCGCGATTGCCTATTTGAAGCAGCATAGACAGGGAAGAGCCACCTTTTTGCCTTTAACCACTATTAAACCCCGAGAGCTGTCGCAGCAGAATCTATCTAAATTGGCCTCTTGTCAGGGATTTTTGGGGTTGGCCAGTGATTTAGCGACTTTTGCACCGAATTTAGAAAAGATTTTTAAAAATCTTTTAGGTCTGACGGCTCTTTTTGATACTGTTGATAATGCTAACCGGGCAGCCCGTCTCCTCAAATATCAGGTTCGTTTGGTGACACTTGATGGGACAGAGATACGTCCGGGAGGATCATTTTCCGGCGGCAGCAGCCGTCACAACCAGACAAGCTTTGTTAAACCCGAGCTGGAACATTTGAAAGCTGAAATAGCAACTGAAAAAATAAAACAGCAGCAGCAAGAAAAAAAGGTTGATGAATTAAGACAGGCTCTCTCCGAAAAGGAAAAAAGGCTGAATCACATAAAAGCAGAAGGTGAAACAGCCCGTCTGGCTGAACAAAAAGCAGAGCTTGAATACCGTCAGCTGTCAGAACGGTTCGGCGATTTGCAGGATGTTTATCAAGGTCTGCAGGCTAAGAGCACAGATCAAAGAGCAGAAGATCTAAAAGCCGAAAAAAGAAAGCTTGAAGAGCTTTTAAATGACATAGCTGAGCAAAAAGAAAAAATAAATACAGAAATTGAACAAATTAAAGAAAATAAGGGCGCTCTCAATCAAAAAGCAGATAAGCTGGCCAATAAGCTGGCTCAGGCTCGGCTGGATGAACGGGAACTCCAAAGTGAAAAAAAGTTTGAGGAGTCTGATAAAAAACGGTTAGAAGCCAGTCTGGCAGAGACCGCAGCTAATATTGATGAACTAAAAACTGTTTTAAATGAGCAGTTAGCTTCATCTTCTGATCAAGAGCTGCCTAAGCTGCAGGAGCAGTTGGCAGAAGCCAAAGCAAGAAAAGAGGAAGATGAGAAGCGTCTGGTACAGCTGCGCTTCGAACTGGAAGACTGTGAAGCCCAACTTGATGAACTCGCATTACGGTCCCAAGAGACAAACCAGCAAAATGAACGGCTTATTCGCAAACAGGCTCAGTATGAAGCTGAGGCCGAGCAAATTTCAGAGCGGCTGAGAACTTTTGCCCGCAGTCTGGCTGAGGACTACCAGATGACTCTGGATGAAGCCAGAACGAAAGCAAAAGCCATTGAAGACAGTAAGCTGGCACGACAAAAACTGCAGACATTGCGCCGGCAGATAAAGGCTTTGGGTCCTGTTAATATTGATGCTATTGAGCAGTATGATGAGGTTAATGAACGCCTGCTTTTTCTAAACAGTCAAAAGGATGATTTGGTACGGGCAAAAAATCTTTTGCTTGAGACCATCCATGATATGGACGATGAAGTAAAAACACGTTTTAAAGCCACTTTTGCTGCTATTCGCGACAGCTTCAAAGAGACATTTCAGCAAATGTTTGGAGGAGGCTCCAGTGACCTCATTTTAACTGAAGGTGATCTTCTGACAGCAGGTATTGAAATTTCTGTTCAGCCGCCAGGCAAAAAGATTCAGTCGCTTAATCTAATGAGCGGCGGAGAAAAAGCTCTCTCTGCTTTGGCACTGTTATTTGCCATTATCCGTGTTAGAACTATTCCCTTTGTTATCCTTGATGAGGTTGAGGCTGCTTTAGATGAAGCTAATGTAAAACGTTTCGGCGATTACCTCAACCGCTTTGACAAGTCCAGTCAGTTTATCGTTGTCACCCACCGCAAAGGAACCATGGCAGCAGCCGACAGCATTTATGGTGTGACAATGCAGGAATCGGGAGTATCAAAAATTGTTTCTGTTAAACTAAAAGAGGCTGAGGAAATGCTGGATTAAAGGTGAGTTTATTCAAAAAGCATTTCGGGCTGCAGCTGTATAAAAACAGCTATTAGCTGATTGGAAGATGGAATTTTTGGATTGAATAGAGAAAGCAAACTATTTTTGCTACAATAAAGAGGGATAATGAGGTTAAGTATGATAAAATTAGTGGCAACAGATCTGGATGGGACCTTTTTAGCCCCAGATGGCAGTTTTGACCGGCAAAGATTAGCCAACCTGCTGGATAAATTCCAAGAGCAGGAGATAGTGTTTGTTGCTGCCAGCGGCCGCTCACTTATCACTTTGGAAAAATTATTTGCAGCTTATACAGACAGAATCGCTTTTATTGCAGATAATGGCAGCTTGGTAAAAGCAAGTGGTGAACTTCTCTTTGAGGCCAGTATCAGTCCGCAGCAATATCAGGAGATTGCTGCTCTTTTGTCACAAAGTCCTTATATGTCATCCTATGACTTTTTGCTTTCCGGGCGGCAGGGCGCTTATCTGCATACCGAAGCCAGCAGTGACTATTACTCTTTTATCAGCCGCTATTATGATAATATCCAGTATGTTTCTGATTTTTCAGCTGTTTCAGATACTATTTTGAAGCTGACTGCTAATTTTTCAGAAAAAACACTTAAAGAGGGAGAAGCCTGGTTTAATAAGCAAGTTGATTATGCTCGTGCAGTGACGACTGGCTTTAGCTCTGTTGACATTATTCTCAAAAATATCAATAAGCGGGTCGGACTCGAGCACCTTTGCAGAAAGTACGGGATAGCCTCTTCACAGGTATTGGCTTTCGGAGATAATTTAAATGACTTTGAAATGCTGTCTTTTGCCGGAACAGCTGTTGCAACTGGCAATGCAAGATCTGAAATTAAAGATTTGGCCGATGCTGTTATCGGCTCTTGTGCAGACGGTGCCGTGCTGGATTATATGGAAAGAATGGTTAGGTAAACGATGACAAAGATTAAATTATTGGCCCTTGATTTGGATGGTACTCTTTATAACAGTCAGAAGCAGGTTTCAGATGAAAATAAAGCTGCTTTAAAAGCTGCCCGGTCAAAAGGGGTTAAGGTCGTTATTACAACCGGCCGGCCCTTAAAAGCAATCGGCAATTTATTGGAAGAACTTGATTTGTCAGGTGCCGAAAATTACAGTATTACTTTTAACGGCGGTCTTGTACAGCGCAATACCGGTGAAATTCTGGATAAGAGTGAACTGAGCCGCCAGCATTTAGAAGCTATCTATGATGTCTTTGAACCCTTAGGTCTGCCGCTGGATGTTTTGAGCGACGGAACGGTCTACAGTATTTCCAGCAAGGGGAACCACTCGCTGTATCATAAGGCCAACCCGCTCTTGACCTTTATCGAAGTAGCTAATCTGGCTGCTGTTCCTGATAATATTGTCTATAATAAGGTGGTCAGCGTGATTGACGCTGCTTACCTAGATCGGCAAATTCAGAAGCTGCCGGCTGATTTTTACAAGGAATTTGAAGTTTTTAAATCGCGGGATATCATCCTTGAGGTTATGCCCAAAGGCGTTCATAAGGCCATAGGTTTGGAACGTTTGACCAAGTATTTAGGGCTGGAGAGCCGGCAGGTGATGGCGGTAGGTGATGAAGAAAATGATTTATCTATGCTTTCCTGGGCTGGCTTAGGTGTCGCTATGGCTAATGGCACAAAGGCCGCTAAAGACATTGCTGACACTGTTACCGTACGTACTAATGACCAAGCAGGGGTAGCCGAAGCGATTGACCATTATATTTTAAGCGAGGATTAGTGATGGGATTATTTGACCGTTTATTTGGAAGTAGAAACAAAAAAGAAGAAGATAGTCAGAACCCAGCTGAGTCTGGTGATAAACAGCAGGAAGAGACTGTCCCTGAATCTGCTGATACAGCTGACAAGTCTGGAGAAGCAGCGCCTTTTTCTTCGGATGCAGAAGCCCAGCCAGCTGATACTGACAGACCAAAGCAGGCTGAGAATATCCCTGAAGAGTACTTATATCAGGGGAGAGAAGCAGAGGGCTTGACTGAAACTTCTCCAGAAAAGCAGCAGCCTCAGCTGTCTGCAAATGATGCAGCAGAGAAAGAACAGGAAAGCTATGGAACTGAAGAAGCAGAGGATAAGCTAAGCCAAGCAGAACTGGCCAATCAGGAGATCTCCGATGATTCCGCCGATGATGAGGCGAACCAAGCGGCTGCGGACTTTATGGCTAATTATTATGCCCAAAAGAAAGCTATTGAAAAAGCAATAGCTGATGGTACCTATGTTAAGCCGCAAAAGGAGAAGCAATCCGACAGCAGACAGGAAGATGTTCCATCAGAACAGCCAACAGCAGCCGAGGAATCTTCTGAAAGCAAGGTATCTGAGGAACAGGCGGAAACAAAAGAAGAAAAGTATAACCGCAGCCTTAAGAAAACCCGTACAGGTTTCAGCGCTCGTCTCAATGCTTTTTTAGCTAATTTTCGACGCGTGGACGAAGACTTCTTTGAAGAATTAGAAGAAGTCCTTATTCTTTCAGATGTAGGGGTTAATGTTGCTTCGACCTTATCGGAGGAACTGCGCTATGAAGCAAGATTGGAAAACGCTAAAAAGCCTGAGGATCTCAAGCGGGTAATCATTGAAAAGCTTGTGGATATTTACGAAAAAGATGATGTTTACAATGAGAAACTTAATTTTCAGGAAGATCTGACAGTTATGCTTTTCGTCGGTGTTAATGGTGTCGGGAAAACAACCTCTATCGGGAAGCTCGCCTACCGTTATAAACAAGAAGGCAAAAAGGTGATGATGGTAGCAGCAGATACATTTAGGGCTGGTGCCGTTGCTCAGCTGGTTGAGTGGGGCAGGCGCGTGGACGTTCCTGTTATTACCGGAGCAGAGAAAGCTGATCCGGCCTCTGTTGTTTACGACGGTGTTGAAAGGGCTGTTGCTGAAGATGTTGATGTCTTATTAATTGACACGGCAGGGCGTCTGCAAAATAAAGATAATTTGATGGCAGAACTTGAAAAAATCGGCCGAATCATTAAGCGTGTGCTGCCCGATGCTCCCCACGAGACCCTTCTGGCCCTGGATGCTTCAACGGGCCAAAATGCTCTTAGTCAGGCAAAAGAATTTTCAAAAATCCTGCCACTGACAGGTTTGATTTTGACAAAAATTGACGGAACTGCCAAAGGCGGTGTTGTTTTGGCTATCCGTCAGGAATTGGATATTCCTGTTAAGTTATTGGGCTTTGGAGAAAAAATTGACGATATCGGTGAATTTAACTCGGAAGACTTTATGAGAGGTCTTTTAGAAGGTATCTTTTAATCACATCAAATCTAAAAAAACTGGCGGGATCTGTGTCCCGCCTGTTTTTTTAGATTATGCAGCTAATTGAAATAAAGCCACCTGTGTTTATGACTGCCTTAAAAAACTCGGTAAACATAGGGATTATCCGGTTCCCTGCTCTCTGTGGCTTCAGTGATATGCAAAACAGGCAGACTTTGCTCCAGAGCTTTATTGTATTCAATAGATAGGGTCCCCTTTACTGTGACCCAGGTATTGTCGGCATAGGACTGCTCATTTCCTGTCGTCAGCAGCCCGTATACCCCCGAATCAGCTATGCAGTGGATAATTCCAAAACGAAACAAAAATTGGTAGCCCTGGTGTTTTGGTTCATTGTAAACAAAACCGGTATACTGAATTTCCCGATTCATAAACTCATCTGGATAGAGGTAAATCAATTCCATCACTTCCATATAATTTTCTGTAGTGATTTTTAGCTCATTCTGTCCTTGATATTTTTTAAGCTCCTTTTGCATTTCCCTTTCATAAGCGGTTTCTGTAAAGTAAAGGCTGGTATCAGGTTTTAAATATTGAATAGCAGTCCCGTCTTCACTCTGCCCGCTTTTTGATGTTCCGGCTGCTAAGGGGAAGGTATAGCCCTTGGCAGAAACGGTAGTGGAATCAAGAGTAGCAGTTGGAACAAGGAGCCCAACTAAAACAGGAAAAAGCAGAATAAGGGGGCTGCTCAGTTTAGCCAGTTTTCCGGATAAGTGGCTGGGAAATTCCCACCTTTTCATCCAGATAGTCAGCTGAATAAGGGCTAAAATAAAGGACAGCACCATAGACAGATAAGCCAGATAAGAATAATGGATGTTGATGTATTGATCCAATTTTCCTGATAGCTGCAGATACATGGACAGTTCAAAATAACCTGCCAGAATTAAAAAACGACTCATTACAGCACCCCCACAAGCAGACAATAAGCGATAATAATCAGCGCCGATACGGTAATAAACTGCAGGATAAAGTGCACTTTAAAGGATTTAGCCATCATCATTAAATTTTTAATATCAATCATCGGCCCGAACAAAAGAAAGGCAAGAACCGGCGCTAGGCCAAATGTCGAAAGCAGTGAAGCACCGATAAAAGCATCCGCTTCACTGCATAAGGATAGAATAAAGGCCAGCAGCATCATAACTAAAATAGCTGTCAGCGGATTTCCGCCAATTGTTGTTAAAATACGTGTCGGAATGTAAATCTGCATACCTGAAGCTACCAAGGTTCCAAAGACCAGATACCGTCCGGTGTCAAAAAATTCGTCAATGGCGTGAGCTAAAGACAGAAATACTTTTTTCCCGGCTTTTTCGCCTGAATAATCATGGCTGTGAACGGGCTGGGCTGTAGGCTTTAGAATATTGTCGTCAACAAAGTAGGCCAGCATAATTCCTAAAACAAGTGCAGTCAGTACAGCTCCTGCAAGACGCAGGGCCAGGAAGCGCAGCGAATTGCCGAAGGCAGAATAGGTTGCAAATAAAACAATAGGGTTAATGATGGGAGCCGTTGCCATAAAGGGAACGGCAGTGTAGCTGGGAACTTTCTTTTCTAAAAAACGGTTGATGATTGGAACAATCCCGCATTCACAAGATGGGAAGACAAAACCGATAAAGGTCCCAAAAACAATGCGCAAAAACTTATTTTTCGGGAGATAGCGCTGTACCAAATCAGGCGTGACATACACCTCTATAAAACCAGCTAAGATAGCACCTAAAAAAACAAAAGGCAGAGCCTCAATGATAATGGATAAAAAAATAGCCAGCCACTGAAGGACACTGTCCGGCAGCTGATTAAAAATCGCCATTCATTATTCTCCTTTTTCAACTAAAACAAAAGAACTGCTTTTCCTGAAGGCCACAAGGCAGAAAAAATTGATTGCACCTAAAGCATTTGCATGCTCAGGCGCATTTCCTAATCTGCTTCGTCTGACTCAGACTGGTCAGCTTTCTTTTTGTTCTTATTTTTAGAGTCTTTTGTCTCAGCTTTATCTGAATCCGGCAAGGTAGCGAAGTTTTCCAGCATTTTTTCTAAGGAATCTTCACGTTTATATGTTATTGCCATAAAAGTGAACCAACTTTCTACAAAATTCTATTACTATTATACTATCAAATCTAAAAATAGTGTGATTTTAACTGACGATGATTATATTTAATCATACAGATCAACAGTCCATCATTTTAAGCCTCTTCTAAACAGCACTAAAGAGCAGATTATTGGCTGTTTTTAAAACCTCAAAATTGATGAAGCCGTTTTTTTGGCTCTTAATTTCGTTTTTCTGCGGAAAAATGGGAAAAATCTTGATGATTTGCGTGACTTTTTGTGAACTTGTATGCTAAAATAGTAGCGTTATGGAAAATTCAAATACGACAACAATCGCTCAGGATTTGGGCGTTAAAGACGATCAAGTTCAAAAAGTTTTGGAACTGACTCTGGAAGGTAATACTATTCCTTTTATTGCCCGCTACCGTAAAGAAATGACAGGTAATCTGGACGAAATCCAAATTAAAGCCATTTTGGATTTGGACAAAAGCCTAACGGCTCTGTCAGAACGAAAAGCAAAAGTTCTCGCTAAGATTTCTGAGGCTGGCAAACTTACTCCTGAATTGCAGCAGGCTATTGAGGCTGCTCCCAGATTAGCTGATGTAGAAGAACTGTATTTGCCTTATAAGGAGAAGCGCCGGACCAAAGCAACTGCTGCGCGTGAAGCCGGTCTTTTCCCGCTGGCCCGGCTTATTCTGCAAAATACGGATAAGCTTGAAAGAGAGGCTGAAAAATTTGTCACAGAAGGTTTTGCTGACGCTGAGGCCGCTCTTGCCGGAGCTGTTGATATTCTGGTAGAAGCGCTGTCAGAAGATGCTAAGCTCCGCTCATGGACCTACAATGAAATTTGGTCTTACAGTTCACTTGTTTCTCAGCTTAAAGATGAAGCTGCTGACAAAGATAAAATCTACCAGATTTACTATGATTTTTCAGAAAAAGTTGCAAAGCTGCAGGGATATCGTGTTTTGGCGCTAAACCGCGGTGAAAAACAGGGGGCTTTGAAAATCCATTTTGTTCATAATATGGACAAAATGCTTCGTTTTTTTGCTGCCCGTTTCAAAGAAAGAAGTAGCTATATTGATCAGGTTATCACGCAGGCTGTCAAGAAAAAGATTGTTCCGGCAATGGAACGGCGGATTCGGTCAGAATTAACAGAAGCGGCAGAAGACGGGGCGATCACGCTTTTTTCAGATAATCTGCGCCATCTGCTGATGGTATCACCGCTCAAAGGTAAAACTGTTTTAGGTTTTGACCCGGCTTTTCGAACTGGCGCTAAGCTGGCAGTTGTTGATTCAACTGGAAAACTTTTAAGAACACAAGTGATTTATCCGGTTCCGCCTGCAAGTTCTGATAAGATTGCACAGGCTAAACTGGACTTGGCTGCACTTCTTAAAGAATTTGCTGTGGAGATTATCGCTATCGGCAATGGGACAGCCAGCCGTGAAAGTGAAGCTTTCGTCGCAGATGTCCTTAAGGATTTCCCTGACGTTAGCTATGTGATTGTCAATGAGAGCGGTGCCTCAGTATATTCTGCCTCGGACCTGGCCAGACAGGAATTCCCTGATTTGACTGTTGAAAAGCGCTCGGCTGTCTCAATTGCCCGGCGTTTGCAGGATCCTTTAGCCGAATTAGTAAAAATTGAACCTAAAGCCATCGGTGTTGGTCAGTACCAGCATGATGTCAGTCAAAAGAAGCTGGCAGAAAACCTGGATTTTGTTGTTGAAACTGTCGTCAATCAGGTAGGCGTTAATATTAACACTGCCAGTCCTGCCCTCTTATCTCATGTTGCCGGACTCAATAAATCCATTTCGGAGAATATTGTGGCCTACCGGGAAGAGCAGGGAAGAATTAAATCGCGTGATGAAATCAAGCAAGTTCCCCGTTTAGGTGCTAAAGCATTTGAACAGGCAGCCGGCTTTCTGCGTATTCCGGAAGCAGAAAATATTTTAGATAATACGGGAGTGCATCCGGAAGCTTATGAGGCTGTTGAGAAGCTCTTCTCCATGCTTGATATTCAAGCGCTGGATGAAGCGGCTCAGCTGAAATTAAAAGCCATCGATGTTTCAGCTATGGCACCGGAATTAGCTTTAGGACAGGAAACGCTTAAAGATATTCTTGCAAACCTCCTTAAACCCGGCCGCGACCTGCGTGATGATTTCGATGCCCCTGTTTTACGGCAGGATATCCTGACTATTTCAGATTTAGAAATTGGCCAGCAATTGGAGGGAACAGTGCGCAATGTCGTTGATTTCGGCGCTTTTGTCGATATTGGCCTGCATGATGATGGACTTATTCATATTTCTGAGATGAGCAAGAACTTTGTCAAACACCCCAGCCAGCTTGTTTCTGTCGGGGATATTGTCACAGTATGGGTTTCCAAAATTGATCAGGAACGGGAGAAGATTAACCTCTCCTTGGTAAATATCAATGAACTTAACTGATTATGTACAAGAGGTTTCTCAGGAAGACTTTGGTAAAGATTTTAAACACCAAGCTCTATGGAATAAGCGGCTGCGGACAACCGGCGGCCGTTTTTTTCCATCAGACGGCCATTTAGAATTCAATTATCGCCTTTATCAGGAGTTAGGCCCAGCTGTTTTCCGAAAGATTGTCCGGCATGAACTTTGCCACTACCATCTTTTCTATGCTAATAAAGGCTATCGTCACAGAGATACCGATTTTAAAAAACTTTTAGAAAAAGTCGGCGGCCTTCGCTATACACCGCCTCTTCCCTCGCAAGCAGCTGTTTACTGCTATGCCTGCAGGCAATGCGGCCATATTTACCAGCGGCGCCGCCGAATCAATCCTCAAAACTATATCTGCGGACAGTGCTGCGGCAAATTAATCCCCCTTAACTGAATACGGCCTAAAATCCTAGTGAAAAAGAGCTGCGCCATCAGGTCTCACTTCACAGTTATTTAGCCGTTCTGGCAGGGGTGCGTCTGCGAAATCAGAGATTTCGGACTTACCGCCAGCCGTAAACGACTGAAAGCTTTGTCGCCTTAACAGTCGCCCGCACCTTTCTAGTCGTTCTGGCAGGGGTGCGTCTGCGAAATCAGAGATTTCGGACTTACCGCCATTTTTACTTTGCGTTCTTAACGGGCTTTGTATCTTATTATCAGTCTTAGGGCTGATTTTATTTTTCCTGAAAATGGTATACTGGAATAGTAAAGAAAAGTTTAAAGGGGGAAGAAGGATGAAATCCATTTTTTATAAACAAAGGAAAAATAAATTAGTCTGCGGGGTTTTTGCCGGCCTTGCTGACAAATTTGGCTGGGATCTCCCTCTGACCCGTGTTTTAGGGGCATTAGCTATGTACTTTACCGGTTTTGGTTTCCTGCTCTATATTTTATTGGCTATTTTTCTGCCTTATAAAGAAGATTTGTTAGATGATAAGTACGGTCAAGGTCCCCGTAAACGCAAAGATGCTGATGTTGTTAATGAAGATAATGATGGCTGGTTTTGGTAAACTGAATCGGTTAAGTGGTGCAAAATAATAAACGCTAATCTTTCCTTTTGGCTCCTTCTGCCAAAAGGAAATTTTTAATAACTTTGAAGCTTGCTTATTTCTGTGTCAAGAAAACAATCAGCCGGAAAATCAACTGACAGTGTAAAACTTCAGACTGGAAACAGTTGTTTAACTGCAGCTCAGAATTTTTGCAAAAGTTCAGCTTTTTCTGAAAGCCTGAGGGCCCTTGCTTTTATTTCTGTATTATTATGTTATAATACTTAAAAGGAGAAAATATGTCAGTTACAGTTCGTATGCTGGTTGACCGCATTAAGCTGGATGTGGTTTACGGCACTGATCAGCTTTTGACTAAAAAAATTACGACATCAGATATTTCCCGTCCTGGCCTTGAGATGACAGGATATTTTGATTACTACGCACCGGAGCGCATTCAGCTTCTTGGGATGAAAGAGTGGTCGTATTTGACCCAAATGACATCTCATAACCGTTATTCGGTATTAAAGGGAATGTTTCAGCCCCAGACCCCTGCTATTATTGTTGCCAGAAATTTGGCAATTCCTGAGGAAATGATTCAGGCTGCTGAGGAAGAAGGGATTGCTGTTTTGCAGAGCCATGTGCCAACCAGCCGACTTTCAGGAGAAATGTCCTGGTACTTGGATTCCTGCTTGGCTGAGAGGACCAGTGTTCATGGTGTTTTAATGGATATTTACGGTATGGGAGTGCTTATTCAGGGGGATTCTGGTATCGGTAAAAGCGAAACAGGCCTTGAACTGGTTAAGCGGGGGCATCGGCTGGTTGCTGATGACCGTGTGGATGTTTATGCCAAAGATGAGGAGACGCTTTGGGGAGAGCCGGCTGAGATTCTTCGCCATCTGTTAGAAATACGAGGTGTCGGAATTATTGATGTGATGAGTCTTTACGGAGCCAGCGCCGTAAAGGATTCGTCTCAGGTTCAGCTGGCTATTTATTTAGAAAATTTTGAGAGGGATAAGGTCTTTGACCGTCTGGGCAATGGCAATGAGGAAATTGAACTCTCTGGGGTCAAGCTTCCTCGTATTCGAATACCGGTCAAAACCGGCCGTAATGTG
Organism: Streptococcus pantholopis; assembly: GCF_001642085.1. NCBI lineage: Bacteria > Bacillati > Bacillota > Bacilli > Lactobacillales > Streptococcaceae > Streptococcus > Streptococcus pantholopis. The sequence continues at coordinate 544,957 of NZ_CP014699.1, forward strand.
TCTGTAGTGATCGAGGCGGCGGCCATGAATTATCGTGCTAAGCAGATGGGCTATGATGCTACGCAAACCTTTGAGGACCGTTTAACTAATTTAATCAATCGAAATGAGGTAAGCGATGATTGAACCGGTTGCTTTTGAATTTGGCCCTATCACGATTCGCTGGTATTCTCTTTGTATCATGACCGGTTTGGTTTTAGCAGTTTATTTAGCTATGCGGGAAGGTCCCAAAAAAGGGATACGGACTGATGATGTTCTCGATTTCATCCTCATTGCTTTTCCCCTGTCCATTATCGGGGCGCGTCTCTATTATGTATTCTTCCAGTGGCCTTATTCGGATTATGCCCAGCACCCCGGGGAGATTTTAGCTGTTTGGCATGGCGGTTTGGCTATATATGGCGGTCTTATAACAGGTGCCACAGTTCTTCTTATTTTTTCTTACTACCGCGCGCTCAATCCTTTTAACTTTTTGGATATTGCTGCACCTGGGGTTCTTTTAGCGCAAGCTGTCGGACGCTGGGGCAACTTTTTCAATCAGGAGGCTTACGGCCGGGCGGTGGCGCATTTAAATTATTTGCCATCATTTATACAGAGGCAGATGTTTATTGAAGGGTCCTACCGTCTTCCGACTTTTTTATTTGAGTCACTTTGGAATTTGTTGGGATTTATCATCATCATGCTAGTCAGACACCGTCCCCATTTTCTAAAAGAAGGAGAAGCAGCCTTCTTTTACCTGGTTTGGTATGGAAGCGGCCGCTTCATCATCGAAGGTCTGCGGACAGACAGCTTGCTCTTTTATGGCTTTCGTGTTTCACAATGCCTATCTCTGCTGCTGGTTGTCCTGGGGATTGGTCTTATTGTCTGGCGGAGAAAACAGAAAACTATTCCTTATTATCAGGAATAGTGCTAAGAAAGACAGGAGAAAAAAATGGATTTAGTTGGAATTGCCCTTTTGATTATTGGAATTGCTTTTGCTGTTTTAGTTGGTGTTATTGTGCCGACAGCCTTAAAATTAAATAGAACAGTTGATGAGGTTAACGAGACAGTGGCAGCAATGAAAACCGAAGTCAGCGAAACAATTGCTGTGCTGAGAAGTGACGCTGATATTACTTTCCACCAGACTAACGAGCTTCTGGCTAAGACAAATGTTCTTGTGGAAGATGTTAATGGCAAAGTTGCTACGATTGATCCCCTTTTTACAGCGATTGCCGACTTATCCGAAAGTGTCTCTGACTTAAATAGTCATGCCAGACAGTTCGGACATAAGGCGACAAATACGGCTTCGGCAGTCAGTAAGGCGAGCACAGCTTTTACAATCGGCAGGTTTGCTTCTAAATTATTTCGCAGAAAAGGAGATTAACGATGGATAAATTTTTAAAAACAGTTATCATTGGAGCTGCTTCTGGAGCAGCCGCAGCTTATTTTTTATCAACTGAAAAAGGCAAGGAATTCAAGGCTAAGTTAACCAAAGCCTATCAAGCCTATAAACAGGAACCAGAACACTATCAGCAAACAGCTAAGGAGAAGGCGGCAGAATATTCTCAGCTTGCTGTAGATACCTTTAATGATTATAAAGAAAAATGGCAGACCGGCGAGCTGACTAAGGACGATCTTCTTTCGGCCGCTAAGGAAAAAGCTGGTCAGGCAGCCCAATTTGCCAATGAGAAAGTCAATGAAGTCAAAAAGAAATATTATGCGGACGACCCCTCAGATGCAGCAGCAGAAGATGTGACAGCAGAAGTGGACGACATTATCATTGATTATCCTGAAACTGATGATGAGGCTGATTTTTCTGATACTGAGCAAAATCAGTCTGAAACAGAAGAAAAACAATGAAAAACAAAAAATAACTCAGTTTGAGTTATTTTTTTAAAGACATAATAAAGACTGACAAAGTTGAGGTCATTGCTGCGCTGATTAGAAGAGCAAAGACAAAGGACCAAATTGGTGATAGATTAAGAGCAAGTAAGGTAAAAGCGGCTAATACAGTAGTGACTGCGAAAACAGCCACTCGTGTAAAAAACATCAGTTCTCGTAATTTAGCATTGTTGCTGTTGATTTCTTGAAATTCTTGAAATTTTGGAGAAGGTGTTTCCTGCAGTTTTTCTTGTTCAAACTGTTCAGTTTTCTTCAATGGCGCTGCCATAAACTGTCCCTCCTTTAATTAAGATACAAAGCCCGTTAAAAACGCAATGGGGAAATGGCTGTAAAGACTGCAAAGCCTTCAGACGTTTACGGCTGGATTCAGCTTGACTACTTTTTCTCGCAGCGTTTAAGGCGTGTTCGATTCATAAGATAGAAAGGCACATCGTCTGTTTACGGCTTTAAAGCAGCCATTTTCCCTGAACCCGGCCTTTATCTATTTAAAATACTGAATTATAATAACATAAAAGGATCGTTTTGTCACTATTTTTTCAAGAAAATGTTCAAAGGTATAAAGTTTTGGTATAATGGTTCTGTTATGGAAAAAATAATTATCACAGCAACTGCAGAGTCTATTCAGCAGGCGGAGGAACTTTTAGAAGCAGGGATTGACCGGATTTACGTCGGAGAGGCGGACTATGGTTTACGGCTTCCGCATAGCTTTTCTTATGCCGAACTAGAACAGATTGCAGAAAAGGTTCACCGGGCCGGCAAAGAACTGACAGTAGCCTGCAATGCCCTCATGCACCAAGACATGATGGATCATATCAGACCTTTTCTGGACTTTTTGAAAAAAATTAAGGCAGATTACCTCGTTGCTGGTGATGCTGGTGTTTTTTATGTCAATAAGCATGACGGCTATAATTTTAAACTGATTTACGATGCCTCTGTGTTTGTGACCTCCAGCCGTCAGATGAATTTTTGGGGACAGCATGGGGCAGTTGAAACAGTTTTGGCAAGAGAAATTCCCTCTGAAGAGTTGTTTAAAATAGCCGAAAATCTGGAATTCCCAGCAGAAATTTTAGTTTACGGAGCTTCAGTTATTCATCACTCCAAACGACCGCTTTTGCAAAATTACTATAATTTTACGCATATTGATGACGAAAAGACCCGTGAGCGCGGCCTCTTTCTCGCTGAACCGAAAGCCCCTGACAGCCATTACTCTATTTATGAAGATAAGCATGGCACACATATTTTTGTCAATAATGATATTGATATGATGACTAAGCTGACGGAGCTGGCCGCACACCACTTCACCCATTGGAAATTGGATGGTATTTACTGCCCCGGTCGAAATTTTGTTGAAATAGCTAAAATTTTTGTTGAAGCTAAGAAAAGCCTGGAAGCAGGGACCTTTTCTCAGGAGCAGGCTTATCTTTTAGATGAAAAAATCAGAAGCTGGCATCCGTCAGGCCGCGGCCTTGATACAGGTTTTTACGATTTTGATCCGGATTTGGTCAAATGACAAGGACTTTTGCATTTTACTCACTCAGTCGCAAAAAGACAATCAGGAAAAATACTAGCAGGTTTATTGACTAAAAATATTTTAGACCCTATAGAAAGAATGAATCGAATGACAAAGAAATTGAAACGTCCGGAGGTTTTATCTCCTGCCGGAACTTTGGAAAAATTAAAGGTTGCCATTGATTATGGTGCAGATGCTGTTTTTGTCGGTGGACAGGCTTATGGTTTGCGCAGCCGGGCTGGCAATTTTTCAATGGAAGAAATGCGGGAAGGAATCGACTACGCTCATGAACGCGGTGCGAAAGTCTATGTTGCAGCCAACATGGTTACCCATGAGGGCAATGAGATAGGATCTGGTGCCTGGTTCCGTGAATTAAGGGATTTGGGGCTTGATGCTGTCATTGTTTCGGATCCGGCTCTCATTGTGATCTGTGCTACGGAAGCACCCGGTTTGGAAATTCATCTATCAACTCAGGCTTCTTCAACAAATTACGAAACCTTTGAATTTTGGAAAGAACTTGGCTTGACTCGGGTTGTTTTAGCACGTGAGGTGTCGATGGCTGAGTTGGCTGAAATCCGCCGGCGGACGGAAGTCGAGATTGAAGCTTTTGTCCATGGGGCTATGTGTATTTCTTATTCCGGCCGCTGTGTCCTCTCAAATCATATGAGCCATCGTGATGCTAACCGTGGAGGCTGCTCACAGTCCTGTCGCTGGAAATACGATTTGTTTGATATGCCTTTTGGTCAGGAAAGGCGGTCACTTAAAGGTGAGATTCCTGAAGAATTTTCGATGTCAGCAGTTGATATGTGCATGATTGAACATATTCCGGATATGATTGAAAATGGCGTCGACAGTCTGAAAATTGAAGGCCGTATGAAATCTATTCATTATGTGTCTACTGTCACCAACTGCTATAAGGCGGCTGTGGATGCTTATATGGAAAGTCCGGAAAAGTTTGCTGCTATTAAAGATGACCTCATTGATGAGCTGTGGAAAGTGGCACAGCGAGAACTGGCAACCGGTTTTTACTATAAAACACCAAGTGAAAAAGAGCAGCTCTTTGGTGCACGTCGGAAAATTCCGCAGTACAAGTTTGTTGGAGAAGTAGTGGCTTTTGATGAAAAAAATAAAACAGCTACGATTCGCCAGCGCAATGTCATCAAAGAAGGGGATGCTGTCGAATTTTACGGCCCCGGTTTCCGTCACTTTGACTGTTACATCAGAGATTTGCATGATTCTGAAGGCGAGAAAATTGACCGAGCTCCTAATCCGATGGAGCTGCTGACAATCACTGTACCAAAACCTGTAAAACCAGGAGACATGATTCGAAGCTGTAAAGAAGGTCTAGTTAATTTATACAGAGAAGATGGGACCAGCCGAACGGTTCGAGTATGAGCAGCGACTCAATCAGCCCCAAACCTTTTAAATAAAAAATGAACAGGAAGTCTTTTCTAAAACGTCTTGTTCATTTCTTTTTGTTTATCAGTGTTTGGGAATAACGGACAGTTTTGGGGACAAGCGACAGGCGGTCAATATCTTTTACAGCGATAATGGTTGAAATGTTTTTAGAAAAATTTTTAAGAACTAATTTTCCTTCTTTTTTATCGTATTTGACCAAATCGCCGGTAAAGCTTTTTTCATCATAGATAGCATGAAGAGCCAGATGTTTTTCTTGGGCCTGCTTGATGGTGTAAGCAATCTGATTGGCTTTGAGAGTTACCTCTTTTGGCTTTGTGCTTGGTTCAATAAATTCATATAAATAAGATTTTAACAGCTGAAAAAGTTTTTTCATCCTTGTTTCCCCAAAAAATTGATAGAATGATTATACACCATTTTTGTCTAAAAAAAAATATTTTTCTTAAAAAAGGTGTCATTTTATCAAAATTTCCGAATAGATTTAATAGGAGGATATATGCCAGAATTTACATTTGAAATCGAAGAAAAACTTTTAGTTCTATCTGAAAACGATAAGGGCTGGACTAAGGAGCTGAACCGTGTCAGTTTTAACGGGGCCCCTGCAAAATATGACATCCGCTCTTGGAGTCCGGATCATACAAAGATGGGAAAGGGAATCACTCTGACCAATGATGAATTTCAGATAATGGTGGATGCTTTTAGCAATAAAAAATGAGGGTTATTTGAAGTAACCCTCATTTTTTAACGTTTTGGATAAGGCTTTTGCCAAAAAAGTGATAATAGCCAGTTTTCCTAAATCTGGAAGGATAAAAGGCAAAACACCAGATAAAAAAGCAGCGGCTGCAGACATTTTCGCTAGAAACATCAACCCCAGCATACCCAGTACAAAAGTCAGACTGTCTCCCAGAAGATTGGCAAAGAAAATTGCTAAAGCAGAGCTTTTAGGGGAAACAAGAGCAGAAGTCAGCGCTGCATAAGCAAGAAATCCCCATAAAAAACCTGCTGCCGGTCCTATCAGGGCAGCTAGTCCACCTGATCCGCCAGCAAAAACAGGCAGTCCAACAGCCCCTAAAAAAAGATAAAGCAGGAGGCTCAAAACAGCCTCACGTTTTTGAAAGAGTGTTGCGACCAGACCGACAGCTAAGGTTTGCAGGGTAAAAGGAATGCTGCCTAAAGGGATTGTCAGCTGTGAAGCAGCAGCTATCAAAGCGGCGCCAAAGGCTGGCATAACTAAGCCCAAGGTTTTGGATGTCATCAAATTTTCCTCCACGATAAAAGTTAACCTTCTATTTTTAAAGGGTTAACTAAATCATAAACTGTTTTTTAATATCTGTCAAGCAGGGGCTAAATACCTGATTTTTAGATTATCAAAAATACAGTTAAGAGCAGAATACCATTTTTACTCCTTCATTAAAAATCTGCAACACCAGTGCTTTTAAAACTTTTTACCTGAATTCATTATAGAAACCTGCTGATTTTACTTGCTGTTAGCCAACAGCGTAATTTTAACATCCATTGTATTTTAAAATAAAAAATCTCTTAAACAGACCCAGTTTAAGAGGTTTTTTTGCTGAGAAATTCAGCTATTTTTTGAATTTATCAGCAAGACCGATAAAGATAAAGACGGTCCCCAGTCCGATAAAACTGTATTTAGCTGCAAAAATGCCATAAAGGATAAAGACAGCAGCAGATATAAAGGATATATAACTCTTGTTCATAGCTTATTTCATCGTCGGGAAGAGCAGTACATCACGAATAGTGGTTGTGTCAGTAAGAAGCATTACCAGTCGGTCAATCCCAATCCCTAGTCCGCCGGTAGGAGGCATACCATATTCGAGAGCTTCAATAAAGTCATAATCAATACCGGTAGCTTCTTCATCGCCAAGCGCTTTTGCCTGAGCCTGGGATTCAAAACGTTTTAGCTGATCAATGGGGTCATTTAATTCGGTGAAAGCATTAGCATATTCCTTTGTGACAATAAAAAGCTCAAAGCGGTCGGTAAAGCGCGGGTCTTCAGCGTTTTTCTTAGCCAGAGGCGAAACTTCTACCGGATGCCCGTAAACAAAGGTGGGCTGAACCAAGGTTGGCTCAACACATTCTTCAAAGAAAGCATTGATGATTTGACCGACCGAGGTAAAATGTTTCTCGATTGGGATATTATTTTCTTCGGCCAAGGTTTTAGCCTGCTCAAATGACATTGCCTGCCAGAAATCAATGCCAGTAACGTCCTTTATCAAATCGACAATATGAGCGCGTTTAAACGGTTCGTTGATTTTAATTTCCTGCCCTTGATACTTGATAGGGCCGTCTCCTTTAACCGTTTTTGCAGCATGCTGGACAATGCCTTCTGTCAAATCCATAATATCATGATAATCAGCATAGGCTTGGTAGACTTCAATTGAAGTAAATTCAGGATTATGAGTAGCATCCATGCCTTCGTTGCGGAAGATACGGCCTATTTCATAAACGCGTTCCATCCCTCCGACAATCAGTCGCTTGAGGTGCAGTTCAGTCGCAATACGCAGAACCATATCCATATTCTGAGCATTATGATGTGTCACAAAGGGTTTGGCTGCAGCTCCGCCTGCTTCATTATGAAGAACGGGGGTTTCAACTTCCAAAAAACCTAGCCCGTCAAGGTAATGGCGAATATCAGAAATAATCTGACTGCGGGTAACAAAACGCTCGAAACTCTCGCGGTTGGAAATCAAATCCAGATAGCGTTTGCGGTAAATGGTTTCCACATCGGTTAAACCATGGAATTTTTCGGGAAGCGGACGCAGAGCTTTGGAAAGATGGGTGATGTGAGTCGCTTTGATAGACAGCTCTCCCATATTTGTGCGCATGACTTGACCTGTTACGCCAAGGAAATCGCCAAGATCAGCTTTTTTGAAAATATCATAGTTTTCTTCTCCGACTGTGTCTTTGCGGACATAAATCTGAATTTGCCCTTGTCTGTCCTGCAGATGCGCAAAGCCTACCTTACCCTTGCCCCGTTTGGTCATCAGCCGGCCGGCAATAACCGCCGTTTCATTGAGAGCATCCAGTTCTTCTTTTGTTTTATCGCCGTATTTTTCTTTTAACTGACCGGAAACAGCTGTTCGTTCAAATCGTTTGCCAAATGGATCGATTCCCTGTTCAAGCAGAGCCGACATCTTCTCCCGGCGGACAAGCTGCTGGTCATTGAGTTCTTCTGTATGTTGGTTAGACATCGTTTCCTCCCCTAAGTAGTACATCTTATTGTACCACAAAAGCTGGCAGATAACATCTTTATTTTTAGTCAAAGAAAAAGGGGCTTAGAATGTAGCAAGGTGACTGCGTTGAAATCACTGTTAAAAAATAGTATAATGGGTTAGCTTATGAAATTTTAAGAAAGAATAAACCACATGATTACTTCAATTGTCTTTGATGTTGACGACACGATTTATGACCAGCAGGCCCCCTATCGGCTGGCCATGGAGCAGTCTTTCCCTGACTTTGATATGTCAGTGATTAATCAGGCTTATATTCGCTTTCGGCATTATTCTGATCAGGGCTTTCCGCGTGTCATGGCAGGTGAATGGACAACAGGCTATTTTCGTTTCTGGCGCTGCAAAGAAACACTGAAGGATTTTTCTTACCGCCAAATCAGTCCTGAAGAAGGGGCCCGTTTTCAGGCGGTGTATGAAAATGAGCTGGAAAACATCACTATGCTTGATGAAATGCGGCTGACCTTGGATTTTTTAAAGGAAAAAAATGTGCCGATAGGTATCATTACCAATGGTCCGACTGAACACCAGCTCAAGAAAATTAAAAAATTAGGACTGTATGACTATGTTGATCCAAAACGTGTACTGGTCAGCCAGGCCACAGGTTTTCAAAAACCTGAAAAAGAACTGTTTAATCTGGCAGCAGAGCAGTTTGATATGAATCCTGCTACAACGCTTTATGTTGGTGACTCATATGATAATGATGTTATGGGGGCTTTTAACAGCGGCTGGCATTCGATGTGGTTTAACCACCGCGACCGAGTTTTAGCGCCTGGGGTCAGACCGGTTTTTGACTTAGAAATTGACAGTTTTGAACAGCTCTACGGAGCTGTTAAAGTGCTCTTTGACCTGCCGGATAATAAATTTATTTTTGATGCCAATGATAAAAAGAATCCTATCCTGCAGCTGGGGATTAATAACGGCCTGATGATGGCGGCAGAGCGCCTTCTGGCCAGCAATATGAGCGTGGATAAGGTGGTTATCCTGCTGCGCTTAAATAAAAATCAGGAAAAAGTCCTGCGTATGAAGTATACAAAACTATCCTAGTTTACTCCCTGCAGCTAACCGATGCCTTCACTGATTTTTAGAAAACCCTTGTTTCTAAAAAGGGTTTTTTATTATGGCTTTGATCTGTATTTTGCAGAGAAAAAGAAAACCACCAGCGAAGTGGTGGCTGATAAGGACTTGCGCCTTCATTTTTACTGTTGGTTTTAGGATTTCTGCTGTGCTGTGGCTTCCTCGGGTATTTCTGCCAAATAGGACCGATCATTCCATAATAAACAGCTGTATTCCTCGAAATTGTTTGTCTCTAAGACAGTGAGACTGAGATTGTCCAAACCGCCCAGACGGCGCAGATTAGCAGGGGCAAAGCCTAAAAGCGAGCGGATAGAAGCTGTCAGGTTGGCGCCGTGTCCGATAAATAGGACATTGTCAAACGGTTTATGCCTGAGAGAAAAAACAAGATCTCTGACACGCCGGGTTGTCTGATAAACGGACTCAGCTTCAAACATACTGGCGTTAAATTTAGCTAAGTTGTGTCTGAATGCTTTCATTTGCTGAGGATAGATAGAAGTCATAGTGCTGATTTTACTGCCTTCTAATTTTCCCAGCTGCCACTCACGCAGAGCCGGTGTATACTGAATGATTTTTGGTTTTTTGTTTTGATGGTTGATAATTCGGACGGTCTCTTTGGCGCGTTTTAAATCGCTGGAATAGACCGCATCAAAAGGGATATGTGCAAGATAACGCCCTAAGGTTTCACATTCTTCTATACTTTCTTCTAACAGCGGAGAGTCGCCTCCGGCTCCTTGGAAACGTCCCTCCATATTCCACAGTGTTTTGCCGTGTCTGACAAAATAAAGTTTCATTGCTTGTCTATCCTTCCTAATTTTATTCAATAATATCAGCGAATTCTGCCTGAACAAAGGAGGCCAAATCTTGACTGTCTATTCTGACTGAGCGGCCGATTTCGCCGGCAGAGACAATCACAGTTCTTTTTTCAGCAGCTGTGTTATCTATAAATATAGGGAAACGGTGTTTTTGGCGGATACCGACAGGATTGTTGGCCCCATGGACATAGCCGGTTGTTTTTTGCAGGTTTTTCTGAGGAATCATTGTTACTTTTTTATTAGCAGAGACCTTGGCCAATTTTTTTTCCGACAGATGCTCTGTAATAGGGACGATACCGATAATTGGACCGCTTTTATCGCCGAAAAGCGCTAGCGTTTTAAAAATATCAGAAGATTCAATTCCCTGAGGCAGCTCACCGGTCAAAGCATTCACTGTCAAACTGTCATAAGGAATGCCGGCTTTATCCAGGATTTGTTCCACCAGCGTCTTTTTCTTTCTTTTTTTCTTGCTCATCTTTTATCCCTGCCAGATAACCATAAAAAATAGTATAACAATCTTATCATTATTATACCATTTTCTTTTTATTTTTGATATTTGTATGCTTGGTCAGCATAAAGCAGCTTTTTTGAAAAAGTGCTGCTAAGCGTTAGAAAAGCGGCTCTGCCATGCTATTGAGCCCAATTTTATTCGGACTGAGGAAGTTAATGTTCCGGCAGAAAAAAGCGGCTTTGCACTGTCAGCAGAATCAGCACCGAAATAATGACAAACAGCAAGGTGATGATGCCAGCACTGCCGTTAACCAGCAAAGAATAGTAGAAAGGGGACATTCCTTTTGGAGCGTAAGACGACCAAAAGATGATACCGGCAAGAAAGTGCCAGAAATACCGAACAGAGACGGCCAAAAAAGCAGCAGCAAAAGCCAGTGAAAAAGCTTTTTGCTTTTGTTTTTGCCTGAGTGCTTTCTGCAAAGGGGCAGCTAAAACTCCGGCCAGTCCCATTGAGGCAAAGGCCAGAATGTATTCCAATAAAACCTGACTAAGGCTTAAATAGTAGACTCTTCCCAAAATAAAATGCAGCAGCCCCCAGATTAATCCGGCCAATATTCCGTATTTGCTGCCTCTGCGCAGAGAAAACAGGACAAGGGGAACAGCGCCGAAAGAAGGGGTGAACCAACTGGCAAAATCAGGGATAAGCGACAGAGCCATGGCCAAAGCAGCGATAACAGCAGCTTCAATAAGGGCATTAACTTTACTGAACATAAAAAAACTCCTTTGCATTTTCAAAGAAGTCTGTCAGGCCACCAAATATTTCAAATGGTCACAATCCCTACGCTCGTCCTAACGAGATCAGGTTTTGAGGATTTCGCAGATGCGATCTCAGCCGAAGCACTCCTTTGTGATGTTCAACTTTCTATTTACTTGTTTACACTATAGCATAAAAAGAATTCTCTTGTCAATAAGAAAACCGTTTGTCTAAGCAAACGGTTATTCTTCTATTTTGCCGAAAAGCTTCTCGTAGGTTTTTTTAGTATCCTTAGTGACAGCAATTTGATTTAAGTCTAAAGGACTGCTGAAACCGTTGAGATAGCCCTGCGATGTGTATTGATGAAGATCGTAATCTAAGTCAGTCTCGGGGGCACTGTTGTAATAACCTGAGTCAGAACCATAGGTCGGAATCCAGACAGCATCAAAACCGTCTACGGAAATCCCCTGTTCTTCCATGAAATAGGTGCCGATATAGATACCGATATTTTCGGCTCCTAAACGCTCAAGCTCTTCTCGGAAAGCTTTGACCCCTTTATTCATGTTTGACATGGTTTCTTCTTCAACATCAATCCAATAAAAAGTAGGATTATAAGGAGAAGCATTTTCGTAAAATGTTTTTGCCTCTTCCTTCATTTCCTTAATGCTGGTTCCTAAAGCATAGCTGTAAACAGCAACAGGAACATTGCGTTTTTGGAATTCTTCAATATGTGTCTTAAACGATTTATCAATCCCTGTTGTATAGGCGGCATTGCTATCTTTGCTGATTTGTGATCCTCCATAAACACGCACGATAGCTCCGGATATATTTTGTGATAAAGTATCATAGTCAATCTCACTCGGAAGCTGCCATCCTGATACATCGATAATCGGATTAAGAACAAATGTGTCTTCCTCTGGATCTGCTGTTGTCGTTTCTTGGTCTTCCTGACTGCTGGCAGAAGGGATTGTTTTCTCTGCCGTCACTATCCGATTTTTTAAGATATTATCGGTGTGAACCTTACTGGCAATAAGTAAGATGCTGAGGAGACTGAAAAAAACGAAAACAACAATTGGCTTAATTCTTCTTCTCATTGCTTTTATTGTAACCTAAAACAATGAAAAAATCAAAATTCTTACCGCTTTTATCCTTATTTAAGGCTGTTTTTTTAAAAATAAGCAAAACGCTTACAGTAATTTTTTTAGATATAATTAATAGCTATAACAAATCATAGTATAAATATAATTTACAGCTATAGCGTTCTTTGTTAAAATAAAGCCATTAAAGTGATATAGAAAGGACAAGTGTTATGGTAAAAAAATATTTTGAACATGTTGGTTCTTTTCTTAGGCCGCAAGAACTTCTTGAGGCGCGTGAAGCATTTGCTCGTGGGGATTTGTCTGAGCAAGAACTGAAGGCGGTCGAAGATAAGTGTATCAGAGAATTAGTTGATCAGCAGCTGGATGCCGGGCTGGAGAAGGTGACTGACGGAGAATTCAGGCGCAGTTACTGGCATCTTGATTTCTTCTGGGGATTCGGCGGGATTGAACATGTTCAGGCAGCAGAAGGCTATCATTTTCATGATGAAACGACACGGCCTGATTCTGCCCTGCTGACCGGTAAAATATCCGGCGATAATCATCCTTTTGTTGAAGCCTACCAGTTTTTAAAGGAGTATGTTGACACCAAGGGCGGAAGTGCTGAAGCTAAGTACACTATTCCGGCTCCTGCCCAGTTGTACTTTGAACTGATTAGAGATGCTGAGCATGTAGCACAGCTGAAAGCTATTTACCCGGATTTCGAGGATTTGCGCCGGGCTATCCAAGCAGCTTATTTACAGGTTATTAACGATTTGGTGGCTGCCGGTCTAAAAACGCTTCAAGTCGATGACTGTACTTGGGGAACACTGGTCGACAATCAGTTTCTGACAGCTTGGGGAGCTGCTGGCGGGCAGACAGCAGAAGATGTCCGCAAAGAATTGGGCAGTATCTTTTTGACTTTAAACAATGATGTCTATCAAAATGTGCCGGAGGGTCTGCAAGTCAATACCCATGTCTGCCGCGGCAATTATCATTCAACTTGGGCTTCTTCCGGCGGGTATGAGTCTGTAGCCGCTGACCTTTTTGGCAAAGAAAAGGTAACCAGCTATTTCCTAGAATTTGATACAGAACGCTCTGGAGGCTTTGCTCCTTTGGCAGAAATAGGTGATCATAAAGTAGCTGTTCTTGGTTTGATTACAAGTAAAAACGCAGAGCTTGAGGATAAGGCCGCTATTATAGCCAGAATTCGGGAAGCTGCTGACTACCTTCCGCTTGACAGGCTCTGGCTGTCTACGCAATGCGGCTTTGCTTCAACTGAAGAAGGGAATATTTTAACAGAAGCTGATCAATGGAAAAAATTGGCGCTTGTCAAAGAAATTATCGATGAAGTTTGGACAGATTAACAGAAAAAAACTTTATGGCAACACTTCAGCTGTAATTTCTTTCACTCTCCATTTCTAGCTTCGGACAGATTCTATTTGCCTGTCCTTGTGCTTTCTGCTCAGCTTGATTTGATTATTAGAAAGCTTAATCAGCAGCTGTTTATCAGGAGTAAAGGAAGAGACTGTTTGTCTCAGGCGCTTCAGATGCTTGTTCAGAGAAGGAGCCAGCGATTATTTCTGACCTTGACAGCCTGAGAGCTTTAGGCTAAACTAAAATCGTATGGAAAGAAAAGGACTCTCGTCAGCTTTGCAGCAAATCAGCCGAATTGCTGTATTATCGGCTTTATGTGTCGCTTTGCGTTATGTCTTTGCTGGTTTGCCCAATGTACAGCCGATAACAGCTATTTTTCTGCTGATTTCGGTTATTTGGGGTTTCCGTCAAAGTTTTTGGGTTATGGCAGTGACCATGCTGGTCTCTTCCTTTCTCTTGGGTTTTGGTCCTTGGGTATTGTGGCAGATTATGGCTTTTGCTCTCATCATTCTGGTATGGCGCCACCTGCTTTACCCGCTGACAGAAAAACTGTGGTTCAGCCAGATGTTAAAGCTTGTCCTGCAGTCTCTTTTCGCTGGTCTCATGGGCGCACTCTACGGCTGTATCATTGACTTCTGTTACGCTCTTCTTTACAGCATGCCTTGGTGGACTTATGTTCTGGCAGGACTCAGCTTTAATCTGGCTCACGCATTGTCGACGGTCTTTTTTTACCCACTGCTAGCAACGAGTTTTAGGAGATTAATCTATGAAAAAAATCAGTAGGCTTATCGTGACGGTTCTTTCATTTATTGTGCTGACAGCTTGCAGCACCGACAGTGCTCCCTCTTCATCAAACTCGGCATCGTCAGATACTGGGACAGTTCAGCTGATTGTTCAGGAAGACAGCAATACGATTGATGAAACTGTCACCTTTGAAAAAGGCGATACTGTGATGGATGTCCTGCAGGATAATTATGAGGTTGAAGAGACGGACGGCTTTATTACGGCTATTGATGGTATAACACAAGATGAAGAGGCCGGTAAATACTGGATGTTTACAATCAATGATGAGCTGGCTCCTAAGGCCGCTGACCAAATAAAAGTTAAAAACGGCGATAAAATTGAATTTTACCAAGATGTTTATGCTAATTAAAAAAGACTTTCTTCAGATGATCCAGCCCAGAGGCTGACTTCCGAAGAGAGTCTTTTTTATTAAAGATTTCAGACGGCTACGGCTGGCGCTAAGTCAGAACTTTGATTTGGTCTGCACCCTTGCTAGGACGACTAGAAGGGTGCTGCCGGACGCTGGGACAGCAAAGCTTTCACTGGGACATGAAGAGAGCTGTACTGCATCTTTTCTATTAGAATTTTAGGATCTGTTCAGTTGCAGCAAGACAAAGCCTCTTTCAAGGGAATAAGAGAACACTTACTGTGTGTTTTACAGCAATTTTTCAATAGCAGGAGCAATCTTACGGGGATCTGTTTTAGATGAAAATCTCTTGACAACATTGCCTTGCCGGTCAATTAAAAATTTAGCGAAATTCCATTCAATTTTTTGGCCTAATGGCCCTTTTTTTTCAGATTTCAGCCAATCATAAAGTTTAATAGCATTTTTGCCGTTAACATCGACTTTAGCAAAACGTGGGAAGCTTGTCTGATAATTCAAGGTGCAAAAGGCATTGATTTCCTCAGCTGTTCCTGGTGCTTGGCCTTTAAACTGATTGCAGGGAAAATCAAGGATAGTGAAGCCTTGCGTCCGGTAAGTATCATAGAGCTGCTGAAGTCCTTCATACTGGGGAGTCAGGCCGCAGCCTGTTGCAGTGTTAACTACTAATACAACTGAATCCTGATATTCCCTTAGGGAAACCTCTTCCTCATTTTGAGCTTTAACTGTAAAGTCATAAAGATTTGCCATTTTTGCTTTTTCCTCCTTTTTCCATTTATCTGCTGCGGGGGAGATTAGTTAACATATTTCTAAGGAGAAGCGTATCTGTTATTCTGTTTTTCAGATAATGATAGCAAAACAGCGGCTGCGCTTTCTCTGTAACTGTGATTACAGTATATCAAAATTTTAGGGTTCTTGCATTGTTTTAAGAGAGAAGAGGAATTACAGTAGGGGAAATACAGGTTACTTTTGGGCAGAAAAATGGTATGATAGGAAAGTATATAAGATATAAGATCTAGCCCGCCATAAGATAAGCTATTAAAACCTGTGCTTAAGAGAAATGGTTTTTAAGCGGCAGTTTATTTGCCTGTACTTATGCAGGGCGGCTAAAGCTAAAGGAGAGAAAAGCATTGTCCATAAAAAAATTAGAAAGTAACAGCAATCAAGCCATTATTACTGAAGAAGTCAATATTTTAAAGGATTTGCTTGAAGAAACAACTCGCCAAATGATTGGCGATGAGGCCTTTGCTAAAATTGAGAGAATTTTGTTATTGTCGGCCAAAGAAGACTATTTTGAGCTGGAAAAAATTGTCGCTCAGATGACAAATGAAGAGATGGTCGTTGTTTCTCGTTATTTTTCAATTCTTCCTCTTTTAATCAATATTTCCGAAGATGTTGATTTAGCTTATGAAATCAACTATCAAAATAATACTGGTAGGGACTACTTGGGGAAACTTTCTGCGACAATTAGTATGGTGGCGGAAAATGAAAAAGCCGAAGAAATTCTTGAACAGGTTAATGTTGTTCCTGTTCTGACAGCCCATCCGACACAAGTTCAGCGCAAAACAGTCCTTGAGCTGACCAATAAGATTCATGATCTGCTTCGCAAGTACCGTGATGTTAAGGCGGGTGTTGTTAATCAAGAAAAATGGTATGCTGATCTGCGGCGCTATGTCGAAATTATTATGCAGACGGATATTATCCGAGAAAAGAAACTGAAGGTGAAAAATGAAATCACCAATGTCATGGAATATTATCATTCATCGTTAATTCAGGCCATTACAAAATTAACAGCTGAGTATAAAAAGTTAGCAGCAGCAAATGGACTGCAGCTGGATAATCCTAAGCCGATTACGATGGGAATGTGGATTGGCGGAGATCGTGACGGTAACCCTTATGTAACAGCCGAAACATTGGCCTTGTCTGCAAGTGTGCAAAGTGAAGTGATTATCAACTATTATATTGAAAAACTTTCAGAGCTCTACCGTACCTTTTCACTCTCAACAAGCTTAACGCAAATCAGTCCAGCTGTTGAAAAACTTGCTCAATTGTCTGAGGATAAGTCTATTTACCGTGAGAATGAGCCCTATCGCAAGGCTTTTAACTATATTCAGTCTCGTTTGGTTCAAACCTTAATCAGCTTAAATGTAAATCAGCCTCCTTTTGCTGAAAGTGCAGAGAGGCAGAGTGTGTACAGCGATATCGATGCCGGAAGCAGCAATGCTTCTGTTCTGGCTAAATTTTTACAGGGCCGAATGCAGGCAGTCAGTTCTGAACTGAAGGATTCTGAAATTCCTAGTTATCAAACAGCTCTAGATTTTAAAGCAGATTTGCTGCTTATCAAGGATTCTCTCCTGCAGAATGGTGATGCTGCTTTACTATCGGGAGATTTTGATGATTTACTGCAGGCCGTTGATATTTTTGGTTTTTATCTGGCCAGTATTGACTTAAGGCAGGATTCCAGCATTCAAGAGACCTGTGTGGCTGAACTTCTTAAATCTGCCAACATTTGCAGTGACTACAGTGCCTTGTCCGAATCGGAAAAATGCCAGCTTTTGTCCAAGCAGCTTCTGGAAGATCCGCGTACACTCTCATCAGCTAATGTAGAAAAATCAGAAGTGCTTCAAAAAGAGCTGGCTATTTATCAAACAGCACGTTGCTTAAAAGATAAACTGGGTGAGGATGTTATTAAACAGCATATCATTTCGCATACTGAAAGTGTCTCAGACATGTTTGAATTGGCTATTATGCTTAAAGAAGCCGGTCTGATTAATAAAGACGGAGCCCGGGTTCAGATTGTTCCGCTTTTTGAGACAATTGAAGACTTGGACAATGCCTGCTCTATCATGGAAGATTATCTTAGTTATGAGCTTGTTCAAAACTGGATTGCGGCCAATCACAACTATCAGGAAATTATGCTCGGTTATTCTGACAGCAACAAGGACGGCGGCTACCTGTCTTCAGGCTGGACACTGTACAAGGCTCAAAACGAGCTGACCCGGATAGGAGAAAAGTACGGGGTGAAAATTACCTTTTTCCATGGCCGCGGCGGGACAGTCGGCCGCGGCGGAGGCCCATCCTACGAAGCGATTACTTCTCAGCCTTTTGGCTCTATTAAAGACCGCATGCGTTTGACAGAACAAGGGGAAATTATCGAAAATAAATATGGGAATAAAGACGTTGCTTACTATAATTTAGAGATGCTGACCTCAGCTGCTATTGGCCGGATGGTTACTCGGATGCTGACTAATCCTGATGAGATTGATGATTTTCGGGCAACTATGGACGGTATCGTGGCAGATAGCAACCGTATTTACCGCCGTTTGGTTTTTGAAAATCCGCATTTTTATGATTATTTCTTTGAAGCCAGCCCAATCAAGGAGGTTTCCAGTCTCAATATTGGCTCACGTCCTGCAGCCCGCAAGACAATTACAGAAATTTCGGGTCTGCGGGCCATTCCATGGGTTTTCTCTTGGTCGCAGAACCGCGTTATGTTCCCCGGCTGGTATGGTGTCGGATCAGCCTTTAAGCACTTTATAGACCAAGCACCGGGGAATTTGGCAAAGCTGCAGCATATGTATGAAACATGGCCGTTTTTCCATTCCTTACTCTCCAATGTTGATATGGTGCTGTCCAAATCCAACATGAATATTGCTTTTCAGTACGCTCAGTTAGCTGAAAAACAAGACGTCCGCGATGTTTTTAATACTATTCTGGACGAATGGCAGTTGACTAAGGATACGATTTTGGCTATCGAAAAACATGAGGAGCTGCTGGAAGAAAACCCTTCTTTACGTGCCAGCCTAGACTATCGGCTTCCTTATTTCAATGTTCTCAACTATTTACAGATTGAACTGATAAAACGCCTGCGGCACAATGAGTTGGATGAGGACTATGAAAAGCTTATCCATACCACAATTAACGGGATTGCTACAGGATTGCGAAATTCCGGCTGATAGAGCGTCTTTACTTAAACATTGGCAGGACTAAAGCTGACTTAGCAACCCGCTTAATCCTGTTTTTGCCTTATATTTCGCTACTCTGCTGGATTTTAGGCTGCTCTGCGACTTATCCAGGCTTCTCTTCCTGCTTTTTTTTGCTGATGAAAGATGATATAATGCTTAATGATAAGGTCATATTTAGAGGAAAACATGAAAATTGATAAAAAGCATTTATTAAATTATTCTATTTTACTGCCCTATTTGGTTCTTTCGGTACTGGGTCTCATTATCGTTTACTCCACAACCAGTGCGACTTTGATCCAATATGGGGGCAGTCCGTTTCGCTCTGTTTTAAATCAAGGTATCTTTTGGATAGTCAGTTTGTTAGCTATCTGGTTTATTTATCGGCTGAAATTAAATTTTTTAAAAAATTCAAGAGTACTGACTGCGGCAATGCTGATTGAAGTTGTTCTGCTCCTAATTGCCCGCTTTTTCACACAGGAAGTGAACGGAGCTCACGGCTGGATTGTTATCGGCCCAATTAGTTTTCAGCCGGCTGAATATTTAAAAATTATCATGGTTTGGTTTCTGGCTTTTACATTTGCCAGAAAGCAAAAATTAATTGAAACCTATGATTACCAGGCCCTGACCAGACGGCGCTGGTTTCCAAGAAATTGGAGCGATTTAAGGGACTGGCGTCTGTATTCCTTACTGATGATAGCATTAGTAGCAGCACAGCCTGACCTTGGGAATGCGGCCATTATCGTTTTGACGGTTATTATTATGTACTCTGTCAGCGGTGTTGCTTATAAATGGTTTTCGACTATTCTGACGCTTATTGTCGGTCTTTCTTCACTTTTTTTAGGAACAATCGCTGTTGTCGGAGTGAAAAATATGGCTAAAATACCGGTTTTTGGCTATGTTGCCAAGCGTTTCAGCGCTTATTTCAACCCCTTTAAGGACTTGACAGATTCGGGACATCAGCTGGCTAATTCTTATTATGCGATGAGCAACGGCGGCTGGTTTGGTATGGGGTTGGGAAATTCTATCGAAAAGCGCGGCTATTTGCCGGAGGCTCATACCGATTTTGTCTTTTCAATTGTAATCGAGGAACTCGGCTTAATCGGTGCCATTATGATTTTAGCCTTAGTTTTCTTCTTGATTCTGCGGATTATGAATGTAGGTTTAAAAGCCAGGGATCCCTTTAATTCTATGATTGCTCTGGGGGTAGGCGGTATGATTTTGATGCAGGTTTTTGTCAATATCGGCGGGATATCCGGCTTGATTCCATCTACCGGGGTCACCTTTCCCTTCTTATCGCAGGGGGGGAACAGTTTACTGGTTTTATCGGTTGCCATCGGTTTTGTCCTAAATATTGATGCTAATGAAAAAAGAGAAAGTATCTTGGAAGAAGCAGAGGAGCAGTATCAGTCACAAATCAATTCTGCAGCTGAAACCTGAATGTCTCTAAAGCTAAAGAAGGAACTGGAAGAAGATCATAGCTTCGTTTTTGTCTCTCTGTCCGGCACATTTAGACCGTGCCGGCTTTTTTAGTTCTAGGCTGCTCTTTTATCTGAAATAAAAATGATTTGTCTTACTTTTTTAGCAGAGAAAGAATTAGTTAAAATAGGCATAAAATACTTGCATTTTCATTGTAATTTGTTAAAATAGTAGGGTAAAGTTAGACTGTATTGCCTACCGTCTATCTATAAAATATATTTTATTGGAGGCTTTTCCTAAAATGGCAAAAGAAAAATACGATCGTAGTAAACCACACGTTAACATTGGTACAATCGGCCACGTTGACCATGGTAAAACGACATTGACTGCAGCGATTACAACTGTTTTGGCACGCCGTCTTCCAACAGCTGTTAACCAGCCAAAAGACTATGCATCAATCGATGCTGCTCCGGAAGAACGTGAACGCGGTATCACTATCAATACAGCTCACGTTGAGTACGAAACTGAAAAACGTCACTATGCTCACATCGATGCACCTGGACACGCGGACTATGTTAAAAACATGATTACCGGTGCTGCCCAAATGGATGGTGCTATCCTTGTAGTTGCTTCAACTGACGGTCCTATGCCGCAAACACGCGAACACATCCTTCTTTCACGTCAGGTTGGTGTTAAAAACCTTATCGTCTTCATGAACAAGGTTGACTTGGTTGACGACGAAGAATTGCTTGAATTGGTTGAAATGGAAATCCGTGATCTCTTGTCTGAATATGACTTCCCAGGAGATGATCTGCCTGTTATCCAAGGTTCAGCTCTTAAAGCTCTTGAAGGGGACACTGCTCAGGAAGATATCATCATGGAATTGATGGATACAGTTGACAGCTATATTCCAGAACCAGAACGTGACACTGACAAACCATTGCTTCTTCCAGTTGAAGATGTCTTCTCAATTACTGGACGTGGTACTGTTGCTTCAGGTCGTATTGACCGCGGTACTGTTCGTGTAAACGACGAAGTTGAAATTGTTGGTATCAGAGATGATATCCAAAAAGCTGTTGTTACTGGTGTAGAAATGTTCCGCAAACAGCTTGATGAAGGTTTGGCCGGTGATAATGTCGGTGTGCTTCTGCGCGGTATCCAACGTGATGAAATTGAACGCGGTCAAGTACTTGCTAAACCAGGTTCAATCAACCCGCATACGAAATTTAAAGGTGAAGTTTATATCCTTACTAAAGAAGAAGGCGGACGTCACACACCATTCTTCAATAACTACCGTCCACAGTTCTACTTCCGTACAACTGACGTGACAGGTTCAATTGAACTGCCTGCAGGTACAGAAATGGTTATGCCTGGTGATAACGTGACTATCGATGTTGAGTTGATTCACCCAATCGCGGTTGAACAAGGAACAACCTTCTCTATTCGTGAAGGCGGACGTACAGTTGGTTCAGGTATCGTTTCAGAAATTGAAGCTTAATGACTTACTTTCCCAAACAATATAAGCGCCAGACATTTATTTAAAAAAACTCACTGCCTTCAGGCAGTGAGTTTTTTCTATATTCTATTTACTGGTGCCATTGGTTTAAGCGCTCTATCAACACCTTACGGTAAGCTTGGCCGGCAGCTTCATTTTCTTTTTTGCTGCCGCCGGTTGCTATAAGTCCGTAGGGACTTGCAAGATAGCCCTCCTCTGCAAAGATATGGCCGGCTTTATCATAAATGTGGAGCTCAGCTCGTTCTCCTTGAGTTTTCTTGATTACTTTTGCCATACTGGCACTGGGCCACATACGATCATCGCCTCCAGCAAAAATCAAGATATCGGCATCAACAGCTTCTTGGAGGATCTCATAATCTGCAGCCTTGTCAGTATTAGCAATTGCTGTGCGGTAAAGCGGCTCATAGGAGGTCGGTGCTCCGCTTACCATACCAAATAAGAAAGCGATATACTCTGGAAAACCGGCATGCATGGTTGAGATATAGGGGAGCTCTTTTCCTTTATAAGTCCATGATGAACTGATGTTTTCATAATCCAGACCGTTGAAATTATAAGCACTTGGTGCCATGAGAATGATATGGCCAATCTCTGAATAATAGTTGACAAGATTGAGGCAGAGTTCAGCCCCTTTAGAAGCCCCATACAGTGTAAGAGGAGCAGGATCAGCTACGTTTTTCTCAATGTAAGCCAGTACTTCATCAAAGAAATCAATTGGAATTTTTGAAAGTGAGGGCTGCTGATTTGGCATACCGTAGCTAAAGAGTGACAGCACTTCATAGCCTTGAAGGGCAAAACTGACTCCTTCATAATAACCGGGAGATCCTTCAGAGCCGCCGAAAGTAACGATAACTCCTTTTTTAGTTTTTTTGCTGGGTCTAAGATGAAAGCCGTTCAGATAATCACCCTGAATATGCTCTATCTGCACTCCTTCATACTCAGAAGGGTAACGATCAAGGTTCGTCGGATCTGAATAAATAGAACTACTGTCAACCTGTTTGTATTTACTGTAGACAGAATGATTATACAAACGCAAAACGACAATAATGGCGATGAAAAGAACGATTAAGACAGCAGCATATTTTAAGAGTCTTAAAAAGATTTTCATCAGACAACCTCCTTTTAAATAAGATACAAAGGCCGTTAAGAACGCAAAAGGAAAATAGGCGGTAAGTCCGAAATCTTCGATTTCGCAGACGCCCCCCTGCCAGAACGACTAGAAGGGTGCGGCAGGCTGTAAAGACTGCAAAGCCTTCAGACGTTTACGGCTGCCTAACTGTGAAATCAGTTCTATATTTGACCATGCTTTTTCCCGCAGCGTTTAGGGCGTGTTCAATTACATAAGATACAAAGGCCGTTACAAGAGCAAAGCAAAAATAGGAAAATTGACGAAGAATCGCTAAGACTCTAGGAAATTTTATCTTTTTTGCACAGCCCTTAGGCCGTGTTCAATTCAGCAAGATACAAAGGCCGTTAAGAACGCAAAAGGAAAATAGGCGGTAAGTCCGAAATCTTCGATTTCGCAGACGCACCCCTGCCAGAACGACTAGAAGGGTGCGGTCGACCGCTAGGACGACAAAGCTTTCAGACGGCTACGGCTTTTCTACTCAATTGCTATTACAAAGCCATGATGTATGCCATCTTTTTCACTAGGATTTTAGGGCGTGTTCAATTAGGGGAATTCAAGAAAGACTGCGATTGACTTATGTCAGAATTTTTTAAAAGCAGATTTTGATTCGTTGCTGTTTTTATGTCAAGGGATATGATGAAGCCTGTCATTGTAACAGCAATTTCGACTGTGATAAATTTATAACATTTTCTACTATCAGTATAGCATTCCTAATTTTATTAGTCAACAAAAAAGTGAATTATTTTTAACATATTATCATTCAGTGATCTGACTGAGAACAGCCTTTAATATTTCCAGAAATTATGCTACAATAGGAAACGTAAAATAAAATAAGAAGAGGTAAGTGAAATGTCACGTAAACCAATTATTGCAGGTAACTGGAAGATGAATAAAACAGCTGCTGAAGCGCGTGAGTTCATTGATGCAGTGAAAAATCAGATACCAGCAAATACGCTTGTTGATACTGTTGTTGGTGCACCCGCTCTTTTCCTCGAAGGGATTAAAAAAGGCGTTCGGGATACTGAACTGAAAGTGGCAGCGCAAAATTGCTATTTTGAAGACTACGGTGCCTTCACTGGGGAAAACAGTCCGGCGACTCTTGCCGCACTGAATGTTGACTATGTCATTATCGGACATTCAGAACGTCGGGATTACTTCCATGAGACAGATGATGATATCAATAAAAAAGCCCATGCTATTTTCAGAAACGGTATGATTCCGATTATTTGCTGCGGGGAATCACTTGAAACTTATGAAGCAGGCAAGGCTGTTGAATTTGTTGGTGCTCAGGTTTCTGCAGCCCTTAAAGGTTTAACAGCTGAGCAGGTAGCTTCCTTAGTGCTGGCATATGAACCTATCTGGGCTATCGGTACTGGTAAATCAGCTACACAAGATGATGCTCAAAAAATGTGTAAGGCTGTCCGTGATGTTGTAGCAGCTGATTTTGGTCAAGAAGTTGCCGATAAGGTACGGGTTCAGTACGGCGGTTCTGTTAAACCTGAGAATATTGCTGATTACATGGCTTGTCCTGATGTTGACGGTGCTCTGGTCGGCGGTGCTTCTCTGCAGCCAGACAGTTTCCTTGCCCTGCTTGACTTCGTAAACTAAGTTTTTTTAGATACTGGCGAAAACTGACAATATAAAAAGGCATTCTTTTAGGCTGAAGCTGGTTGGCAATCAGTATAAAAGAAGGCCTTTTACTATTTTGCAGTCCATTTCTGTCAAAGCAGCAAAAAGGTTTCAAATTCAGCTTTAAGCTGTGATTTGAAACCTTTTCTCTTCGTATAGACGATTCATTCAGTGTTGCCAAGCAGACTAACGGTGTGTGTAGTAATAAGCGTAAGTCCATGCAGCAACATTAGGAACAACAACCAAACCAATTACAGCAGCTGTAGCCATAAGCTCACCTCCTTTCAACAAGATACAAAGGCCGTTAAGAACGCAAAAGGAAAATAGGCGGTAAGTCCGAAATCTTCGATTTCGCAGACGCCCCCCTGCCAGAACGACTAGAAGGGTGCGGCAGGCTGCAAAGACTGCAAAGCCTTCAGACGTTTACGGCTGGCGGTAAGTCCGAAATCTTTGATTTCGCAGACGCCCCCCTGCCAGAACGACTAGAAGGGTGCGGCAGGCTGCAAAGACTGCAAAGCCTTCAGACGTTTACGGCTGGCGGTAAGTCCGAAATCTTCGATTTCGCAGACGCCCCCCTGCCAGAACGACTAGAAGGGTGCGGCAGGCTGTAAAGACTGCAAAGCCTTCAGATGTTTACGGCTGCCTAACTGTGAAATCAGTTCTATATTTGACCATGCTTTTTCCCGCAGCGTTTAGGGCGTGTTCAATTACCAAGATACAAAGCTCGTTCGAACACACAGCAACAGCGGGCGTTTAGACGAAGAGCTGGGACAGACTATGTTTCTTAAAATAATGATAATAGTATTCGTTTTATTACAACAGGACATGTGTGTCCTGTTGAAGAGGAACTGTGACTTGATACAATGCTAAAATAAGAAATGAAGTACAGTGAGAGGCAAGGAATGGATAAAATTAAGGCTGTCGGTCTGTCAAAAAGTTTTAACAAGCATGTGGCTTTAAATCAGATTTCTTTTTCTGTGAAAGAAGGAGAAATTTTTGGTTTTCTGGGTCCATCGGGTGCTGGCAAGACAACTGCCATCAATATCGTAACGAATCAGCTGAAAGCTGATAGTGGGCGAGCTGAGATATTGGGGAAAAATGCTCAGCATCTTCAGGCAGCTGACTATATGAAAATGGGTATTATGAGTGACACAGTCGGCTTTTATGAAAAATTGACCGTATATAAAAATCTGGAATTTTTTGCACGTTTTCACAGAGTTCCAATGAGGAGAGTCGATGAACTGCTGAAGAGTCTGGAGTTATATGATGACCGCCATAAGAAAGCTGATAAACTTTCAACCGGAATGCGGCAGAGACTGTTGCTCATCAGGGCGATTCTCCATGATCCGGAAGTGATTTTCTTAGATGAGCCGACATCGGGTATGGATCCGACTTTGGCACAAAAAGTCCATAATGTCCTGCTGGGATTAAAGTCTAAAGGTCTGGCTATTTTTTTAACAACGCATAATATGCAGGAGGCGAGCAGGCTGTGCGATAATATTGCCCTGCTGCATCGCGGAAAGATTTTAGAGTACGGCAGTCCGGCCTCTATCATTGAGAAATACCGTACTGATGACCATGTCTACCTACGTTACCGCAACGGCCGGGAAAAAATGGTTCCTAAAGATGAAGTGGACAGCCATTGGAGTTCAGAAGTTATCAGTATGCATACTCTTGAACCGGATTTAGAAGCAGTCTTTATCAAATTAACGGGAGAAAAATGGCATGATGAATAAATTGAGAAGTTTGCTTTGGCTGCGCTGGCAGTTTTTGCTGAGTAATAAACTGTTTATGTTTATGGTACTGACACCACCCTTTTATGTTTTGCTCCTGTCAACCATCGGGGATTCGTCGGTTACGGCGGCTTACATTGGTACTGGAATTAACACAGTCTACAGCATAACTGCTGGATCTTTTATCTCTATGATGATAGCAGAAGAAAAGGAAAAAAAGAACCTTAAAACCTTAATCTTAACTGGAGTTAATCAGAAAGAATACATTCTCAGTGTTATTCTGTTTCCAATTTGTTTTTCTTTGGCGGCCAGTATTCTGCTCCCTTTATTACTCCATGTCCGGAACATGGACTGGGGAAAGTTTTTACTTGTTGTCGGTTTGACCATTGTTATTTTTGTCCTGCTTAATTTATTAATTGCCTTTTTAGCTAAAAACCAAATGCAGGCCAGTTTGTTTAGTCTGAGTTTATATTTGCTGGCTAACTTTTTACCGATTTTAGCTGCAGAGATTAAGTGGTTAAAAAATGTGCTGGACTGGTCCTTTATCGGTGCTAATTCCAAATATTTTTCACAGCTGGCTGATTTTGAACTGACGGATCCATCTCTGCTGGCTTTAGTCCTGTGGATTCTTTTAGCTGGTACAGCCTTATATTTTGCCTATAAGCGCAATAGGAAACTGACATAAAAACAAACAAAAATATAAGTTGGGAATATATTGGTTTGCTTCACTTTTTAAGCTCTAGGGGCTGTGTTCAATTCAAACAAAGAAAGCTGAGACGTTTTGTCTCAGCTTTCTTTTGGGTTATAGGGTCGGTTTAGGAGCAGTCACAGTTGCATTTTTTATTCTACTGCCGTCCTAAAATTTTTTTAAGTCCCTGAAGAAATTTGGCTTTCAAGGGATGGGGATAGTAGCGGAAGGTGCCTGTTTTTCGTGTGATGTAGCCATTGAAATTTTGTTTGAACCGAAGGACACCGTCGGAACCATCAAACTCACCAGTAATACCGAGTAAATTATAGGTTTTAATACCACGTTGCATGGCCTCTAGCATGACATATTCCTGCAGCAGGGCCGGAGCATAGAATTTGTTGAACTCAGGATAGGAGCCGCTAAATAAATAAACAGCTTCCTGCGGTGTATAGATGAAGAGGCTGGCTGCCAAAACTACATCTTCAGAACCATATTTGGCAATCAGTTCCTCTGCTTCGGCAATACGAACAGAAAAAGTTTCAAACTGGCTTGTGATTTCCCGCAGCTGATTTTGTTTTTTTTCAGATGGCTTGGCAGCTAAATCGGTTTTCAGTTTGCTTATTTTTTGTCCAAGTCTGTCTTGGTCTTTTTGCAGATTAGCGAGATAATCTTGGAAATTGAGACTGGCAATCATAAATTCACAGTCACGGCCAAAGCTGTCATAGAAGTCCTGATAATAATCAAGCGGTTTGTCTTGATAATCACGGCGGTTAGATGTAGCGGCAGTGACCTCTTTGAAAATAGTCAATTCATCTCGTTTTAAAGGGCGCAATTTGATACCGAAAGTCTTGGCTTTTTTAATCAGCGGGCGGCCTTTTTTGCTGAACGACTTGATGAGACTGGCCGGTTCAAGTTCAGTTAAATCCTTAACATAATGCCAATCGGGCTCGCCTCCCGGATAGCCGGTCAGCAGACCGTCATGCTCATAGCCTGCATTCAGTAGATTGTCAATCATTTCCGGACGATTCTGATCAATCGGCTGGCCGTTAGTATCAAAGGTTTGGTAGGTGTCGTAAGGTTTAACGATAAGTTCTAAAGCACCCTTCTTTTTAGCATAATCTCGAAGTTCCTCATAGAAAACGTCCAGATAGCGGCGATCAGCGACTGCCGGTCCGGAATTGATTTCCATATGAAGCCCTCCGGTCATAGGCATGCTGTAAAGAAGAGCTGCGACAAGGACAGTGTCTTCTTTGCTGTAAGCGATAAATTCGACAGCAGCACCCCGTTTTTTCAGTAAGTCAGCCATCTGGACAGACTGCATAAAGGATTTATAAGAGAGTGACTGGCAGAAATCAACGAATTGTTCTTGACTTAAAGTTGTTAAAGGCATTAGTGATTATTCCTCTTTTTTCTGGCCTCATAGGCGTAATTTGCTAAAGGATAGAGCCATTTATTGACAGGGATATTGAATTCGCCGATAAATTCTTCAATTGTCGGGTTGAAATTGGCTTTAAATTTGGTCAGGCCGTCATCCAGACTGCCTTCCACCCCTCCCATATTAGCCCAAATGATCCCATCGTTATAGGCATCTTCAAAAACTTTGGGGTAAAGAGAGTACTGCGGGTAGAATTTTTTGAAAGCATCATTCATGCCGGCATAGAGCATTTCCATAACATTGCCAAAGCGAACAGAAAGAATGCCGGCAATAATCAGCTCATCAGGATATTGGCTGACATAGTCTTCGAATTCGGTGATATATTTGCTGACTGAGGCTTCTTGCTGCTTGAGCTTGGTCAAACGTTTTTTCTGATGTTCTCCGGTCTCAGACAGATCTTTTTGAATCTGAGTTAGCTGTTCTTTGTACTCTTGCAGGCGTTTAGACAGATTGACTTTAGCAAGGTGCAGATAGGCATTGTCTCCGTATATGGTCATCATTTTTTTGAAATAATCTTCATTACGTAAGGCTACCCCTTTACGGTTTTCAGTTAAAGCCACCACATCTGCGAAAGCTTTGACATCAGTAATGTCGCCGCGGCTGGTTTCTACTCCTCGTTTCTGGGCATCCTTCATCAATCGTTTCGTATGTTTGGGGAAAGTTGCTGTTAGATTACTGTCTGTGTAGACATTAGCCTGGAAACGCGGCTGGATGCTCTCTGCAATTGCCTTAGTTCGGCCTGTCCAGCGGGCTCCGGCCTCCTGAAGGTGAGCCAGCTGGGCAAGCGTTTCAGTGTTTTCCTCTGCTTCCTGCTCTATCTTGTACTGTTTAAGAAGTAGGGCAGGGTCAAACTTAATAAAAAGTGCCTGTTTTGTTTTTCCGTAGGCTTTCAAAGCAGTTATCACTTCTTTAACCAGAGCAGAATCATTATAATCCATAACGGGTCCGCGCGGGATATAGAGCATGGTCATTCCGAGCAGCAAAGGTCTGATAAGAACAGATGCTGAGGCCACCAGCACACCCTCTTGGTAAAAGCCTAAGCGTTCGTTGCCCCAGTTATCCTTGACTTGTGCCCAGTCAGAGCTTTGCAGGAGGTTGGTCTGCTTGCTGGCTTTGACAAACTCATCATGTTCTGTCTTTGAAATCCCAATTTTGTATGTAACCATTATTTTAGTACCCATTGGCGAATCGCATAGGCTACGCCGCTTTCTTCATTTGATTTTGTAATATAATGAGCCAGATTTTTAATTTCTTCTACAGCATTGGCCATGGCTACTGGCGTCCCAGCGGCCTCCAGCATTGCCCGATCATTTGCTTCATCGCCTATTGCCATTGTTTCATCGGCACTCAGACCCAGCTGTTGGGCTAAATGAGTGAGAGCCTTGCCTTTGCTGGCCTCTTTATTGATAATTTCCAGATAAAAGGGAGTTGATTTGACAATGGTGTATTTATCATAGAGTTCCTGAGGAAGTTTAGCAATGGCTGCATCTAAAATCTCTGGCTCGTCAATCATCATAACTTTAACAAT
Source organism: Streptococcus pantholopis (assembly GCF_001642085.1). NCBI lineage: Bacteria > Bacillati > Bacillota > Bacilli > Lactobacillales > Streptococcaceae > Streptococcus > Streptococcus pantholopis. Next base: position 574,753 of record NZ_CP014699.1, read on the forward strand.
TTCATGACCTGCCATTTCTTCCGGTGTCCGGTAAAAGACCGGCATATCAACGAGTGTTGCTTCGTGAACAGTATATTTGCCGATATCTCTGTTAGCGGTATAAATGCCTTTTTTAGTGATAGCATGGAGGTGGACATTGATTTTGCGACTCCAAAACTCAAGATCCAGATAGTCTTCATAGGTCAGCGTTTTTTTAATCACATCAGCGCCTTTAGCTGTATCCTGCACCAAACTGCCATTGAAGGTAATGACATAATCCCCTTCATCTTTCAGTTTCAGTTCTGTCAGCAGATTTTGAACACCGGCAAGCGGACGGCCGGTGGCTAAAACAATTTTAGTCCCCTGTTTCTTAGCAGCCTGAATCGCTTCATAAACGTCAGGCGTAATTTTCCGGTCCTTAGTAATAAGAGTGCCGTCAATATCAACAGCAACAAGTTTAATCGACATGATATTCTCCATAATCTGAAAATTTCTATATACTATATTACTAAAAAATGCGTTTTTTGTCATGACAGATTTTGCAGATGCACCAAGGGCAGTATAATTAAAAAGTCTGTCTTATCGTGCGTGTATCTTCACAAATACAAACAGCCAGTCATGCTTAAATAACGATGAGGCATTCAGACTGGCTGTTTTGATTTAGCAGCAAAAAGAAGGCGGGTCTCAATTAATTTACGGGCGGTGTAAAATGGTCATTAGCTGTATAGCTGATAAAAATTTCTTTATTAGCAGCAAAAAGATCGTTTAAGTGCAGCATTTCTTTAGGGAAGTAGAAGCGCTGATCGCCATAGCTGGTTCCGGTCAGGGTTTTTACAATAGGCGATAAGGTGGATAACTCTGCTAATTTTTGGTCTTTCTGAATGATTTCAATCTGTGTTCTGGGATTCTCTTTTTCCGGACGGTAAATGTCATAGGGGAGGTCAAAACTGGCTTGAATGCCGGTATAGTATTCGGGGTCAAAGCCGACAGACTGTACTAAATCAGTCAGACGGTAAAGCTGAGACTGAGATTCTCCATCAAATGTTACAGATTTAAAAAGTTTGCGGTTGATGAAGCGGCTGGATAAATCAGCCAAAATCTTATCTTCAGCAGTCATCCAGGACTGAAAATAGGCATTCATGACCCCATCATCCAAAGCTAAATAATCGTCGAGTGTAAAGTTTTCCTGCAGAAAGGGGAGGAGATTTGGCGCTGTTTTTTCAAAGAAATAGCGGTCCTGTTTAAAAAGCCACTTAGCCCGTTTTAGCAATTTTTCCAGCAGGACTTCGACGGATCGGCTGGCCGGATGGAAATAGACCTGCATATACATTTGAAAACGGCTGACAATATAATCTTCTACAGCATGCATACCGTTGCGCTCAAAAGCAATCCCTTCTGCAGTCGGACGGATAACACGCAGAATCCGCATCAAATCAAACTGACCGTAGTTGGCTGCTGAATAATATGAATCTCTAAGAAGATAGTCCATGCGGTCACAGTCCACTTGACTGGATATTAGCTGAACAACCTGTTGATTAGGGTAAGTATGGTTAATCACACTGGCCACTTTTTCCGGAAAATCCGGAGAAAACTGGCTGAGAACATTGTAAATTTCTGTCTCGGGGCTGGTGATAATCTCCCGACTAAAAGCTTCATGGTCAGTAGCGAACAGCCGCTCAAAGGTATGGGAATAGGCTCCGTGTCCGATATCATGGAGCAAAGCTGCTGCCATAGTTAAAAGCGATTCATCAGCATTCCAAATGCCCGCATATTTCTGTTCAAAGATTTCGGTAACCCTGCGAGCAATTTCATAGACTCCCAGGCAATGTGAAAAACGGCTGTGTTCAGCGCCGTGAAAGGTAAAAGCAGTAGTCGGAACTTGCTTAATGCGCCGAAGCCGCTGAAATTCTTTCGTATTAATCAAATCGTAAATCAGCTGGCTGCTGACATGGATGTAGTTGTGAACAGGATCACGAAAAACTTTTTCATTCATGGCTTCATTATAACAAAAATTGCAACTTTATTCAGAAATTGGTAGAATAAATCTGGCAATATCAATCAAATAGAAAGTTTTGGCATGCAAGTAGAAATCAAAAATATTATTCAGACAGATAAGCAGACAGAGACAATTCGTGAAGTTCATGACTGTCAGCTGGGCCAAAAAAATGGGATGGCTTATATTTTGTATCAAAATACAGATAAAGAGCGGGTTTTGCTGAAGTACAAAGAACAAGAACTGCTGATGGTTCGTTATTCAGAGCCCAGAACGATTATGAGCTTTCAAGAAGACCGTCTAACGGCTGCTCAAATACCGACTCCCTTGGGACTACAGAAATTGACAGTCGAAACGACTCGTCTTTTCATTCAGCCTGAAAATCAGTATATTGCTGCTGATTATGTTCTGAAACAGGCAGAAACGGAAGATGTTTTTGCCCGTTATCAGCTGACTATCAGCTGGTACTAAGTTTTTTTAGAAGTTAATGCATGATTAAAAGTGATGAAGAAAGAGGAAAGAAATGACTGCAAGCTCAACTGAAAAATTGGCAGAGGCACTCTTGGACTGCCTAGGCGGTTCCGCTAATATTAAGGATGTCCGCTACTGCAGCACCCGTCTGCGTTTTCGCCTGAAAAAAAAGAGCAGAGTTGACAGCGACCGTCTTAAGATGATATCAGGTATTGCAGCTGCGGCAGAGCGTAACGGCCAGTATCAGCTTGTTCTTGTTCATTACAAAACAAAGGACGTTTATGATGCCCTAACAGACAATGGTCTTAAAGGTGTTGGTATGGTAGATGCACAGGATGCTTGGATAAATTAGATTTTTAATAGAGTGAATCGAACCGCCCGAAAACGACAGTTCAGCAGACTTGTTTTCGAGCGGCTTTTTGTTTATTTTTGAAACAAAAGCAGTCTATTTAAGAATAAGAAAAAAGAAAACTGTTTCAAATCAAGACAGTTTATTTTTTATTTGACTTACCTAAAAAGGGCGAAAATATTATGATTAATTTGTTAAGCGCTTACATATTAAAATAAATAACTCGAGGTGTCCTTATGACAATACAAATGATTCTTGCTCTGGGGATTTTGCTTCTGATGATTGTGATGATCATGTCAGATAAATTCGCCTTTGGAGCGCCGCCCGTTTTCGCCTGTCTCCTTCTGGTTGTAACCGGTCTGGCTACTGTTCAGGAGGCTTTTGCAGGTTTTATTAACTCGACGGTTGTTATGATTGCCGGCTTTATGGTTGTCATGGCCGGACTGATGAAAACCAGTTTAATCAGCAGGGTGCAGGCCACTATACTGAATTTAGTCAGTAAAGGAGGGTATAAGAGCTATGTTCTCTTGGTTCTGGTTGTTATGCTGGGAGCCAGTCTGGTGGGGACAGGAGCAACCGGTTACTATGTTCTGATTTTATCTTTAGTGGCTACTATTCCTTACAGTAAAAAACTGCCGACTTCTAAACTGATGATGCCCTTAGGATTTGCTACCAACCATCCGCTCTTTCCGCTTAATGTTGCTTTGACTTATGGCGTGACGGTGAGTGTTTTACAGGCAGCCGGTTACACCGAAACCCTGTCGACCGGCCGTTTTGCTCTAGCCAATGCCTTTCTTTCTCTGGGGTATCTGCTCTGGGCTGTGATTGGCTATCGTTTTCTGCCGGATCACTCGGTGAGAGAAGCTGCTGCTGAGGAAGAGCAGGAGCAGTCTATCAGCCAAAACGATCTCCCTGTCTGGAAAGAGTATGTCACAATCCTTGCTTTTGCAGTCAGTGTTGTCGGTATGATGATGATAAACAGCTTAGGTGAAATTGCCTATATTGTTCCGGCTTTGGCAGCTGCTGTTTTGCTTTTTATTGATGTCCTTGATTTTAAAGAAGTCCGAGATAATATGGCAGGGCCGATTGTCCTGATGACTGCTGGTGTTATCGGTGTGGCTGATGCATTGGGCAATACGGGCTTTACTGCTATGATCGGTGAGGCAGTAGCTAAAGCAGTAGGCGGACAGATTAATCCCTTTATTTTCATTTTCCTTTTTGCCTTGTTAACCAGTACCAGTGCGACTTTTACAGGTTCTAACATGGGCTCTGTTTATATTTTTGCTCCGATTGCCATTGCTTCCGGTATCAGTCTGGGAATCAATCCGGCTGCGGTCGCAACAGCTGTTGTTGTATCCGGCTGGAACGGCGGCTATATGCCAATCGATGGGATGCCGGCTATGATTTTAGGTATGGGCAGTTATAAACTGACTGATTTTTGGAAATTTTCCGTTCCTATGTACTTTGTCCGGCTGGTTGCCCTGTGTATCGGTGCTATTGTTATGTTTCCTTAGCTGCAGGCAGCTGACACCCCCTTCCCTAGGTTGGATCAATTTAAAGTCAGCTCTTTAGCCAGCCTGATATCTTAATCCATTTTTAAGTAGCGCCAAAGAGTTGTCCGGCTGATACCCAGTTCTTTAGCTGTTTTTGACTGGTTGTGATTATTTTTTTCTAAGGCTGCAAGGATAATCTCCTTGTCATAGTCAAATAAGGTCTTGCTTGGCTGATTTGCTGATTCAATCAGCTTGCTGCCGTTGGAGCTTCTGTTCCGCCTTTTTTCCTGCCGAAGAAGATCCAGAACCTGATGTTCAGAAATATAGTAGTGGTGGGTGCTTAAGATTAATTTTTTTAGGACCTGTTCCAGCTGATTAAAGTTTCTTGGCCAGTCATAGGCCAGCAGTGCCTCCATTGCCTGAGGCTGAAAGCCGATAACTTCTCTGTTGCATTTAATATTAAGCTTATTGAGTAAGAGAGTGAGAAGACTTGAGAGTTCATTTTTTCTTTCTCTGACCGATGGGGAATAGAGACTGCCGCAGTCCAAGTGTGTCATAATTCGGTTGTAGATGTATTCGTTATGATCGTTGCTCTTTGTGTTATAGGTGAATAGTAGATTGTTTCTCTGCAGCAGTTTTGTGCTGTCAATAACGGTTAACAGCTTTTCGAGATTGGTGGCAGTTAGCTGCTCGACATTTTTGAACAGCAGCGTGTTTTCTTTCTCCACTAAAGGGCCGTTAGCGGAATTGAGCAGATACTTCCAGGTTCTTTCATCAATCAGTTTGGAATTAATAACAATCAGATGCTGGTTGAACTGTTTTTGCTGCAGGAAAGCCGTATAAGCAAGACTGGTTTTAGCTGTTCCGTTCTCTCCAAAAATAATCATGACACTGTAATGGGCCGTCAGTGTATCAATCAGCTGTCGTGATTTTTCTTGAATAAATGATGTGAAAAGCAGATGGCTGTTTATCTCTTTTTCAATATCCTCTTTATCAAAATACTGGACGCCAAAACTATTTCGGATAATCGGCGGTGTGCTCTTTCTGATATCACAGAAATAATAAGTCTCATTTTCAAGTTTAAACGGTTGCATCCCAATACGGTAGAGGTTGCCGTTAAATGTGTGGTAAAAAATTTTTGAAGGGCTGTCTTTGCTTTTCGACCGTAAAAAATCTCTTATAGAATCTGCTAGTGTCTGATTAATATTGGAGTAAACCGTCTGCAGGTCGTCATCAACAATCAGAGCTTTAGCCGTTTGCTCTTTGAAATAAGCCGTCAGCAGTTTATTTTGTTTTTTGATATGCTGGGTATCTTTGAGAGTCATAAGAGCCTGCTGGAAGGCATGTTTTATACTTTCTGTACCAGATGTTACCAGTATAGTGTTCAGTGATTTTTGGATAGCTGTTTTATTAGTAATGGCATCACACAATATCATGCTGTAACCCTGAGCTTTTAAATCTTCCAAAATGGCGGAAGTATCCGCTGAATCTGTTAAGGTGATGATTTTGATATGGTACTGCAGGATATCGCAAATCAGATGAGCAGGTTCTGTAATACTGGCATAACCGACAATAGCGAGATGATCCGTATAATTTTTGGCTAATTCGATAGCACCTAGAATATCGTAGAGAGAAATAGCGATATCAAAGACTGGAATGGGGACGGTATCGCGGATTAAATGGGCTGTTCCGCCGCGAGAAATAACGGCATCATAGTCCTCGGGATAAAGTTTTTGCGCTAATTCCTTTCCCTGCAGCAAATCTGCAGTAAATACATCGATTTCCAAGTCGGTAAATTCTTTGCTGACAGTTTCCATCGCATGTTTGAGCTCTTCGTAGGGAGCTATTCCTAGCAGTTTAAATTTAGGCATGGCGAGACCTCTCTTTTTGTTTCATATACAAACGATTTTAACGCATTTTTGTCTGTCATACAGGTTTTTTTGAGAAAACGTTTCAAAATTAAACACTTTACTGCTTTTCTCAGCTTATAGATTTTGATTATTGTTTATAGAATAAAAAATATCAATAGGGAAGGAGATGGCCGAATGCTGAAACTATTAATCATTGCTGACGATTTTACAGGTGCTTTAGATACTGGAGTCCAATTTTCTGATCAAGGGATAGAAACCTTAGTGACTACTGACAAAGATATTGATTTTCATTCTCTGGCGCCGGATTTGGAAGTTTTGGTGATTGACAGTGAAAGCCGCTATCTCTCCTTTGAAGCCTCTTACACGCTTATCAGCTCTATCATTCAAAAAGCTAAAAATCATGGGGTGGCTTATATATACAAAAAAGTGGATTCTGCACTAAGAGGAAATATAAGCAGCGAACTTAAAGCTTTGGCTGATCAGTTCCCAAATGAAAAAATTGCCTTTGTGCCGGCTTTCCCCGCAATCAACCGCACCGTCAAAAATGGGGAGCTTTTGATAGACGGCAGGCCGGTAGCAGAAAGTGTTTTTGCCAGCGACCCTTATGAGCCGGTTACTGAAAGCAATATCGCTAAAAGATTGCAGGAGGAAGCCTCACTTGGCTCTGCTCTGTGCAGCAAAGAAAGCTCTTCTTTCGGTGCAGCAGCAGAACAGATTCTTCTTTTTGACAGCGAAATCGATGATGATTTACGAGCCATTTCGCAGCATTTGGCTCAGCAGAGATTATTAAAACTAAGTGTCGGCTGTGCTGGTTTTGCCAAATATCTGCCGGCTCTGTTATTTCCGCAGCAAAGAAAGCAAAGATACACAATAGATTTCCCCTTGCTCGTTATTTCCGGATCGGTTAATCCCATCACCCGCAGGCAGATTGACTATGCAGAAAAACAGCAGGCTGCCCGTTTTTCCTTACAGGCTGCCCAGCTGACTGCTGAGGACTTTTGGGACAGTCGGCAGGGACAGGATTTGTTAGGGCGCTATTTAGTAACAATCAAAGAGCATGATTTAGCCGTTTTTGAGACGCTGAATGCGGCAGCATTGCCAGACTTTTCGGATAAGGATGAAAAAGAAAAAACTCAGCCCGCCTTTCGATTTCAAATTGGTCGTTCATTAGGAAAAATTGCCAAATATTTTTTAGAAAAAAAGCTGGAACGCACCTTATTTTTTATCGGAGGGGATACTTTATTTCAGTCGATGCAGGTTTTGGGTTTGGATGAGATTCAGCCTTTATCAGAGCTTTACCCAGGGGTGGTGCTGTCTCGCATTGTCTGGCAGGGACAAAAAATTCAGCTCATTACAAAATCCGGAGGTTTTGGTCAGCCGGATTTATTAGAAAAACTTAACCAATCAATTATTGATAAGGAGGAGATGTAAGTGTTAACGGATTATAGTTTGAAAATGCCTAAAAATATTTATGCAGGATCGCATGCCTTGGAGCAGATAGCTACTATTCTTCCGGCCGGTCTCAAAAAGGTTGCTATTTTTACAGATAAAGGAATTTTACAAGCTAACCTGCTGACAATTCCTCAAGCTGTTTTGGAGGAAGCCGGTCTGACCTATGAAATTTTTGCCGATATTCCCGCAGAACCTGACTACCATCAAGCGCAGGCGATAGTTGATCAGTTTAAAGCAGCAGATGCAGATTTTATCATGGCTATTGGAGGCGGAAGTGTCATGGATGTGGCTAAACTGGCCTCAATTTTGACAGCAGGTGATTATCAGGTGAAAGATTTGCTGGATAATCCTTTGCTGGCAAAAAAACAGGTACCTGTTCTGATGATACCGACAACCGCAGGTACCGGTTCGGAAGCAACACCCAACAGTATTGTGGGAGTACCAGAGCAGGAATTAAAGATTGGAATTGTCAATCCTGAAATGATTGCTGACTATGTTATTTTAGACGGTCGTCTGCTTAAAAATCTGCCGCAGCCGATTGCTGCCGCAACAGGTGTAGATGCCTTATGCCATGCCATTGAATGCTTTACATCTACAAAACGCAATCCATTCAGCAATACTTTTGCTTTGGAAGCTTTTGATTTGATATTTAATAACATTACTGAAGCCTGCACCAATCCCGAAGCGCTGGCAGCTAAAAACAAGATGCTTTTAGGTTCCTTTTATGCCGGTGTCGCTATCACTGCCTCCGGGACAACAGGTATTCACGCCTTATCTTATCCTTTAGGAGGCAAATACCATATCGCTCACGGTGTCTCAAATGCGATTTTGCTGATGCCTGTTATGCGCTTTAATGAACCCGTTATTAAAGACTACTTTGCACAGGCTTATGACCGGGCTGTTCATGATGGCCGGCAGCATTTATCTGTAGACGAGAAATCTCAGTATATTTTAACGCAGTTTGAACACATTGTGACGAAGCTGGACATTCCGACCAGTCTAAAAACCTTCAATGTTCCTGAAACGGATTTGGAAGATTTAGTGGCTGCAGGTATGCAGGTCAAACGGCTGTTAGTCAATAATATGCGGGAAATCAAATCTGAAGATGCCCGTGCTATTTACAAGCAAGTTCTTTGAAGTGAACTGAACACGGCCTAAACGCTGTGTAAAAAAGATAAAATTTCCTAGAGTCTTAGCGACTCTTCGTCAATTTTCCTATTTTTACTTTGCGTTCTTAACGGCCTTTGTATCTTGTTATAAGGAGGAAGTTATGGTTGCGATTAAGGGAATTATCACTCCAATTATTACCCCGATGCTGGCTGATGAAAGTGTCAACTATGATGAGCTGCGCAGACAGATTGACCGTTTGATTGTTCAAGGGATTCATGGCATCTTTGTTTTTGGAACAAACGGTGAGGGTTATATTTTATCAGAAGAGGAAAAGATACAGATTATGCAGACTGCTGTTGAGCAGACAGCCGGACGTGTCCCTGTCTATGCTGGAACCGGCTTGATTGGTACAAAAGATACGATTCGTCTGTCTCAAAAAGCAGAGGAAATCGGTGTCGACGTTTTATCCGTCATCACCCCGTCCTTTGCAGCAGCATCTCAAAATGAACTGTATGATCATTACAAGGCAGTTGCCGAAAGTGTTGACTTGCCCATTGTTCTCTATAATATTCCGGCACGTACCGGAAATGCTTTAGCACCGGCTACTGTTGAGCGTCTCAGTCATATTGAAAATATTGTTGGTGTTAAAGATTCCAGCGGTAATTTTGACACTATTTTGCAGTATATTGAGAGAACCCGCTGGCGGGAAGATTTTGCTGTCCTATCAGGCAACGATTCATTGATTCTTTGGACCTTGATGGCAGGAGGAGTAGGCGGGATTGCCGGCTGCTCAAACATTTATCCGTTTACAATGGCAGAAATTTATAACGCTTATACAGCAGGGGATTTCGAGCAAGCCAGATTCCATCAGGACTCTATTCGATCATTTAGAAACTGTTTCCGCTTTGGCAACCCTAATACCATTGTTAAATATGCGGCAGCCGAATTAGGCTATCCGGTAGGAAAGTGCCGTGCCCCTTTCAATCAGCTGTCAGAAGAAGGACTTAGGGCTTTGCGTCAGGTTTTAGATGAAAACAAGGCTAAAGGTATGGAAAGCTGAACATGAGCCAATTTTCATGCGGAATTTTAACGGCCTTTGTATCTTATGAATTGAACACGGCCTAAACGCTGCGTAAAAAAGATAAAATTTCCTAGAGTCTTAGCGACTCTTCGTCAATTTTCCTATTTTTACTTTGCGTTCTTAACGGCCTTTGTATCTTATGAACTGAACACGGCCTAAAATCCTAGTGAAAAAGATGGTATAACCATGCTTTGTAATAGCAATTGATTAGAAAAGCCGTAGCCGTCTGAAAGCTTTATCGTCCTAACGGCCGACCGCAGCTTTCTAGTCGTCTTGGCAGAGGTGCGTCTGCGAAATCAGAGATTTCGGACTTACCGTCATTTTCATACGGATTTTTAAACGGCCTTTGTATCTTGTTGGAATTGAACACGCCCTAAGAGCTGTGCAAAAAAGACAGCCCTTCCTTGAGTCTTGAATGACTCATCGGTCAGGCTCCTATTTTTGCTTTGCTCTTTTAACGGCCTTTGTATCTTGGTGAAGGAGTGGAGTGGATGAAAAAAATTATTGGAATTACTTTAGGTGATCCTGCTGGAATTGGTCCGGAGATTTCTTTAAAAGCATTTGGCAAAGCAGAACTTTATGAGCGCTGCCGTCCTTTGCTTGTTGGTGATAAGTCGGTACTTGATTATTATTTAGAAAAGCATCCTGAGCTGGATTTAAAGGTTCATGTTGTTAATGATCCTAAAGATGGGATTTATCAGCTTGGGACTGTTGATTTGATTGATTTGGATAAGATTGATATGTCTGAATTCAAAATCGGTCATGTGTCTTCAAGTGGGGGTGATGCAGCATTTTGCTATGTCAAAAAAGTTATTGAATTGGCTCTTGCAAAAGCAGTGGATGCTACAGTGACCAATCCTCTAAATAAGGAAGCCCTTAATCTGAGCGGACACCATTATGCCGGGCATACCGAAATTTATGCTGATTTAACAGGAACGGATAAATATACTATGCTGCTTGCAGATGGTAATTTGCGTGTCGTCCATGTTTCTACTCATGTTTCTTTACGAGAGGCGTGTGACAGGGCGACAATGGAGAGGGTGCTGGATGTTATACGGATAGCAGACAAGGCCTGTCATAATTTAGGAATCTCTAACCCGCGTATTGCGGTAGCAGGTCTTAATCCGCATTGTGGTGAAAATGGACTGTTTGGCCGTGAAGAAATCGAAGAAATTAATCCGGCTGTTGAAGCTGCGCAAGCAGAAGGAATAAATGTGTACGGCTCATTGCCGGCCGATACCTTATTTTCCAAAGCAAATGGAGGACTGTATGATATGGTCGTTGCTATGTATCATGATCAGGGCCATATTCCGCTGAAATTATTGGGTTTTGTATATGATCAGCAAAAAGCCGGTTGGAAAGCTGTTCAAGGGGTTAATATTACACTTGGTCTGCCTATTATCAGAACATCAGTTGATCATGGTACGGCTTTTGACCAAGCCGGTAAGTGGACAGCCAGCGAATTGAGTCTGGAAAATGCCATTGATTATGCTATCCGTCTGGCAGAGCATTCATAAAAAGGTGAGAGCTGCTGGCAAAGACAGTCATCGTGCTGGTACTATTGCAGCAAGCCTTGTATCTTGGTGAACTAAATATGGCCTAAAATCCTAGTGAAAAAGATGGTATACATCATGGCTTTGTAATAGCAATTGATTAGAAAAGCTGTAGCTGTCTGAAGGCTTTGCAGTCTTTACAGCCTGCCGCACCCTTCTAGTCGTTCTGGCAGAGGTGCGTCTGCGAAATCAGAGATTTCGGACTTACCGTCAGCCGTAAACGACTGAAAGCTTTGTCGCCTTAACAGTCGACTGCACCCTTCTAGTCGTTCTGGCAGAGGGGCGTCTGTCAAATCAAAGATTTCGGACTTACCGTCAGCCGTAAACGACTGAAAGCTTTGTCGCCTTAACAGTCGACTGCACCCTTCTAGTCGTTCTGGCAGAGGGGCGTCTGCGAAATCAAAGATTTCGGACTTACCGTCATTTTTACTTTGCGTTTTTAACGGCCTTTGTATCTTATGAATTGAACACGGCCTAAAATCCTAGTGAAAAAGATGGCTGTCATCGTGATGCCAGCATCACTTGCCATCCCCTATTTTCATACGGATTTTTAAGCGGCCTTTGTATCTTGTTGGAGGAGGGGAGTTATGATAATTGATCGTGCTGAACGTTTGGAATACTATCAGCCTATTTTACCTAAAATTAAAGACGCCTTAGCTGTTTTAGAAGCTCATAAAGATGATTGGGCAGCAGGAGTGTCCTATTCTTTTTCAGGAGGCAGGCTTTTTTTCCAAAAAGGGCGGACAAAACCGTTAGAACTTTCACAGTTTGAAGCCCATCGGAAATTTATTGATGTCCAGTTCGTTTTGGAGGGAGCCGAGTATGTTGCACTGGAAGACTTAGCGGAGTTGTCTGTCGCCCTTCCCTATCAGCAGGAAAAGGATGTTGAAAAATATGAGGGGTCAGTTCGCCATTACATGAAAATCACAGAGGGCATGGCCTACGTTTGTTTTCCATGGGACGCTCACCGGGCAGTTTTCCATACAGACGAGGAGTTGACATTTACTAAGGCTGTGGTTAAATTAGCAGTAGAAGAGAGGAGAGAAGAATGACAACTACATTACCTCAAATACGTGTTGACAACCCAGATGGTGTGCTTTATCATGATCGCTATTTAAATGTTGATTTTGCTTTGCTTCCGACTGGCGGTAAAGCAACTGCCCACGCCCCAACACTGATTGAAACAAAGGACGGCGGGCTTTTATGTGCTTGGTTCGCAGGAAGCTTTGAAGGAAGCGGTGATATTTCAATTGCTGTATCAAAGTACCAGCCTGACGAACAAAGATGGTCTTCACCGCAAATTGTTTCTCAAGGTCAAGGCCGCAGTGAGCAGAATCCAGCTTTCTTTCGGGCACCAGATGGTCAAATATGGCTGATTTACACATCTCAGCTCAGCCGTCAGGAAGGCAAGGATAATATGCAGTTTACTTCAGTCATCATGGTACAGAAATCTAGCGATGAAGGCCTTACTTGGGGAGACGCTCAGGTTCTTTTTCCAGAGCAGGGGACTTTTTCCCGGCAAACGATTCAGATTTTAAGCAACGGCCGCTGGCTTTTTTCAACATGGCTATGTGAAGATTCAGCAGATGGATTGACTAATGATCCGACTGAATTTCGACAATCAGATGATGCCGGAAAAACGTGGAAACGCGTACCGATGCCTGAAAGTAACGGCCGGGTTCATGCCAATGTTGTTGAAGACGAAAGAGGACATCTGCTGGCTTTTATGCGCAGCCGTTTTGCCGACAATATCTATGTCAGTGAATCTTATGACTATGGTGATTCTTGGAGCAGTCCGCACAAAACTGTCCTGCCTAATAATAATGCCAGCATCAGTGCTATAAAGCTGCAGTCGGGGGAGCTTGCTCTTGCTTACAATCCCAATAGAGCCGCTAAGCCGGAATTTGGCAAAGTTGCTTGGCCGGGGCTCCGGCATCCTGTTGCTGTATCTTTGTCGGAAGATTTAGGCCAGACTTGGCCGCTGGGCAGAATTTTTGAGCCAGCAGAAGGCTATATCGGTGCAGAAAACAAGACCAACAATTCGCAGTATGAATATCCGACATTGTATCAAAGTCAAGATGGTATGCTGCATCTGGTTTATGCCTATAAAAACCGTTTGTGTATTAAATACCTCCGTTTTCACTTAAGCGATCTTTTAGGAGATAAGCGGGAGAGTGAAGGGCTTTACAACCCAACCTCTGGTCAGGGTGTTGAAAAATAAAATTTAAAATTTCGGTCTTTCTGTTTCATTTTATTTTAAAGCAAGCACTTGCCAAGACGAAAGATTTTTTGCTATAATGAATTTACATCAAGGGAGTAGCAGACGGTTTTTACCGTGGATCCGGTCGTCATTACGAAAGAAATTTCCGGCTGGACCTTAAACAGCGAGACTTGTTTAGCAAACAGGTCTCTTTTTGTTTTAAAAAAAGCTTGGTGAACTGAACACGGCCTAAGAGCTATGCAAAAAAGATAGACTGTCCTAGAGCTTAGCGGCTCTTCGTCCAGTCTCCTATTTTTACTTTGCGTTCTTAACGGCCTTTGTATCTTAATTTAAGGAGAGATATTTTGTCAAAAGAACAAAAGAAAGAGAATTTTTATACACAAGATGTGGCGTCTGTTCTTTCTGCTTTAAAGAGTTCTAAGAAAGGGCTGACAACGCAGGAAGCTCAGCAGCGTTTGGCTGAATATGGACGCAATGAATTAGATGAAGGCGAAAAGCGTACTCTTTTAGCCAAATTTATTGATCAATTCAAGGATTTGATGATTATTATCCTCTTGGTTGCAGCAGTGCTGTCTGTCATTACTTCGGGCGGCGAAGGAGTGACAGATGCCATTATTATTTTGGCTGTTGTTATTTTGAATGCAGCTTTTGGGGTTTACCAAGAAGGACAGGCTGAAGCGGCTATAGCAGCCTTAAAATCTATGTCCAGTCCTTCGGCACGTGTCCGCCGTGACGGTCATGTTAAAGAGGTCGATGCAAAAGAGTTGGTTCCAGGAGATATCGTGATGCTGGAAGCAGGTGATGTGGTGCCGGCTGATATGCGGCTTTTGGAGGCTAACTCGCTCAAGATTGAAGAGGCCGCCCTTACAGGAGAATCGGTTCCTGTGGATAAAGATTTAGGAGCAGAGATTCCGGGTGATGCCAGCATCGGTGACCGTCTGAATATGGCTTACCAAAATTCAAATGTGACTTACGGCCGCGGTATGGGTTTGGTGACCAATACCGGTATGTATACTGAGGTTGGTCATATTGCCGGTATGCTTGCCAATACTGATGAAACAGACACCCCTCTCAAGCAAAACCTCAATCAGCTGTCTAAGGTCTTAACCTATGTTGTGGTTGTTATTGCCCTTATCACTTTTATAGTTGGTGTTTTTCTTCGCGGTCAGGAAGTGCTGACAGGGCTTATGACTGCTGTAGCGCTTGCTGTAGCAGCAATTCCTGAAGGACTTCCGGCTATTGTGACAGTTGTTCTGTCATTAGGGACGCAGACATTAGCTAAACGCCATTCTATTGTCCGTAAACTTCCTGCAGTTGAAACATTGGGATCAACGGAGATCATTGCTTCAGACAAAACAGGGACACTGACAATGAATCAAATGACTGTTGAAAAAATGTATTACAATGGTCAGCTGTATGATGCTAATGATGATATTGAGCAAAATAATATGGCTCTCCGCGTTATGAATTTTGCTAATGACACGAAGGTGGATCAAAAAGGGAAACTTATTGGGGATCCTACAGAAACAGCACTTGTCCAGTACGGTTTTGATCATAATTTTGATGTGCGGGAGGAGCTGAAGACTGAGCCGCGTGTAGCAGAACTTCCTTTTGATTCTGACCGTAAGCTTATGTCAACTGTTCATAAACTGGGGGACAGCACATTTTTAGTGGCTGTTAAAGGAGCGCCGGATCAGCTGCTTAAGCGTGTGACGCAGATTGAGGAAAACGGTGCTGTCCGTGCTATTACAGAAGCGGATAAGGACACGATTCTGGCAGCTAATAAATCACTTGCCAAACAAGCTCTGCGCGTGCTGATGATGGCCTACAAATATGAAGACACCATTCCGGAACTGGATTCAGAAACTATTGAAAACAATCTTATCTTTGCCGGTTTAGTCGGTATGATTGATCCGGAACGTCCGGAAGCTGCAGAGGCCGTCCGTGTAGCTAAAGAAGCTGGAATCCGTCCGATTATGATTACAGGAGACCATCAGGATACAGCAGAAGCCATTGCCAAGCGTCTAGGGATTATTGAAGCTGATGACAGTGAGGACCATGTTTTTACCGGTGCAGAGCTGAATGAACTGTCAGATGAAGACTTTCAAAAGGTTTTCAAACAGTATTCTGTTTATGCCCGTGTATCGCCTGAGCATAAGGTGCGAATTGTCAAAGCTTGGCAAAATGAAGGCAAGGTTGTTGCTATGACAGGCGATGGCGTAAATGATGCCCCATCCCTTAAAACAGCCGATATCGGTATTGGTATGGGTATTACCGGAACTGAAGTATCTAAAGGAGCATCCGATATGGTGCTTGCTGATGATAATTTTGCGACAATCATTGTAGCGGTTGAAGAGGGGCGCAAGGTCTTCTCTAATATTCAAAAATCGATTCAGTACCTCCTTTCGGCTAATATGGCCGAGGTCTTTACCATCTTCTTTGCCACCCTTTTTGGCTGGGATGTTTTAGAGCCTGTTCATCTGCTGTGGATTAATTTGGTAACCGATACTTTACCAGCTATTGCACTGGGAGTTGAGCCGGCTGAACCGGGAGTTATGCAACACAAACCGCGCGGCCGACAATCCAGTTTCTTTTCAGGCGGTGTGATGGGGGCCATTATTTATCAGGGAATTTTGCAGACGCTGCTGGTTTTAGGGGTTTATGGCTGGGCCATTATTAATCCTGAACATGCCGGCAACCAAGCTATACATGAGGATGCCCTGACTATGGCTTATGCGACACTGGGCTTGATACAGCTGGTCCATGCCTTCAATGTCAAATCGGTTTATCAGTCTATCTTTAAAGTGGGGCTCTTTAAGAATAAACTCTTTAATTGGTCCATTCCTGCAGCATTTATCCTTTTGATGTCAACAATTGCTATCCCGGGCTTCAACAGCTTCTTCCATGTTGCCCGTCTGAGTCTGACACAATGGGGAGTTGTAGTCATCGGCAGTTTAATGATGGTTCTTATTGTTGAACTGGTTAAGGCTGCGCAGCGAGCTGCCGGTCAAGATAAAAAAGCCATTTAAAACTGTTAAGTAAGAGCGGTTTAAATGACACACTGCTTGAGCTGTCAGCCCTTACTTTCAGACAGTCTGCATTTTATAACAAAATTATAAAGTATGGGACAGACCTGTCCCTGCTTTTTTTATTAAAATTCAAAGGCCGTTTAAAATGCAAAAATACTGAAAGGCCGACTGAAAACAGCTATGAGAAGCTTTTTTGAGACATGATACTTTCATTTTTATCTGAAATCAGCTATGAAGCTAAGCTGTTTTATTT
The DNA here is from genome assembly GCF_001642085.1 of Streptococcus pantholopis. Lineage (NCBI taxonomy): Bacteria > Bacillati > Bacillota > Bacilli > Lactobacillales > Streptococcaceae > Streptococcus > Streptococcus pantholopis. Next base: position 591,608 of record NZ_CP014699.1, read on the forward strand.
GCAGTTTTTTTCAATTAAGATTAAAATAGCGAAAGAAAGGAATTTTATTATGAAAAAGTTTTTTGCTGAATTGATTGGAACTTTCATTCTTGTCTTTGTTGGGACAAGTGCTGCTGTTTTTGGCGGCGGTTTAGCCGGTATCGGAATTACTGGAATTGCCTTAGCCTTTGGTTTGACCATTGTTGCGTCTGCTTACAGTATCGGGACAGTTTCTGGTGCTCATTTAAATCCAGCTGTTTCTATCGCTATGTTTATTAATAAGCGTATAAGCAGTAAAGATTTGCTGATTTATATTTGTGCGCAGATTGTTGGCGCTTTTTTAGGAACTCTGGCCTTAGAAGGGCTAATAGCTAATATCGGTGTGGTAACGGATAATCTCGGGCAAAACTTGTTTAATGGAGTTGATGCAGCCGGCGCTTTCCTAGTTGAAACAATTTTGACTTTTATCTTTGTTTTAGTCATTGTGACAGTGACTTCAGCCAAAAAGGGGAATGCTAAACTGGCTGGTCTAATAATCGGCTTGACCCTGACACTTATCCACTTTGTCGGAATTCCTTTGACTGGGATGTCTGCCAATCCGGCACGGAGTTTGGCTCCTGCAGTTTTAGCCGGTGGGGATGCCCTCAGTCAATTATGGGTCTTTATTTTAGCGCCGATTCTTGGCGCTGTTCTGGCAGCTCTTGTCGGCCGTTACTTGATCGGAACAGAAGACTGACAGTTTTGCATTAAAATACTGAAATGATGCCGTTTTAAAACCCTTCTGAGCTTTATTCTTATTAAGCTCAGAAGGGTTTTTCTGTTTTTAATTAAGCAAAAAAACAGTCATTGATCGCCTAAACTCTTCAGCCAAATGCTCTTTTTTATAAGCTAAAAAATCTTTTTGTTTTTTTACTGCATTGTAACGTTTGCTCAGATTCCATGTGCCACTGGGATTGTAGATGGGGTGCTGATTGACAAAGTCAATGGTCAGATTCCATTCACGGATATAGCCTAAAGGCCGGGAATGGTAGGCAATGCCGTCAATAGTTTGACTGCCGTAGGATCTGTGAGCGTGTCCGAAAACCACATCTGAAACAGCATATTTTTTAAAAATATCATGGAAAACCTGACTGCCTAAAAAGGCGTTAAAGGGTCTGAATTTTTCATGGGTCATAGTAAACTGCCTGTGCGGCACAAAATGCATGCTGACAATAAGCTGATGGTGAGGACTAAGATCTGCCAGAATTCTATCAAGTCGCTGAGCAGTTTGCACAGTCAACTCCTTATCTGTCATGCCGCGTTTAAGCCTTCTGTCAAACCAGAATGTTTTTTTAAATTTGAGGTTCTCGTTTTCTGTCCTGTCAGGATAAAAAGAGTAGTCATACCAGCCATGAAAGGCGAGGAGTGTCCTGTTTCCAAGCGGAACAACTTGGAAATCCAACTGTTCAATTTCGCGCTCTGAAAGATCCAGCATATCGTGGTTGCCTAAATTATAAGTAAGGGAAAAATGTTCAGCCAATTTTTCCATAAAAGGCAGAGAAATAGTATAGAAATGATTGGACATATCACCGTTCAAATGCAGATGGCTAATCCTTTTTTCTTCCAGCACGGCAATAAGTGTATCGGTTTCAAAGTCACCGAACTGATTGAGATCTATATGCAGATCACTAATAATAGCGAGTTTAGTCATAGATTTATTTTAACAAAAAAACAGCAATAATGCTTTTGAACTGTTTATGCGAAGTCTCTTGTTTATCAGATAAAAGGGGACAGGGAATCCGATTATATGATAAAATAAAAGCAGAAAAGAGGTTTACAGATGATTAGAGCAGTGATTTTTGATATGGACGGTGTTTTATTTGACACTGAAAGTTTTTACTTTAAGCGCCGAAAGAAATTTTTGTCTGAAAAAGGTATCTCTATTGATCACTTAGAAGCCAGAGACTTTGTCGGCGGCCGGCTGGATCAGATTTGGGGCAGGATATTGGGTGATTTGTCTTCTGACTATGATACAAAAGATCTGGAAAGACAGTATATTTTGTATAAAGAGGAACACAGAGCTCCCTATGAGCAGCTGATTTTTCCCGATACCAAACAGGTGATTGAAAAGCTGAAGCAATCAGGTATCCGTTTAGCCTTAGCATCAAATTCTGAATATGGTGATATATTTTTTGCACTGGACAGTGTAGGGCTAAAAAACAGTTTTGACCCAGTCCTTTCAGGCAGCGATTTTACAGAAAGCAAACCAAATCCAGCTATCTACAATAAAGCTTGTGACTTGCTGGGTTTTGATAAGAAAGAAATTGTTGTAGTGGAGGACAGTTTAAAGGGGATAGCTGCCGGAAAAGCTGCCGGATTGCGTGTGTTTGCGATCCGCGATCATTTATTTGACCTTGATCAGTCACAAGCTGATTTTCTTGTTGATGGCCTGAGCCAAGTACAGAAACATATTGCAGAAGAAAATGAAGGAGGCTGAGACCAAAATCGGCCTAGCCTGAGCGGTTGATTTTCCTTGCCTCTCTGGCCGCAGGTCTAAAAACTCGGAACTGCTTGTCTGGCAAAGAAAAAAATATAAGGGCTTGGGGTATTTTTGCTTAAAATGCGCGCTGCAGATCTGTGAAGTGACTGTAGTTTTGTCAAGATTAATCCTGCTGTTTTTGCCTTTTTTGATGGACCGTTAAGCAGATCAATAGTTAAAAATGAAGTCTCAGATCAATCTTGCAGTCCTTACTTTTTTGCTTTAGAATAATGTTATGGATATCAAAGGAGAAATAAAAAAACTGGCTGCCGATATCGGCATTTCAAAAATCGGCTTTGCAAAAGCGGATAATTTCGCTTATCTAGAAAAGTCTCTGCGACTGGCTGTTGAAGAGAAGCGAAATTCAGGCTTTGAACATAAAGTAATCGAAGACCGTCTTGATCCCAAACGTTCACTTGCTTCTGCCAAGACGATTATCGCTATTGCTGTCGCCTATCCGCATAAACTGCCGTCTAAACCGCCTAAGACTCAGTACCGACGCGGGAAAATATCCCCAAATTCCTGGGGCACAGACTACCATCATGTTTTACAGGAGAAGTTAAATCAGCTGGCTGCAGGTATCGAGGCGCTCTGTGCAGATTTTCCTTTGGAACACAAAGCCATGGTGGATACAGGAGCTTTAGTTGATACAGCAGTCGCCAGACGAGCAGGAATCGGTTTTATCGGTAAAAATGGTTTGGTCATTTCGAAAGAATTCGGTTCCTATATGTATTTAGGAGAATTGATTACAAATTTAGATCTTGAACCCGACCAGCCGGTTGATTATGGCTGCGGTGACTGCAGACGCTGTCTGGATGCCTGCCCAACTTCCTGCTTGCTTGGCGATGGGACTATGAATGCTAGACGCTGCTTGTCTTTTCAGACACAGGACAAAGGCATGATGGATTTGGAATTTCGTAAAAAAATCAAGACGGTTATTTACGGCTGTGATATCTGCCAAATCTGCTGTCCCTATAATAAAGGGATTATGAATCCACCTGCCAGTGCTATTGACCCAGACTTGGCTATGCCTGAGCTGCAGCCTTTTCTGGATTTAAGCAACAAGTCTTTTAAAGAAAAATTCGGTCAGCTTGCTGCAGCCTGGCGGGGCAAGAATATTCTGCAGCGCAATGCGATTATCGCCTTAGCCAATATTCACGATAAAAGTGCTCTGGTTAAGCTGATGGAAATTATTGATAAAAACAATAATCCTATTCATACAGCAACAGCTATTTGGGCCATAGGAGAGATTGTCAGAGAACCAGATGCTGCACTGCTGGATTTTTTGCATCAGCTGAATCTTAAAGAAGCAGACAGTCAAAAAGAATTGGCTTTAGTATTTGCAAAATGGCAAAAGTAACATTTTTATGATAGACTAGTAAAATAGGTAGAGCTCCAGAATGATACGCATTTTTTGCGTTTCTTACCGGAAATTTACCTGTCTTTACAGAGCTATTATCGTTATAAAAATTGAACACGGGCTAAGAGCTGTGCAGTGAAATCATCCAGTGGAAGATTTCAGCCCGAACCTAGAATCGGGAGAGTGAGGGGCTGGAAATTTTTGTCGTTACTTAGTTACCGCCAGCCGTAAACGACTGAAAGCTTTGTCGCCTTAACAGTCGACTGCACCCTTCTAGTCGTTCTGGCAGAGGGGCGTCTGCGAAATCAAAGATTTCGGACTTACCGTCAGCCGTAAACGACTGAAAGCTTTGTCGCCTTAACAGTCGACCGCACCTTTCTAGTCGTTCTGACAGGGGGGCGCAGACGAAATCAGAGATTTCGGACTTACCGTCAGCCGTAAACGACTGAAAGCTTTGTCGCCTTAACAGTCGACCGCATCTTTCTAGTCGTTCTGGCAGAGGTGCGTCTGCGAAATCAAAGATTTCGGACTTACCGTCTTTTTGCTTTGCTCTTTAAACGGCCTTTGTATCTTATCGGAACTGAACACGGCCTAAGAGCTGTGCAAAAAAGATAGACTTCCCTTGAGTCTTTGGTGACTCAGCGGTCAGGCTCCTATTTTTGCTTTGCTCTTTTAATGGCCTTTGTATCTTATTTTAAAGGAGTGGTATTGTGGAATTAGCTGAAATTCGTCAAAAAATAGCAGAAAATCAAGAGAAGTTGACTGACTTCAGGAGGTCTCTTTGACTTAGAGCGATTGGAAGAAGAGATTGCCCTTCTTGAACATCAAATGACTGAACCGGATTTTTGGGAGGACAATAAAGCTGCTCAGAAAACATCGCAGGAACTCAGTGAGCTGAAATCAACCTATGAAACCTTTCAAAATATGGCCGAGCTGTGTGATGAAACAGAGCTCCTTCTGGAAATGCTTCCGGAGGATTCGTCTTTGCAAAAGGAATTAGAGGAAAAACTGGCTGAGCTGGCTAAAATCATGGCTAATTATGAGATGACTCTGCTTTTATCAGAGCCTTACGACCATAATAATGCTGTTTTAGAGATTCACCCGGGTTCAGGCGGGACTGAGGCCCAAGATTGGGGAGATATGCTTTTGCGTATGTATACCCGTTTTGGTAATGCTAATGGTTTCACGGTTGAGCTTTTAGATTATCAGGCTGGCGATGAGGCCGGCATTAAGTCAGCCACTTTAGCTTTTACTGGAGCTAATGCTTACGGACTTTTGAAGTCAGAAATGGGCGTGCACCGATTGGTGCGCATCTCTCCTTTTGATTCTGCAAAACGCCGTCATACTTCTTTTGCGTCAGTTGAAGTGATGCCTGAGCTCGATGATACTATCGAGGTAACCATCCGAGACGATGATATCAAGATGGATACTTTTCGTTCCGGCGGTGCCGGCGGTCAAAATGTTAATAAGGTTTCCACCGGTGTCCGTCTGACCCATATCCCGACAGGGCTTGTGGCGGCATCAACAGTTGACCGTACTCAGTACGGTAACCGTGAACGAGCGATGAAACTTCTTCAGGCTAAGCTTTATCAGCTGGAAGAAGAAAAAAAAGCACAGGAGATCGATGCCCTCAAAGGAGATAAAAAAGAGATTACCTGGGGCAGTCAGATTCGTTCTTATGTCTTTACGCCTTATACAATGGTCAAAGACCATCGAAGTGGATATGAAATCGCTCAGGTTGACCGAGTGATGGACGGTGAACTGACAGGCTTTATTGATGCTTATCTCAAGTGGCGAATGGCTGATTAGGTATTTATTTCTGGTCAATATGAGATGCTGGCTGGACTGGCAGTGCCTTGTGATAGCGGGCTTGCATGGACAGTCAGCAATATGAAAATGGATAAGTTTTAGTCAGGTCTTATACTTTTTGCGCAGAAGAGTTAAGATCATACTTCAAGACTTTTTCTGCGTTAAAAATTTAAAGAAAAGGAAAGAAAAACATGGCTTTAATTGAAATGAACGGTGTCAGCAAAAAGTACCACCGTTCAACCACTGCCCTGAGAGATATTACCATTTCGGTGGATCAGGGAGAATTTGTCTATCTTGTCGGTCCATCAGGAGCTGGGAAATCGACGTTTATCAGACTGCTTTACCGGGAGGAAGCGCATACTAAAGGAACGCTCAAGGTTGGCAAGTTTAATCTGGATAAAATAAAGAAAAGGGAAATTCCTATGCTGCGCCGCAGTATTGGAGTTGTTTTCCAAGATTATAAGCTGCTTCCGGCTAAAACGGTCTATGAAAATGTTGCTTATGCGATGCAGGTTATCGGTGCCAAAAAACGTGACATTCACAGACGCGTTACAGAGGTTCTTGATTTAGTCGGATTGAAACACAAGATGCGTTCTTTCCCCGATCAGCTGTCAGGCGGTGAGCAGCAGCGTGTCGCTATTGCCCGGGCAATTGTCAATAACCCTAAAGTACTGATTGCCGATGAACCGACAGGAAACCTTGACCCTGAAATTGCTTGGGAAATTATGCAGCTTCTGGAGCGGATTAATGTCCAAGGAACGACTGTCTTAATGGCAACTCATAACAGCCAAATTGTTAACTCACTTCGCCATCGCGTTGTCGCAATTGAAGATGGTCGTGTGGTACGTGATGAAGAGGAAGGAGAATACGGTTACGATGATTAGAAATTTTTTCCATCATTTGTGGGAATCTATGAAAAGTTTGAAGCGTAATTTTTGGATGACACTGGCTTCTGTCAGTTCAGTGACGATTACGCTGACCTTGCTGGGGATTTTCGGTGCAGTCCTGCTCAACACTGAACGTTTGGCAAGCGGGATTGAAAATAATATTCAAATCAATACTTACCTGCACGTTGATTCAACAGATAATTCTGAAACAACAACTGATCCTGCCGGCCAGCCAGTTGCTAATGAAAATTTCCATAAGGTCTACGACCAGATTGCGGCCTTGTCAGGGGTTAAGTCCATCACCTTTTCCAGCAAGGATGAGCAGCTGAAGCAGCTTCAGGACACATATGGCGATGACTGGTCGCTTTTTGATGGCGATTCTAACCCTCTGCAGGATGTCTATATTGTTGAAGCGGCTGATCCAGAGGATGTTAAAACCTTGGCAGACAGCATCAGTGGGATTGAAGGCGTAGAATCTGTTGATTATGGCGGTTCTGACTCGGATCAGCTTTTCAGATTTGCCAACCTCATTCGGACTTGGGGCCTTATCGGTACAGGTTTGCTCGTTTTTGTAGCTGTCTTTTTGATTTCAAATACAATTCGGATTACCATTATTTCAAGGCGCCGTGATATCGAAATTATGCGTCTGGTTGGTGCTAAAAATTCCTATATTCGCGGTCCTTTCTTTTTTGAAGGTGCTTGGGTAGGGTTTCTAGGTGCAATCATTCCTTCCCTGATTGTTTACATCCTTTATTTATATGTGTACAGAGCCTTTAGTCCAAGTTTGGAGCTGCAGAGCCTCTCGCTGTACGATCCCGGCTTTTTCATTCCGTCCTTAATTGGCGTTCTGTTTCTTATCGGTATTGTAATCGGTTCAATAGGTTCACTGCTCTCAATGCGCCGTTATTTGAAATTCTAAAATAAACATAAAAAACCTGCCCTTTAAAGGGCAGGTTTTTTAAGATAGCAAAAGCAATCAAAAGAGAAGCAAACTAGCAAGTTTGGCTTCAAACGAGTACAATTTTGACAAGTGCTAGGATAGCTAGTTGCTTTTAGCCGTTTTACTGTAAAAAAGGGTTGAAATTTTTTTCATGAGCAATGGTGGTATTCATTCCATGGCCGGGATAGACTTTATAGTGATTGGGCAGAGTGAAAAGTTTCTGCTTAATACTGGAGATCAGCAACTCCAAATCACCGGTCGGCAAATCGGTCCGTCCGATAGTTTCCTTAAAGAGTGCGTCTCCTGTCAGAACCAGTTCATCGTCAGGGAAAATAAAGGAGACCCCTCCGGCAGAATGGCCCGGCGTTTCAACAACGGTAAAGTGAAAACCGGCAATATGATAGGGAATTTGATAAGTAAAATAATGCTCTGCAGGCCGCGCAGTGATATCTGCCATATCTTGATGCCGTTCAAGACCTGAAAGATTGTCTTTAGGGGAGTCCAGCCAGTCGGCCTCTTTTTCTGAAACATAAACCGGCGGGCTGCCGAAAGCATCACGCACAAGGTCCAGACTCATAATATGATCATAATGCGTATGGGTTAAAAGGATAGCAGCAAGGGGCTTTTTTAAGGTCTTGATTCGCTCAATAATCGCACTGCCCTTGCTTCCGGGATCAACTAGGATAAGGGCCTGCTCATTGCAGAGAATATAGGTGTTTTCACGAGCAACCGGATTTAGTAATTTATAAACTTCCATATCTTTTAGTCTAACAAAAAATCCTTGATTTTAAAATAAAAAGCAGGGTCTTTTGCTCTTTTTTAGAGGGAGCTGTTTTTGAAGTCTTATGCCTGCCAATTCTCTTTATTTGAAGAGACAGCTCACTGGAAATTATCTGAATTGATATTATTTTCAGAAAACTTACTAGAAATCAGCCTTGAATTATGGTACACTGGAAGAAAAATAAAAATGAGGTAAATGAAATGACAAGACCAATGAATTTTGTGATGATTTCTCCCCATTTTCCTGCTAATTTCGAGACATTTGCTCATCGGCTGCATGAAAGTGGTTTTCATACACTTGGTATTGCAGATGCTGCTTATGATGAGTTAAGCACCGGTCTCCGGGAAAACCTGACAGAATACTATCGTGTAGATAATATGGAAGATTATGATCAGGTTTATCGTGCAGTAGCATATTTTGCTCATAAATACGGCCGGATTGATCGCATAGAATCACACAATGAATATTGGCTGGAATTGGACGCTGCTTTACGGACGGATTTCAATGTTTTTGGCTATAAAAATCAAGATATGCTGGCCATTAAAACTAAGGCACAGATGAAAGAGATTTTCCGCCAGCATGGGCTGAAGGTTGCCAGAGGCCGAGTATTCCATACAGATGACGAGGCGCGTGCCCTCGCTGCTGAACTGGGTTTTCCTGTTATTATTAAACCCAATTCCGGTGTCGGTGCTTCGGATACCTATAAACTGAGATCTCCCGAAGCCTTAGAAGACTTTTTTACTTATAAAAATGCCGATGTCGAGTATATCATGGAAGAATTCGTTGAAGGCGATATTATAACCTTTGACGGCTTAACAGACCATGATGGCAATATTGTCTTTTATTCCAGTTTGGAATACTCTGAGGCAGTACTGGCAACCGTGGAAAAAGATCATGACATGTTTTACTATGTACCGCGGGTTATTGCTGATGATTTGATTCAAGCCGGTCAAATCTGCGTCGACGCTTTCAAGGTCAAGGAACGTTTCTTCCATTTTGAATTTTTCCGTCTTAAGGAGACCAAGGAGCTGATTGCTCTTGAAGTTAACTGCCGGCCGCCTGGCGGACTGACAATTGATATGTGGAATTATGCTAATGACTTTGATATCTTTAGAGAATATGCCAATATCGTACGGGATAATATTTTTGAAGCTGAAATTACACGTCCTTACAATGTTGTTTATATCTCCCGTAAGGCTAATCAGAATTATGCTCACAGTGTCAATACTGTTGTTGATAAATTCAGGCCTAATATTATCAGCGTAGAGGCAGTACCGGGCATTTTTTCTAAAATTATGGGAGAAGTAGGGATTTTAGCCCGAACCGATCAGATGGAAGAAATGCGCGATATTGTTCAATTTGCACATGCTAAGCAATAAGACTAGCTTAGATGAAAAGCAGCTAGTTAAAACCTCAGACAGGTATAAGTCAACTCCCTTTGTCATAGCCTCCTGCAGTCAGTTTATGTCAGCTTCTCTCAGATTTTAACAATCTGTTAAATGAGACAGTCAAAGCTAGGAAAATTTAAAATAAAAAACAGCAAAATACAGTAGGGCTGGCTGCATTTTGTCTATGGGCTGAAGCGGCGTGCTAGGGGGTTATATCTAAGTCGCTTGAGATAACATTAAGGAGAGAAGAAAAAATTATGCATTTTGAAAGAAGAAGTCACTGGTCCGGGGAACTTGGAAGGGAAATGTATTTTAATATCTATGGTCATGCCGGAAAACCGATAGTTGTTTTTCCTTCATCAGGGGGGAGTCAAAATGAATACGGTGATTTTGGTATGATCGAAGCCTGCCAGCACTTCATTGAACGCGGTCTTATTCAATTCTATACTCCGGAATCGTACGATAGCGAATCCTGGTTGAATTTAGGAAAATCCGGTCACGACATGGCTTTGGCCCATGAAGCCTATGACCGCTACATTGTCAATGAACTAACTCCGCTTATCCGTTATGAGTCCGGCTGGCAGGGTGGCCTTGCTGCCACAGGCTGTTCAATGGGAGCCTATCACACCGTTAATTTCGCCCTGCGCCATCCAGATCTTTTCGATCTTTCTATCGCACTTTCTGGTGTTTATGATGCCCGCTTTTTTACAGGAGAATACTTTGGCGATAATGCCGTTTACTACAATTCTCCGATTGACTATCTTTGGAACCAAAATGATCCGTGGTTTCTTTACCATTACCGGAAAAATCGCTTTATTATTGCTGTTGGTCAAGGGGCTTGGGAAGAGCCGCATATTGCAGATACCAAACGTTTAGAAGAAGCTTTTGCAGCCAAATCCATTCCTGCTTGGTTTGACTATTGGGGAAGCGATGTGGCTCATGACTGGGACTGGTGGAGACAGCAAATGCCGTATTTTCTAGGAAAAGTTGAAGCAGAAGGACGAATCTAAGTTTTTTTGCAGTCTCGATTTCTATCTGCAATTATCTGATGGCAGACTTTGCTCCTTATAAAATAAATGAAGCTGAGACTCTTTTTCTCAGCTTCATTTTTGGCATGTCAGTCTTTTAGAGTAAACTGTAAAAATTCAACAAAATGATCGGCCCAGTGTTTTTCATGGTGAATCTCATTAGCCATAATACGTAGCCGAATATTCTCCAAAGGCAGTCCTGTTTTTATGAGAGACTGGTAATAGTGGAGACTGCAGTCAATGTAGGCCTGATTCATATCTGGAGCAAAAGCCTCATCCACCTCATCACCTTCTTTTGTTCCAACCTGAATGTAGACTTTGCTTTTTTGATTAAGGCCATGGTGATTGCAGTAGCGCAGGAAATCCCGTTCACTAAACCATGAGGCTAATGAGAAGACACCTAAGCTGCCAAATATGTGAGGATAAGCAGCTCCCATATAGGCTGTGATAATACCGCCCATAGATGAGCCGGCAAGCAAGGTATGGGCTCTGTCTGGTTTGGTACGGTAGTGCCTGTCAATAAAGGGTTTAACAGTATTAACGACCCATTCTCCATACTCCATACCATCTCCTCCTACGCTGGCAGTTTCCGGTGTCGACCCCACATCGGTCATCCAGGGAGCATATTCATTGAGCCGGTTTTCTTCAGCATTATCAATGCCAACGATAATGAGCTTAGGAAATTCCTTATGTTTTTTTATAGTGGGGATAATTTTCCAAGAATAGCCGGAAAAAGATTCCTTGCTGTAAAAAATATTCTGACCGTCATGCATGTACAGAACAGGGTAGTCAGCCCATTCTTCCTTTTTATAATCTTTGGGAAGCAGCACCCGGATTCGCCGCTCCTCATCATAATAAGGGACATACAAATAGTGCTCTTTCATTTCGAGATAGTAATTGTTCAGTTTGGTCCGTCTCATGGTTACTCCTAGGTATTGCAAATTCTTCTGTCTGAGTTTTCATTATACCATAAAGAGCCTGAGAAAAACACTTGGCTAGACCTCCGGAGCAGCTCTACATTTGCTGGTCCAAAACGTACAAAATGGCTGTATAAGTTGCTTCAAATAATTTTACAGTGTTTTCAGGCTTATTCCCTTTAAAAATGATAGGAATGCAGCAGCTTTTGCCTGTCAGAGAAGAAGCTGACTTACGGCTGATAAAAGCCGGCTTATTATGGTATAATCTTAGTGTTATGACTGATAAGAATGATAGAAAATACGCTATTGTTGATTTAGAAGCAACCAGTGCCAGTTCCTCGGCGATGATTATTCAGGTGGGGATTGTCATTATCAAAAATGACCAAATTATAGAGACATACCAAACGGATGTCAACCCTCATGAAAAATTAACGCAGCATATAACTGAACTTACAGGAATCACTGACAAGCAGCTAGCACTGGCTCCAGAGTTTTCTCAGGTGGCGCCGGCTATTTATGATTTGATAAAAGACTGTGTCTTTGTCGCCCATAATGTCAAATTTGATGCCAATCTGTTAGCCGAACATTTATTTTTGGAGGGTTTTGACTTACGTACGCCAAGAGTTGATACAGTAGAGCTGGCTCAGGTTTTTTATCCGCATTTTGAAAAATATTCTCTGACCAGTTTAGCAGCAGAACTTCAGCTTGATTTAACTGATGCTCATACAGCTATTGCTGATGCACAGGCAACTGCTCAGCTTTTTTTAAAATTAAAAAAGAAGGTGGAAGCTCTGCCAAAAGAAGTTTTGGAAAAACTGCTGCCTTTGGCTGACAGCCTCCTATTTGAATCGCGTATTCTGCTTGACGATGCACTGATAAAAGCTCCTCTGCTATCAAAAAAAGATTATGTTGAAACAGGTCAGTTAGTTTTAAGAAGGATAAAAGCACAAAAAGACAGCCGGGAATTATCGCAGGATTTTTCGGTCAATATAGCCTTGCTCGGACTGGATGTGCGCGAAAAGCAGGAAGCTTTTGCCCAGTTAGTTGAGGACGGATTTAAGGACAGCCGTCCCAGCTTCTTAGAAGCTCAGACCGGCCTTGGAAAAACCTATGCTTATCTGCTGCCTCTTTTGAGTAAAATTTCTGGGGAGCAGCTGATTGTTTCAGTGCCGACAAAGGTGCTGCAGGATCAAATTATGGCTAATGAAATCCAAAAAATTGAGTCTGTCTTCCATATCCCCTGCCACAGTATTAAAGGACCAAATAATTACATTAAGCTGGATGCTTTTGCAGAAAGTCTCAGACAGCAACATGATAACCGGCTGATTAACCGTTATAAAATGCAGATTCTAATCTGGCTGCTGGAAACTGAAACCGGAGATTTGGACGAAATTCAGCAGAAGCAGCGCTTTGAGAGCTATTTTGACTCTCTCAGGCATGATGGCAAAATCAGCAAAAAATCTCTTTATGCCACAGTCGATTTTTGGCAAAAAAGCTATGAAAAAGCTAAGACAAGCCGCCTGCTGCTGATTAACCACGCCTATTTTTTGGAACGTGTACAAGATGATAAAGCATTTATTGAAAAGAAAGTGCTTGTTTTCGATGAAGCCCAGAAGCTGTTACTCAATTTAGAAAATTTCTCACGAAAAAGCCTAGACTTGACTTATTTTTTGTCAGTTATTCAGGAATTAAGCAGCAAAAACCTTAATCTTTTAGAAAAACGTCTGCTTGAAAGTCTGACCTTTAATCTGGATGATATTGTGACACAGTTTCATCAGACAAGCAAAAATCGTCTGCCCTCACAGGCAATCAGCCGCCTGAGGCAAAATCTACTGGAACTGAACTTAGCGGAACTGGCCCCGCTTAGAGAGCTGTTTGCTGAGCCCTTTTCTGAATTTTGGCTGTCTTCAGAAATGAATCAGGAAAAGCGGCAAATCTACCTGAATGCTGGCAGAGACGATTTTCTTGACTTTAAGCATTTTTTGCCGGAAGTCAAAAAACTTTATTTCATTTCAGCAACTTTAGATATCAGTCCCAAAGTTCATTTAGCGCAGCTCTTGGGATTCAGGGAAGCTGTTTTTGCGGGGCTGCCAAAAGCGAAGACTGACAGTCAGCATATCTGGCTTGACTCAACGATGCCGATGCTTAATCAGCTTTCTTCAGCGGAATATGCACAGGAGACTGTTTGGCGCCTGCTCAGACTGTTAAGACTGGGAAAACCAATTTTAGTGCTTTTCACTTCTGTTCAAAGTATGATGACAGTTTCCCAGCAATTAGAAAAAGCTGGTGTTTCACATTTAACTCAAGGAAAAAACGGTTCTGCCTCAAAAGTGAAACGAAAGTTTGAGGAAGGTGCCAGCCAGCTGCTTTTAGGCACAGGAGCTTTTTGGGAAGGGGCGGATTTTGTTGCTGCTGATCGGATGATCGAAGTCATAACACGTCTGCCTTTTGATAATCCTGAAGATTTTTTTGTCAAAAAAATGAATAGCCGTTTAAGGCAAGAAGGAAAATCACCTTTTTACGATTACAGCCTGCCCTTGATGATTTTACGGCTGAAACAGGCAATCGGGCGAACCATGCGGAGAAACAGCCAGCGTTCCGCTGTCCTGATTCTGGATAAACGTGTCTCACATGCCTCCTATGGTGATGTGATTTATCAGGCTCTGGATAAGGAATTTTACCTTTCTGAGCAAAAATTTACTGACTGTCTGGCAGAAATAGAAAATTTTTTGATATAATGTTATCAATAGTGTATTTTAGGAGATAGTCATGAAAAAGGCAAAGCTGTTAAAATGGAGTCTGTTTGCTTTTAGCCTGTCTGCTTTTCTGGTTCTGCTGGCAGTTTTTTTGGTTTTATTTTTTGCGATGAAACCTAGCTTTGATGCTCAGCATTCTGCTGAACAGATAGCGAAAAAACGGACAAATTTGGTACATTTCACTGATTTTCAGCTTTATCACGGAAAAGAGACTTACTACAGTCTGTTTGGCACAACAAAATCTGGGATTAAAGAAGTTGTTGCGATTGCTAAAAATAGCCAGAAAGTTTATACTTATCGTTTAAACAGTGGCATCAGTCAAAAACAGGCAAGGCAGGCAGCAAATAAAAATGGCGCTAAAAAGATAAAAACAATTACTTTTGGTGTCTACGATGATTTTCCTATATGGGAAGTTGCAGCGGAAAACGGCTACTATCTTATTGATTTTGAAACAGGTGACTTTATAAAAAAGAATTGACTAGAATCCGCACAAGCAATAATAAATGGTTTTGTAAATAAGGAGGAACTATGGAACTAGCAAGGCGAGTATTGAATATGGAAGAGAGTATCACTTTTGCAGCCGGAGCTAAGGCACAGGCACTAAAGGCTAGCGGGCGCGATATTTTGAGCTTAACCTTAGGAGAACCGGATTTTGTGACACCTGAGAATATTCGGCAGGCAGCACAGGCAGCTATTTTAGACGGCAGGTCAAGCTTTTATACACCTGCTGGTGGCTTGCCCGAATTAAAACAAGCGATTGCTCGCTATTTTGAAACGTTTTACGGATATTCTGTTAAACCCAATCAAATCGTCGCCGGAACCGGTGCTAAATTTTTGCTTTACACTTTTTTTATGACAGTTTTGAATGAAGCAGATGAAGTGATTATTCCTACGCCTTACTGGGTCTCTTATGCCGATCAAGTTAAGCTAGCAGCAGGAGAACCGGTTTTTGTTCAGACCAGTGAGGAGGAAGCTTTCAAAGTCACAGTTCCGCAGCTGGAAGCGGCCAGAACATCTAAAACTAAGGTTCTTCTTCTTAACAGTCCGTCCAACCCGACAGGGATGATTTATACTCCGAATGAGCTGGAAGCAATCGGCAACTGGGCTGTTGAGCATGATATATTGATTTTGGCAGATGACATTTACGGCCGCCTAGTATACAATGGCAGTCAGTTCACACCAATTTCTACTATCTCGGAAAAAATAAAAGATCAGACTATTGTGATTAATGGACTATCCAAGACCTATGCCATGACTGGATGGCGGGTTGGTTTTGCAGCCGGAAGTGAAGATATTATTGCCGGTATGGCTAAAATTATCAGTCAAACAACCTCCAATTTAACAGCTGTATCACAATACGCAGCTATTGAAGCCTTGACTGGACCTCAGGATTCTATTGAAATCATGCGCCAGTCTTTTGAAAAGCGGTTAAACACAATCTATCCTCTGCTTGAACAAGTACCAGGATTCGAACTTATTAAGCCTCAAGGCGCCTTCTATTTGTTTCCTAATGTCAAAAAAGCGATGGCTTTAAAAGGCTACAGTGATGTGACGAATTTTACAAACGCTGTTTTAGAAGAAGCAGAGGTTGCTCTGGTAACGGGAGCCGGATTCGGCGCCCCTGAAAACGTACGCCTCAGTTATGCTGCTGAACTTTCAACATTAGAAGAAGCAGTCCGACGTCTTAAAGTTTTTATGGAAAAATAAAGGAATTAGAAAAGAGAAAATATGTCGAAAAACTATGTTTCTATTGCTGATGTTAAAGACTATGTCGGTCAGGAAGTGACAATTGCTGCCTGGGTTGCTAATAAATCCGGTAAGGGGAAGATTGCCTTTCTCCAGCTTCGTGACGGTACAGCTTTTTTCCAAGCTGTAGCTTTTAAGCCAAATTTTATCGAAAAATTTGGTCAAGACAAAGGAGAAGAAAAATTCAATACAATCCGGCATCTTAACCAAGAGACGGCGATTCTTATCAAAGGGATTGTCAAAGAGGATAAACGTTCAAAATTCGGTTACGAGCTTGATGTGCTTGATCTTGAAGTGGTAGGCGGCAGCGAGAACTACCCTATTACACCTAAAGAACACGGAACTGACTTTTTGATGGATCACCGTCATTTATGGCTTCGTTCACGTAAACAAATGGCCATTATGCAAATTCGAAATGCTATTATTTATACAACCTACGAATTTTTTGACCGGAATGGATTTATTAAATTTGACAGCCCGATTTTATCCGGCAATGCTGCTGAAAATACAACTGAACTGTTTGAAACCGATTATTTTGGGACACCGGCCTTCCTCAGCCAGTCGGGCCAGCTGTATTTAGAAGCTGGTGCCATGGCTCTCGGACGTGTTTTTGACTTTGGCCCGGTTTTTCGTGCTGAAAAATCGAAAACCCGCCGACATTTAACAGAATTCTGGATGATGGATGCAGAATACGCATTCTTAAGTCATGAAGAGTCACTTGACCTTCAGGAAGCCTATGTTAAAGCCTTAATTCAAGGTGTTTTAGACCGTGCTTCACAGGCTTTAGAAACCTTGGAGCGCGATACAGACCTGTTAAAAAAATATATTGAGGAGCCTTTCAAGCGGATTTCTTATGATGACGCCATTGATTTGCTTCAAGAACATGAAGCAGACCAAGATACGGACTATGAACATTTAGAACATGGCGATGATTTTGGATCGCCACATGAAACTTGGATTTCTAATTATTTTGGTGTCCCTACTTTTGTCGTTAATTATCCGGCGGCTATTAAGGCCTTCTATATGAAACCTGCCCCGGACAATGAAGATCGGGTTCTCTGCGCCGACCTTCTTGCGCCGGAAGGTTATGGAGAGATTATCGGCGGATCTGAACGTGAAACAGACTATGATCGCCTACTTAAAAAGATTCAGGAAAACGATCTGAATCCGGCCGACTATGATTTTTACCTTGATCTTCGTAAGTACGGTTCGGTACCGCACTGCGGCTTTGGACTGGGGCTGGAGCGTTTGGTAACCTTTATTGCCGGCACCAAACATATCCGTGAAGCCATTCCTTTTCCGCGCATGCTTCACCGTTTGAAACCATAAATAAGCAGCAGTCAACTATTTTAGACTTAAAACAGCTTTTTGTACACAGTAAAATGAAGGAGAGTATTATGGGAAACATCATTCATACTGATAAAGCACCTGCGGCCATCGGCCCTTATGTTCAGGGAAGGATAGCTGGTCCTTTTCTCTTTGCTTCGGGCCAGATTCCTCTGTCTCCTTCCACAGGCGAAATTATCGGCAGCACGATTGAAGAGCAGACTCGGCAGGTCTTGAAAAATATCAGTGCCATTCTGGAAGAAGCGGGAACAGATTTTGACCATATCATCAAAACAACTTGTTTTTTGAATGATATCAATGATTTTGCTGCATTTAACCAGACCTATGCTCAGGTTTTTAAAGATGACTTTCCGGCTCGTTCGGCAGTTGAAGTTGCTCGTCTGCCAAAAGATGTTAAAGTTGAAGTGGAAGTCATCGCCTACATTGATTAAATAACAAAACTAGGTGACTTGCAGTGACAGTGCGCTAATCATCCTTAAGCCGCTATATTTTCGTTAAAAAGAACATTTGAACCGGAGCAGATATCCACTGTTCTGGTCTTTTTTATTCCTGCTGATTTTTTAGTTTATGTGTTTTTTTAATGGAGGAGCAGCTAGGTACCGAGAAACAGTAAAATCTCAATAAACGGATTTAGAAAATTAAGATGACTGGTTAAAAAGAGCTGTACAGTCTGCAATGGACATCTCAGCACTACTTTTGTGGCGTTAGAATAAGTTTTTATTTTCCTTTATCATATCATTTGAAAGAACAAATACTTTGAAGAGTGCTATAATATTTGAAAATATTACGAAAAGGAGTTAAAATAGAAACGGTGCGGACATGAAATGTAATAATCCGAATGACATTGTAAAAAATTACAATGACTATTAAAAATTGAACAAGGGCAGAGCTTCAGAAAAGACAGTCTGCTTTCATGCCGGTTGTTGCATGAATCAGTTCTCTGTTTTTGACAGCTTTCAGTTGCCTTCTGTTCTGATGTAAAAGGAGAGGTCAACTTGAAAACATTATTAATTGGTAACACAAAGGCTGTTACAAAGTCTTTCATCGAGGCAGCATTTCCAAAAAGCCGGGTATTGATTTTAGGAGAAACCAGTTTAAAGACATCCCGATTGGATAAAATCACTGTCTTTTCAGATTATGTTAAAGAAAACTTTATCGAAGAAGTTTTTGAATCTTATGAGTTTGATCAGATTATTTATTTTTCTAACACTCTGTCCTTTAAAAATGAAAGTGTCGGTGAGCTGGAAAGGCTGCAGGCAGTGCTTCGTTATACGCAGGATCAGGAGAACCTTAAAGTTATTTATCTCACTGGTCCCGAAATTTCCAGCTATAAACAGGTGCTGGATAGAACTGCTGAGGACTTATGTCTGAATTGGAATAAGCGTTCCAATTCAGGTATTAAAGTCCTCCATAGCCCTTATCTTTATTCAAAACAGTCAGTGCAAATCTTAGCAGGACTCTTGAAAGACACAGGCGATCAAGAAATAAAGGAGCTTTCTGAAAATTCTCAGGAAATAGCTAATTTTATCGATTTAGAGGAGTTAGCTGACCTTTTTTATAAGATTTTAGACAGTTGGGATACCAATAGCGATGTGTTCACAATTACCAATCCTTATAAAATAACTTTGCAGGAAGCAGTTTCTGCATTTAATCAACTGGCTGAAAGAGAAGTCATCTCATTCAAAAAGAAACAAGCCCAAAAGCGTGTTTATACGGAAAAACAAGAGGATATCCTTAAAAAACGCTACGGCTGGACGATGACAGCTTCCGTTTTGGATAGGCTTCCTGAGCTCTATCAGCTTGCTGTCAAAGAAGCGAAAAAAATTCAAAAGCGGCGTCGGATCACTCATATTTTGCGAAGAGTCCGCTCTCAGGGACAGATTCAAAAATTGGGAGAAGTCGGAGTTCTCTTTCTATTATCTGAAATTCTTAATTCCTATACGAGCGCTAATCTGCAATTCAGACTTGTAGATATTCGCTTGCTTTTTGTAGTGCTTATCAGTACAGTGTTTGGAACTTATTTTGGTTTATTTGCTGCGGGGCTGTCAGCTCTGGCCCTCTTTTTTTCCAATATGGCTTCGGGTACTGACTGGCGGATTATGCTTTATAACACTGAGCAGTGGGTGCCCTTTATTGCTTACTTGTTCGTTGCTGCTGTTTGTGGTTTTGTACAGACCAAAAATCAGGATGAGAACCGTTCACTGCAAAAAGAAAATGCTGTTTTAAAGGAGCAAAACACGTTTGTACAAAGTGTTTATGCCAATATTATACAAGATAAGCAGAAGCTAAAATACCAAATCATCAGCAGCCGTGATGGGGCAGCGAAATTATTCCATGTCTTTGAGGAGCTGGATAATCATCCTTATGATGATATTCTGCGTAACAGTACAGCTATTTTGGCAGAGTGGCTGGATTCTGATGATGTTCGTATTTATACCTTCCGAAACAGTGTGTTTACCGGGCAGCTCCAGGCTTCTTCCAAAGAACTTCCTGCTGGACAGCAGACCGTAGAATTGATGGATTACCCTAAGGCTATCCGGCAAATCAAAAATGACGATATCTGGGTGAATAAATCGTTATTGAAGCAGTATCCGACTTATGCTGTCGGCATCAGAATAGCGGGCAAGCTGCAGCATTTGCTGTGGGTTTCTGATATTAATTATGCCCAGCTGAGCCAGTACCAAATTAATGCTTTTCATATGGTCAGCCAAATGCTGAAATCAGCTCTGGAAAAGGCTTACTATCAAGAAAAATTTCAACGAAATATTGCTCAGGAACATTCTCCGTTTGATAGTTCCGGTAATGATAGTATCATTCATATTGAAGATAGAAGGGCTGATTAACATATGGAAATAAGACTTGGTTTAGTTATCCTTATTTTTTATCTGCTACTTTGTTTAGGCTTCTATCTGTTTATTCGTAAAAAATTTGCCTTTCCTGCCTATTATATAATTTTTATCTGCGGATTACCTCTCATCGGTCTTTTGCTGATTGGGATTACGGCTGCTACGCGGCAGGCGGCTTCTGGCAGAATAGATATTGACAGTGACGAAGACGATATCAAACAGGAAGGGCCTAGTGACCGAGAGCTAATCCCGAATGATGAAAAAGACAGTAAAAACCTGATTTCTTTGGAAGAAGCTCTTCTTTTGAAAAATTCTGATTTGGCCAGAGATATTCTATTGGATATTATCGGTGAAAATCCGGAAGAATTTTTGGATTTGTTCTACTTGGCCAGACTTAATGAAGATGCTGAGGTTGTTCATTATGCAACGACAGTTATTGCAGAACTATCCAGGCAGTATGATTTAAAAATGGCTCAGATGGAAAAGGCGCATGCCAAAGAACCGAATAATCTGGAGATTTTAGCAGAATACTGTAATCTGATGGATGCTTATATAAAAAATGCATTTGTGACAGGACAGATGGCTCACTCACTGCGCACAGATTTGATAAGTCTCCTAGAGAAAAAAATCCGATTGAAGGAAAGCTTGGTTGATTATGCTAATCTGGTTGAACATCTTTTGAGTGTGCAAAATTATGACCGTGCTCAAACCTACATAGACTACATGATGCAAAGCTGGCCCGAAAATGAAAACCCCTGGCTGCTTCAGCTGCAGCTTTTTCTTGGATTGCAGCAAGGAGATGAAGCCGTGGCTTTAGCCCAAAAAATGAAAGAAAAGAACATCTATATTTCTGCCGAAAATAGAGAAATCGTTGACTTTTGGCAGGTGGCATAAATTGAACACGCCCTAAACGCTGCGGGAAAAAGACGGTCAAATACACAATTGATTTCACAGTTAGGTAGCCGTAAACGTCTGAAAGCTTTGCAGTCTTAACAGCCAGCCGCACCCTTCTAGTCGTTCTGGCAGGGGTGCGCAGACGAAATCACAGATTTCTGGCTTACCGCCATTTTCCTTTTGCGTTTTTACGGGCTTTGTATCTTGGTGTAATTGAACACGGGCTAAGCTCTTTGCAAAAAAGACATAGTAAGATTAGAATTGATTTCAAGTCAGCTAGCCGTAGCCGTCTGAAAGCTTTGTCGTCCTAGCGGCCGACAGCAGCTTTCTAGACATTCTGGCAGGGGTGCGCAGACGAAATCACAGATTTCTGACTTACCGTCATTTTTGCTGTGAGCTTTTACGCCCTTTGTATCTTGGTGAGGAGTGAAAGAGTGATAAAGAAAAGAAGGAAAATTTTCCGAAAAGAGGCTGTTTTTGTTTTAATTATTTTTTTAGCTATTACGGGTTTTCTTTTCGTACAAAAACGAGGGGAAGTCTACAAAGTGGATTCACAAAATGATACATATCTCACAGGGGATGTTCCCTCCAGCAGTGAAGTGTTTGCGTCTTTAAGTAAGGATACTTTGCTTATTGTTGACTCAGCAGATCCTTCCAGTCTGGCTGCTCAAGAACAGTTTGAACAGATTCTAAAAGATATGAGAATGGGCTATCAGACTGTGGATGTCGAAAAAGAAACTATTCCTGATTTTTCAGCTTATCAAAAAGTCGTTGTTCTGTTATCAGCACTTGACCTTATGCAGGAGCGAACTCCTGATTTAATGTCTTGGGTTTCTGACGGCGGCAATGTTCTGTTTGGGACAACTTTATTTCAAGAGGAAATCTTAAAGGGAATCGATCGGGATTTGGGTGTTGTGGATTCAAAAGTTGAAAATGCCGTAGTTACCAGTGTTTTTATTGATGAAGCTTTTATGATTGGCGGCGGGAAAGCCTATAAAATTGATGAACCTTTTGATGCTGCCAGAACAGTTTCTCTGACTGATGACAGCAAGGTTTATGCTTGGGTTGATGATGATGCTAAAAATCCGCTGGTTTGGGAAAAAGACTATGGTTCCGGTCATTTTGTCATTGATAATTTAGGTTTTTATAATAAATCTGTTCGTGGGATACATGCTGCTTCTTACAGTCTGCTTACTGATATAGCTGTTTATCCTGTTATTAACGGATCAACTTATTATCTGGATGATTTCCCTTCTCCTGTTCCAGCTGGAGATGCCAGCTTCATTAAGCGTGACTACAATATGTCGGTCTCAGATTTTTACACCAATGTCTGGTGGCCGGATTTATTAAAGCTCCATGAAAAGTACGCTATCAAATACACTGGTCTGGTTATTGAAAATTATGAGGACGATACGTCTGGAAACATTAAGCGTCAGGATGATACAGAAAGATTCAGTTATTTCGGCAATTCTCTGCTGGCAAATGGTGGTGAAATCGGTTATCATGGCTATAATCACCAGCCTTTCAGTCTGGATAATGTTGATTATGGTGATATTTACCCTAACTATAAAACCTGGGCCAGTACAGAGGCTATGGCAGCCTCACTGACAGAACTAGACAGTTTTATTAAAGAGCTTTTTCCCAATATCGAGACGTCAGTCTATATCCCGCCGTCTAATGTTCTTTCAGCTGAAGGCCGGCAAATGCTGGTCAGCCAGTTTCCTCAGATTAAAAGTATTGCCAGCAATTATTTTTCGGATGACCTTGCTTACAGTCAGGAATTTGAAATTGCCGATGACGGGATGATTGAACAGCCACGGACGGTTTCAGGGACAATTTGGGATGATTACACTAAATTGACAGCTTTTTCTGAATTGAACATTCATTTTGTCAATAATCACTTTATGCACCCTGACGATGCCTTAGATGAAGACCGAGGTGCTGCAAATGGATGGGCAAAAATGATTGAGAGCTTTGAGGGCGATGTTGCCTGGCTGCAGGCATCTGCTCCTGATTTACGTAATCTGACAGGTTCTGAGCTTGCTGGAGCTGTGCAGCGTTATGCTATTTTGAAAGTCAGTCAGACCCAAAATGAGAATCGTTTGGCTATTGAACTGGAAAACTTTCATGATGAGGCCTATTTAATGGTTCGGCTCAATAATGATGCCAAACCGGGGTCTGTTTCAGGAGGGGACTTAAGCCATCTGACCGGCAACCTCTATCTTTTGCATGCCAAAAGCGGAACAATCTCAATTGAATTAAATTAAGGAAATACGATGAAAATTTGTTTAGTTTTAGAAGGGTCCTACCCCTATGTCCACGGCGGTGTTTCGACTTGGGCCCACCAGTATATAACTGAAATGAAGGAACATGAGTTTATTATCTGGGCTATCGGGGCCACGAAGAAGAAACGCGGTCAGTTTGTTTATACACTGCCTGAAAATGTTGTGGAAGTCCATGAAGTTTTTTTGGATGATTTAGATACGGATAAGAATGGAGCGTCAGGCCGTGGCCGAAAACAGCTGACAAAAAATGAATTTCAGGCCTTATCTCAGCTGGTATCCTGTGAGCAGCCCAACTGGTCGACTCTGTTCAAACTTTTCCAGTCGGGACAGCTACACCCAACCGAATTTTTAGAAAGCGAAGACTTCCTGCAAATGGTTAGGGAAATCTGCTCAGAAAAGTATCCTTTTATTCCATTATCAGATGTCTTTCATACCATGCGCTCGATGCTGCTGCCTCTGCTTTGTCTTTTGACTAAAGAAGCACCAAAGGCTGACCTTTATCATGCGATCTCAACGGGTTATGGCGGTGTTTTAGCAACGCTTGGCGGCTATGTCTATCACAAACCAGTTCTTTTAACAGAACATGGCATCTATACGCGTGAAAGAGAAGAGGAGATTATTCGGGCTGATTGGGTTTTACCTTCTATGAAAAAACAGTGGACTGACTTTTTCTATATGCTGTCAGAAGTAATCTATTCACGGGCTGACCGTGTTACCAGCCTGTTTACGAAAGCTCGGGAGACGCAGATTGAAATTGGCTGTGACCCAGCTAAGTGTCAGGTCATTTCTAACGGTATTGACTATGACAGTTTTTCCAAAATCGCACGAAAAGAGGCTGATGGCTGGATTGATATCGGAGCAGTTATTCGCTTAGCAGCGATAAAAGATGTAAAAACCCTGATTTACGCTTTTTACGAGGTATCCTCGCGTCTTCCTAATGTCCGCTTGCATATTATGGGCGGCGTAGATGATCAGGAGTATGCGAATGAATGTTATGCTTTGGCAGACAAACTGCAGCTGGATAATCTTATTTTTACAGGACGGGTAGATATTAAAGCCTATATGGAAAAACTGGACTTTACAGTTCTGACAAGTATTTCTGAAGGGCAGCCCTTATCTGTTTTGGAATCAATGGCTGCGGGGCGGCCTTGCGTAACAACAGATGTCGGCTGCTGCCGGGAACTGCTTGAAGGAAAACCAGACGACTCACTTGGTCTGGCAGGCTACTGTGTCCCGCCGACTTACCGCGAAGGTTTAGCTGAGGCAATGATAAAAATGAGTGAACATCCTATCGCCAGAACACAGATGGGAGCCATTGCCCAAAAGCGTGCTGAGCGCTATTATCAATATCCGCAAATGATTCAGCAGTATCGACAATTATATAAGGAGTATGAACGTTCATGGCAGGTATAGGTTTTGAACTAAGAAAAATTCACAATCGGGAAGGATTGCTGTCGAAACAAAAGGCTTACAGTTATGCCGGTATTATTTACGGGGGACCGGTTATCTTAGGAATAGCGCTTAACGCTGCTGTTGTTTTTCTAAGCTTTACGGGTAAAATGGATAATAGTCAGCGTGACGGTCTGATGGTCTTGCTTTCTTATGCTATTTTAGCATCATTGGCAGTGTCTAATCTATTCTCTTTTATTGTTACGCGCTATATTTCGGATATGCTCTACGAACATAAAACAGAACGCATTTTACCTTCATTTTACGCTTCCAGTGCCTGTGCATTGTTTTTGGGAGAAATTTTATACGGAACGTTTCTGATTGTTTCAGGTATTTCCCCCTTGCAGATGATTTTGTCTTTGCTGCTGTTTGGGGAATTAACGCTTATCTGGAATGCTATGAACTATTTGACGGTCATTAAGGATTACCGCAGTATTATCACAGGTTTTTTGGCTGCCGTTGTCACTACCCTTCTGCTTGGCTTTTTCAGTCTCTCTCTGGCTTTTTCAGACGGCCTGCTTTGCAGTGTTGTTTTAGCTTACGGCCTGATGCTTTTGTGGTTGGTTTGGCTTTTAAACCGATATTTTCCTGCTAATCACCGGCCTTCTTTTGAATTTTTAAAATGGTTTGATTCCTTCTTTGACTTATGCAAAGTCGGCATTTATTTGTTTATCGGGCTTTTTGCCCATATTGTTGTGATTTGGTTCAGTCCTTTAGGCAGAGAAATGGCAGGCATTTTCCGCAGTGCTCCGGCTTATGATATTCCGGCTATGTTTGCTTTTTTAACCACTCTTGTGTCAACTGTTAATTTTGTGATATCTGTTGAGGTTTTCTTTTATCCGAAGTTTAAAACCTATTACCGGCTTTACAATGAAGGGGGAAATCTTTTAGAAATTGAAGAGAGTGAAGTCGAGATGCTGGAGGTTCTTAATAATGAATTAAAGTATTTGGGCTGGAAACAGTTGTTAGCCACTATTTTGGTTATGTTTGCTGGGACGACACTTTTAGATTATTTGCCTCTGGGTTTTAATGGTCAGATGCGGGGCTATTTTCAGACTCTTTGTCTGGCTTACGGTCTGTATGCTGTCGGCAATGCCTATTTGATGGCCTTGCTTTACTTTGCTGATTATAAGGGAGCTAAGAAATGTGCAGGACTTTTTGCTGTGGCCAGCCTTTTCTTGACTATTGCTTCGCAGTTTTTTGATAAATATTTTTATGGTTTTGGTTTTCTTGCAGCATCAGCCTTGCTGTTTATCTTTGCCTCTGCCAGATTAAATACTTTTACAGAAGACTTACCCTACCATGTGCTGGGCAGACAGCCACTGAATCATGCAGAAAAGAGCGGTTTTTTCACACATTTGGCAAACTGGCTGGGGAATGAAGAAAAAAACTTTGATTGATAAATAGCTTGTTCAAACAGCGGTAATTTAGTATAATGACAGGGATATTTTACTAACTTAGAAAAGGCGGGATAATGAGAAAGAAAGTGCTGATAAGTTTTATCGTTCTGACTGTTGTCGGTTTAAGTTTTTTAATTTCAACTTATTTCATGAAAAGATCTATATATAAAAGGACTTATTCCTATTCGGATAATATTTTAGCCAATCCCTTGATGGGATATGCACCATCCGCCCTTGAAGATGTAGTATCTGATGATATCAGCTTAGTGTATGTGGACATTACCTGGAAAGAGCTGGAAGCTGAAAAAGGGGTTTATAATTGGGAAGCCATTGAAGAAGAAAATCAATTTGCCAGATGGCGGGATGAAGGCAAACACATCGTCCTGCGTTTTGTTTTAGACTATCCGTCTGATGACAGACACCAGGATATTCCTGAATGGCTGACAGATGAGATGGCTGATCCTGGCGACTGGTACCGTTCGGAACTTGGGAAGGGTTTCTCACCGAATTATGCTGACGAAAATTTAATCAGCTATTACCAAAGGGCTGTAGAAGCAATGGGAGAGCACTGGGGAAATGAAGAGTTAATCAGTTTCATTGAACTTGGCGGCTTAGGACACTGGGGAGAATGGCATGTTGACCTCGAGGCTGGTATCAGACAGCTCCCCGATGCATCTGTGAGAGAACAGTATATAGAACCTTGGCTGTCTGCTTTTCCTAAGGCGGATTTGCTGATGCGCCGGTCTTTTAAAGCTGCTGAGAAGTATCAGCTTGGCCTTTATAATGATATGGCCGGCCATCTGACCAGCACCAATGAATGGCTGGACTGGATTGAGTCAGGCGGTGTTTATGATCAAACAGGAGAAAAGGATCTTGTGGCCATGCCGGATGCTTGGCAGGAATCGCCAATTGGCGGTGAATTTACCAGCTCTAATACGATGAAGACCATGCTGGTGAAGAATTTAGAACAGACCGTCCATCTCATCCGGGAGTCTCACACAACTTTTCTCGGTCCTAAAATTGCTCAGAATGTCAGCGATAATAAAAAAGGCTATAACACGGTTTTAAAAAATATGGGCTACCGTTTATGGCTCTCTGCAGCAGATCTGAAGGAGAGCGGCAGCAGTACAGAACTGACTATGACATGGAAAAATTCTGGGGTAGCCCCTTTTTACAGGGACTGGCAGGCTTATGTCTATGTTCAGGATCTTACGGGAAGAGTGGTTGAAAAGGCGGAACTTCCTCTTGAGCTGACTAGTTTGCTGCCGGATACAGAGCAAACAGTCTCCGTAGATTTAACAACAAAAGATGTGGCTGATGCCACTAAAAATCAATACCGTATTTCAATAGGAATTGTTGATCCAATGACAGGCAAAGATGCTGTCTATTTTGCAGTGAAAGGCCAGGAAGAGCAAAATCGCTTGGTTTTATTTGAGTGACAGATGTCCTGCTATTATTTAGAAAATGAGGTAAAATATGTCCATTTTAGTAACTGGAGGTGCCGGCTATATCGGCAGTCATACTGTTGTCGAACTGATTGCAGCGGGATTTGATGTGGTCGTAGTTGATGATTTTTCTAACAGCTCTCCTGAAGTATTAAACAGGCTAAAGATGATTACGGGCCGGAAAATTCCTTTTTATGAAGGTTCAATCTTGGATAAAGAGTGCCTGGATCAAATTTTCAGGGAGAATGCGATTGAGTCTGTCATTCATTTCGCAGCATTTAAAGCTGTCGGCGAGTCCGTTGAGCAGCCCTTGAAGTATTATCACAATAATGTTACAGGCACTATCACTCTTTTAGAGACGATGGCTGAGAACAAGGTTAAAAACATTGTGTTTAGTTCCAGCGCAACCGTATACGGCATGCATAATCCTTCCCCTTTAACAGAAGATATGCCAACTTCGGCAACCAATCCCTACGGTTATACAAAAGTCATGATGGAACAAATTCTGAATGATGTCGCAGCGGCAGATCCGGAATGGTCGCTGACCAATCTGCGCTATTTTAATCCTATCGGTGCCCATAAAAGCGGTCTGATTGGGGAAGCGCCAAATGGTATTCCAAATAACATTATGCCTTATATTACTCAGGTTGCGGTCGGAAAACTGAAGGAATTGAATGTTTTCGGCAATGATTATGATACATCTGATGGTACCGGTATCCGCGATTATATACATGTTGTTGACTTAGCAGAAGGCCATGTTCTTGCTGTGAAAAACAATCTTAAACGAAAAGGAGCCAAGGTCTACAATTTAGGGACAGGAAGTGGATACAGCGTTCTTGATTTGGTTAAAACGTTTGAAACCATCAATCAAGTAACGATTCCTTATACGATTAAAGCACGACGTGCCGGCGATATAGCGATTTGCTATGCTGACCCGAGTAAGGCAAGGACAGAACTGGGCTGGACGGCTAAAAGAGACTTATCAGATATGGTAAGAGATGCCTGGAGATGGCAAAGCCAAAATCCTGACGGCTATCAAAAATAAGTCTGGAGTTTCTGGCTGCAATAAAAAAGAAAAACACGGCTTTGCCGTGTTTTTATGCTATAATGGAATTTAGAACACAACGTATAGCTGGCTGACAGTAATAAGGCTGCTTCTCAGTCTGACAGACTGAGAGTTCTGCTAAAAACTGCAGTCAGCAACCATATCCAATAAGGAGCGAAATATGCCTGATAATAAAACCAGTCTTGTGATTGTCACAGGAATGAGCGGTGCCGGAAAAACTGTTGCTATCCAGTCATTTGAAGATTTAGGCTATTTTACTATTGACAATATGCCGCCGGCTCTGGTTCCTAAATTTTTAGAACTGGCTGAGACAAGCGATGACAACGACAAAGTTGCTTTGGTTGTTGATATGCGTAGCCGTCATTTTTTTAAAGAACTGCAGAATATTCTGGATGAAATCGAGCTGAATCCGGCGGTTGATTTGCGCATACTTTTTTTGGATGCGACAGACAGCGAACTAGTCTCCCGCTATAAAGAAACCCGCCGCAGCCACCCGCTTGCCCCGGCTGGCCGCGTCATGGACGGAATCAAGATGGAACGAGAGCTTCTGGCTCCTTTAAAAAATTTAAGTCAGAACGTCGTCGATACAACGGATTTAACACCGCGGGCGCTGCGAAAAACGATTTCCGAACAGTTTTCCAGCGAGACAGACCAATCTGCTTTTCGGATTGAAATCGTGAGTTTTGGCTTTAAATACGGTCTGCCCTTGGATGCTGACTTGGTCTTTGATGTCCGTTTCCTGCCTAATCCTTATTATAATCCGCAAATGCGCGAACTGACTGGACTGGATCAGAAAGTCTTTGATTATGTCATGGCGCATGAATCCTCACAAAGCTTTTATCAGCACCTGCTGGACCTGCTTGTCCCTATTCTTCCGGCCTATCAGAAAGAAGGCAAATCTATTTTGACAATTGCAGTTGGCTGTACAGGCGGTCAGCACCGCAGCGTTGCCTTTGCCCACCGTTTAGCTGAAGAGCTCAAGACCAACTGGGCGGTTAACGAAAGCCATCGTGATAAAAACCGCCGTAAGGAGACCGTAAATCGCTCATGAAAAAACCTAAAATAACTGTTATTGGAGGCGGAACCGGCATACCGGTTATTCTCAACAGTCTTCGTTTGGAAGATGTGGATATCACTGCAGTTGTAACTGTAGCCGATGATGGCGGTTCATCCGGTGAAATACGGTCAGCCATGCAGCTGACACCGCCGGGAGACCTGCGTAATGTTTTGGTCGCCATGAGTGATATGCCCAAATTTTATGAAAAAGTATTCCAATACCGCTTTAAAGAGCAAGATGGAGCTTTGGCCGGCCACCCTTTAGGGAATCTGATTATCGCCGGAATCTCTGAAATGCAGGGGTCAACTTACCATGCAATTCAGCTTCTGACAAAATTTTTCCATATCACGGGGAAAATCTACCCTTCAAGTGAGCAGCCATTGACACTGCATGCCGTCTTTCAGGATGGCCACGAAGTCGTAGGAGAAAGTCAAATTGCAGACTATAAGGGGATGATTGATCACGTCTATGTGACCAATACCTATAATGATGAGGTGCCCAAAGCCAGCCGCAAAGTGGTAGAGGCCATTATGCAAAGCGATATGATCGTTCTTGGGCCTGGCTCGCTTTTTACCTCTATCTTGCCCAACTTAGTTATTCCCGAAATCAGACAGGCGCTTGTCGATACTGCAGCAGAAGTAGCATATGTCTGCAATATTATGACCCAGTATGGGGAAACTGAGCGTTTCACAGATGCAGACCATGTTGCTGTTCTCAACCGTCACCTCGGGAAAGATGTCATTGACACTGTTTTGGTCAACGTTGAAAAAGTACCGCAGGACTATATGAATTCCAATAAGTTTGATGAGTATCTGATTCAGGTTGAGCATGATTTTCAAGGCTTAAGCCAGACGGTGAAACGTGTGATTTCTTCAAATTTTCTGCGTTTAGAAAACGGCGGAGCTTTCCATGACGGAGAATCTGTTGTCGAAGAATTGATGAATTTAGTAAGGATGCGAAAAAGATGACCTTTACCCGGACAGTCAAGGAAGAGATTCTAAGAGTACAGACAAACGACAAAAACGAATTGGCGGCAATTATCAAAATGTCCGGCAGTCTCAGTCTAACTGACCACAGCCTTAACTTATCCATAACGACTGAGAACGCAAAGATTGCCAGATACATCTATGCTCTTATTGAAAGTATTTACCATACTGTACCTGAGGTCAGCTACCATCAAAAGCCTAATTTACGCAAAAATCGAATTTACACTGTATTATTGGCTCAGCATGTAGCAGAGCTGCTATCCGATCTGAAATTGGCCGATTCATTTTTTGGCCTTGCAACTGGGATTGAACCGCATATTTTAGATGATGATGAAGCCGGCCGCTTTTATTTGCGGGGGGTCTTTCTTGCTGCCGGAACTATTCGCGATCCTGAGTCAGGGAAGTATCAGCTGGAAATATTTTCAGTCTATCAGGATCATGCTGAGGATTTAGC
The DNA here is from genome assembly GCF_001642085.1 of Streptococcus pantholopis. Lineage (NCBI taxonomy): Bacteria > Bacillati > Bacillota > Bacilli > Lactobacillales > Streptococcaceae > Streptococcus > Streptococcus pantholopis. Next base: position 622,946 of record NZ_CP014699.1, read on the forward strand.
CAATCTGCTGCACAAATTTATGCTGGATGCTAAAGTGATTAACCGTAAAAACGGAGCTGTAACTTATCTGCAGAAAGCAGAAGACATCATGGATTTTCTTATCCTAATCGGTGCAATGCAGGCGAAAGAAGTTTTTGAGGAAGCAAAGATAATGCGTGAAACACGCAATGATTTAAATCGTGCTAATAATGCAGAGACAGCCAATATTGCTAAAACGGTGGCAGCCAGCATGAAAACCATCAGCAATATCCTTAAAATAAAAGAGACCATCGGTTTTGAAGCACTGCCTGCCGAACTCAGGCAGGTTGCCCAAATCAGACTGGATCATCCGGACTATTCTCTGCAGGAAATCGCTGATAAATTGGAGACACCTCTAAGTAAAAGCGGTGTTAATCACCGTCTGCGCAAGATTAATAAATTAGCAGCTGAGCTGTAGGAGTAATTTAAGGATGCTTTTTTGTTCTGCTGTACATACTATGTGAAGCACTAAGAGAAGGCAGGCATAAATGAGGTGCCAAAACCGCTTGATCTGCATTTAGACATGTTTATCGAAAGGAGAAAGCCAAATGGGCTGTACAACAATTTTAGTGGGGAAGAAGGCAAGCTACGATGGCTCTGCCCTGATTGCCAGAACAGAGGATTCACAAAAGGGTAGTTTTTGCCCAAAAGCATTCAAGCTTATTCAGCCAAAGGATCAGCCTGCTGAATACCAGTCAGTTTTGTCATCATTTAGGCTGCCCTTGACCGAGGTGCCTCTGAGCTATACCTCTGTGCCAAATGCTCTTGCTGATGAAGGCATTTGGGGAGAAGCTGGGATTAATGAAGCGAATGTTGCCATGAGCGCAACTGAAACAATTACCAGCAATGCGCGTGTGCTAGGTGCTGATCCTCTGGTTGCCTCTGGTATCGGAGAAGAAGATATGCTAACCTTAGTCTTGCCTTATATCCGATCAGCAAGAGAAGGGGTGGAGCGTCTGGGAGCCTTACTTGAAAAATACGGCACTTACGAGGCCAATGGTGTAGCCTTTGCCGATCTTAATGAGATTTGGTGGCTGGAAACCGTCGGAGGCCATCACTGGATTGCCCGCCGTGTGCCGGATGACTCTTATGTGACGAATCCTAACCAGCTGGGAATAGATTATTTCGAGTTTAATAATCCTAAAGACTATCTCTATGCCAGTGATTTACGCCGATTTATTGAAAACCATCATTTGGACTTGACCTATACCCATGAGCATTTTAATCCGCGCTATGCTTTTGGCAGTCAAAGTGATAAAGACCGCCGTTATAATACACCGCGCTCATGGATTATTCAGCGTTTTTTAAATCCCGACATCCAGCAAGATCCTCAGTCTTTTTTCCTCCCTTGGTGTCAAAAACCTTATCGTAAAATAACGATAGAAGATATCAAATATGTCTTAAGCAGCCATTATCAGGATACCATTTACGATCCATACAGTTCTGCAGGCAGCCAGACGAGCCAGCGTCTTTTTCGTCCAATCGGGATTAACCGGACCAGTCAAACTGCTATCCTGCAGCTGCGTCCTGATCAGCCTCAGGAAACAAGCGGTATTCAGTGGCTGAGCTATGGCTCGATGCCATTTAATACCATGGTTCCTTTTTTCACTCAGGTAAGCACAACACCAGCTTATTTTGCAGAAACAGGAGAGAAAGTGACCACTGATAGTTTTTATTGGACTAATCGACTGATTGCTGCTCTGGCAGACAGCCACTATCAGGAGCATGAAGAGACTATTATGGCTTATGTAGAGAAAACTATGGCACAAGGGCATGCCATGATTAATAAGGTTGATTGTGCTTTGGCTAATGGCCGCTCTGTCGATTTTGAAGCTGAAAACCAAGCAATGAGCGACTTTGTCGAAGAGGCTACTCAAAACCTGCTTAGTCAAATCCTTTTTAAAGCCAGCGAATTGATGACTAATCGCTTTTCTGCCAGCGATTAAAAGTTCAAAACTAGGTGAGGCAGACTGCTTTCTATTTCTAAATTAGATAATCAGAAACCAGCATCGTGTGCTGGTTTTTGATTATCGCTGATTTTCTTGCTATTTGGGGAACTGTTTGGCGCTGTTTGTCTTTAAAACTATTTTTTAGGATTTAAATAAAAAAATAGTGACAAACCGAAAAAGTTTTGCTATACTTAACTGGTAAACAATTAACTGGTTAACAAAAAGGAGGCCTTATGAAAAAGCAATTGGTATGGCTGCTGAGTTTCGTCAGCTTGTTTTTAATCGGTTCAGCAGTATCAGTCAGAGCTGTTTTTGCAGATGAAAAACTGAATCTTGTGACAACTTTTTATCCTGTCCATGAGTTTACTAAAGCTGTTGTAGGAGATGAGGGGAAGGTTACAATGTTGATTAAAGCAGGTACAGAGCCGCATGACTTTGAACCGACCACCAAAAATGTGACAACTATCTCTGATGCAGATGTTTTCGTTTATTTGGATGAGAATATGGAGACTTGGGTACCAGATGTCAAAAAATCTTTAGATTTAGATAAGCAGACCGTTATCAAGGCGACCGGAGATATGCTGCTTATGGCAGGCAGTGAAGAAGGTGAAGAAGAAGGACATGAGGGACACTCTCACGCATACGATCCGCATGTCTGGCTCTCACCAAAGCGGGCTGTAACTCTTGTGGAGAATATCCGCGACAGCTTAATTAAAAAATATCCGGATAAGAGCGCTGTTTTTACTGACAATGCTGCAGCCTATATTGAAAAACTTAAGAGCTTAGACCAAGATTATACGGAAGCTCTATCGCAGGCTAAACAAACGAGTTTTGTAACCCAGCATGCTGCTTTTGGCTATTTAGCATTAGATTACGGTCTGGAACAAATCCCTATTACCGGTGTTTCAGCTGAGACTGAACCCAGCGCTAAACGTCTGGCCAGCTTGACAAAATATGTTAAAAAGTACGATATCAAATATATTTATTTTGAGGAAAATGCTTCCAGCAAGGTTGCAAAAACATTAGCTGATGAAGTCGGAGTTAAAACTCAAGTGCTCAATCCTCTGGAAAGTTTGAGTAAGAAACAAATCGAAGCAGGAGAAGACTATTTTTCTATTATGCAGGCCAATCTCAAAGCTCTGCGATTAACAACAGATGTTTCCGGCAAGACCATTAAGGCCGAAAAGGATACTGAAAAAACAGTGGCCAACGGCTACTTTGATGATGATGATGTAACCAACCGTTCTCTTAAGAACTGGCAAGGTGAATGGCAGTCTGTCTACCCTTATTTGACAGATGGTACACTGGATGAAGTATGGGATTATAAGGCAAAGGCAAATAAAGATATGTCTGCCCAAGAGTATAAAGCTTACTATACAACCGGCTATCAGACTGATGTTGAAAAAATCACAATTGATGGCAAGAAAAAAACAATCACTTTCCAGCAAAACGGTCAAGAACACACTTATACCTATAAATATAAAGGATATGAGATTTTGACTTATAAAAAGGGAAACAGAGGCGTGCGTTATCTTTTTGAAGCAACAGACGATAATGCAGGAGAATTCAAATATGTCCAATTCAGCGACCATGGCATCACCAGTCAAAAAGCGGAGCACTTCCACCTCTACTGGGGCGGAGAAAGTCAAGAAAAGCTGCTGGAAGAGCTGGAAAACTGGCCGACATATTATCCGGCAGATTTAAGCGGCCGGGAAATCGCTCAGGAAATTATAGCACACTAAAGCCTGAAATAAACAAAAGTCTGGAACTCTTGTTCCAGACTTTTTGACTGCAAATTTTTCTGAAGGACGCCTCGCTGCTTTATCCATTATTGACTGTTGGAAGCTCTGCCAGCTGAGCAGTGATGATGCGTTTCTTAGAATAACGTAAAAAAGTTCTGCCTGCTGAGAGTATGGGCTGGCTTATGCTATACCGCCAGACGTTTCTTTTACTTCTACAATCTGAAAAACCAGGCGGAATGTGTTTTTCATTTTAATTTTACACTTTTATTTACCCATTTTTTCTGCTTGTGGTATATTATAGTAAAAAGCAGAAATGGGGGATTGTTTTATGAAAGCAGCCGTTGTTTATCAGCCCGGCGGACCTGAAGCTCTTGTGGTAGAAGAGAGAGAGAAGCCAGAACTTAAGGAAGGCTGGAGTTTAGTTGAAATTTTAGGTTTTGGTCTCAATCATTCAGAAATTTTCACCAGGCAGGGCCTGTCTCCCAGTGTTACTTTTCCCCGCATCTTAGGGATCGAATGTGTCGGTCAAATCGCGGAAACCACATCTGATGACTTTCAGATCGGTCAGACAGTTATTTCAATTATGGGAGAAATGGGCCGGGATTTTGATGGTTCATATGCAGAATACACCCTGCTGCCAAATAGCCAAATTTACCCTGTAGAGAGCCAGCTTCCTCTGGAGCAGCTGGTCGCTTTGCCGGAGACTTATTACACTGCTTATGGAGCGCTGAAAAACCTGCAAATCAAGGCCGGTGATACCACTCTTATTCGAGGAGCTGCATCGGGAGTAGGTATTGCCATGCTGAGATTAATAAAGGCTAAGTTTCCGAATAATCAGGTTTACGGCAGCAGCCGCAGCTTATTAAAAGAAAAGGAACTTCTGCAAAAAGGTTTTGATGGTATCATTGTTGATCAGCAAAATACATTGCAGACATCACGGAGCTTTGATAAGATTTTAGAGCTGATTGGACCGGCTTCGATCAAAGACTCTTTCAGTCATATTAATGAACATGGCATTGTCTGTTCTAATGGTCAGCTTGGCGGGAAGTGGTATTTAGAAGAATTTGATCCGATTATGGAACTCAAAAACAACAGCTATCTGACCAGCTTTTATTCCGGCATTGTCAGCCAAAAAGGGATACAGGAACTGCTGGATTATGTCAGTCAATATCATGTTGATGTCCGGCCCGAAAAAATTTTTTCACTGGAGCAGATTGCTGAGGCACATAGCTATCTGGAAAGCCGCTCAGGATTAGGCAAAGTGATCGTTCTTAACCAAATTGTAAAAGACAGTTAACGGACTGTCTTTTTTGTTTAATAAAAAAATAAGAAAAAGGCTGTATTCTAATAAACATGATTTCATTCATTCAGCGGTTATTCAGACAAAATCAAAAGGTTATGGCTGTATAACAAGCCTAAGATATATTTGAAAAGCGCCTTGTGCAATCAGACAAATCCGCCATTGAGGCAAGGACAGGAAAATTTTTTGAATACACTGAATAGTCGTATAATGTTTGATTTAGTTAACTAATTGTTGTTAGAAATAAAGGAGAATGAACATGGTTAAAGAACTTGAAACCAGTTTTAAACGTATTGAAACAAAATATATTGTAGACGCAGAAAATGTTTCTGCCTTGCTAACTGATTTGAAAGAATATCTAGTCGAAGATGATTTTCCCAGATCCACTATTTCCAATATCTATTTTGATAATCAGGATTTTCAAGTTATACGTGATTCTATAGACAAAAAAAACGGCCGCGAAAAAATTCGGATGCGCACATATGCGGATAATCCAACAGCAACCAGCCGCGTTTTCCTTGAACTGAAGAAAAAAGATGCTGAAGGTATCGGTCACAAGTACCGCATCGCATCAGACTTATCTTCGGTTCTTCGGTTCATGGAAGATGGGAGAACAACCAATGCAACGGTTGACGACAAAGAGCTCATTAATGAGCTGACGGCTTTAAAAGAACGTTACACTGACTTGATGCCCAAAATGTATATCTATTATGAGCGCTATTCTTTAAAAGAAAAACACTCTATTGAAGGCTATCCTCAAACAAAAGTTCGGGTTACAATTGATCAGAATTTAATTTACCGCGACTATGATGTCACCATGCTGACAGAACATTATGGGAGAGATTTAGTCGGGGAAGGGAAAGTGATTATGGAAATTAAGGCACCTGGTGAACAGCCGGAATGGCTTCAGGAAATTTTAAAAAAACATCAGCTTGAACCGGCTTCTTTTTCAAAATACGGCACAGCTTACCGCAAGTCTCAAGGAATTTTGCAATAGAAGCGCCTGATTTACTGTTCAAATCACTATAGAGTTGTATCGCTCTAGCACTATTGATCAGCCAGGTAAAGGGCTTTACTTGCTACAGAACTGTATGGGCTTGAACTTAACAAGAAAGAAAGGACAGCAGAAAAATGACAGATTTATTTGACAGTGTTTACACACAGACAACAGCAGCAGTTGAACCACGAATGCTTTTCTTATCTTTGGTAACCAGTCTTATCTTAGGAGCAGCTCTAGCCTGGGTTTACAAATATCGTACTTTTTATACGAAAGAATTCGTTGCCACTCTGATTTTACTGCCAAGTATTATCAGTTTAATTATCTTTTTGGTTAACGGCAGTTTAGGAACCAGTGTGGCGGTTGCAGGGACTTTCAGCTTGGTTCGCTTCCGTTCAGCAGCTGGAGGTGCCAGAGAATTGCTTTCACTCTTTCTGGCCATGGCAATCGGTCTGACGGTAGGTATGGGCTATCTTTTGCTGGCACTACTGTCAACGGCACTTTTTCTTATTATTTGGCTGCTTATGGAAAAATTTTCTTTGCTCAACAGCAAACAAACCAGACGGTATCTAACGGTAGAGGTACCAAAAGAAAAGGAAGAAGAAATACGAATCAGCACTGTCCTCAAGAACAGCTGCAGCAGCTCAGACCTTATTTCTGTCAGCAGTTCTAAGGAAGGCAGCTACTTGCGCTTAGATTATGAGGTTGATTTAAAAGATGGTGTGGACGATTATTATTTAACTAATCAGCTGATTCACAGTGTTAACCGCATTGACCTCTCTCTGAGTAAAAAACCTAAGAAGAAAAAGAATCTTTAATGATTTTCTATATTTCTAGTTAAGAAATGAATTGAGCAAAATCTAAAATCCCAGTGCAAAAAAACTGTACCGGCTTAAAACCGTAAGAGGCGTCTGCGAAATCAAAGGTTACGGCCTTACCGCCAGCCGTAAACGACTGAAAGCTTTGCCGTCTTTACAGCCGACCGCACCTTTCTAGTCGTTCTGGCAGGGGTGCGCAGACGAAATCACAGATTTCTGGCTTACCGCCAGCCGTAAACGTCTGAAAGCTTTGTCGCCTTAACAGCCGACCGCAGCCTTCTAGTCGTTCTGGCAGGGGTGCGCAGACGAAATCACAGATTTCTGGCTTACCGCCTATTTTCCTTTTGCGTTTTTAACGGGCTCTGTATCTTGACTGGGAATTGTGGTAAAATAAGATTATCTCTTAAGGCAGTGTAGGAGCTGTTTGGCTGTCAATGGTCTAAAAACTGAAATTACCTAGGAAGATGGCCTGTCTTTTACTAAACGGGAAAATGTTTTCCAGTTTTCATTCTGTGTAAAATAAAAAGGAAGTATGATAATGGCTTATATTAACAAAATTAAACAAGCACAGGTTCTTGATTTAAAAAAGGAAGTTCCTATAGAGGAAGATCAAATACTGTCCTGTACCTTGGTGCAGCGAAAAGATTTGGGGCTGACAGTATTTTCACTGGATAAGGGGCAGGAAATCGGACGCCACACAGCCTCAGGCGATGCAATGGTGAATATTTTAAGCGGCAAAGCTAAGATCACGATTGATCAGGATGACTTTATCGTCAAAGCCGGTGAAACGATTGTCATGCCAGCAGATATCCCCCATTCACTGTATGCAGAGGACGCTTTTCAAATGTTGCTTACTGTTGTTAAGAAAGAGAATTAAATCATGAAAATTAATCTCAGTCAGATGGTTCGCTACCATGATGGTCAAATTACCAGCCGCTCTTTATCAAAAAAACTGGGTCTTAGCAATCCGATAATGATTTATTCACTGGATAAAGGAGAGACAATAAGCAGTGAAAACAGTCTGCGAACAAAAATTATTCAGGTTTTAGATGGCCGTTTAGAGGTGGCACTTGCTGATAAAACTGCGCAGATTTTATCCAAACAGGATTTAATGGTTATTCAGAAGAATCAGACTCACGCTTTTAAAGCCATACAAAGAAGCCAATTTTTACAGATAGAATTATAGGAATTTAAGCTGGATGTGCCGGCAAATATGTCAGGGAAATAAGTCAGGTGTTAAAAACCTTTTGTTGATGAGAATAAAATACATGTATACTCTTAGAAGCGCTGTGTTTATCAGCATACTTTTAGGAGTTTTTTATTGGGCAAAAAAAGGAAAGGCAGATCTTTTTCTCAGAAAGAAGAAGTTATTATTACAACTTTATAACAAAAGTCTTAATTATTTGTCTAAAAAAGCTGTATTATCAAGGATTAAGAAGGGAACAGCAAAAAAATGAAAAATATAATTTTTAACCAATCAGAAATATAAGAATCATTTGTTTTTAATATTTCTGTGAGATAATCACAAAAGTGCTTTTTGAGCTTTGATTATCAAGGGGTTTCGTTTAGTAACAAATTAACCAAAGTGTAAAAAAGACAATCAATTTATAAGGATTATTCTTATTAAGCTATGAAAAAAGTAAAAGTAATGCTTGTTTTCGGAACAAGACCAGAAGCGATTAAAATGGCTCCTCTTGTACATCAGTTAAAGAAGCAGGACGATTTTTTTGAAACAATTGTCGTTGTTACCGGCCAGCACCGAGAAATGCTGGATCAGGTTTTAAAAGTCTTTGCCATCACGGCAGACTACGATTTGGATATCATGGAAGCCAATCAAGGCTTAACGGATATCACTGCTAATATTTTTACGGCTTTGGATCCTGTTTTAAAAGAAAGCAGGCCGGATCTTGTTCTGGTTCACGGAGATACCACAACAACTTTTGCTGCTGCTACAGCAGCATTTTACAATCAAATTAAAGTCGGCCATGTCGAGGCCGGACTTCGGACTTGGGACAAATATTCGCCGTTTCCTGAGGAAATGAACAGACAGCTGACTGATGCTGTAGCAGATCTTTATTTCGCTCCGACTGAAGAAAGCAGGCGGCACTTATTAAAGGAAAGCCGTCCTGAGGAGACTATATTTGTAACAGGTAATACGGCTGTTGATGTCTTGAGCCTGACTGTTAAAGACGATTACCGCCATCAGCTTTTGGACAGCCTTTCTCCTGGCCGCAAAATGATTTTGGTGACCATGCACCGGCGTGAAAATCAAGGAAAACCCATGCAGCAGGTGTTTAGGGCTCTCAGAGAGATTGCAGATTCTTACGATGATATTGATATTGTTTATCCGGTTCATCTCAGTCCAGCAGTTCAAAAAACAGCTCAGGCCTTTCTTAGCGGCCATGATAGGATTCACCTAATTGCCCCTTTAGATGTTGCTGACTTCCATAATTTTGCTGCCAGGAGCTATTTCATTATGTCTGATTCAGGCGGTGTACAGGAGGAGGCGCCTTCTCTGGGGAAACCGGTGCTTGTTTTGCGTGACACAACAGAGCGTCCTGAAGGTGTTTTGGCAGGAACCCTGAAGCTGGTTGGGACAGAAGGCCAAAATATTAAAAAAGCTGTAACAGAGCTGCTGACAGATTCAAAAAGCTATCAGCGGATGGCTCAGGCGGCTAACCCCTATGGTGATGGGGATGCTGCCAAACGCATCACACAGGCCATTGCTTATTATTTTGGTCTGTCGGCTAACCGGCCTCTTGATTTTGGAATTAAGGAGTCATAATGTATCAAAGAAAGTATCTTATTTTAGAAACACTGGGTCTCGTCTTATTGAGTGGGGCGATTGTTGCCTTTACGCTTACCATGGCTGACGGCTTTTTATATGAAATTGTACTCCTGCTTATCCTTGCTTTGCTGAGTGCTGTTTTTCTCAGTGATATGATGGCAACATGGCTCACTTTATTTTCATTGGCGCTCTCAACCATTATTTTAGTAGCCGGTGTTGTTTATATTCCGCTTTATCAGAGACTGTTGCTTGCTCTTACCTTTCCGCTTGTTCTGGAATTAGCCAAGCGGCTGGTCTATCAGCACCATCTGCGCCTATCCAAAGTCAAAGATGAAACGCAAAAGGCTTATCATTATTATCAGGATTATGCCGCAATGATTGAGACTGAAAGTGAAGAAGAACTGCAGATTTATCTGATGCACTGGGCTCACAATGATTATTTTGAGCAAATCCATTCTAAAGAATTCCGCCGCATGCTGAAACGAATCAAGATGACATTGCATAGATACTGCAATTACGGTTCAAAGATTTTTTATTTATCGGATGGTGATTTCATTATCTTTTCTCCCGATAGTAGTGATAATTTTCAGACATTTTTTCAAGAACGGGTTTTGCCTGAGTTAGCAACTCTGCATTTTCGCAACACCAAGAGTGTCCACGAAGTTCAATATCAAGGTGGCTATCTTTTGCTTAATAAAGCTAATCTGCATGACTACCAAGATTTTGATGATGCCCTAAACCATTTGCTCAGACAACTGGAGACTGATATTATTGTGGAATATTAACAAGGAGCTTCTATGTTAACGGATATTTTTTTCATTTTTGCTTTAGTACTGAGTTTGTTTTTTGCGGGCTGTTTTTTAATTTTATTTATTTGTTATCTAGTTATTTATAATAAAGTCAATAAAAACTTTAAGGTGGTTAAACATGATTAGTCAGATTATTATGATTGTAACGCTGGTTTCAATCTGGTTTTCACTGGCCTGGAGTCTGATGACTCTATCTTCGGCTACACATTTTTGGCTGAAACACAGTAATTTTAAGGTTAATACTGATCCCTTAGAGGAGTATCCTGTAGTAACAATTGTTGTTCCTGCACATAATGAAGATGTCGTTATTGCACAAACAGCCAGTGCGATTTTGGATATGAACTACCCGCATGATAAAGTCGAACTTTTGCTGTTCGCAGATAATTGTGATGATAATACCTATTCAGAATGTCTGAAGGTAGAAGCACTGCCTAAGTATGCTGGCAGGGATATCACGATTATTGACCGTAAAGGGACAGGCGGCAAGGCCGGAGTTCTCAATGATGCTTTAAAAATGGCTAAAGGTGACTATATCTGTGTCTATGATGCGGATGCAATGCCTGAAAAGAATGCCCTCTATTTTTTGGTCAAGAAGGTTTTAGAAAATCCCGACCGTCATGTTGCTGCCTTTGGCCGCAATAAAACACGCAATGCTAAGCAGAATTTTTTGACACGCTGCATCAATCAGGAAATTGTCGTGACTCAGCGCATTCAGCATGTCGGTATGTGGCATCTCTTTAAAATAGGCCGTATTCCAGGCACAAATTTTATCATCAACCGTGAATTTGTGGAAAGCATCGGCGGCTGGCGCAACGGCGCCTTAACAGAAGATACGGATATCTCCTTTAAAATTATGCAGAGCGGAAAGCTGATTGCACTGGCTTATAATTCTGAAGCTTTTCAGCAGGAGCCTGAAACAGTAAAGACTTATTACATGCAGCGAAAACGCTGGGCAAAAGGCAATTATGAAGTCGTTCTGGCCAATTTTAAACACCTTTTTGATAAAAGCAATTGGCGGGTAAAATTGGAAGTCTTTTACTATTCTTGTACTTTCTTCTGGTTCAATGCCGCCATTATTTTATCTGACCTTGTTTTTCTGGCTAATATTACAGCTATGGGACTTCATCTGTTTGTTCCAGATGTTCGTCTGCCTTTTACCTTTGATTCAAGTAATATCTATATTACCCAGCTGATGCTGTTTAATTGGATACTGATGATTTTACTTTATCTTTTACAAATTAATATTTCCTTAGCTACACAGTTTGGACAGGCAACAGTCAGACAGGTGTGGCTGGCTCTGGCTGCCTATTTTACCTATGCGCAGCTGTTCATTATAGTCTCTATTGATTCCGTTATTTCGGTAACTCTTGATAAGATTTTCCGGCGTGATGGGACTAAATGGGTTAAAACAAAACGATTTGCAGGTTAGGAGAAGATGTGAAGCGAACAAAATTTAGATTTATTTGGTTTACAGTAGTTTTAGCAGCCTTGACAGCTATTATGTTCTATGCCAGAAAGGACAGCACAGGTATTTTACAGAAGAACAGTTATAAGGAGTGGCAGCAGCACTTTGTTGTTGCAGGACAGGATTATGCTTATGTCAAAACAAGCACGGACAAAGACAAAGATATTGTCTTGTCCGAAGCACAGGGCTATGGTATGCTGATTGCTGTTGATGCGGCAGAAAAAGGCCAAGCGCAGCAGGAGGATTTTGAAAAACTCTATCAGTATTACCTTTCTCATAGGGAAGGAGAGACTCAGTTAATGTCCTGGCGGCAGACAGTTATTGAAAACCAAGTTAGTGCTGAAGCCAATAATGCTACAGACGGCGACCTTTATATTGCTTATTCTTTGATAAAAGCAGCGAAACAGTGGCCTAAAAAATCTGATGACTATCTGCAACAGGCACAGGCGATTTTACAAGATATTCTGACATATAATTATAACAGCGAACAAAAAATTCTGACTGTCGGCAACTGGGCAACTGCAGACAGTAAGTTTCATAATCTTGTCAGAACATCAGACATCTTACCAGCTCAGTTTCAGGCTTTTTATGACCTTACGGGCAATAAAGACTGGCTGACCATCAAAGATTCAATGCTTTCCAAATTAGAGACTGTCAGCCAACAATATGAAACCGGACTTGTTCCTGATTTTGTTTGGGTTGACGGCGATACAGTATCTCCTGCAGAGCCCAACGATATCTCAACAGAAAATGATGGGGACTATTCATACAATGCCTGTCGTCTCCCCTACAATTTAGCTCAAAGCAAGGATAATAAGAGCCAAAAAATAGTAACAAAAATGCTGGACTTCTTTATGGAGGAAGACAGTATTAAAGCAGGATATGATTTAGAAGGCCAGCCCTTAAACCAGTATCAGGCTTCCAGTTTTTCTGCTCCGGTTTTTTATGCAGCTAATAAAAATAATGATTACCGTAAGCTGGTTCAGCAGAACAAATACATTTTCATGACTGAACTCTCTTCTGAAAATTACTATGAAGCAGCTTTAGTCACTTTAGTCGCTTTAGAATCATTATAATATCAAAAACTCTTGGAGAAAGCCCAGTCGGCCGGAACTCTCCAAGAGTTTTTTAAAACAAGATACAAAGACCGTTAAAAACGCAAAAGGAAAATAGGCGGTAAGTCCGAAATCTCTGATTTGGCAGACGCACCCCTGCCAAGACGACTAGAAGGGTGCGGTCAGGCGGCTGGTACTGAAATCAGTCTACATGCCTTTTCTTCTCCCTTCCTTTTTAGTCTCCCAGTCTGTTTGTTAATAAAAGAGTAGGTGAAACAAAAAAGATAGTTTGAATGAGCAAATGATTCATTTTTTAGATTATTAGAAGTATGAAACATTTTGGTTACAAATGTTACATGATGTTTAGGAAATCTGAAGAAAGATTGTTTCTTTGTTATTTCTATGTTAAAATGGCTGGTATAGATGTTATTATGACATCTATACTTATAAATAAAGAGGTTTTAACAATTATGAAAATGAAGCGAAAACTTTTAAGTTTACTTACAGTTTTAGCGGCTTTAATAGGGATCTTTTCATTAAGTCAGACAGTTAAAGCAGAGTCGGTTACAAATTATACTAACACAGCTACTGTGACGAAAGAAGATGGAACCTTGCTGTCAGAAAATGCTTCAGTAGGTTACTGGGAGCCTCTGGCGGTTAGTAACCGTATCACTTTTCCCGATGAACAAGCTATTAAAGCAGGAGATACTTTAACGCTCAAATTACCTGAGCAGCTGAGTTTTTCCACTACTATACCTTTTGAGGTCATGCACGACAGCGGTGAGTTAGCCGGTCAAGCTATTATCAATTCTGAAACAGGTGAGGTCACTGTGACCTTCACGGATATTTTTGAACGACTTCCGCTTGATAAACAAATGTCTTTAAATTTTAATGTGCTGGTCAATCATAATACCGTTCCTACAAACACTCCTATTAATATCACATATGAAGGAGTGGTTTATCCGCTGATAGTGGAAGAACATACGGTGGTACCTGTCAGTCCAGTTATTACTAAGACGGGCTATCAGGATAATCTTGATTCCAGTATTATCCACTGGCGTGTTTTAATTAACAGTCAGCAAAGTTTAGTTGAAAACTTGACAATTGCTGATACACTTGGCGAAGGGCAGGAACTGATTCCGGAATCAATGCTTGGTGTCCAGCTTCAGTTTGTTGACGGGGATCCTGTCGACTCACTTGATGAGGCGGCTTCACGTCCTTATCATTATGACTTTTCAAAAGATATTACTTATACAAACGATGCGTTAGGAAAAACGAACGGCTTCACCTATACTATAGGAGGAACCAGTAATAATGCGGTTTTCCTATCATATGATACGCGTTTGACTTCTGCGCAGGCTGCTGGTACGGATATGACAAATTCTGTTGCTATTTCAGGCCAAAATATTACCTATACTACTGAGACAGGGTATGCCCGTATAGAAGCTGCATACGGCAGTGCGTCATCGAGGATTCTCCCTAATGTGTCTGAGGAAACAACAACAACCACGCAGACAACAACAGAAAATGCAACGACAACTTCAGCACCAACGACAACAGAAAATGCTGCAACGACAACAGCAGGAACGACAACGGAAAGTTCAGTAAGCACATCAGAATCAGCTACAACAAGTCCAACTAACAACAGTTCTGAAAATACTGGCACAACCAGTTCAGTTTCTGAAGGCGGTCCGGTAACAACAGTCTCATCACAAAGTAAAAAAGCTAAAAAAGCTTCTCTTCCCAGCACTGGTGATGAAAACAGGCTGTTACTGCCTATCATAGGTATTATTGTAGTCAGTATCACGATTTGGCTTTTCACTGGCCAAAAAGCTAAGAAAAATTGAGAATGACAATTCACATAAATCATAAAAGACGGAACCTAGGGTTCTGTCTTTTTTGTTTAACTTGCCTGACAAAGCAGCTTCTCTTAGCGAATTTCTGTTAAATAAAAGACTCAAAAAAATTAAGCCGTCTTCAGCTGAAATGATAACAGCAACAGAATTGATCTAAAAGCGTTTACAGTTGTTTCAGTTAATTGCTGCAGTAATAAGATTGCTAAATGATTTTAATTAGTTTTGTCTTATAAATCATGTCGTGTTAAATAGAATCAAAAACAAAAAAGCCAAATTCGAAGAAATCGAACTTGGCTTAATACTGTTTTTAGTCGGTAAATGCGGCTGCTTATTTGAGACCGTATTTCTTGTTGAAACGATCCACACGGCCGTCTGCCTGTGTGAACTTTTGACGTCCTGTATAGAAGGGATGCGAGTCTGATGAAATTTCGACACGAACAAGCGGGTAAGTTTTTCCTTCAAACTCTACAGTTTCGTTAGAAGTACGTGTAGAGCCGCTAAGAAACTGATAACCGGTAGTAGTATCCATAAAGACGACAGAACGATATTCCGGATGAATGTCTTTTCTCATTTTAAATTCTTTCCTTTCTGCCATGACAGACGCCTGCCATAGTTGTTAACCATTATATTTTACCAGAACTCAACTGGCTTGACAAGCTTTTTATTCAAAAAAATAGATTATTTGCCTGAGACTGATAGATAATTGCCTAGAAAGATAAGACAGGGTTTTTAGCACCTGATTCTTACGGCTCTGGGCTGTTTTTTAACAGTGCCTTAATTTCTTGGTAAATGATTTCGTTTTCCTCAAGGCTGTATGAATTTGCACCGCTGGCCAGAGGGTGGCCACCGCCCGCATGTCGTTTAGCGATGCCGTTGATGATATGTGATTTGCTGCGCAGGCGCACACGATAGTGGCCGTCAGGCTGTTCCACAAATATGGCCCAGGCCTCCACGCTGTTGATTTTACCTGGAGTAGCGACAATGGCAGATGTTTCAGGATCAGTAATATCAAATTTTTTCATCAGTTCCTGAGTTAGAACCAGCCGTGCCGCACCATTTTCGTCAATTTCAAGATTAGATAAGGCATAAGCCTGCAGTTTTGCAATTTTTAAAGAAAAACTGTCCATTTGTCGTGCGATAGCTGCAAAATCAAAATGATAGTTTCTCAGCTGGCTGGCTATAGAGAAGGTTTTACTGCTGGTAGAAGGGTAGAGGAAACGCCCGGTATCACCGACAATTCCGGCATAAAGAAGGCGTGCTGCCTCATCTGAAAGTTGTAGCTGCAGGGTCATAGCAAAATCGGCGATAATCTCGCTGCTGCTGGAAGCGTCAGTATCAACATAGATAAGATCTCCATAGGCGTCGTCGTTAGGATGATGATCGATTTTAATAAGAAAATCTCCCTGTTCATAGCTGCTGCTATCAATCCTCGGCCTGTTAGCAGTATCAGTTACAATTACTAGAGCATCTAAGTAATCGCTGTCACTTACAGTTTCCATTTGTCCCAGCCAGGCTAGTGTAGGTTCATCGTAACCTGGAGTGATGACCTTTTTATCCGGGAAGTTGTGTTTAATGATTTCTTTGAGACCAAGCTGGCTGCCCAGTGCATCAGGATCAGGTTTCATATGTCTATGGATAATGATTGTATTATACTGCTTAATTTTTGCTAAGATTTGTTCAAATAGTGTCATAAAAAAATCAGTTCCTTTTTAAAATCATATCAATATGAGGGATGCCGTCTTCCAAATAGCGGCTAGAGGTCGTTTGAAAGCCAAAAGAGGCATAAAAATCTTTGAGGTAGAATTGTGCTTGGATAGAGACAGGAAGTGCGGGCAACTTTTCTTGGCAAATTTGCAGAGCCTGTCTGACTAGTTTCCTTCCAAGGCCGTTTTGCCGGCAGTTCCTTGCGGTTAAAACGCGGCCTAATGCGACACTTTCCTCTCCGGGTATTATCCGGCAGTAGGCCTGAATGTCTCCGGATTTTTTCTTGAAAAAATGCAGGGCTTCTAAATCATGTTTATCTACTTCTTGGTAGGGACAGTTTTGCTCAACAATAAAAACGGCAACCCGCACCTGATAGATAGCGAAGAGTTCGGATTTCGTCAGTTCCTCAAATGTTTTGCAGACCCACATAAAGTTCCTTTCTTTTCGATGTTATTATACCATAAAAAAAGAGCGGTCCGACAGTATAGCAGAGCCGCTTTTCCGGTTTTTCCGCCCTTTTAAAAGCTGAGGACTGCCTCCCAAGTGTTAGAAAGCAGAAGCTTAGAACAAAAAGCATCAGACTGGAAGCTGTAGCTGCGGTTTAGAGACAGCAGCCAAATCAGCTTTTCGCTGTTATTTAATGTCTTGGTATTTTGCCTGTAAGCCACGGATGACAGCAGGCCTTTCAGCGATTTTTTCAGTCCAGGCCTGTACGTTTTGATAGGATTGGACATCAAGGAATTCTCCTGCTCTGTCCCAAATTTTATCTTGAGCCAGACGGCCGTACCATGACCAAATGGCAATATCTGCGATAGTGTAGCTGC
Organism: Streptococcus pantholopis; assembly: GCF_001642085.1. Classification (NCBI taxonomy): domain Bacteria; kingdom Bacillati; phylum Bacillota; class Bacilli; order Lactobacillales; family Streptococcaceae; genus Streptococcus; species Streptococcus pantholopis. The sequence goes on from NZ_CP014699.1 coordinate 640,271, forward strand.
TTCCGGCGATATAAGGCTTAAGTGCCAATTCTTTATCCAGCAGATCGAGCTGCCGTTTGGCCTCCATAGCAAAGCGATTGATACTGTACTCAATTTTTTCCGGTGCATAATGGAAAAAATGACCAAAGCCGCCTCCAAGAAACGGTGCGGCACCGGTTTGCCAGAAGAGCCAGTTTAAGACTTCTGTTCGTTGAAGAGGATCTGTTGGCATCAGCTGATTGAATTTTTCAGCTAAATAGAAAAGAATATTAGATGACTCAAAGATACGAATAGCTTTGTCCCCTGACTTATCAAGCAGAGCTGGAATTTTTGAATTAGGATTGATTGCAACAAAGTCTGAACCAAACTGATCGCCTTCACTGATTGCGATTCGGTAAAGGTCATATGCTGCCTCAGTGATTCCCAGCTCTTTAAGCTCTTCAAACATGATGGTCGCTTTTATGCCATTGGGCGTGCCAAGGGAATAAAGCTGAAAAGGATTGCTTCCGCTTGGCAGTGTCTGTTCAAATCGAGATCCGGCAGTGGGCTGGTTAAGGCTGCCCCACTGTCCGCCCATACTGGCAGGATTTTTCCAAATTTTAGGTGGTTGATAGTCTGACATGATTTTCTCCTTTTAAAATATAAGAGTATATGAAACGCATATAAACAGAACAGTATAAAGGGCACTGCAGCTGTTTGCACCGAATTTCGAGTTCACTTAAAGGCGTCCGATAAAACAAAAAGAAAAATACTGATTAATCATTGAAGTCAGTCATTTCTTTCAGCAATTCTGCTCAAGGTGTTTTGGCGTATCAGTCAGCATACTTTTGATATCTTAAGTTTTTAAGAAATTACCGCTCGTTGTGCTAGACTGCTTACTTTAGAGAGACGCCTTTGCTTTAACGATGTGATAAGCATAGCAAATTTACACTTGAATTTCAAATAAATTGTGTTAAGATAGTAAAAATATCATTTTGCTGCGGGAGGACTGATAATGGATAGGCGATTGCTGCAAGATTTAGCAAAAACTGAGCTGCACTGTCATTTAGATGGTTCGATTTCGATGGAGACCATTCGTCTTTTGGCTGATATGGCTGGAATTATGCTGCCGCAATCAGATCAGGAGCTAAAAAAGCTAGTTACTGTGCCTGAGCAGACTGAGAGCCTGACCGATTATCTGAAAACTTTTGATTTTATCCGCCCGCTTTTACAGACTAAAAAAGCACTGCAGATGGCTGCTTATGATGTTGCCAGACAGGCTGCAGCTGATAACGTCATCTATATTGAAATCCGTTTCGCACCGGAGCTATCTATGGATCAAGGCTTATCCGCCCCTGAGACTGTCTTTGCTGTTTTAGAAGGCTTAAAGCAGGCAAAAACAGATTTTGGCATTAGGGGAAAAGTCATTGCCTGCGGGATGCGTCAGTCTCCTAAAGAATTGACTCGAGACCTTTTTGGGCAGCTGGCAGAGCTTTCAGAAGCTGGTTTTGCTGGCTTTGATTTTGCTGGGGATGAGCATGGTTTTCCCCCTGCAAAAATTGAGGATTTAATCCGCTATACTCAAACTTTAGGCCGTCCTTTGACCTTCCATGCCGGTGAATGCGGCTGTCCAAACCATATTGCCGATTCTATCGCTCTTGGGATTAAGCGCCTGGGGCATGTAACAGCTATTCATAATCAACCTGAAATCATCAAATCTTTGGTTGAACATCAAGTTACAGCAGAACTTTGTCTGACCAGCAATCTTCAGACCAAAGCAGTAAAGGATTTATCTGATTTTCCCTATCAGGAATTGTATGACGCAGGTGCAAAAATTACCATCAATACTGATAACCGGACAGTATCTGATACAAATCTAACCAGAGAATATGAACTGTTTCACCAGTACTTTGCAGCTGATTTAGCAGATTTTCTGCAGTTTAACCGCAATGCTGTCCAAGCTTCTTTTACAAGCGATGCTGAAAAAAGGGATTTATTAGCAAAAATAGAAAAATTATATGCTGCATTCTTGTAGAAATATGCTAAAATAATAGTAATGTTTTATTGGAGGAAGAAATGGCTTTAGCTAAAATTGTTTTTGCCAGTATGACCGGAAATACTGAAGAAATCGCTGATATAGTCGCTCAAAAATTAGAAGATTTAGGGCATACGGTTGAAGTAGATGAGTGTACAACAGTTGATGCAGCAGATTTCGAAGATGTGGATCTGGCTATTGTAGCAACCTACACCTACGGTGACGGGGAGCTTCCTGATGAGATTGTTGATTTTTACGAAGATTTAGCTGATTTAGATTTGTCAGGTAAACTTTACGGTGTCGTTGGGTCAGGGGATACCTTTTATGATTATTTTTGCCAGTCCGTGGATGATTTTGAGGCACAGTTTGCTTTGACAGGAGCTTCAAAGGGAGCAGAGTCAGTTAAGGTGGATTTAGCTGCTGAAGACGAAGACATTGAACACTTAGAGGCTTTTGCAGAGGAACTTTCAGCAAAACTGCCTTAAACCATATCTGAAAGCCAAACCGAAAAAGCTGTTTGGCTTTTTTATTTACTAGGCTGCAAATCTAATAATTATGATGCAATTGAGTGTGCCCTATAAAACATTTTCGAACTGTCTTTTCATTTCTTGTGAGAGGCAGTCAGCAGCTTTTAGTTTTTCTGGTTTTTATTCATGAAATTGTTTTCAAAAGGGGGTATAATAGAATAAAAGCTGATTATTAGTTTTAGACAGAGGTTTTTCTGTAAGAGAGAAAAGAGGTGCACAATGGTAAAAAATAGGGAGTATGCCTTTGGTTTTCATGATAACGTCAAGCCGCTTTACTCAACAGGCAAGGGGCTGACAGAAGAAATCGTCCGCAATATTTCTGAAATTAAGAATGAGCCGCAGTGGATGCTTGATTACCGTCTGCAATCTTTAGAACTATTCAACAAGCTGCCTTTGCCTGACTGGGGTCCTGACTTATCCGGCATTGATTTTGAGCAGGTTATTTATTATCAAAGATATTCCGGTGAAACGGTTCGTTCATGGGATGATGTCCCTGATAAAATCAAAGAAACTTTTGACCGTTTGGGGATTCCTGAAGCTGAGAAGCAATTTTTGTCCGGAGCGGTGGCTCAGTATGAATCAGAAGTTGTTTATCACAATATGCAGGCTGAGTTTGAAAAACAAGGGATTATTTTTACAGATACTGACACCGCTGTCCAGAAATATCCGGAGTTGGTTAAAAAGTATTTTGGCACCATTATTTCCAATGCAGAGCACAAATTTGCTGCCTTAAACGGTGCTGTTTGGTCGGGCGGAACATTTATTTATGTGCCAAAAGGAGTTCAGTGTGATATTCCTGTGCAAACTTATTTTCGGATTAACGGTGAGAATGCCGGTCAGTTTGAACGGACCTTGGTTATCGTTGAGGAAGGTGGGTCTATCCAGTACATTGAAGGCTGTACAGCCCCTACCTATTCTGCCAACAGCCTGCATGCAGCGACCGTGGAAATTGTCGTCAAAAGAGATGCCTACTTCAGATATACTACTATGCAAAATTGGTCGGACAATGTTTACAACTTAGTGACTGAGCGCGGGACTGTTGCTGAAAATGGGACTTTGGAGTGGATTGATGGCAATATCGGCAGTAAGGTCAATATGAAATACCCTTGTTCCATCCTCAATGGGCCTCATGCCCGAACAACAGTTCTGTCCATGTCCTTTGCCAATTTCGGTCAGGATTTGGATGCCGGCTGTAAGGTTTTTCACAATGCTCCCCATACGTCATCGACTTTAATCTCAAAATCAGTTGCCAAGGATGGCGGCAGAACGGATTACCGCGGTCAGGTCACTTTTGGGAAGGACAGCTCGGGTTCCAAATCACATATTGAATGTGACACGATTCTTATGGATGATTTATCTTCATCAGATACCATTCCCTTCAACGAAATTCATAATGCTAATGTGGCTTTGGAGCATGAGGCTAAAGTTTCAAAGGTGTCTGAAGCTCAGCTTTATTATATGATGAGCAGGGGGATTTCAGAAGAAGAAGCGACTGCCATGATTGTTAATGGTTTTATGGAACCGATAACCAAAGAGTTGCCGATGGAATATGCAGTTGAATTAAATACTCTGATTAATATGAGTATGGAAGGCTCTGTCGGCTGAGGTTTTGTCTTTCTTGCCAAGCGGCCCGCTTTTCTTTATAATATTAACAAGATGAAGAAAATCCATTTGAAGTATGATAATCTCAAGAAAGGGTTGCTTTTAGCCGGTTTTGTGCTTATCATTCTGTATTTTTTACTTTTTATTGTGAGGCATTATCAGGATATTGCAGCTGTTTTTTCTGCAAAGCAGCCCTTGGAAGATTTTGAAGCACATTTCAAGGCTCGGACGCTGCTGAATTTTATATTGCTTATCTTGCTGACAGCAGTGACGGCGGCTATTCCGTTTATGTCCAATGCTGTTTTTGCTGTTTTTAACGGGGTGGTCTTTGGACCTTTGCTGGGCTTTGTCATGAATCTGTCCAGCAATGTCATCGGGAATTTTTTCTTGATTCAGGTGATGAAGAGGGTTAATATTGCAGACAAAGATAGTCGGTTTCAGAAGCGGCTGGCTGAATGGGAGGCTTTTGAAAACAAAACGACAGCCCTAATAATAGGCTATATGCTGCCGATTATCCCGACATTTATTATTGATTACAATGTGACGAAAATGCGGATTTCCTGGAAGCACTGGTTGCTTTGTGCTTTAATCGGAGTAGCTCCGACCAGCCTCCTCTATGCTTTTGGCGGCGATGCCATTTTATCCGGCAACATCAAACGTCTGGCTGTCATTTTGGTTATTATGATTTTGGTATATGGCAGTTATCGTTATTTTAAAAAGAGAAAAGAGAAATAAGTATGGAATTGAATCATATTCGCCAGCAGATTGATTTGGTCGACAAAGATCTGGTTGCCTTGCTGGAAAAACGAATGCAGCTGGTAACTGAGGTCAGTCAATATAAAAGGGAAAAACAACAGCCGGTTTTGGATTCCGTTCGTGAGCAGACTGTCCTAAAAAAAGCAGCTGCCTATGTCGAAAATAAAGAATTTGAAAACAGTATTGTCAGTATTTTTTCTGATATTATGAAACATTCACGCGCTTATCAAACCAGTAAATTAGAAGAATGAAGAAAGTTTGGGCCTTATTTTTAGTTTTTATCTTGGCCTTTGTGGCTGGAATTATGCGCTATAGTTTGAGTCAGTGGCTTTCTCCTGAGTGGGGGACAGCAATTGTTAATTTTTCCGGGACTGTTTTCTTAGCTTTTTTTATCAAAGGGATTTTTTCTGAAAAAAAGGCATCAAAAAACCTATTAACTATTTTTAGCTCCGGTTTTATCGGCAGTTTTACGACCTTTGCCGCTCCTCTTTTGCTTATGCTTCAGGCTCTGCAGGAAGGTGATTGGGCTAAATTTAGCTTTTGGTTTTTGATTTATTTCTTAGGAGGCATAGGGGCAGTGCGTTTGAGCATTTATTTGGCCAAGAGAAGGATGGAGAGACAGAGTGATTAATATTTTAGGGATTGGTTTTGCCTGTGGTATAGGAGCTCTTTGTCGCTATATTTTATCGTTTGCTAACAGAAAAAACTTTCCTTTTGGAACCCTGATCAGCAACCTTTTCGCGGCTTTCCTTGTAGGCTTTTTTTCGCGGCATCTGACAGATAAAAATCTTAATATCTTCTTATCTGTCGGATTTTTAGGGGGCTTAGGAACGTATGCTACCCTAAACTATGAATTTGCGGCCTTTTTCTCAAAACGATCCTATGCTTTTGTTTACTACAGCCTGACCTATGGTCTGGGGCTGCTTTTAGCCTACATCGGGATGTCAGTTTGAATAAGTCTTTGTTGAAAGCTTTAGTATGCAGTCTCTGCTCTATTTTAATGACTGACACATCGGTAAGAAATACCGATGCATTTAATCTTGAGTTATTTAAAAGAGATTTGGATTTCGCAGTATTTTTCTGGTGAAAAGGGCTGGACAGCTCTGCATATTTCTGTTAGAATAATGGTTGTGCTTGTAAAGAAAGCGCAAAAAACAGCTAATCCGCTGGGACGGAGCTCTTATGATTAGTAAAGAAGGAGAATCACATGAATCCATTAATTCAAAGTGTAACTGAACAACAGCTGCGGACTGATATTCCTGAGTTTCGTGCTGGTGATACAGTTCGTGTTCACGCTAAGGTTGTTGAAGGAAGCCGCGAACGGATCCAAATTTTTGAAGGGGTTGTTATTTCCCGTAAAGGTCAAGGCATTTCTGAAATGTATACAGTTCGGAAAATTTCCAGCGGTATCGGCGTTGAACGGACATTTCCGCTTCACACACCGCGTGTTGAGAAGATTGAAGTTACTCGCCGCGGCCGCGTTCGCCGTGCAAAACTCTATTATCTGCGTTCTCTGCAAGGTAAAGCTGCACGGATCAAGGAAATTCGTCAATAAGAAAAAAGCTCTTTACAAAGGGCTTTTTAACTTTTTATCAAATGTCTTGCGGGTTATCCTTTCAAAAATATAGAGCAGAAATATTTTTGCTGGCAGGGAGACTTGCATTCGGGCTGACTCTAAGGTACAATAGAAAGAGCTTATTTGTGTCCCCTTAGTTAAATGGATATAACAGCTCCCTCCTAAGGAGTAGTTGCTGGTTCGATTCCGGCAGGGGATATTGGCAGCAATGGCCTGTTTTAGTGTGTTACCAATAGATAGAGGACATTTATAGAACGAGATCTTACTTAAGAGACCAAAACCAGCAAAGCAAGCTGCTTAAGTGCAGCTTTTTCTTTTGCCTGCAGGAGCCTGCTGCATCTTTTAATGCTGAACTGCCGGTTCTGATTTATTGCTATCTTAGTCTGCCAATCTTGTAAGAAAAATGGTATAATAGGGGCGTTATTAGAAAAACGTAAAAGGAAGTATCATGGCACGTAAAAGAAATTCTATTGACAGTCGTATTGATTACTCAGTAGTGTTACCTGTTTTTATTCTTCTGCTTATTGGTTTAGCAGCAGTTTATATCGCAACACTGCACGATTATCCAAATAATGTCACTATGGTGATGACCCAGCAGATTATTTGGATGCTTTGCGGCTGTGTTATTGCTTTTGTTGTTATGCTTTTTAGCACCGAGCTGCTTTGGAAGATCACGCCTTATCTCTATGTTTTAGGCCTGTTTTTAATGATTCTGCCCTTAATTTTTTACAGCCCGACCCTAGTTGAAGCGACAGGGTCAAAAAACTGGGTGACAATCGGTTCGGTCACCTTATTTCAGCCGTCAGAATTTATGAAAATTTCCTACATTTTGATGCTGGCCCGGTCAACTATCTGGTTTCATCAAAAATATCAGGAGCTGACCTTTAAGCGGGATTTGCAGCTGATTGGCATTTATGCTTTAATTACCCTGCCTGTTATGATCTTTTTGGGCCTGCAGAAAGATTTAGGGACAGCTATGGTTTTTATGGCTATACTGGCCGGTATGATTCTGATTTCTGGGATATCTTGGTGGCTGATTTTACCGGTTGTTTTGTTTGTAGCTCTTTGTTTTTTGATTTTTATCATTATCTTTCTTATCCCCAACGGCAAAGAGTTTCTTTTCAATCTGGGAATGGATACCTATCAAATTAACCGTATATCCGCTTGGCTGGATCCTTTCAGCTTTTCAAAAACAATTGCCTATCAGCAAACGCAAAGTATGGTTTCAATCGGTATCGGCGGTTTGTTTGGACGAGGATTTGGAGATGTTGCTTTGTCGGTGCCGGTTCGCGAAAGCGATATGATTTTTACAGTCATTGCCGAAGATTTCGGCTTTATCGGCAGTGCCATTGTTTTGGGGCTCTATTTGCTTTTGATTTACCGTATGATTCGTGTGACATTTGCTTCTAATAATCGGTTTTATGTCTATATTTCGACTGGTTTCATTATGATGATTCTTTTTCATATTTTAGAAAATATTGGAGCGGCTATTGGTATTTTACCGCTGACTGGCATTCCTCTGCCTTTTATTTCCCAAGGGGGGAGCGCACTTATCACCAATCTTATCGGCGTAGGCTTGGTTCTTTCTATGGGATATCAGAACAACTTAAATATTCAAAAAGAGATTGCTGAAAAATTTCTGAGAAGCCGGCGCTGAACACTTAGATGGCAGATTTAAGCCATCTTTTTTTGTGCTTTCAGCAAGGAACGGTATTCAGTTTTCAACGAGATCTTTTTTTGTCTGCTTTTTAACAGTATTTGTGTCTTAAAATAAAAAAGACAGGCTTCTAATAAGAAGACCTGTCTTTTGATATAAACGGGCAAAGTTTCAGCTTATTCAGCCATCTTAGCAGTAAAACTTTACTGCCTATGTAATCTACGGAAGTAAATTACCGTAAGGCTTATAGACAGAAGTGCAAAACCAAGAATAACTGCGCCAGCAGATGTGTCTTCACCGGTACTTGGAAGTTTTTTCTTAGGTCTGTTTGCTGTCGTCGTTGGTGTCGGCTTACCGTTAGTTGTAGTGGTTGTTGTTGGATCAGAAGTACTTGCCCCAGAAGTGACTGTTGTTGGATCAGAACTACTTGCTGTAGTGGTGGTTGTTGCTGGATCAGAACTACTTGTTTCAGAGGTAGTAGATTCTGTTGACTCTGTTACAAGGGTTGTTCTTGCTTCAGTCACAGTTGTCGTGACCGGTGAGTCGGTTGTAGTGGCTGCTGGGGTTCCTGTTGTAGTAGTAGCCTCCGTTGTTGTAGTATTTGTGTCTGATGTCGTGCCTGCTATAGTCGTTGTTGGTTCAGTGGTTGTCGTTGCTTCTGCAGTGGTACTTGCTTCTGATGTCGTAGTAGCTGCAGTCGTTGTCGCAGGTTCGGTTGTTGTAGGTGCAGCAGTGGTTGTCGCTGACGTTGTAGTGGTCGTAGTTGTCGTTGTTTCTGGTGTATAGATATTTTCAAAAACCGCATCATTGTCTGTGTAGGTTACGGTTGCACTCAGATTCCCCTGATCATCGGCTTCGACCTTAACAGTGACTTTGATTGGCTCTGCATCATAGGTGATACGGTCAATTGTCTGACCGGCATTGGCTTCTGTAACGGTGTAGTTGTAAACACCGGCAGTATCATAGGTAAGTTTGGAGAATGTGATGTTGCCATCTGCATCGTTTTTTACTGTTTCAACGGCTTCACCAGTTTCATCATTAGTCAGTGTGAATTCAAATTCTTCTGCTTTTAAGTCACGTCCTGTCAGCTTTTTAGTAGCAGCAATGCTTGCTGAGGTTGTTTTGCGCTGGTTGCTGATTGTTCTAATCACTCCTTCTGAACCGACAGTCACCTCAATCGGAGTGGAGTCAAGTATATAACCTGTTGGTGCAGCCACTTCTGTAATAGTGAATGCGCCAAGCTTTACATCTTCTTCTGAATAGACAGGGGATTGTGCCACACCATTTTGGTCAGTTGTAACAATTTCTTCAGCTGCAGTTGCTCCCGCCGGAGGCGTGATTTTGAACTGAGCATTAGGAAGACGATTCAGTGTTTTGCTGTCTACCTTATAAAGTGTGATGCGGTAACCAGTCTGCAATTGGATTGTACCGCCGGTTGTGACGACTGAATTGCCTGTATGGTAATAGGTTAGCTGTGTATTCGTGCTAGTTGAAGTGATATCTTTCTCATCAGCTTTCATTGAGACCCCATTTTGCACCTTAGTGCCGTCTGCAGGGGCAGTTGTATCATACTGAATTTGGAAACTGGCTGTTTTCCCGTTTTTTACAAATGAAGAGGCCTTGTTGATTTTTAGAACAAACTGAGTGTAAGATTCATTCCAGTCAATAGTATAATCAGTACCCGGTGCTAACTCTTCTTGATCCATAAGGCTGAAGTCATTGCGGTACCAGCCCGCTGTTACTTTGAAAGTCTCAGGAATAAACTGCATTGGCGAGTAGTTTTCTGAAACAGTATCTGTCACTTCAATGGTCTCATAGCTTTCTTGTCTGGTGTTAATGCGCACTGTCCAGCCATGAACATACTGACCGTTTTTTCCAAGCGTTTCAGATGTCCAGTCTTTACTGCTTATGATTCCGCCTATTTTAGCAAAATTTTCTTTTTCGATGATGTATGAATAGTCAGAAGGTTTCGCAGGCGAAACTTTGATTTGGTGAGTGATAGTTTTTTCGGTTTCACCTGATGGAAAGCTGATTTCTGTATTTTCTGTCAGCTCTTCTGCTTTAAACTGAGTATAAAAAGTACCAGATACCCCTTGAATTTCTGTACCACCTTTTTCTTTAAGGTAATCAGCTAGATTTTTTAGGGTGATAGTAGCAGTGCCGCCAGCTCCTGCCCCGTTTGAAACAACACTTGCTTCTCCGACTGCTATGCCAGTGGCTTTGTCTGTTAGATCAAAGGTTGTTGCTGTTACAGTAAGCGGCGCAGGAATAGTGAAAGTAAAGGTATCGCCATCACTAAGATTTCCATCGTAAGCACTTAAGTCAAAATCGACAGCATATCGATAGTTGTTGTTTTGAGTAAGCTGGTAAATCCCGCCGCTTTGGGAGGCTTCCCGGCCATTTGCAACATCCCAAACAATGACATTTGTGATAACATTGGTCAGCTCTTTGGCGCTTACAGTTTCAGCGAAGGCTGTTATGCTAAACAAAAGAAGGAATGGGGTTAATAAGCTAATAAACTTTTTCTTCATTGAACCTCTCCTTTAGGTTTTAAAATTTTAGAACATACTTGATAGTTTTTTCAAGCATGAAAAATAAGAGGAGTTGCTATACTCCTAAAATCATTATAATAAAAAAGTAATTGAATTGCCATCTTTTTTTTTTTTTTTGAAAATTAAAAATATTTTATGAGGGGATAGAAAGACGTTAACGCTTCTGACTGAAAAAACTATCTGCATACTTTATACTTTGATTGTCTGATCCCCCGTCTTGTAAATTTTTTAAAGAGCCAAAATAAACTATTGATAATGACAAGACTGCCACCAAATTCAGCTGAAATAGTGGTACTTATATTCATTAGTATAACAGGAGAATTGCCGGCTCTAGTATCTTTTTCATAATACTCCCCATCACAAGTCCCAGTTTAAGAAGGCTTAACCAGCGCCATCAATAGGTTTAAAAAGCCTGCCGCATGCTCACCTGTGCTGATTTATGCTACTGTGCTAATCTATTGAGCAGCGGTCCATCATCTGATACGAAAAAACTGCATGCCGTCCAGTTCATAATTATTCCGCCGATTAAATCCAATAATAGCACTTGCCAGTGCTAATGCTTTTGTTTTTATTAACTTACAATACAAAGGCTGCATAAAGTTCAAGCAAAAATAGGGATCTTACGATGAGCCACTAAAGGCTCAAGAGGGAAAGGCTTACTCACAGAGCAGCCGCACTCGTAAGTTGTCGTTTTTTTGTAAAGAGCTTAGGTCGTGTGCAATGTAACAGTGTCCTTTTTCAGAGCGGTATTTATGCAGCAGCCCATCTTATTGCTGGAATAAAAACTGTTTCACTTTATACAAAAGCGATATCATTGCAGTCAGATAAACCAAGAAAAACCAATCAACAGACTGTTACAATTATGTTTTAGATAGCAGCTGGGGGGTGGTTTTGATATCGGTGTTTACTGAGTATCAAAGAGTCCTGAACGGCAGTATGTGATGAGCAGATTTTTAAGTGACTCACTGCAAGCTGTTTTATTTTAGGATTAAAATATGAAAAGGTGTAAAAATATGTTATAATAGGGAGTATGGATTATCATGATTATATTTGGGATTTAGGCGGTACACTGCTGGATAATTATGAACTGTCCGCCCAGGCTTTTGCCGAGACTTTGATAATGTTTGGTAAAAAGGCGGATCATGATGAGATTTATGCAAAGTTAAAAGAATCCACTCAGGCAGCTCTTGCTTATTTTGTCCCTGAAGCAGAAAATTTTCTCACATTTTACCGTATAAATGAAGCAAAGCGGCTGGAAAACCCGGTTTGTTTTGCTGGTGCAAAAGAAGTGCTGCAGAAAGTTGTGGCATCCGGCGGCCGCAACTTTTTGATTTCGCATCGGGATCAGCAGGTTTTGGAAATTTTGGATAAGACGGGGCTTGCTCCTTATTTTACAGAAGTCATCACTTCTGCTAATGGCTTTGCTCGAAAACCGAATCCGCAAAGCCTGCTTTATTTAAAAAATAAGTATCAGATACGCAAGGGACTGGTTATTGGAGATCGTGATATTGACATAGAAGCCGGTCAAAAAGCAGGTTTTGCTACTTTGCTTTTTGACGGTAAAAAATCATTATTGGAGATAGTGACATAAATGACAGAAGAAAAAACGCATTTTGAAGATTTGAGTCAGGAATATGATGCCAGCCAGATTCAGGTCTTAGAAGGTTTAGAGGCAGTTCGGATGCGCCCCGGCATGTATATCGGTTCAACTTCAAAGGAAGGGCTTCATCATTTAGTATGGGAAATCGTTGATAACTCAATTGATGAAGCTTTGGCAGGTTTTGCAACCCATATTGAAGTTTTCATTGAAGCAGATAATTCCATTACTGTCGTTGATGATGGCCGCGGAATTCCTGTTGATATTCAGGAAAAGACCGGACGTCCGGCAGTTGAGACTGTTTTTACAGTTCTGCATGCTGGCGGTAAATTCGGCGGCGGCGGTTATAAGGTGTCCGGCGGCCTTCACGGTGTTGGCTCTTCTGTTGTCAATGCGCTGTCAGAGCAGCTCGATGTAAGTGTTCATAAAAATGGGCAAATTTATTTTCAGGAATACCACCGCGGCCTTGTTGCGGCGGATCTGGCCGTTATTGGAGAGACGGACCAGCACGGAACGACCGTGCATTTTACGCCGGATTCTGAGATTTTTACAGAGACAACAGAATTTGATTTTGACAAATTGGCTAAACGAATACAGGAGCTGGCCTTTCTTAACCGCGGTCTGAAAATTTCAATTACTGATAAAAGGGCTGGTTTGGAGCAAGAGCGGGAGTTCTACTATGAGGGCGGCATTTCAAGCTATGTTGAGTTCATTAATGAAAACAAAGAGACGGTCTTTGAGACCCCTATCTACACAGAAGGCGAGCTAGATGGAATAGCAGTTGAAGTGTCCATGCAGTATACCGCTTCGTATCATGAAACCATTATGAGTTTTGCCAACAATATTCATACGCATGAAGGCGGGACGCATGAACAAGGGTTTCGAACAGCGCTGACCCGCGTCATTAATGATTATGCTAAGAAGAATAAATTGCTTAAGGAAAATGAAGACAATCTGACTGGCGAGGATGTTCGTGAAGGCTTGACGGCTGTTATATCTGTTAAGCACCCCAATCCACAGTTTGAAGGCCAGACCAAGACCAAACTCGGTAATTCCGAAGTGGTCAAGATAACCAACAGACTTTTTAGCGAAGCTTTCAGCCGTTTCTTGCTGGAAAACCCTCAGACAGCTAAAAAGATTGTAGAAAAGGGGATTCTGGCTTCTAAGGCACGGATTGCTGCTAAGCGTGCCCGTGAAGTGACACGCAGAAAATCGGGCTTGGAAATTTCCAATCTTCCCGGGAAACTGGCTGACTGTTCATCAAATGATGCCAGTCAAAATGAATTGTTTATTGTCGAGGGAGACTCAGCCGGCGGTTCAGCTAAATCTGGGCGCAACCGAGAGTTTCAGGCTATTCTGCCTATCCGCGGTAAGATTTTGAATGTGGAGAAGGCCAGCATGGATAAAATTCTTGCCAATGAAGAGATTCGCAGTCTGTTTACTGCCATGGGGACAGGTTTTGGAGCAGATTTTGATGTGACAAAGGCCCGCTATCAAAAATTGGTTATTATGACAGACGCTGATGTGGACGGTGCGCATATTCGCACTTTGCTGCTGACACTTATTTACCGTTTCATGCGGCCGGTTTTAGAAGCTGGCTATGTCTACATTGCTCAGCCACCAATTTACGGTGTTAAAGTCGGCAGCGAGATTAAGGAATATATCCAGCCCGGAAGCGATCAGGAAGAAGAGCTGCAGCAAGCTTTGGAACGTCACAGCTCGGGCCGCTCAAAACCGACCGTTCAGCGATACAAAGGTCTGGGAGAAATGGACGATCACCAGCTCTGGGAAACGACAATGGATCCTAATAACCGTTTGATGGCGCGTGTGTCTGTTGATGATGCCGCAGAAGCGGATAGAATTTTTGATATGCTGATGGGGGACCGTGTGGATCCCCGCCGTGAGTTTATTGAAGAAAATGCGGTCTACAGTACGCTTGATATTTAATCAGAGATTTTTTGAAAAGCGCATAAAAGTATGGTATAATCCTAGCGTTACAATATATTTTTTCACGAAATAAAAAGACCATTTAAGGAGATTAAGATGTCTAGCGGAATTTTATTGCTGATTATTGCGGCAGTTCTCTTAGTGATTGTTGCCTATCTGATTGGCGTTATTATACGTAGGCGAAATGATTCGCTGATTGAGAAACTGGAAGAAAGAAGGCAGGAGCTGTTTGAGCTGCCTGTTAATGAAGAAATCGAGGCCGTTAAATCCATGCATCTGGTTGGTCAGAGTCAGGCTGCTTTTCGCGAGTGGAATCAGAAGTGGGTTGATCTTTCATTAAACACTTTTTCAGATATTGAGAATCATATTTTTGAAGCAGAAAATTTAAATGATCGTTTTAAGTTTATCCGAGGGAAGCAGGCAATTGATAAAATTGACAGTCAGCTGACCTTAGCCGAGGAAGATATCGCTTCAATCCGTGAGGCGCTCGGTGTGCTGAAGGAGCAGGAAGAAAAGAACAGTGCCCGTGTGACCCATGCTTTAGATTTATATGAAAGCCTGCAGAGTTCGATTAAGGAAAATGAAGATAATTTTGGGGCAACAATGCCTGAAATTGATAAGCAGCTCAAAAATATCGAAAGCGAATTTTCTCAGTTTGTTGATCTGAATTCGACCGGCGACCCTGTTGAAGCTTCAGAAGTCTTGGATAAGGCTGAGGAGCATACAATTGCACTGGGACAAATCTCAGAGCAGATACCAGCTGTGGTTGCTAAGCTCGAAGATGATTTTCCGGATCAGCTGGATGATTTGGAATCAGGCTACCGCCGCCTGTTGGAGGAGCGTTATTACTTTCCTGAAAAGGATATTGAGCTGCGTTTTCAGGAAATTCGGGAAGCTATCCATGATAACTCCAACCAGTTGATTTCCTTGGATATGGATCGTGCCCGTGAGGAAAATGACCATATCCAGACCAAAATTGATGATCTTTATGATATTTTCGAACGTGAAATTGCGGCCCATAAGCTTGTTGTAAAAAATAATAAGGTCATTCCCCGTTATATCAAGCATGCTAAAACTAATAACAGACAGCTGGAAAATGAGATTGTCCGCCTCTCGCACAAATATATATTAAGTGAAAGCAAAGATCTTAATGTTGATGGTTTGAGGGGGCAGATAGCAGAAGCTGAGGAGTCTGTCCTGCCGCTTATTCAGCAGTTTACCGACAATGAAGCACCTTTCTCTGAACTGCAGCAAAAGTATGAGAAGATATTAGCTACCTTAGCTGAGGTTGAAAACAGTCAGATGGAAGTTTACGGTGAAATTAAAGATATCGAAATGATTGAAGAGACAGCTCGCAAGCAGCTCGACAAACATATCAATAAACTGCATATGATTAAGCGCTTTATGGAAAAAAGAAATCTCCCGGGCATTCCGCAGGATTTTTTGTCCCAGTTTTTTACAACCAGTTCACAGCTGGAAGCTCTGATGGATGAGCTAAGTCGAGGCCGTATTAATATTGATGCTGTTTCCCGCCTGACGGAAGTATCGGCCGGAGCCTTATCCAATTTGGAAGAAACCACTTATCAGGTTGTGGAGGATGCGACCTTGACAGAGCAGCTCCTACAGTATGCTAACCGTTACCGCAGCTTTGAGCCAGGTGTCCAAGCCAGCTTTGATACTGCTTTGCAGTTGTTTGAAACCGATTATGATTACGCGGCTTCTTTTGATGAAATATCTTATGCTCTTGAGTTAGTTGAACCGGGAGTGACAGAGCGTTTTGTCTCTTCTTATGAGAAAACTCGGGAAACAATTCGTTTTTAATTTCAGCATCAAAAGTCTTTAATCAATCCGTTAGATATCCTAAAAAACGGGAGAGACAGCTTTGATTGTCTCTTCTGTTTTTGCCAGTTACTGGGCTGGACAGCTGTTTTCGGCTCAGTCTGTCTTATGCTGAGACAGGCTTTTATTTTTAGCTTGCTATTTTCAGAATTTTCTTGTAGAATAATAATTATAAAACTAAAGCGTTGAGAGAAAATGATCTGAGATGTCAAAACCAGAGAGTGTTCTGTAATGCTGAGAGGGGCACACAAACCTCAGGTCTCACATTCTTGAGTGCGTATGCGAAAGCTGTTTTTGCTGATAAGTAGTGTACGACGGCAGGTTCACGTTACGAATCAGAAGTCATGTACTTCATGAGAGCAGCTCAGGCGACTGACTGCTGAATTAAGGTGGAACCACGTATGTTACGTCCTTGCAAATGCTTTGCGAGGGCTTTTTTGTTATCAGATATAAGGCAATGCTATTTAGATAGATTAATAGGGCTTAAGAGCTGTGGAGCACGGTATGACAGCGCGAACTTGGAAATGAGAAAGTAAAGGAACCTTTAAACTGAGGTTTTGTCCCGCTTTCTAGGTGTTCTGGCAGGTGTGCGTCTGCGAAATCAAAGATTTCGGACTTACCGCCAGCCGTAGCCGTCTGAAGGCTTTGTCGCCCTATCGGCCGACCGCACCCTTCTAGTCGTCTTGGCAGGGGTGCGTCTGCGAAATCGAAGATTTCGGACTTACCGCCAGCCGTAAACGTCTGAAAGCTTTATCGTCCTAGCGGCCGACCGCAGCTTTCTAGTCGTCTTGGCAGGGGTGCGTCTGCGAAATCGAAGATTTCGGACTTACCGCCAGCCGTAGCCGTCTGAAGGCTTTGTCGCCCTATCGGCCGACCGCACCCTTCTAGTCGTCTTGGCAGAGGTGCGTCTACGAAATCAAAGATTTCGGACTTACCGCCATTTTTGCTTTGCTCTTTTAGCGGGCTTTGTATCTTGTTAATTGAACACGGCCTAAACGCTGTGTAAAAAAGATAGACTTCCCTTGAGTTCTTAGTGACTCAGCGGTCAGTCTCCTATTTTTACTTTGCGTTTAATAAGGCCTTTGTATCTTGTTGTGAGGAGGGATGATATGATTAAGGGGTTGCGGCATATTACTCCTTATACACCGGGCAGTCAGCCGGCGGGAACTGATATGATTAAACTGAATACCAATGAAAATGCTTATGCGCCCAGTCCGGAAGTGCAAAGGGCACTTCAGACTTTTGACAGCGGCAGTTTGCGCCGTTATTCCAGTTTAGATCAGGATGGTTTGCGTCAGGTTTTGGCAGATCATTTGGCTGTTGCAGCTGACCAAATCATTGTCGGCAATGGTTCAGACGATGTTTTGTCAATGGCTTTTTTAGCCTTCTTTAATACGCAGCAGCCTGTTCTTTTTCCCGATTTGACTTACGGCTTTTATAAGGTGTGGGCGGATTTATATCATATTAATTATCAAGAAATCCCTTTGGCAGATGATTTCAGTCTTAGAGAGCAGGACTATCTGGGTCTTAACGGTGGTATAGTTCTTGCTAATCCTAATGCACCGACTGGACTGAGTAAATCTTTGCAGGAAATTGAAAAAATTGTTCAGGCTAATCAGGATACAGTCGTTGTAATTGATGAAGCTTATGTTAATTTTGGCGGCGAATCTACTCTTCCTTTGCTGAATAAATATGATAATGTTTTTATTATACGTACTTTTTCAAAGGATGCTTCATTGGCGGGTCTGCGTGTCGGATACGGAGTCGGAAATCCCAAACTGATAGGAGTAATCAAGGCGGTTAAAAATGCTCTTAATCCTTATAATGTTGATAGTATTGCTGAATGTTTGGCAACTGCCGCAGTGAAATCGTGGGATTATTACAAACAAGCTAATCAAAAAATTGTTGCAACGAGAGAATGGTTTGCTGCTGAGTTAAAGCGCTTAGGCTTCAGAGTTTTGGAGTCAAAGACAAATTTTATATTGACAGAACCTTCCGGTGTGACAGCTGGCGATTTATGGACCTACTTACAGTCACGGCATATCTATGTCCGCTATTTTCCAAATGTGGAACGGCTTAAAAATTTCCTGCGGATTTCAATCGGAAGGCCAGCAGAAATGGAAAAAGTAGTTCAGGCCATTCAGGAGTTTCTTTAAATGAAAAAAACAAGTTTACCAATTGGGATGCATGATAAGCTGTTCAAACGGGCCAAGCTTATGTATAAAATTGAGCATGATATCAGCAGCTTGCTGATGGGAAAAGGGTTTAACCGTATTGAGACACCGACCCTAGAACATTTTGAAGTTTTTTCAGATGACCTTCAGGCCAATCACTACCATTTTTTTGATAAAACAGGCGAACTGCTGGCTCTCCGTCCGGATATTACCAGCCAAATCGGGCGGGTTATTGCCTCTACACAGGTCGAAACGCCGATTAAGTTTTCTTATTCAGGTAAAGTTTTTAATTACAATGAAGAGCTGAGAGGACTTACAAATGAGCATACACAGGCAGGTATTGAAATTGTCGGTTATCCTGCACAAGAAGCCTTAGCTGAGGCTGTTCTTTCTGCCAAGGAAGCGCTGGATACTGCTCAAGTTTCTTCCTACCAGTTTGAATTTTCCCATGCAGCGGTTCTGCAGACTGTGTTTGCTGACTTGAATCTTGAGGAAGAAATCAAGCAAGGTCTGCAGGATGCCATAAGAAATAAAAATATTACAGCTCTGAATACCTTTACTAAAAGGCATCCCAGTGACTTCAGCGCTTTGCTGACGCAGCTCCCTTTTTTGTTTGGCGAAGGGGGGACTGTTATCAGTCAGGCTCGTCAGCTGGTTGCTCATCCGGATATTTTAAGGGCTTTGGAAGATTTAGAAAAGCTGATGAACCGGCTGGCTGCGTTTTTCCCGACAATTCATATTGATTTGGCGCAGATTCCGACAATGCCTTATTATACAGGTATTATGTTTAAAGTTTTTGGGGATAATGTTCCGGATGCTTTTGTCTCAGGCGGGCGTTATGATAAGCTTTTTGAGCGGTTCGGTGCTAAAGAGCTGACTGCAGTCGGTTGGAGTGTCGATATTGATTCCATCTATCAAGCAGTGCATGACAGCAGCAAAAATGAAAGGGGCGACTGATGGAAGAGCAGATTACGATAGCTTTAACCAAGGGGCGTATTGAGAAAGATACCATAAAACTGCTGGAAAAGGCTGGGTTTGATATGTCTTTTATGGCTGATAAGGGCAGGAATTTAATTTTTGAAAGTCTAGACAGACAGTTTCGTTTTCTGCTTGTTAAGGCACCGGATGTGACGACTTATGTCCGTCATGGTGTCGCTGATGTCGGTGTTGTCGGGAAAGATGTTTTATTTGAACACCCGTCTGGTTATCTGGAAATGCTTGATCTCAATTTTGGGCTCTGTAAATTTTCGGTTGCTTCAACACAGGATTATCAGCCCCACGACCACAAACGCAAACGAATTGCTACCAAATATCCTGCTGTAGCCAGAAGACACTTTAACAAAAAAGGAGAAGATGTCGAAATCATCTCTATACAGGGCAGTGTTGAAATTGCTCCGCTTATAGGTCTGGCAGATGCTATTGTCGATATTGTGGAGACCGGTAATACATTAGCAGCAAACGGCCTTCAGGTTTACGAAGATATTTGCCGGATTTCTGCTCGGATGATTGTCAATGAAGCGGCTTTAAAAAATAAGGCACAGCTGCTGCCTTTTCTAAAAAAAATAGAAACGATTGTGGGTAAGGAGGAGGTCCCTTTTCAATGAAAAGACTGACTGGAACGAATGCAGAGATTGCTGAGCTGCTTTATCAGGAGCAGCTGGATCTAGCAAAGCAAAATGCAGATACTGAGGCTGCTGTCCGGCAAATTCTTGCTGCAGTGAAAGAGGGGGGCGATCAAGCCCTGCGCGATTACTCTACTGCCTTTGATAAAATAGCTGTACAGAGGCTTGAAGTAGAAGAAGAGCTGATTGATGCAGCTTTTGCTGAAATCGATCAAGATGTGCTGGGGGCTCTGGAGCGCGCTAAGGAAAATATTGTCACTTATCATCAGCAGCAAGCGGAAACCGGCTTTGAAGACCGGCCAGAGCAGGGAGTACTCCGCGGTCAGCTTGTCCGGCCGATTGAGCGTGTCGGTGTTTATGTCCCCGGAGGAACAGCAGCTTACCCTTCGTCAGTTCTGATGAATGTCCTTCCTGCTAAGATTGCTGGCGTAAAAGAGATTATCATGATTACACCGCCCCAGAAGCATTTTGCACCAGCTATTCTGGTTGCTGCCAGACTATCAGGAGTTGATAAGATTTATCAGGTTGGAGGGGCACAGGGGATAGCTGCCTTGGCTTACGGGACTGAAACGATTCCTCGTGTGGATAAAATCACAGGGCCGGGCAATATTTATGTTGCTACTGCTAAGAAACAGGTATATGGTCTTGTTGGTATCGATATGATTGCCGGCCCGTCAGAAATAGGGATTATTGCTGATTGTTCGGCCAACCCAAACTATTTGGCTGCTGATTTACTGTCTCAGGCAGAACACGATGTACGTGCGCGTGTTATTTTAGTAACAGTTTCTGAAAGCCTAGCTGATGCGGTTGAAGAGGAGATTGAGCGTCAGCTGCAAAACTTGCCGCGTCAGGACATTGCCCGTCAGGCGGTGGAGAATAATGGACGGATTATCATTGCTCAAGATACTGCCGGTATGTTTGACTTAATGAATCAAGTGGCTCCCGAGCATTTGGAAATTGCCATGGACGACGCTTATACTTATTTGGAACAAATCAACAATGCCGGTTCCGTTTTTCTGGGACATTATACCAGCGAGCCGATTGGGGATTATTATGCCGGTACCAACCATGTCTTGCCGACAACTGCTACCAGCCGCTTTTCCTCAGCACTGGGGGTACACGATTTCGTTAAACGTATTCAGTATACCCAGTATTCAAAAGAGGCGCTTAGGGCTGCCAAAAAAGATATCACCAAACTGGCCTATGCAGAAGGACTGCAGGCGCATGCAAAAGCAATTGAGGTGCGAAATGACAAAGGTTAAAGGGCTGCTGGTTATGGACGTTGATTCGACCCTTATTCAGGAAGAGGGTATTGATTTACTGGGTCAAGCGGCCGGACTAGGGGAAAAGATAGCCGCTATTACTGAGCGGGCTATGCAGGGAGAACTTGATTTTAAGCAGGCATTGGCTGAACGTGTGGCCTTGCTCAAAGGGCAGCCGGACAGTCTGTTAACAGAGATACTGCCCAGACTGCATTTTACCCCTGGTGCAGAAGCCTTGATAGCAGAACTGCATAAGCGGGATTATAAAGTCGGCTTGGTGTCCGGCGGTTTCCATGAAACGGTTGATTTATTAGCTCAGCGTGCAGGAGTCGATTATGTCATGGCTAACCGCTTAGAAATAAAGGATGGTTTTTTGACAGGCCGGCTGCTGGGAGAAATTGTAACTAAGGATATTAAGGCTGCTAAGCTTTGCAGCTGGGCTGCCGAAAATAAGTTAACACTCAGCCAAACAGTTGCCGTTGGTGATGGGGCCAATGATTTGCTGATGCTGAAAACCGCCGGCGTCGGTATTGCTTTTTGTGCTAAACCGATTGTACGAGAGCAGGCTTCCTACCGTATTGATGAGGCCGATTTATATAAAGTGATTGATATTTTAGATGAGGTAAATCGATGAGACAGACTGAGATTGAGCGCCAAACTGCTGAAACGAAAATTAAGCTGCGGCTGAACCTAGATGAACAAACCCCTGTTGATATTGATACGGGCGTGGGTTTCTTTGACCACATGCTGACCCTTTTTGCCCGCCATGGCCGCCTTTCTTTGACTGTAAAGGCAGAAGGCGATCTTTGGGTGGACAGCCATCATACTGTTGAAGATGTGGGTATTGTGCTCGGCCAAGCCCTTCGCGAGGTTCTTGGTGATAAGGCAGGAATCAACCGCTATGGGACCAGCTTTGTTCCAATGGATGAAACCTTGGGGATGGCCAGCCTTGATTTATCAGGCCGAAGCTATCTTGTTTTTGAGGCGGACTTTGCAAATCCTAAACTAGGGAATTTTGACACTGAACTGGTTGAAGAATTTTTTCAAGCCTTGGCCTTTAACTGTCAGATGAATCTACATTTGCAGATTTTACATGGGAAAAACAGCCATCATAAAGCTGAAAGTCTGTTTAAAGCGACGGGGCGCGCCCTGCGTGAGGCGGTCAGCTTTAATGCAGATATTCAAGGCGTTAATTCAACTAAGGGAATGCTTTAGCAAAAAGAAAGGGCATCCGGTGCTGCCGGCTAAAATGATGCTGCCAGTTAATCAAGCAGCTGTTTTTAGCCTATAGGTGCTTGGTAAGTGAAATGATTATTGTAATTGATTATGGTGCAGGGAACACCGCAAATGTTTTGCGGGCTTTGGAAAAGCTTCAGGTTAAAGCTGAGCTATCAAGTGATAAAGATAAAATTCTGTCTGCTGATGGGCTGATTTTGCCGGGAGTCGGTGCTTTTCCGGCTGCAATGGCAGAACTTGAACGGCGCGGCCTGATTCTTGCTATTAAAAAGGCGGCATCGAAAGGGATCCCTCTTTTAGGGATTTGTTTAGGAATGCAGCTTTTGACTGAGAAAAGTTTAGAGCATAGTGAGACAAAGGGTCTGGGTTTTATTCCCGGAGTCTGCCGTAAGATTCCGCCTGAGAAAGGTTTGCCTGTTCCGCATATGGGCTGGAATGACCTTATTCTTAAACAGGCAACGCCTCTGACTGCTGATTTGCCTAATCAATCCGTTTACTTTGTCCACAGCTACTTTACAGACGTACCAGCGGCCTATATTGATGTGACAGCAGATTATTCAATCGAGGTTCCGGCAATGATTCATAAGGATAATGTCTACGGGGTACAATTTCATCCAGAAAAATCCGGTACAGTCGGACTGAGGCTGCTTGAAAAGTTTGTCAGTCTGTGTAAAAAATAAGATCGGATAAAGAAAAGAGAGGAGATGCACTTCAAATGTCAGTCTGATCCTCCTCTGTTAGTTGTACAATAAATAGTGATTTTAAAGAAAGGGAAAGGTTCGCTGATTAGTCTTTTGATGCGGATCTGTGCTCAAAATCTGATGAAAAGGTTCATGGCAGCCCTCAGCAACCTCAGCTGTGTCTGAACAATGCTGCAGACTTTTTAAGCTGATTTTCTGTCTTCATCAGATAGGTTGAGCACTTGGTATTGTAAGCATGTATATTCTTCCGGCGATTGATATAAAAGAAGGACAGGCAGTCCGGCTTTTTAAAGGTGATTTTAAGCAAAAAACAGTTGTCAATCCGGATGTGCTGGGTCAGGCACGTATTTTTGCTGATGCTGGCATGTCTTTTATCCATGTAGTTGATTTGGACGGAGCCCTGGCCGGTCAGGCAACTAACCGTGATTTGATCGCTGCCTTAAAGGCTGCCACAAGTCTTGGCGTCGAAGTCGGCGGCGGCATTCGAACACTCCAGCAAATTAAAGATTATCTTAATGTCGGCATTGATCGTGTCATTATTGGATCAATGGCTGTTAAAAACCCTGAGTTTGTAAAAACTGCCCTCGATAAATTCGGTGCCGACAAGATTGTTGTCGGAATTGATGCTAAGCAAGGGCTGGTTGCAACAGAAGGCTGGCTGAAAACCAGTACAGTTGACTACCTCAGTTTGGCTAAGGAAATGGAAAAAGTGGGTGTCCGGCTTTTTGTCTACACAGATGTTGAGCGTGACGGCACATTGGCCGGTCCTAATTTTGATCATTACAGAAGCCTGATTTCAGAACTTTCAAAAGCTCAAGTAATAGCCTCAGGGGGAATTGCCGGACTGGACGATTTAATTCAACTGCAAGAAATAGGAGCAGCCGGTGCTATCGTTGGCAAAGCCTACTATAGCGGTAATATCAGCTTAGAAGAATTAAAAAGATTTGGAGGCTAGCTAATGCTAAAGAAACGGATTATTCCTTGTTTAGATGTTAAAAACGGGCGTGTGGTTAAGGGAATTAATTTTGTCAATCTGACTGATGTCGGTGATCCTGTTGATGCAGCGCGTGCTTACTATGAAGCAGGCTGTGATGAGCTAGTCTTTTTGGATATTACAGCTACCCATGAGGGGCGAAAAACCACTCTTGATATGGTCAGACGGGTAGCAGAACAGGTTTTTATTCCTTTTACGGTTGGCGGCGGCATTGCCTCAGCGACTGATATGAATCAGATGCTTAAAGCCGGTGCTGATAAAGTTGCTGTCAATTCTGCTGCTTTAGCTGACCCGTCTTTAATTAAAGAATGCTCTGAAAAATTCGGCAGGCAATGTGTTGTTTTAGCCGTCGATGCGAAAAAACAGTCTGACGGGACATGGCATGTTTATGTCGCGGGGGGACGTAAGGATACAGGGAAAGACTTGCTTGAGTGGGTTAAAGAAGCTGTGGGCTTAGGTGCTGGAGAGATTCTTTTGACCAGTATGGATAAAGATGGGACCAAATCTGGCTTTGACCTTGATATGCTTGAGGCTGTTGAAGAGGTCGTTGACGTACCGATTATTGCCTCAGGTGGCGCCGGTAATATTGCCCATATACTGGAAGTCTTTCAAGAAACGACAGCGACAGGCGCCTTAGCGGCCTCTATCTTTCATTATGGAGAGGTCACGATTGCAGAAACAAAAAAAGCTATGGCTGCCAAGGGAATTGAGGTACGGCTATGACAGATTTTAAGCTTGATTTTACCAAGCAGGATGGGCTTATTCCGGTGATTGTAACAGATTATCAAACGAATCAAGTCCTTATGCTGGCTTATATGAACGAAGAAAGTTACCATCTGACTCTTGAAACCAAAGAGATGCATTATTGGAGCCGTTCACGTCAAGAAATTTGGCATAAAGGAGAAAGCAGCGGGCATTACCAGTATGTTAAATCTATCAAAACAGACTGCGATCAAGACACATTGCTGATTGCCGTTAAACAGAAAGGTGCTGCCTGCCATACAGGCGCTTATTCCTGTTTTTTTAAAGACATTTATCCTAACTAACTATATTGATGAACTGAACTCGCCCTAAAATCCTAGTGAAAAAGATGGCTGTCAGTGTGATGCAAGACATCACTTGCCATCCCCTATTTTCATACGGATTTTTTAACGGGCTCTGTATCTTGTTGGAACTGAACACGGGCTAAACGCTGCGGGAAAAAGAGACGCAGTCGTAGGAAGCATAAGCTGACATACGAAAGTGGCTGCTCTGTGAGTATAGCCTAACCTCGAATCTTTCTGGATTCATCGGTCAGTCTCCTATTTTCCTTTTGCGTTCTTAGCGCCCTTTGTATCTTGTTGGAGGAGGGGTTATGCTTGAAACACTCTACAAAGAAGTTTTGAATCGTAAGGAAGAGCCTAAGGAAGGCTCCTATAGCAATTATCTTTTTGATAAGGGATTGGATAAGATTCTAAAAAAAGTTGGTGAAGAAGCTGCTGAGGTCATTATTGCTGCTAAAAATGCCGATAAGGATGAGATTGCTAATGAAACGGCGGATCTTCTTTATCATCTGGCTGTCATGCTGGCGGAAACTGGTGTGACCCCGCAGGATGTTGACAAAGTTCTGCAAGGGCGTCAAGGCAAGAAAAGCCGTGTGCATGACCGAAAAACTATTACTGACTATTAAATCTTATCTAATTTATCGCCTTAATTGTGTCCGCTCTTGCTAAGTCAAAATAAAAAACCGCTTCTTAGCGGTTTTTTATGTATCTCTTACAGCTATTAGTACAGAAAATTGTTTTTCTAAATTTCTCCTCTTTGTACTTTGCGGATAGTTTCCAGCTGTCTGGGCAGGATAGGGTGAGCGGCAATAAAGGAATCTAGGTCTTCTAAGGGCAACCAGATAAAGTTTACTGTTTCGTCAGTCTGCAGCACAATACTCTTTTTGTCCCAGGTGGTCTGTAAATAATAACGATCAATCAGTGAAGCAGCATCAGATAAGACCTTTCGCTCCAAAAATCGCGGTTTAGCAGACTGAATGCCTGTTTCTTCTGCCAGTTCACGGATAACAGCGTCTTCGGATGTCTCACCCTGAAGGACAGAGCCGCCGGCAGTTGCCTCAAAATAACCGGCATATTGCCCTTTGGAAAAACTTCTCTGCATAAAAAGAATATCGCCATCACTGTGCTGAACCAAAACTTCGGCTACTAAGTGGAACAGCCCTTTGGGAATCCCGTGTCCTCTGGTTAATGTTATCGATGTTTTTTGTCCGTTTTCCAGATAAGCATCCCATTTTTCCATGCGTCTGGCCTCCTTTTAGGTTATAATAAAATTATAACACAAGGAGGATTTTGCTATGCATGTTCTTATTGCTCCTGATTCATTTAAAGAGAGCCTGACAGCCCTTGAAGTTGCTAAAAATCTTCAAATTGGTTTCAGCCGTTCCATGCCGGAAGCTAGCTTTGATTTGCTGCCGATAGGCGATGGCGGAGAAGGCACCTTAACAGCTCTTTGCGATGGTCTGCAGCTTCAAAAACAGACCGTTCAGGTGACGGGAGCACTGGGCCGGAGAGTCTTAGCTCCTTATGCAGCAAATGATGATTTGGCTGTTTTTGAGATGGCAGCTATCTGCGGGATAGAACTCGTCCCTCCTGTTCAGCGTCAGCCCTTGACTTTAACGACCAAAGGTGTTGGCGACATGCTGCTCTACTTGGCTCAAACAGGTGTCAAAGAAATTATGGTAGGGGTCGGCGGCAGTGCAACTAATGACGGTGGTATCGGTATGGCCTTAGGCCTTGGCTTTAAGTTTTTAGATGCTCATGGTCAGGAGCTGCCAGCTACCGGTGCTCATTTGGGGCAGGTCAAAACTGTTGTTCCGCCTCCTAACTCACCGCTTAAAAACCTTAAACTCACTATTATGACAGATGTGATTAATCCTTTATGCGGCCAACAAGGGGCGACTTATGTTTTTGGTCCCCAAAAAGGGCTGCCGCTAGCAGACCTTGCTGAGATTGATCAGGCAATGCATACTTTTTACCAGCTGGTCGATCCTCACTTGATTGACTTAGCAGGCAGCGGAGCAGGAGGGGGCATGGCGGCTGGTTTAATCGCTTTTGCAGGCGGTCAGATGGCTTCAGGCATTAATACTGTTTTAGACCTTCTTGATTTTGACAATCGTGTTAAAAAGGCTGATTTGGTTATTGTTGGCGAAGGGCGGCTGGATCGGCAGAGTCTGGCAGGTAAGGCACCTATTGGACTAGCCAGACGGACACCGGCTGGGCTGCCAGTTTTGGCCATTTGTGGCAGTCTTTCCGATGATTTGCCAGACTTCCCTTTTGAAAATATTCAGGCCGCTTTTCCCATTATTTCGGCAGTGGGCTCTCTGGAAGAGATACTGGCAGCGGCGGATAAAAATTTGATACGAACTGCCCAGAATATCGGTAATCTTCTAAAATTACAGCAAAAAGTATGACAGCCAGTACTGCCGAAAAAGCCAAAAAAAGCCCGACACTATGGGTCAAAAGAAGAGAATTGAGGCAGTGCTAATTACTCTTGGGTGAGATGAGAAAGGATGGGAAAACCTTAGCCAGATTTTAGTCAGCCCAATTATTGATTTTAATAAGCTATTAAAAACCAGCTGATTGTTTTAACCAGCTGGTTTTTATGCTTTATATGAGGCCAGCTAAGGATCCGAACTAAAAGTCTGCTTTTCAGTTTTCTTTGCGGAATAGTCTTTGCCAAAAGGATTTTTTGCCTGTTTTTTCTGCTTGTGTTCTTTCTTTAAAAAATTGAGGATAAAGCTCTTTAATATCAGTATGAGAGGCATTTTCTGCCTTGTCAGTATGCATGATAAGGCCAAAGGGAGACTGGCTGCCTTCTTCATTGATGATAGTAGCAGTTAGTCCGGCAGCCTGAGCTTTTTTCATATAGGCCATCTGGACAGCTACAGTCAGTTTATCAGAAATTTTTACAGCCACAAGACCGTATCGATCAACCATATCTGACATAATGTTGTCAAAATGAGAGAGAATCGGCTGCTTACCGGCATCTTCAAGCAGGATACTGAGAACTACCCGCTCAGCAAAAGTTCCTAAATAGTTTCGTTGTTCATCTGGTTTAAGGCGCTGCTCACCCTGAGCACTCTGCAGAATTTTTTGTTCCAATTCATCCATAGCTTTCTCCTTATACAGGTTATCTAATAAAATTATACCGCAATTTGTCTGGCTTGGAAATTCCTTTTCTTTTCTAAATAAGTTGAAAAAAATTTTTAAAAGATGCTATAATAAAAAGATAAGAAAGAGAACACGGCCCAAGCTCTTTGCAAAAAAGGCAGCCCTCCCTCGAGTCTCCAGTGACTCCTCGGTCAGGCTCCTATTTTTGCTGTGAGCTTTAAACGCCCTTTGTGTCTTGATGTAACTGAACATGCCCTAAGAGCTGTGCAGTGAAATCATCCGGTGGATGATTTCAGCCCGAACCTAGAAATGGGAAAGTGAGGGGACAGGAAATCTGTATCGTTACCTAGTTACCACTAGCCGTAAACGACTGAAAGCTTTGTCGCCTTAACAGTCGACCGCACCTTTCTAGTCGTCTTGGCAGAGGTACGTCTGCGAAATCAGAGATTTCGGACTTACCGTCATTTTCATACGGATTTTTAAACGGGCTTTGTATCTTGGTGGAATTGAACACGCCCTAAGAGCTGTGCAAAAAAGATAGCCTGTCCTAGAGCCTTGAGGGCTCTTCGTCCAGTCTCCTATTTTTGCTTTGCTCTTTTAACGGGCTTTGTATCTTGATAATTGAGCACGCCCTAAAATCCTAGTGAAAAAGATGGTATAACCATGCTTTGTAATAGCAATTGATTAGAAAAGCCGTAGCCGTCTGAAAGCTTTGCCGTCCTAGCGGCCGACAGCAGCTTTCTAGTCGTCTTGGCAGAGGTGCGTCTGCGAAATCAGAGATTTCGGACTTACCGTCATTTTCATACGGATTTTTAAACGGGCTTTGTATCTTAATGGAGGTTTTTATGAATGAAAACGGAAAGCAGGTAAAGAGGTGGCAGATTGTCAGTTGGGTTTCCATTTCTTTAGCTGTCATCTTTTTTCTGCTGACTTTGGTTTTTTCAACTCTTTATCTGCATGAATGGAGTGCAAGAATTCAGGCGGAGAGGCGGCTTGAAGAAATGCGGGAAAGGCCATCATCTTCCAGTTCTTCCAGCAGTTCCAGCAGTAGCTCCAGTTATGATGATGATTATGATGATACTTACTACACCTATAGTTTCGGAGACGCTGTTGATTTTAAGGAAGGTTTGCGTATTGCGGTCACAAGTGCGGAAGAGGACAGTTCAGTTAAGATGAATAATGTTTTAGAGGGCGAAAAGAAAGTTGTGGTTTCCCTAACGGTTTCCAATGAAACGAAGCAGGATGTTACCTTTTATCCTGAAGATTTCATTGTCTTCAGCGAGAATAGCTATGCCTTCTTTAATTCGGCAACTTATGATAACGACATTCCGGATAAAATTGCCTCCGGAGAGACTAAGAAAGTAGAGCTCTATTTCACCTGTGATGAAGGTGAGCCGTTTTCTGTCAACTACGGAGATGTTATCTGGAGCGGTTCACAAACCGGCGGTTCTAATACCATTTAGCTGGTTGCTGCTGCTTTAGCTGCTGAAGCTGAGCAGCGAAATCTCTTCAGCCCTTAAAAACAGTCATTAGCTGTTCAAGAGACCTAAAGACCTCAAAAACACTGGCAATACAGTAGTTTTTGAGGTCTTTTGAGGTCTGAAAAAAGTTTAGAGAGTATAAAACTATTTTGGCCAGAGTATAGCTTAAATTATCTTGAAAACCCTACCAAAAAGCATTGAAAAGGCTTTCAAAAATTGCTATACTGATATAAAGCACCTTACTGGTAATTTATATAGTGAAAGGAGCCTTTATTATGGCCAAAAATTATGATGATTTAGCCCGGGATATCATTGCTCATGTTGGCGGTGAGGATAATGTTTTAAGTCTCGGTCATTGTATTACCCGCCTTCGTTTTTATCTGAAAGATGAGTCGAAAGCGGATACTGATTATCTGGCAGAGCGTGAGGGCATTGTGACCGTTGTACAGGCAGGCGGCCAATATCAGGTGGTCATCGGAAATCATGTCAATGAAGTCTATGAAGCTATCTTAGCAAACAGCCGCATCAAAGGAACAGCTGGTGGAGCAGAGGACGGAGAGTCTGAAGAGGAGCCCCAGCCTAAGGGAAATTTACTTGACCGTTTCATCGCCCTTATGTCGGGGCTATTCCAGCCAATTTTGGCCGTTCTGGCAGGTGCTGGTGTACTTAAAGGTTTAGCCGCACTTTTGGTTATCAGCGGTGTATCAAACACTTCAGGACTGTATATGGTTGTTCAAGCTGCCGGAGACGGGTTTTTCCAGTTTTTACCGATGGCTTTAGCGCTAACGGCAGCCCGTAAATTTAAATCAAGTGAATTTATTGCATTGGCAGTAGCCGGTGCCATGCTTTATCCATCTTTAGTGAATCCAACTGACGCTGAGCCCCTTATGGTTCTTTTTAAAGGGACACTGTTTGAATCGGAAATTTATATGACTTTCTTAGGTATTCCAATGATTCTGCAATCCTATTATTCAACGGTTGTCCCAGTTATCTTTGCTGTTTGGTTTGCCGGTAAAGTTGAAAAATTAGCAAAGAAGATTATTCCTGATGTCATTAAACTAGCACTTGTTCCAGCCTTTACTCTTCTTATCGCAGTACCGGTTTCCGTTATGCTGATTGGTCCAATTTCTTCTTGGGCGGCCAGTATTGTGGGTGGAGCGATTGGAAATATTATTGACTACAACACAACGATTGCTTATACTATTGTCGGCGGCCTTTGGCAGATTTTGGTAATGTTTGGCCTTCATTGGGGTTTGGTGCCGATTATGTATAATAACTATGCGACACAAGGATTTGATACCGTTCTAGTCGGTTCATTCGGTGCATCATTTGCCCAAATCGGAGTGCTGTTGGCTGTTATTTTGAAAACAAAAGAGTCAAAAGTAAAACAGATTGGCTGGCCCGCTTTTGTAACTGGTATTTTTGGTATTACAGAACCTTCTATTTATGGGGTGACCCTTCCAATGAAGACACCGTTTATTATCAGCTGTGTCGCCGCCGCTCTCTCTGGGACATTAGGCGGATTTTTGAAACTTGTTTCTTATACGTCAGGTGGCCTTGGAGTTTTCAAATACCCAACATTTCTTGATCCTGAAGGGATTAATACGATGAATGTCTGGAATGGCGTATTAGTCAGTGTTTTTGCCTTTGTTTTAGGTTTTGTTATGATGATGTTCGTCAAAGTCCCAAGGCTCTATGGCAAAAAGGCAGTTGAAAATGAAAAAAAAGCGACAAGCGATTCTGTCCCCGCTGCAGTTCAAAGTGATGATTTAACCAGCCCTCTTACCGGAGAGGTTAAAGCACTGGCCGATGTTCCGGATCCAGTGTTTTCAACAGGGGCTATGGGTCCTGGTGCCGCTGTTGAGCCAACAGTCGGTAAAGTCTTGGCGCCGGCAGATGCAACAGTCAGTCTTGTTTTTCCAACAAAACATGCCATCGGTCTTGTGACTGACAGCGGCGCCGAACTTCTTATTCACATTGGTATGGATACTGTCAATCTTGAAGGGAAGTATTTTACTGCCCATGTTGACAAGGATCAAAAGGTTAAACGAGGGGATAGTTTGATTGATTTTGACATCGAAGCGATAAAAAAAGCCGGCTATTCTGTGACAACACCGATTATTGTCACTAATGCTGCTGAATACCTTGAAATTCAGACAACAACCAGCAGTTCAGTCACTCCGGAAGATTTATTGCTGACTCTAACAAAATAAAGAGCAGCTGGAAAAGAGAAATCAAGGTTTAAAGAGTATCTCTTAAAAGTGAATGACAAAAAGTTCTCTGCTCTCTGCTTTTGCTGCCGGCTGACGGAGCGCTTTGTCTGATAAAGCAGTCAGAGCAGTTTTAATTGCAATGAAGATATGCTGAAAGCAAATAGAGACTTTGAGTTTTCGGTTTGCTTAAAACTAAAGATTGTGGTATTATTAACGTGTAAAAAAATAAACTCATAAGGAGAGTATTCTAATGTCAATTATTACTGATGTCTACGCTCGCGAAGTCTTGGACTCACGCGGAAATCCGACAGTTGAAGTGGAAGTGTACACTGAATCAGGTGCTTTTGGACGCGGCATGGTTCCTTCAGGAGCTTCTACTGGAGAACACGAAGCTGTAGAACTTCGTGACGGCGATAAATCCCGTTACCTTGGGAAAGGGACTCAAAAAGCAGTTGATAATGTCAACAATGTTATTGCTGAAGCCATCATCGGTTTTGATGTTCGCGATCAGCAAGCTATCGACCGTGCGATGATTGCTCTTGACGGAACTCCGACAAAAGGGAAGCTTGGTGCCAATGCTATTCTTGGTGTGTCCATTGCAGTAGCGCGTGCTGCAGCTGATTACCTTGAAGTACCGCTTTACAGCTATCTTGGCGGTTTCAATACAAAAGTTCTCCCAACTCCAATGATGAATATCATCAACGGCGGTTCTCACTCAGACGCTCCGATTGCTTTCCAAGAATTCATGATTGTTCCTGCTGGTGCGCCTACATTTAAAGAAGCTCTTCGCTGGGGTGCTGAAATTTTCCACAACCTTAAGTCTATCTTAGCAGAACGCGGTCTTGAAACTGCTGTCGGTGACGAAGGTGGTTTTGCTCCTAAGTTTGACGGTACAGAAGATGCTGTGGAAACAATTATTAAAGCGATTGAAACAGCTGGCTATAAACCAGGAGAGGAAGTCTTTATCGGCTTTGACGTTGCTTCATCAGAGTTTTATGCTGATGGCATCTACGACTACACTAAGTTTGAAGGCGAAGGCGGCGCAAAACGGACATCAGCAGAACAAATTGATTATCTGGAAGAATTGGTTAACAAATACCCAATCATTACAATCGAAGATGGTATGGATGAAAATGACTGGGATGGCTGGAAAGCTTTGACAGAACGTCTTGGTGACCGTGTACAGCTGGTAGGTGATGACTTCTTTGTTACAAATACAGACTACCTTGCACGCGGTATCAAAGAAGGTGCTGCTAATTCTATCCTTATCAAGGTTAACCAAATCGGTACCTTGACTGAAACATTTGAAGCTATCGAAATGGCTAAAGAAGCTGGTTATACTGCAGTTGTTTCTCACCGCTCTGGTGAAACTGAAGATTCAACAATTGCTGATATCTCAGTAGCTACTAATGCCGGCCAAATCAAAACTGGTTCACTGTCACGTACAGACCGTATTGCTAAATACAATCAGTTGCTTCGTATCGAAGATCAGCTTGGTGAAGTGGCTGAATACCGTGGCCTCAAATCATTCTATAATCTTAAAAAATAAGTTTTACGGCTCTTATAGAGTGCAGTGAAGCTGTAATAATGTGTTTTACATCAAAAGACTGAGAAAGAATATCTTCTTTTTCAGTCTTTTTTTATCTTGAAAAATCAGAAAGAGCACTGCTTTTTTGCTGTGTTTCTGTTTGACATGAAGATAAATAGGAATTGTAATGAAAAATTTTTGTGATTTATGGTACAATAATATACAAAAGTATATTATGGGGGTCTTATATGGATTTGCAGACCAATGTTACCGGCTTACAAGGAACCATTCATGTTCCAGGTGATAAATCAATCAGTCACAGGGCGATTATGTTTGGGAGTTTAGCCGAAGGGACGACTGCTGTTTCAAATATCTTGCGAGGCGAAGATGTCCTAGCCACAATGCAAGCCTTTCGCAGTCTTGGTGTCCCGATTGAAGATGACGGTCACCTTGTTAAGATTCACGGTGTCGGTTTTAATGGTCTGCAGGCCCCAAAAGAACCGCTGGACTTAGGGAATTCCGGGACTTCTATCCGCTTGCTGTCCGGTCTTTTAGCCGGTCAGGATTTTGCTGCAGAGATGTTTGGCGATGACAGTCTTGCCAAGCGGCCTATGGATCGAGTAACGATTCCTCTGCGGCAGATGGGAGTTGATATTTCCGGACGGACAAGCCGTGATTTGCCTCCTTTAAGATTAAAAGGCAACAAAGCCCTGAAGCCTATTCAGTATCAGCTGCCTGTTGCGTCTGCTCAGGTTAAGTCAGCTTTGATTTTTGCAGCCTTGCAGGCTGATGGTGAATCAGTTATTCTTGAGAAAGCACCGACCCGTAATCATACTGAAGAAATGCTGCAGCAGTTCGGCGGTCGTATTGCAGTTGATGGGAAGACGATTCGGCTTAGCGGCAATCAGAAGCTGACAGGCCAAAAGCTGACTGTTCCAGGTGATATTTCAAGTGCGGCCTTTTGGCTGGCTGCCGGTCTTTTGACTGCTGACAGTCAGATTGTACTGAAAAATGTTGGTATTAATAAAACGCGGACAGGTATTTTAGAGGTCATTGAAGCGATGAAGGGGCAGGTTCAGTTTTCGGACGTTGATTCTGCTGCCCAGTCAGCAACACTGACTGTTAGGACTTCGGAGCTGACAGCGACAGAAATTGGCGGTGATATTATTCCGCGCCTGATTGATGAACTGCCGATTATTGCCTTATTAGCTACACAAGCAAAAGGTCAGACAGTTATTCGTGATGCTCAGGAACTCAAGGTGAAAGAAACTGACCGTATCCAGGCTGTTGCTTCAGCCTTAAACGCTTTGGGTGCCTCTATCACCCCGACCGACGACGGAATGATTATCCAAGGAGGGACTCCTCTGCACGGCGGCAGGATTAATACGATGGGAGATCACCGTATCGGCATGATGGCCGCAATTGCTGCCTTGGCGGCGCAAGAAGGGACAGTTCAGATAGAGCGGGCAGAAGCGATTAATACGAGCTATCCGGCCTTTTTCGATGATTTGAAAGGATTGATTAATGGCTAAAGTTTTATTGGGATTCATGGGTGCTGGGAAAACAACAGTAGCGGGCTATCTGACGGATAATTTTCTGGATATGGATACGATTATCGAAGAAAAGGTCGGTATGTCTATTACAGATTTTTTTGCTGAGTATGGTGAAGCCGCTTTTCGTAAACTAGAATCCGAAACCCTTCAGGAACTGATGAAAATTGACGGCGACATCATTATTTCCACCGGCGGAGGGGTTGTCATCAGTGAAAAGAACCGCGAACTTCTGCGGCAGAACCGCAAATACAATGTACTCTTAGCAGCATCGTTTGAAGTACTGTATGAGCGCATCAAGAATGATAAAGTTTATCAAAGGCCGCTCTTTTTGAATAATTCAAAGGAAGATTTTCATGGTATTTTCGAGCGGCGGATGATGCTTTATGAAGGCTTGTCGGACTTAATTATAAATGTTGACAACCGTACACCGGAAGAAATTGCAAGGATTATTAAATGCATGTAGGTTATTTAGGTCCCAAAGGGTCTTTTACGCATAATATTGCGCTCAAGGCTTTCCCGGATGAAGAGCTCATCCCTTTGGGGACGATTACAGAAGTTATCAAGGCTTATGAAGAGGGTGACGTGTCTTATGCAATTGTACCTGTTGAAAATGCTATCGAAGGCCCGGTCCTTGAAACATCGGATTATCTTTTTCATCAGGCGCACATCGAAACAATCGCTGAGATTGTCCAGCCGATTAAGCAGCAGTTACTGGCTACCGCACAGGGTAAAAAAATCGAAAAGATTTTCTCTCACCCTCAGGCCATTGCTCAGGGAAAAAAATACGTGCTGGAAAATTATCCTGATGTCATTATTGAGGCTATGGCCAGCACGGCTTATGCTGCCCGTTATGTTGCGGAGCACCCGCAAGCCAATTATGCCGCCATTGCCCCGCAGGCGGCGGCAGATGAATACGGACTTGAAATTATTGCTCAGGATATTCATGAGATTGACAATAATTACACCCGTTTCTGGGTTCTTGGGCCTAAAGCCGTTCCAATTGATTTAAAAGAGACGGATAAAAAAATTTCTTTAGCCTTTACTCTGCCGGATAATTTACCGGGTGCACTCTATAAGGCTTTATCTGTTTTTGCCTGGCGGGGTATTGATTTAACAAAAATTGAAAGCCGTCCTTTAAAAACGGTTTTGGGGGAATATTTCTTTATCATTGATTTTGCTAATCATAATGAAGAATTAGTCGGCTTTGCTTTAGAAGAGTTGACAGCTATTGGGATTCACTATAAAATTTTAGGAAAATACACTGTTTATCAATTAGGGTAACTGTTACAATAGATCAGTTTGTATGGAAAGATAAGAATTGTTTGGAATAAGTTATGACAAGAAATAATAGAAGCGGCTTAAGCCACCACGAAGAACTGCGGTACGATTACCTCTTAAAAAATTTGCAGTATCTAAATGACAGGGAAAAAAATGAATTTAACTACCTGCAGCAGAAGATGAATCAGGCTCAGTACCAGCAGCAGGCCTACTACGACGGCTACCATTCATTTTCTGATTATGAGGCTTTAGGCAATCAGCAGGATTTTTACCCTGAAGATTATGAAGAAGCAGATGATGACACTTTGCTAGGTCTGCCTAAATATCCGACAGAAAGAACATCTTCCCGCAGATCAAGGCGGTCTGCTTCAGCTGTACAGCAGGGAGATCTGCCTGTTTATCCAAATACCTCAGATTACAGTTCCAGAAAACCTAAAAAAGGTCCGAAAAGAGGACGGCTGAAAAAAATTCTTTTGACAGCTGGATTTGTTCTGCTGGCAGTGTTTGCCGGCATGATTTTTATGTTTATCAAGGGAATGAATGATATCTCCTCTGGCAAATCGGACTACAGCGCTGCAGTAACTGAAACCTTTAATGGTGTAGATTCAGAAGACGGTACTAATATTCTGGTTTTAGGGTCTGACCAGCGGGTGACTCAAGGCTCGGACGAGGCCAGAACAGATACAATCATGGTTGTCAATGTCGGCAATAGCGACAAAAAAGTTAAAATGGTTAGCTTCATGCGTGATACACTGGTCAATATTGAAGGCTACAGTTATGATGATTATTCCTATGATTTGAAGCTCAATTCAGCCTTTAATTTTGGTGAACAGGATAACAACCAAGGGGCAGAGTATATGCGGCGGGTTCTGAAGAATAACTTTGATATTGATATCAAATACTATGTGATGGTAGATTTCGAAACCTTTGCTGAAGCTATTGATACCCTGTTTCCTAAAGGTGTAAAGATTGATGCACAGTTTGGGACTGTTGATGGGGAAGATGTGTCTTCTGTTGAAGTTCCTGATGATCTTAATATGGAAAACGGTGTCGTACCTAATCAGACGATTGAAGAAGGAGTTCAGCGTATGGACGGGCGGACTCTGCTCAACTATGCGCGTTTCCGCAAAGATGATGACGGCGATTACGGCCGTACGGTCCGTCAGCAGCAGGTCATCAGTGCCATCATTTCACAAATTAAAGATCCGACCAAACTCTTTACAGGTTCAGCAGCGATTGGCAAGATTTATGCTTTGACTTCAACCAATATTTCCTACACCTTTTTGCTGACTAACGGCTTGTCTATGCTGAGCGATGCGCAAAACGGCATTGATCAGGCTACGATTCCGTCAGAAGGCGGCTGGATTGATGATTTTGATATGTACGGCGGACAGGCGCTCTATATTGATTTCGAAAGCTACAAGCAAGAGCTTTCAGATTTAGGCCTGCGTTAAAGATAAAGGACAAGGAGGGGCCTTCTCGGCTAAGCTGGGCTGCTCCTTATTTTTTTGCCAGCATAGAAAGGCTGAAAAAAAGAAATGCTAAAAAAGAATGATATTGTAGACACTGAAATAGTCGATTTGAGCCATGAAGGACAGGGTATCGCCAAAGTTGCAGGCTTTGTCTTTTTTGTTGACAATGCTCTGCCTGGGGAGAAAATTCGCATGCGGGTGCTCAAGGTAAAAAAAGCCATTGGATTTGGAAAAGTTGAGGAATATTTGAGCCGGTCGCCCTTTCGCAATGAAGATTTGAATGCAGACTATCTGAGGACAGGAATTGCAGATTTAGGTCACTTGGTTTATTCAGAACAGTTAAAAACTAAGCGCCGGCAAGTGATTAACACCCTTTATAAAATTGCTGCCATATCCGATGTTCAGGTAGCAGAAACACTTGGTATGTCCAATCCTTATGCTTATAGAAACAAGGCTCAGGTACCGGTCCGCCGTGTCAACGGTCAGCTTGAAACAGGTTTTTTTCGCAAGCATTCTCATGATTTGCTGCCTATTTCTGACTATTATATTCAGAATAAAGAAATTGATCGTTTGATTAATTTTACCCGTGATTTACTGCGCCGTTTTGACCTTAAGCCTTACGATGAGAAGGAAGAGACAGGACTTATCCGCAATCTTGTTGTCCGCCGAGGGCATTATTCTGGTGAAATGATGCTGATCTTTGTGACAAGACGCCCCAAGATCTTCCGTATCGAGCAGATTACCGAAAAAATTGTGGCGGAGTTTCCTGCTGTCAAATCGATCATTCAAAACATTAATGATAAAAAAACCAATGCTGTTTTTGGCAGTGATTTTAAGACGCTTTACGGTAAAGATACCATTGAGGACACTATGCTTGGGAACCGCTATGCCATTTCTGCACCATCCTTCTATCAAGTCAATACCGAGATGGCCGAAATACTTTATCAAACTGCAATTGACTTTGCAGAAGCAAAAAAGAATGACATTGTGATTGATGCTTATTCTGGTATTGGAACAATTGGCTTACTGTTTGCTGGAAAAGTTAAGGGCGTTTATGGTGTTGAAGTGGTTGAGGAAGCTGTGGCTGATGCTAAACGGAATGCTGCCTTAAACAGTATTACCAATGCACACTACGTAGCCGATTCGGCCGAACAGGCTATGGCAACATGGGAAAAAGAGGGGATTAAACCCAATATCCTTCTGGTTGACCCGCCTCGTAAGGGTTTGACCGAAAACTTTATCAAAGCCAGCAGCGCCATGCAGCCGGATAAACTGGTCTATATATCCTGCAACCCGGCCACCATGGCGCGTGATATCAAGCTCTACGGAGAACTTGGTTATAAGCTGCAGAAAGTGCAGCCTGTAGACCTGTTTCCAATGACACATCATGTTGAGACTGTAGGACTTCTAGTAAGAAATATTAAAGATGACAAACGGGGAGGTTAGCATGGGTATTTGGGACGACTTGAAATTGGTTCACTTGGCTAGTAATGCTTCTTTTAGTAAAGGGGTTGCCTACTATCAAAGCCAGGCAGTGTTAAGTGGAGAAAAGAGTGAAGATGGTATTTATAAGGGGCAGGTTAGTGGAGCGCAAGGTAAAACTTACCATGTTACAATAAATACCCACCATCCTAGAAAGTCAACCTGTACCTGCCCGTTTGCGACAGGCAGGCGAGTGATTTGTAAACACATGGTAGCTTTATACTTTTTCTATTTTCCCAGACAGGCTGATGCTATTATTGCAGAGTGGGAAGAGGAGGAACGAGAAAAAGAAGAACGCTATCTGAAATGGGAAGCAGATTATACAATGTTCCGACAGAAAAAAGTCGAGGAAATCACAGCTTATGTTAAGACTTTGAGTGAAGGCCAACTCAGAGAGAAATTAATAGAAACGCTTTTAAAAGAATTTGATTGTAACTATCCAGACTGTGATGAAGAGTCCGACTATGGTGAGGACTATTATTTTTGATTGATGAAAACAGTAAAATCACCCTCCTATTTATAAAAGGAATTGAAGGAGAATTATTTGTGAGCTGGATTATGACAAAATTACTGTTACGGAATTGACCAAACGGGCTGAAATCAATAAAAAGACCTTTTACCGCTATTATCCGACTTTGGCTGACCTGTTGGCAGAGATGCAAGAGCAGTGTGCTCAGTCTTACATTGACTTGATTAATGATTTAAGCCTGCCGGATGATTTGGAAAAGATGCAGCGTGCCTTTTTTGATTTTTCGGCAGAGAAAGGAGAGGCTTATGATAAGATTACCATCAGCCAGACCTCTATCGAGACATTCGTCAAGACATGGTGGATATTGCCATGGCTTCCACTTGGCCCAAGTTAGCAAGGTTGAAACAACTCAGCGATATTCAAAAGATTAGTTTGCTCAATTTTGTCTAAAACACAGGCTTTTCTCTCTATCGCCAATGGGTGGAAGAAGGAAGGCGAACCCCATTGGAAGAAGTAATTGAGACGGCTAATCTCTTGACACTCGCAGGCGTCCAATCTCTTTTGAAATAAAATATGTCACACTTCCTCTTTTTTAGTGGCATATGTCCCGTTTTTAGAAAAGTGCCCATTGTTTTTTGACAGTGGGCATTTACAATAGTCTTAAACAGAAGAAACGAGGTGACAATATGGACAAAGATATCTGGCAACGGTTGGTTGACGGTGATGCAGTAAATAGAAAGAGAATACGGTGACATCGTTCTGTCAGAATTTAATCGCTGCCGCGACCTGCAATTTCGGATCAACCAAACTCTTCCCTCTTCTCCCAAGATTCATGATCTGTATG
The DNA here is from genome assembly GCF_001642085.1 of Streptococcus pantholopis. NCBI lineage: Bacteria > Bacillati > Bacillota > Bacilli > Lactobacillales > Streptococcaceae > Streptococcus > Streptococcus pantholopis. The sequence goes on from NZ_CP014699.1 coordinate 680,780, forward strand.
CAGAATTACTTGGCAGATACTTATCGGCCACCAGTCACATCATGAGTCCATCGCAGATTGATTTTGGGAAAAATGTTCATCTTGGTGACAGGGTATTCATCAATCATAATCTGATCCTCATGTCCATTGGTGGTGTTACGATTGGAGATGGGACATTTATTGGCCCCAATGTCAGCATTGTCACGGATAATCATGTCTTAGAGGATACTCTTGTTTTGCGTTGCCAACCCGTTAAGGTTGGACAAAAGGTTTGGATAGGCGAAGGAGTTAAGATTATGCCTGGCGTCAGCATTGGAGATGGGGCAGTCTTAACCAGAGGGGTGGTTGTCACATCACATAATGGTAATCAGACTTTCAAACAGGAAGGACATGAGGCTATTGAGTTAGTCTTTGCGAATTTTCTAGCCCCTTTTGATACGGACTACCACCTCAATGGTCAACAGGTCGTTACTATTGATGAGGATAAGGCAACGGGGACAGCCTACTGTCATGTGGTTTTGATCGGGCCAAACCAAGAGGAGAAACGGATTCAGACGACCCAAGGTGTTTGCTACGACGATGAGTATGTTGAAGTGAGTGGTCAATGGAAAATTGCTAAGCGCACTTCTTACTTTATGTACATGGAGAGCAATGTATGAACAACCATTTTTCACCTAGAGTCAAATATTATATTGATAATTATTTAGATGGGATTCGCTTAGCTTCTACGGGGAAAGGTATTGCTTTTATCCATTCTGGAATGCATTCTAGTGATTTTGAACAATATTTTAATGTTGAATTACATGATATTGTAATAAACAATTCAGATATGGATTTTTCGATCATTTATTCAAACTATTAACTCTAATAGCCAATTTCAAAGTATTATCAAAAAATTCATCATCTATTTAACAGATAGGAGGAGAATGGGGTAAGAAACCGTATTCACAAAAAGGTCTTCCTTTTGTTGTACTATTTCCAATCCAAAAATTCAAGAAAGGTGTGTGACTAAGGAAAATCAGTATAAGGTGAATGGTATAAATAAACGGCAAACAGTCCTTGATTGTTTGGCTTTATTATATAGTAAAAAAGAATAATCTGTTTTTTGAAGTGATATTATTATGATTATACATCATCGCTGAAATGTCTATAAATGCTAAATAGTGTAGTGAGATAAATGTCTCTATGGTATAATGATTTTAGTATAATATGGACTATAGGAGTAGTAATGGCAAACTATGTTTATCAGAAAATAATCTGCTCAAAGAAATTTTTAGATTCCTATTTAATTGATTATTACCCAATCAGCCAGAATGATAGAATTGTTCCACCATACATTAGCTTTAATAGGTTAGTGGGAGTTTCTGACTTAAGTGAGTACAGAGAGAAGTTCGGAGAGCATATCTATTACGGAGACAGTTTTACCTATTCAGAATGTGAGAACGGATTATTTGAAGTGAAGTTTACCACTAAACGAGATTATCCGATTGCTGCTATTCGCAGAGCAATAGAAGTGGAACACTCTGTTGAATGGTTTGCTGTTGAAGACAATTGTATCTATGTTTCTCATTTCTACTGGTCAGATGGCATAAAAGAGTCGATTCATACTCTAGGTTCTGCATTTGGTAGTTGGTATTCAAAGCAGTATGAACTTGAAGAGTCCCTTGAGGATTCGGATCATCTCATATGGTATTATCTGAACGAACACAAATGCTCATGGATTCTTTGGTCAGATTCATTGCCAATTCCGAGGTTTTTTTAACTGAATCAGCCAAGCTACTAAAAAAGTAGCGCATTTCAGAACAGTTGCTTTTAAATTAGAAGATATTGTTCACCATGAAAAATCTTTGATCAGGCAGATGTCAGCCAATTCTTTAGTTGGTGACCAGAATGCCCTCAGCAAACAAACCAAGGAATTAAGCCAGCGGGTTCAAATTGATGAACTTATGGTTAACAGCTTTATCTATGACCAAGAGGCTCAAGTTCGATTTTATGAATTGTTGGCAGAAGGGGTGAATGATTATAAATCGGAAAGGCTAGAGACTAAAAAATAGGGCAGAAATCAGATATTCACCATATTTGATTCCTGTCCTATTTTTGTTTAGGAAGCCAAAAAACCTAGTGAAGGTAAAATCATAACCACCCGTCAAACGGGTGGTTATGATTCTTTTGAATTAATAGCTTTAAGCAGTAACTGTTACACTAAGTCTCAACTAGCTATGCCTCCTGCTTCTGGATAGACATTAAATGACGCTAAATCGTTAATAAGCATTTTCCACAAATGCATGATGTCGTAGCAGTATCAAAGCTCAACTATTACTACAAACAGATTTGGTCCGGCAAACAAAACAATATCAATACTATAGAAATCGATGCAATTGAAGCCTTAGCAGATTATTAGTGTTATTAAAAATCATATGATACCGAGAAAGTATGGTAGTAGTTACCAATGGTTCGTAAACGATACTATTTTACAATTTGGAGAATATCTTCAGTCTTTGCTCGTGGATTTTTTTCAAATTCATTAATCTTATTGAGGTCATTATTCTCTTGAGCATATCCTAACCCTATCCCCATAAAGATAGCTTCATCCTCTGGAATATTGAAAAATGGTCGAATTTCTTTGGGATAACGGATAAATTCGTAAGCTGGAATTGCAGAAATTCCTCTCTCGTGGGCCGCTAAAGTGACTCCATATCCAAATGCACCAACGTCATACGCTGAAAACATTGTAGCATTTTTAGGAATTGTAATATAGATAATTACTGGAGCATGAAAATTCCATGAGCTTTCTTCCATAAAGCCAAGTTTATCTTGGGGTTCATCTTCTGGATACGGACTGACATCTGCAGCTTTCCAAAAGTCCACCATGTTTTCCCATTCACCCTCAGTCCAGTCGTTAGTTGTAAATTGAGGAGGGACGACTTCTGTCCATGATTTTTCGCCACTAACGACATTTGCATGGTGTAATGTATGCATTTTTTTAGCAGCATCTCCCGTAAGAACATACGCTTTCCAAGGCTGGCTGTTACACCATGACGGTGCCCACTGGGCATCGGCGATAATCTTTTTAATAATATCATCACTGATTTCTTTGTTTTTGAACGCACGGGCTGAGTGGCGTGTACGTAAAATACTATTACTCATCTACCTTCTCCTTTGGGTGTATTTTTTATTTGAATTATACTATAATTGTAATTAAACTTAGTATTTTCGTAAAGTAGGTACTTTACGGTACCTATCCAATTTGCAATGTAAAAAGGTCTTCATTATGCTATATGATAAAAGTTCAAAAGTCTACGAATTGGGAATAAATTATATTTTAGCAATTATAAAGGGTAAGTGGAAAGTGAACATATTGTGTGCGTTGGGTAATAAGCCGTTTCGGTATAATGCATTATTAGATAGTCTAAATCGTGCATTTGGCAATAGGATTACTCAAAAAGTTTTGACTAATCAATTGAGAGAACTTGAAAATGATGGCTTAATAATGCGAACAGAAATTAAATCTTCTTATCCTAAAATTGTCTATTATAGTCTGACACCGAAAGGGATAAAGGTAGCTGAACTAGTACATCAATTTTCAATATTTGGCGAGAAACTTATCGAAGATAGTGAAGATATTGAGATTTTATATAAATTTAGTGATATTTGATTGTTTTCTTTTTTGATTTCGTATAGTATTTCGGAGTAATTAGAATCGTCAGTGGAAAAGGTGCTTTTGTGATTTAAAATCAAATAAACACCTACATTATCCTAAGTGGACTTGTCCACTGCAGCTAGTATAGAGACCAAAAAAATAGGACAGAAATCAGATATTCATCATATTTGATTCCTGTCCTATTTTTGTTTAGGAAGATATTATTTTGTATGATGTGCTTTTCTTGCTCTTAGGATATCACCGTAGCCTTTTCCCATCATAGCTAGCAGAGAGCGCTGCATACAGATGAAGCAAGCAATGAAGAGGGCAATTCCAAGGAGGACATTCGCTGCAGAGAGGACATTTAGATTTGCAAAACGAACATAGACGTAAATACCTAAAATAAGCTCTAATTCTGCTGTAATCATTCCTGGGGAATAGGGAACTCCAAGATTTGCCACGCGAATCGCCAGTATATGAACAATCCCTTCAAAGATGCATAAATTCATGGCAACCAACAGAAAAACAGGCTGATTGTCAAATAGATAAGGAGTTAGTGAGAACGTTAATAAGAGAATTCCTGTTGGGATACGACTGGCACGGTGAAGTTCTTCGGAGGCATGCAGACCTGTTACCTTGCTGACAACCTTGTCAATAAAGCCACCGGGATAACGGCCTTCTTCCCACTCATGGAAAACAAACAAAACCGTATAGAGTAAAACAATTTTTTGAGTAAATGAAGGGGAGCCTGTGATTCCTGCGATCATGAGAAATATAATAGAAATGGCAGTGTAGAGCTCAAGTGCATTCCATCGAATAAATTTAATCATTGTATAACCTCCAATTTATATAGTGTTTATCTTAGCACTGTTTTTAGAGGGCAACAATCATTAAAATTTTAAAATTAGTGTGTTAAGCAACACTTTGTTGTTTTTTGTTGATAAAATCACTCAAATTATATATAATAATGGACGATTGGAAGGAAGAGCTTATTGGTGAGTTACCAAAAGTTTAATAAGGATAATGACAGATTTAAGAGTTTTAAAAACACAAAAGGCTATTCGTGAGAGTTTTATAAATTTAGTAGAGGAAAAAGGCTTCCTGTCTTTGACTGTGCAGGATATTCTCAATAGAGCCCTTATTAATCGAAGGACCTTTTATAACTATTATATGTCGAAGTATCATCTGGCAGATGTGATGATTGCTGAATTGGTCGAACGCTATTCGGCATTGCTAGATTTTAGTCTTGGTAATAGAAGTCAGCCCTTGACAGTGACTCAGTATGCAGATCATATGATGAATGAGTTTTATGATGAACGCAGAGCTATATTGCTATTATGGAATCTTCCGGCAGATCATGGCGATCTTTATACACAATTGCGTAAACTGATGAAAGAGCGATTTTCTGCTTTTTTAGAAAGCAAGGCAAGCGATGGCGATCTTGTCGATTTTCAAGCTGAAATGATGCTTTCAATTATTTTATCGACTTTTCACTATATTCTCGAACATAATGAACACTATACGATTGTTGAATTAAATAAACAATTTCAAAAATTAATCACTAACTCTTTTATCCCTTTAGGAATAACCCCCAATAAAACAGAATAAGTAAAATAGTGATAGGGCTGACTGTTGTTATTGCTGAAGTCAGTTATCAGCTATAAGATTAATGGTCATTATTTAATGCTGGTTTTTCGTTTCTTACATTTGGCGTGACACAATTTGCGATGAGTCTTTTTCAAAAATTGAAACAATTAGTTGAAGTTTTAGCTTTAAAGAAAGATTTATCCTGATGACGGAGGTGCTGCAATGGGCAAAAAGACAATGCGGGAAAGATTGGAAGCTTATGCCAAGCAAAGGTATCAGGTGGAGGCTGAGGAACTTCCCTTTCGCCGAGAAGATTATGCTGTTTTACGTCATGCGAATACTGGTAAATGGTTTGCGGTATTCATTGCAAAGGAGTACAGTGCCTTTGGTCTTGCAGGAGAAGGCACTGCAGACGTTCTTTCGCTAAAGCTGAAAGATGCCGATTTTGCGGATTTTTTAATGCAGCAGCCGGGCTATCTGCGAGGATTTCCAAGCAAAAAATGGAACTGAGTGTCAATGCTGCTGGACGGTACAGTTCCTTATGAGGAAGTATGCCGATGGCTTGAAGAGAGTTTTCAAATAACCCATACAAAAACAAGCAATAAGAAAACCCCGTTATTAAAAAGAAAGCATTCACTGAAACAGAAAAGGAAATGAAAAAAAGCTTTCATGCAGTCTCTTGCATGCTTTTAAACTATAGTTTGCATTAAACATAAGCATTTGCTATATAAAGATTGCTGTGATAAACTGATTTTAATAAAGCTGGGCTAGTTTGAGCTGCTGTGCTGTTTTCACTGGATAAGGAGCACATCAGTAGCAATGAGGTGTAGGTAGGTTTGGAAACTTCATCTATTTCCAGAGCTAGTGAGGCTTTTGCTTAGCTATTTTTATAGATGAATTAAGGGGGAAAAATGACAAAAACATTAACGGATTATATGATGTCAGGAGAAGTCATTGAAAAGGACTCGCCGGTATATAAAGAGATTCATGAAGTGACAGCTGAGACACTTCCTATGGTGGAAGATCTTAACATGGTCAAACGGGATAAAGAAGCTGTGCGTACCCTGATTGGGCAAATCATCGGCAAGGAGTTGGACGAGACAACTGAAATTATACTCCCTTTTCGGACGGATTTTGGGCGCCATATCAAACTGGGCAAAGAAGTCTTTATCAACACGGATGTTATGCTGACCGACCTTGGTGGCATTACTTTGGAAGATAAGGTATTGATCGGACCTCGTGCCAATCTAATCACAGTCAATCATCCCAGTAATCCTAAGCAGCGACGCGGTCTGATTCTAAAACCGATTCTTATTAAGCGCAATGCTTGGATAGGTGCGGGAGCGACTGTTTTACCAGGTGTAACCATTGGCGAGAACGCCATCGTTGCAGCAGGCAGCATTGTTTCAAAAGATGTTCCAGACAATACCATTGTTGCAGGTGTACCGGCTAAGGTGATCAAGGAAGTGGAGTAGAGCATAAGTATCTGCTTTTTGTTTATTTCTAGTATGATGACGCAGCTGTTGGGCAGATTGATCGTTACTTTGGAGATATGAAGATTTTAAAGTGAGGATAATGATGCGAAAAAAACTATTGCCAGTTCTGGTCCTTTTGCTTGCTTTAGTGGGAGCGAGCTTCTGGCGGGGACTGTCTAATCAATCGAAACAATCCAGCACGAAACCCATTCAAAAAGATGGGAGTGCTGCCATTATGCCTCAGTTTGATGCCAAAAAGCAAACAGTTACTTTAAATGATGGGAACGTTATGCCAGTTTACGGCCTTGGGACCTATAGTTTAACAGGTTCGACAGTGAAGGAGGCCGTCAGCAGTGCACTTAAGCAAGGCTATCGTCTGATTGATACAGCTTATATGTATCATAATGAAAAGGAAATCGGCGAAGCTATTCGAGAGTCAGGCCTTCCACGTGAAGAGATTTTTCTAACGACAAAAATTTACCCCAGCCAGTTTAACGACCCTGAATCTGCAATTGAAGCAGCTTTGGACGAACTCGATATTGATTATATTGACATGATGCTGCTCCATCATCCAGGAGATGATGATGTCAAAGCCTATCAGGCCATGGAAAAATATCAGAAAGCTGGAAAAATTAAATCTATCGGCCTGTCTAATTATTATATTGATGAGTTAAAAGCCTTTTTACCACAAGTGGAAACGATGCCAGCCCTTGTTCAAAATGAAATTCATCCCTATTATCAAGATAGCCAGGCAACGACTTATATTCAAAGTCTGGGTATCGTGGTAGAAGCTTGGTATCCACTGGGCGGCAGAGGCTATCAAGAAGAGCTTCTCAGCGATCCTGTTCTTGAAAAAATTGCAGAAAAATATGACAAATCAGTTGCGCAAATCATTCTTAGATGGGAACAGCAGCGTCAGATTATAACCATTCCCGGCTCCAGCAATCCAGAGCATCAAGCTGAGAACCAGGCTATTTTTGATTTTCAATTGACCGAAGAAGAGATGCAGGAAATTAATCAGTTAAACAGGGATGAAAAACACGACTGGTACTGACGGCTGTCCTGAAAAATAAGTGTAAGAACGCCATTACTAGGCGGCTAACGGTTTTCTGCAGAAACGGCTGGATTGAACAGGAAGCTTGGTATGACCGCTTGTTCTTTAATGATTTTTCGGATTTTGAAGAAGTGACTGAAAAAGAAGCTAATATGTTTATTTGGGGGTGAGAGCGACATGACAAATATTGTTGAACTGGCGCATAAAATCGCCAAAGAAGCACACGGCGGTCAAGTAGATAAAGCGGGTGTTGATTACATTAAGCACCCAGAAACAGTGGCTTCTCTTGTGGATAAAGATAATGAAAAAGCAGTGGCATATCTGCACGATGTCATAGAAGATACAAACTACAGCTTGTCTGATTTGCGCAGTGCTGGCTTGCCCGATGAGGTTGTCGCGGCAGTTGACCTTATCAGTAAGAAAAAAGGACAGCCCTATCAAGACTATCTGAACAATGTCAAGACCAATACGCTTGCTAGGGCCGTTAAGCTAGCGGACTTAAAACATAATTCTGACTTATCGAGACTGCCTTATGTCACTTCTAAAGATAGAGAACGGTCAAAAAAATACAAAGAAGCGATTGCCTTTTTAAGCAATCAGCAAAATGAAGAGGACTGAGGATGAAGCCATGAGGTGGTTTGACTTTATATCAAGAAAAACAAGCGGCACTGTCTGATTAAGAAATCCGTATGAAATAAATTAATTGAGCACCTAGAGGACAATTCTGGGTGTTTTTTCTTGTTTGAGAAGATTTGAACTGACTGCAAAAAGAATTAAAGGTAAAAAACTTATCAGCAAATTTTATGCTGCCTGTCTGTCTGAAAAAATTAACCTTACTCTTGGTCCTAGTTAAACTATCTAAACATATAGGCAAACGGGGGTTATTCCAAACTTGACTCAAGAACTTTAGATGAAATAGAAAATGGTATTTCAAACCTTCTCTCAGGTATCCTGAATTTTCAATGATATCAAATGACTGTTCCTCTCCCTCTACATCTGCTAAACAACTTTCAATTGTCCTAAAACTGTAAATAATTTTTCTTGGGCTTCTTCAAGAGTGAAATTTGTCTGCAGCAGCCAATAGCACACAAAGGCCACAACTCCGCCTGAAAAAATATGCACAAAGGAAGTGTCGGGAAAACTGCCTATCTGGTCGCTGTTATGATGAATAGCAGAAACCAGCATATTTTGAAAAGCGGCTGAGAAAATAGCAGGCTGGCTGGATAATAGTTGAAAGATTGCAAAACGGTGCTGCTCAACTGCCAAAAGGATATTATCTAGAAAAAGACGGTTTTCGGTTTCTGTAATTGATGTCAGATCTTTTACGAGCGGCCTGCAGGCCTTCTCAATAGCCATAAGAATTTGCTGCAGTAAGTTATTGTAGAGATGGTCTTTAGTTTCATAATGCTGATAAAAAGCATTTCGAGAGACTTGAGCCAGTTCGCATATTTCCTTAACAGATATTTTAGTCAGATCTTTCTTTTGCAATAATTCTAAAAAAGCCTTTTGGAGAGCTTTTTCTGTTTTTTTAAAGCGCAAATCTTGTTTCAAATTGACAGTCCTTTCTGATTTGTCATTTAAGTGACAGTTTGCTTAAATTTGCCAATTGACTTTCTTAAATGACAGATGTAATATAGTGACTATAACATAAAGAAAGTTGGAAGGCAAATGGCAAATCGTATTACAGAAATTTTAGGAATTGAAAAACCCATTATTCAGGGACCGCTGGCTTGGCTGACGAACGGCGCCTATGCTGGAGCAGTCAGTGCAGCAGGCGGCTTAGGTGTGTTAGGAATTAGTGCTGGGCAAAAAGTTGCTGCTACAACGGTAGAAGAAACTGTTGAAAACATGCGCCGCGAAATTCGCATTGCTCGTGAGATTACTGATAAGCCTCTTGGTCTGAATATCGCACCTGGGAATCCTCTTACAGATGTTTTTACCCAGCCTATGATGGATTTAATGAAAGAAGAGGGAGTCGGTGTAGCTATTATGGTTGGAACTTTCTCGGCTGACTGGACTAAGAAGTTTCATGATAAAGGGATTAAAGTTGTTTTTCGAGCAGAAACTCCTACAGTTGAAAATACTGAAGAGGCCATCCAAGGTGGTGCTGATATTATTGTTGCTACCGGCTTTGATGAAGGCGGGACAGTACCTGAGAAAGTGATTGGGACTTTCTCGATTGTACCGATGATTGTCGATGCTGCTAAAGGGCGCGTACCAGTCATGGCAGCAGGCGGTATTGCGGATGCGAGAACGGCACGGGCTGCCTTTGCTTTAGGAGCAGAAGGACTTTTTGTAGGTACCGCCTTTATGATGTCCCAAGAGTCTGTTTTATCACCAAATATTAAGGAATTAGCACTGAAGTCAAATGCCTCTGATCTTTTGCTTTATAGAACGGTTCCAGCTTACTACCGCTCATTGCCGGGGGAAATTCCTGATAAACTTTTAGAAATGAGCCGAGCGGGGGCTACTGAAGAGGAAATTTTTGAGGTACAAAGAGGTTACAATGGTATGCGGGATGGCATGTTATTTGGAGATTTAAGCAAAGGGTTTGCTTCTTTCGGTCTAGGGATTTCAATGATTGATAAAATTGAACCTGTAGCAGTTATTATGGATAAATTAATGTCAGGAATTGAGGATTTGCTGTAAAAATGACAGGAAAACAAATGAAGATTGTGCTGCAAATGGTTTCTGGTTACGGAGGAGAGTTTAAGACCTGGCGTTTGCCTGAAGCTAAAGCTGATGCCTACACAGACATGGATTTCTATGTCGAAATGGCACAGCTGGCAGAAAAAGGGAAACTCCATGCTCTGTTTATGGCGGATACCCCGGCACTTGTTAATGATTTAACTAATGAAACGCCGATGCACTCGATGGATCCGCTGATTGCAATGACATCGGTTGCCCGAGCGACCAAGCATATAGGATTAGTTGGCACTTTTTCAACGACCTTTAATGAGTCCTATAATCTAGCTCGTCATCTGAAAACACTGGATGTGATTAGCCATGGACGTGTGGGTTGGAACGCTGTAACGACCTCAACACCTGCAACTGCAGCCAATTTTGGGACACATTTGAAGTCTAGTCGTGAACGTTATGGGCGGGCTCATGAGATGATTGAGGCAGTCCAAGGACTATGGGGGTCTTGGGGGGAAGCTGCTTACTTGCATGAAAAAGAAGCAGGACAGTTTGCGGATATGTCCAAAATCAAGCCAATTCACTATAAGGGCAATTATATTCAGACAGCAGGACCTCTTCCTATTCCCCCTTCTGAACAGGGGCAGCCGCCAATTTTTCAAGCTGGCCCAAGCTCTGAGGGCATCCGTTTAGCAGGTCGCTTTGCTTCAGGTGTTTATGCCAATCCTTTTACCATTGAAGAAGCACGTGACTATCGAAACGCACTCAGGGAAAGTGCTGTGGCTCACGGACGATCTGCTGACGATATTAAGGTCTTTACAGGTTTCATGTTTACCATTGCTGATAGTAAAGAAAAAGCACTTGCTCGAAGACGGGCTGTTCTAGAGTTTGATAAGGAAGAGCTAGACCAGCGTCTGAGCTACCTAGCTGCTATGGTTGGGTTGAATTTCCAAGGAATTGATCCTTACCAGCCTTTGCCCAAAAATTGGTTGAAATTAGCTCAGCCTAACCCATATGATCCTCGTTCACCGAGAGCATTAGAAGTTTTAAAAGAAGGTTATTCACCAGTTGATACGCTGGCACACGGTGTTATCAATTATCACCCGGTGGTTATTGGAACAGCTGGCGATGTCGCAAATTTTCTTCAAGAATGGTTTGAAGCCGGGGCAACAGACGGTTTTTCAATTGTTCCTGATCTGGCGCATGATGGTGTCTCCGCCTTTGTAGAACAAGTAGTGCCTATTCTTCAAGAGCGTGGCATTTTTCACGAAGAGTATGAGGGCGCAACATTACGTGAAAATCTTGGTGTTCCTTACCAGTATGGAATCCGAAATGAAGATTAACTAAATAAGCAGCCAGTAAGGACAATTCACTGCTAGCTGCTTTTTATTTAGAGGAAATTTGCAGCCAATCTTTTGCTTAAACGGTAAAAAGGCAGAACCTGTCTCATGATGTTCAGGTTGAGAGTAAGTTGCTTGTTCAAAGGTCTCTACAAGCAGGCAGTCTGTGCAAGCTCTCAATACTCAATAAATACTCTCAGATACCATAGATAGCAATTCTTAACTGCTGGTTGACAACTCATACGTAACGCCTTTCCTGATAAAAATGATTGCTGTGGTCTTTTATTAATTTTAGCGGTATAATAATAGTATTGAATCGCTGATTGGGCATATACTCTCGAAAAACTAAGGTTTTTGGTAAGTTATCTTGTCTAAACAAGGTACCAAAGGAGCGCTGCCTGACACAAGCACTACAATTAATTAGGGGAAGAAAAGGAAATAATGAGGGAAAAGTGGATTGACACGGCAAAAGGGATTGCCATACTGCTGGTGATCATTGGGCATGTAAGCGCAGGGCTTGAAGGGATATGGAATTTCAGCTTTGTATACGGGATACATTTGGTGATATTTTTTGTCCTGTCCGGCTATACTTCAAAAAAGAAAAGAATAAACGGCGATTATTTGAATGCGCGCTTTTCCCGCTTAATGGTTCCGTATTTCTACACCTGCTTGCTGATTATGCTGACGGATATTTTTAACAGCTATCTCGTTTATCATGAGCGTTCTGCTGCAAGCATTACAAGGTTAATCAGCCGGGATCTTGTCAGAAGTTTTTTTGCTTCGGGGACTCATACAGTATTTGGCACAATTGAGCTGGGCAGCAAGATAGGTGCCATATGGTTTCTTCCGGCCATGTTTTTTGCTAGCCTTTTGCTTCAAGCTGTTCTAAACTATTTCGGTGAAAACGATGCCTATGCCGGAACAGTCTTAGCCCTTATTGCCCTAACCGGCCATATTTCGGCACAGTTCCTATGGCTTCCTTTCAGCATTCAGTCCGGCATGATGGCAGCCTTTTTTATGTGGATAGGATTTGTTATACGTAAACATGATTTGCTTTCAAAAGTGCGATGGTCCCACTATCTCTTTGCTCAGCTTATTTTGCTGCTGGGAATCTTTTTGGGATACTGTAATGTCAATTTTGTTACAGCCGATATCAATGATGTTATTTTATCCGTTTTAGTCGGTTTATCAGGTTGTTTGCTGGTATATGGCATCTCTGTTATTTACAAGGGCCGTATTCTTGACTATATCGGACGGATTTCTTTAACCGTTTTATGCACCCACCTATATGCCTTAGAGGCTTTGGCACCCTATGTTAATAAAAGCCTTGATTTGTTGAAGCTGGAAGGTAATCTTAGAGTCTGGACATGTATTGTCATTGAAATTCTTTTTGCTGTTTTGACGGCCTCGGCAGTAGAAAAGCTCAAACACTCTTTTTCAAGGCGAAAATCAAGCTTCTTAGAAAAAAGGCAGACAGACGGCTTTGATGTGAATACTCTTACGGTTGATATAGCCAAAGGTCTGCTGCTTTTATCAATACTGTTCAGCTTGTTTAGAATCGATGAGAACTTAAGGACAATCCTTTTTTCCTGCCAGATACCGGCTCTTGTTTTTCTGTATGGCTACAGCTATGACAGCTCTAAAAGTGTCAGCAAAATAATAAAGAACAGCCTAAGCTTTTTTCTGCTGCCGTACAGTCTTTTGGTTATCGGTGACTTACTGCTTCAGGCAAACCATTGGACGCCCTCTTTTCTTGATGATAAACTGTCCCAATATCTTTTTGGTCTGTCTTTGACCAAAGAGCTCTGGACGGATCTGCCATCAGTTGGTTTGGCCGCCCTCATGTTGCTGCTCTTTCTCATTACTTTGATTTATACAGCAGTGGACAGACTATTCAAAACAGATAGGCTGAAATGGGCCTGTTGCCTCAGCCTGTCTTTGCTTGGCTTAGCTCTTGGGGAAATGGGCTATTGGCTGCTTTGGAGCCTTGATATAGCCTGCTATGCTATCATTTTTTACCGTTTAGGCCACCAGTTTCATCAAAAACAATGGCTGCAAACCGTCCTCAACAATTCCTTCTTATATTTTATCCTTTCCCCTATTTGGGCTTATATGATCTATATCGGGGGAATGGATATGATTGTTAGGCAGTACGAGCCTTACGGCATGGTTATCATAGGATCTCTTGCAGGAACGCTCTTAACTATTGGTCTAGCTGATTATATTCGTCAGAACTGGCCTCTTGCCCAAATTTTTTTAAAAAAGGCGGGAGAAAGCTTTATGATGGCTCTTGCGGTGTATACTTTACTTGGGGCTCAAATAGAGTCAGCTGCAGCTTCTGTGTTTAATCCCTCAAGCTTTGCTTATCTGCTTTTATCTATCATACTTCAAATCTTCCTTTCAGGAATAGCTATACAGATTTTATTATCCGGAAAAAATAGGCTTTCAAAACTGATAAGCAGCAGAAGATAAAGGAGAAAAGACAAATTTTTAAAGAAAAAGTAAATAAAACAAGAGCCTAAAGGAGATATGAGAACCCTTTTGCTTGCTTGGCTTGAGTATGAATTAAACACGCCCTAGAGGTTGCGGGAAAAAGATGTTCTGATTTAGAATCTGGTGATTCGTCAGTCAGTCCCCTATTTTCCTTTTGCATTTTTAACGGGCTTTGTATCTTGTCGAATTGAACACGCCCTAAGAGCTGTGCAGTGAAATTATCCAGTGGATGATTTCAGCCCGAACCTAGAAAAGGGAGAGTGAGGGGGTTGGAAATCAAAGATTTCTGACTTACCGTCAGCCGTAAACGTCTGAAAGCTTTGTCGCCTTGACAGTCGACCGCACCTTTCTAGTCGTTCTGGCAGGGGTGCGCCTACGAAATCAAAGCTTTCTGGCTTACCGCCATTTTTGCTTTGCTCTTTTAACGGGCTTTGTATCTTGTTGGAATTGAACACGCCCTAAAATCCTAGTGAAAAAGATGGCTGTCATCGTGATGCCAGCATCACTTGCCATCCCCTATTTTCATACGGTTTTTTTAACGGGCTTTGTATCTTGTTGAAGGAGATGTAGATGGTAACGGCAAGTGAGAAAATGCAGTCAGGTGACTGGTACGATGCTAATTTTGATCCGGAATTGATCCAAAAACGGTTGGCGGCTCAGGACTTATGCTTTGAACTTAATCAACTAAAACCAAGTTTGGAAAAAGAACGTTCAGCAGTTATGGCAGAGCTTTTTGGCCGAACTTACGAGGGTTTGGTCCTGCTCAGCTCTTTTACTTGTGATTATGGTGAAAACATCAGCTTTGGTAAAAACTGTTTCGTCAATGTTAATTGCTATTTTATGGACGGTGGAAAAGTGACTCTGGGAGACCATGTTTTTGTAGGGCCTTCAACAGTTTTTTATACAGCCAACCACCCCCTGGACTATCAGCGTCGCAATGCTGGACTTGAACAAGCTTTGCCGATTACTGTCGGCAATAATGTCTGGCTGGGGGCCAATGTCAATGTTATGCCTGGTGTGACAATCGGAGACGGCTGTGTCATCGCTTCTGGCAGTGTGGCAACAAAGGATATACCGGCCAACAGCTTGGCGGGCGGTGTGCCTTGCCGTGTGATGAAGACAATTGAACAAAAGGAAGGACAAGCACATGATTAAAGTTGTCGCAACAGATATGGACGGTACGTTTTTAAATAGCCGAAATGACTATGACCGCAAACACTTCAAAGTGCTTTTTGAAAAAATGACAGACCAAGGCATTCGTTTTGTCAGTATCTCCGGCAATCAGTATTACCAAATTCAGTCTTTTTTTCCTGAATTAAAAGACCGTATCACTTTTGTTGGAGAAAATGGGGCTTATATTGTTGAAAACGGCAGTTTTATCAAGAGTCACCGTTTGAGCAATGATTCTGTACGCCTTGTACTGGATTATCTGACAGAAAACAAGTTTGACCATGAACTGGTTTTATGCGGTGAGCAGTCAGCTTATATTTTGCAGGCATCAGCTCAGGAAGTCAAGGATTATTTTTCTATTTATTACCATCGTTTGACAGCAGTAGAAACATTTGCTCAATTGCCTGATGATAATTTTATGAAGTTTTCATTCAACACCCCGGAAAATCAAACGTATGCCATTGTCGATGCCTTGAATGATAAACTGGAAGGAAAGGTTGTCGCAGTAACCAGCGGTCATGGGAATATTGATGTGATTGCTGAAGGTGTCAATAAAGGAACGGCGATGGCTTATTTATTAGATAGGTGGGGAGTTACGGCAGAAGAGCTGGCAGCTTTTGGTGATGGCGGCAATGACATTGAAATGCTCAAGCTGGCTAAATATTCCTATGCCATGTCCAATGGCAGTGCAGATGTAAAAGCAGCAGCTTCAGCTATCGCGCCTTCTAATGATGACAGCGGAGTGCTGAAAACTATCGAAAAGTTATTAACCTAAAGCATAAAAAGAAGCGGGACAAAAAATGTGATTTCGAGAATATCGATTTATTACCCTCCCGCTCAGCTGCTCATTTGGGTTATAGAAATTAATTATGCCTAGTTTTGGCAAGATAAGACAGCCTGAGTGCAGTGTATACTAGTTTGTTTCTTGGTAAATTTTCATTCAATATTGCATCGAAAAAGCCCTCAAAGCTAATTTTAGTTCAGCTTTGGGGGCATAATTGTAGGAATTTTATGGATTTCTGCACAGCTCCTCAGCTAGTTTTAAAAAATTGAAGTGAGAAGATAAGGGTAGATTTTACCAGTCACAAGAGATATACAGTTTTTCAAAACCAGCTTCGGTTTTGCCTGCTTATGGTAAATACTTACCGGCAGCGAGATAGAGATGGTACCACTCGTGGTGAGTCAGTTTAACATTAGCAGCTGTACAGACATCAGCCAAGTGTTCGGGGTTCATTGTGCCGACAATAGCCTGCATGTTGGCAGGGTGTCTCAGAATCCAAGCAATGGCTGCAGCCGCTTTGGAAATGCCGTATTTATCCCCGATTTCCTGCAAAGCTTGGTTCAGTTCTGGGAAATTAGGATGATCAATGAAGCTGCCTTCAAACATTCCATATTGAAGAGGGGACCAGGCCTGAATCGTAATATCATGCAAACGGCAGTAGTCCAGTATGCCATTATCCCGGTCGATGGACATATCGGTTGTCTTATTATTAAGATAAAGCGACTGATCGATGAGCTGAGACTGTTCTAAAGAAAGCTGAAGCTGATTAAAAATGAGCGGCTGTTTAACATATTTTTTCAGCAGCTCCAACTGCATTGGCGGAACATTACTAACACCGAAATAGCGAACTTTACCTGATTTTTCCAATGTATCAAACGCTTCAGCGACTTGTTCCGGTTCAAAAATTAAATCCGGCCGATGCAGCAGAACAGAATCCAAATAGTCTAGTTTCATCCGATGCAGGCTGTCATCAACACTGCTAAGAATATTTTCTTTTGTCCAGTCAAATTCGTTGCGTTCAAAACAGAGCCCAACTTTCGATTGGATAAAAACATCATCCCGTTTATTGCCGCTTTGTGCAAAGGCCTGACCAAAGCGTGTTTCAGCTTCGCCATTACCATAGGCGGTTGCGTTGTCAAAGAAATTGACGCCGCAATCAAGAGCTGTTTGGATGATTGTCGCTGCCTCTGAAACAGATAGAGCTGGCATCCGCATACAGCCCAGAATAATAGCAGCAGCCTCTTGCGGGCCGCGAGCAACAGTAATTGTTTTCATGACTAGCACCTCCAATGTTTTACTTTTATTATAGTACTTAGAGCAGGTCTAAGGTCAAGTCCTAAGGCAGACAGAGCAGCTCAAAAGCATAAAAAATTAGAATAACAGAAATAGGCTATTATCAGATTGAAAAGGAGCAGCAGCTTCCTCAAATTATTGAGCAGGATACTGTAGCTGAAAAGACACTCAAATGCTGCTGACAGGATAATCTTTGCAGAAGATTGCAGGAAAATGCTTATAAATACTTATAAACACTTAAATATGTGTTATAATATAAATAAGGAGAGTTAGTCTATGTACCAAGAACAGCGTTTAAGGAAAATTCTGGAAATATTGGCGAAACGGGGGGAGCTGTCTGCTAAAAAAGCTATGGAAGAGCTGCAGGTTTCCAGAGATACTGTTCGGCGTGACTTTGCGCTTTTAGCACAGCAGCACAGAGTTAAGCGAACACATGGCGGTATTTTGCCTATCCTTGAACCATCTCTGATTCCTGCTTTTAAAGAGCGTTTAGAGGAACTGAATGAGGAGAAGGAGAGAATGGCACAGATGGCCTTGCCTTTTCTCAAACAGGGAGGCTATTATTTTTTTGATGTTTCAACCAGTCTGCTGCGTCTAGCCCAATTGACAGATTTGCCCCTTACTGTCTATTCGCATTCTCTGGACAATGCCCTTGTTTTTTCGGAAAAGGAGCAAATCGATTTTCACTTACTTGGAGGGCGTTTTTATGTTGCTAATCGTTTCTACTTTTCCTTAAAAGAAGCAGAACTGCTTCGATCGCTTCACTTAGATATAGCTTTTATTGGAGCTGCCGGCCTCCGAGGTGGAGAAGTGAGTTTTTCGGATGTCGAAGATGTGCAGGTCAAAGCTCTGGCTCTCAAACGGGCACAAACCAAGGTTCTGATTGCCGAGGCAGGGAAGTGGGAGCGGCAAGGGCCACATGTCCTGTGTTCCTTAGCAGACTTTGATTATTTGATTTGTGACAGGAAACCTGATAAAGCCCTTCTAGACAGTATAGGCCGTCAGACACAGGTCCTTTACTAATATTATACTATTTACCCAATAAGGATTTTTGCTACTAAGGAGATATTATGACTGAGGTAAAATTGATTATCAGCGATATTGACGGTACGATTTTGGACAGCCAGCACCAATTGGACAGTGGGTTAAAGGGAGCTGTTGCAGAGCTAAAAGAGAGAGGAATCCCCTTTATTCTGGCTTCGGCCAGATCGCCTTACGGGATGGCTCCTTTAGCACAAGCCTTAGGACTTGAAGGAGTTCCAATGGCTTGCTACAACGGGGCATTGATTGTTCAAAAATACAAAGACAGCTATCAATTCGTCTACGAAAATCCCTTAGACAAAGGAGAAGTCAGCAGTCTTCTGCAACTACTGAAAGATGATTTCCCTCAAATATCAGTCAATTGTTACGCAGGAACCGATTGGCTGGTTGAAAAAAAAGATAAGTGGGTCTCGCTGGAAGCAGGCATTACAGGAGAAATGCCTGTTGTGACTGATTTTACTGATTTTCTCAGCCGGCAGACTGTTTCTGTACATAAGCTGCTTTTAATTGCAGAAGCAGAGGAAATTCAAAATCTCTACCAATTGTTGAATAAGCAGCTCTTTAAATATATTCACTGCTATTTGTCAAAGGATAATTACCTGGAAGTGACAGCAAAGACTGTTTCAAAAGACAGAGCACTTAGAGAATTGGCTGCTTATTACCATCTTAATCTTGAACAGACGATGGCAATCGGCGATAACTTCAATGATATGCCCATGTTAGAGTCAGCAGGACTTGGCGTGGCTATGGGCAATGCACCGCAGACCGTTAGAGAGAGGGCAGATGCTATTGCTGAAAGCAATGATCAAAACGGTGTTTCATCTGCCATTGCCGACTATGTTCTTCGTTAAAATCGGAAGGAAAAGTTTAGGAAATCGGAGCCCTGGCGGCCTAGTAAAATTTAGCGATGAATCTGTCTTGGTCTACAGCTACGCGTGTGTGTTCTGCCTTACCAATGAGTTCCTCTCCTTCATAAGCAGCAATTGAAAAATGGTACTGCCGCCCTTTCCGAGTCATCTGTCTGATAATAATTCGAATATCTGTTCCGATTGGACTGGCTGCTAAATGCTCAATAGATATGGCCGAACCAACACTTGTTTCATTCTCTTTTAGCTGCGGCTGCAGATGAGTAAAAGCCGTGTTTTCCATGAAGGCAACTAAAGCCGGTGTAGCAAGAACCTCCAGTTCTCCTGATTCCATGCTTTTAGCAGAATCTTTAGATTCTGTGTGATAAATTTTCTGAAATAACATTAGTAACATCTCCTTTAAATAAGATACAAAGGGCGTTTAAAAGCTCACAGCAAAAATGGCGGTAAGCCAGAAATCTTTGATTTCGTAGGCAAACCCCTGCCAGAACGACTAGAAAGGTGCGGTCGACTGTTAAGGCGACAAAGCCTTTAGACGGCTACGGCTAGCTAACTTGAAAGCAATTCTAAACTTAGCCATATCTTTTTTGCACACTTAGCCCGTGTTCAATTAACAAGATACAAAGCCCGTTTAGGGCGGTTCAGTTCCGATGAGATACAAAGCCCGTGAAGAGGCAGAAAAATAATTTTATTTTAAACAGAAAGCACGGAGCAATATTTTCTGCCGAGTGAAGTCTGATGGGCGGCTGAGATTTGCTTAATTGCTGCTTTCGTGTTAAGATAGAAATGTTTAAATCATTATGAAGAGGTGGTAAAATTGGCATTTGGTGATAATGGACCACGTAAAAAAACGGCTTTTGAAAAATTAACATTATTTGTTGTCATTTTGATGGTTCTTGTGACTGTCGGCGGTATTTTGATTAGTGCTTTGAGTGTCCTGCTGTAAGCAAAACCGTCAGCGACTGGAGCGATTGCCATTTTAAAATAGACTTGGATGGTTAAATGACAGGCAGAAAGTGGTTTTGAAAGTTCCGGAGGTTCATCCGGTTTCCGACTATTTCTGCTGTGTTTTTTTGTCTTCTAAGAAACAGAAAAAAAGAAGGAATAAAATAGATGAGTATGTTTTTAGATACGGCTGCTGTAAAAGTGAAAGCCGGCCAAGGCGGCGATGGCATGGTGGCTTTCCGCCGTGAAAAATATGTTGCTAACGGCGGTCCTTGGGGAGGAGACGGCGGCCGGGGTGGCAATGTTATTTTTAAAGTGGACGAGGGGCTGCGAACTCTGATGGATTTCCGCTATAATCGCCACTTTAAAGCTAAGCCCGGTGAAAAAGGAATGACCAAGGGAATGCACGGACGAGGAGCCGAGGATTTGATTGTACCTGTCCCGCAGGGAACAACTGTTCGTGATGCAAAAACTGGCAAAGTTCTTGCCGATCTTGTCCGCAGGGATCAGGAATTTACTGTAGCACATGGCGGCCGAGGGGGGCGCGGGAATATACGCTTTGCGACACCTCGCAATCCGGCACCTGAAATCTCAGAAAACGGGGAGCCCGGTGAAGAGCGTGAATTGGAGCTTGAATTAAAGATACTGGCAGATGTGGGCCTGGTTGGTTTCCCCTCAGTCGGGAAATCCACCTTGCTTAGTGTTGTTACAGCCGCCCAGCCTAAAATCGGTGCTTACCATTTTACGACCATTGTTCCTAATCTGGGTATGGTTCGTACAAAATCGGGCGAAAGTTTTGCGATGGCGGATTTGCCGGGACTGATTGAGGGTGCCAGCCAAGGGGTTGGTCTTGGAACACAGTTTTTGCGACATATTGAAAGAACACGGGTGATACTGCATGTGCTTGATATGTCTGCAGGAGAAGGACGTGATCCCTATGAAGATTATTTGGCTATCAATAAGGAGCTGAAATCCTATAATCTTCGTCTTGCAGAGCGTCCGCAGATTATTGTAGCCAATAAAATGGATATGCCTCAGGCAGCTGAACAGCTGGAAATTTTTCGAAAAAAATTAGCTGCTGCATATGATGAATTTGCTGATCAACCTCTGATTTTTCCAATTTCCGGTTTGACACATCAAGGGCTGGAAAATCTGATGGAAGCAACAGCAGAATTGCTGGATAAAACACCTGACTTTCCTCTGTACAGCGACGCTGATATGGCTCAGACCGAAACATATTACGGTTTTTCAGCTGATGATGAACATCCTTTTGATATTTCCCGCACTGACGATGCCGCTTGGGTATTATCAGGTGAGAAATTAGAAAAGCTTTTTGTGATGACCAATATGGAGCGCGACGAAGCTATTATGAAATTTTCCCGCCAGCTGCGTGCCATGGGGGTTGATGAAGCTTTGCGCAGCCGCGGAGCTAAGGACGGTGATACCGTACGTATCGGCAGTTTTGAATTTGAATTTGTTGACTGATATTCAGCCAGCTTAAGGTATTCAGTTTTAGCTATGAACTTAAAATGAAAAGGGGGCTTTATGGGGGATAAACCGATATCATTTAGGGACAAGGACGGAAATTTTGTTTCAGCAGCAGATGTTTGGAATGCAGAGAAATTAGAAGAGCTTTTTAATAAACTCAATCCTAATCGCAAAATTCGCTTGGAAAAAGAGAAGAGAAGAGAAGAAGAAACCGGGAAGCAGCAGGATCCTTGACCCAAGGCAGGCTGGATTTCCGGCTTTTTACTTCTTTATCAATCCTTTTTCAGTCAGCTGGTAGCTTATTTGGGGAACATGGCTGATATAGCTGCGGTCATGAGAAACACTGATGATACAGCCTGGGTAGGTTTTTAGAACTTGCCGGATAGATTTCTGTGAAGTGGGTGAGAAACTGCGGGTGGGTTCATCCAGCAGTAGAATTTTGTACCGGTTGAGCAGCATCTGAGCGAGGAGGAGTTTTGCTTTTTGTCCGCCTGAGAGTTTATTTACAGGCTGATAAATGTCCTCATAATTGAACTGTAAACTGGAAAGGTAGGTCAGTACCTGCTCTTTTTGGTGTCTTCTGCCGCAAAATTCCAGAGCTGTTTCTTGACCATCCCAGATCTCATCATAATTTTGCGGCATGTATCCAATAGACAAAGTGCCCTTTTGCTCTTTAAGCTCTTGGTAAATATGTTTTAACAAGCAGGTTTTGCCGATACCATTGCGCCCGGTAATGACAATTTTATCCTGTCCATATACCGTGAGGTTGATAGGAATGGTTTTTCCTGTTTGAGGCAAGGACAGCAGTTCGTGTTCATAGCAGAGAATTTTCTTTCCAGCCGGCAACGGCTGCAGTTTTTGAAAATCAATATGAATGGTGTCTGTTTGGTAAGGAGCGGGGCCTTTTTGTCTGTTCTCTCGTTCAAAGCGCTTTTGCTGAGCCTTCAGGGCTTTCATTTTTTTGGCTAAGAGCCGGCCTTCAATGTCATTTCGTGTCTGATTGAGAGCATGGTGAACGGCAGACTGAGAGCGCCTGAGTTTAGAAAGCTGCTTGTTTCTTTCCTGTTTTTCTTTTTTGGCCAGCGCGTTTTCTTTAGCAAATTGCCTTTGTCTATCAGTCACATAATCCAGATAGCGGCTTTTTTTCGTATGTACTAGAGCTTGTTTTTTCTTTTTATGGTGTTCTAAATGAATAATTTTATTAGCAGTTTTTGCCAGTAAATGCTCATCATGAGAAATAAAAATAATGGTTTGCTGGCTTTGTTGGATGGTATTTTGCAGCCATTCTAAACTGTCCAAGTCCAGATCATTAGCCGGTTCATCAAGAAGAATCAAATCTGAGGGTGTCGAAAAGAGCTTTATAAGCTGCAGCTTCAGCCTCTCCCCTCCTGAAAGACTGCCGATAGTTTGGGAAGAATCAAAATGTGTACTGTCAAAACCCAGCTCGTTAGCAAGTTGGAAGCAGCGGTTAAAATCAAAAAAACTGTCAGTCTTAGAATTGTAAAGATAGGAAAAGCAATCTTTGTTCTGTTCTGCTGCCGGCATCTGCTGGGGCAAATAGCTAATATTCTGAAATGAATGACTGATTTGGCCATGGACGTCTGCATACTCTTTGATACTTTCAGGATCAAAGAGGTAAGAGAGCAAAGTGGATTTTCCTACCCCTTCCTGACCAATCAGAGCGACCTTATCTCCTTTTTGAATGCTGACAGTCAGATCAGGGACTAGTACAGCGGCTGTACGGCGGTGCTTTATTGTTAAATGGTTAAGTTGCAGCATAGCTATTCTCACTTTCTTTCAAACACTGTCTAGCCTGATGAGCAGCAGCTAATTTTGGCCGTGACAGGTTTTTGCGATAGAAAAACTCTCCTACCTGACAAGTAGAAGAGTAAAGTGAGGCTATAAAAACAAGCCTTTACTATCTAAGTAAAGCTGACTAAAAAAATTAAAGCGCACACTAAAAAACTAAACTTGTTCAGGTAAGCCTAACAAAAGATTAGCTTTTTGCTGTCCATGGCGCTTTATTTCCTCCTTAAGATTCACTACTTTAAGTATAGCAGATGATGAAAGCGGTGTCAATATTTTGCTGCAGGAAAGCAAAAAATCTTTTTCGTCTGGGATAAGGAGCACAGCAGGGCTGAAATATAACTTGCAGCAGTTGTGAAAATTATGCAGCCGTTGGTTTTACAAAAGCTTTCAGCCTGATAGAAAAAGAGATATCAAAATATTATATTAAGCAAAGTCCTATAAGTACAAATAAAAGGCCCCGTCCTTAAAAGTGACGAAGTCCTTTGCATCAATTTTTATTATCAGACATTTAAAACTTTGTTTAGAAAATCTTGCAGGCGAGGGTGTTTAGGCTGGTCAAAGATTTCCTCAGGGCTGCCGTCTTCTAAGAATTCACCGCCGTCGGTAAAAATCACACGGTTAGCCACTTGACGGGCAAAACCCATTTCGTGTGTGACAATCAGCATTGTCATGCCTTGATGGGCTAAATCCTTCATAACATTGAGAACATCACCGACCATTTCGGGGTCTAGAGCAGATGTCGGTTCATCAAAAAGCATGATAGCAGGGTTCATGGCTAAACTGCGGGCAATAGCCACCCGCTGTTTCTGACCTCCTGATAAGCTGTCCGGCTTCGCATCCGCCTTTTCAACTAAGCCGACTTTTTCCAGCAGCTCCATGCCGACCTTTTCCGCCTCTTCCTGAGAGTACTTTCCCAGCTCTACAGGGGCAAAACAAATATTTTCAAGGACGGTCATATGAGGGAAAAGGTTAAAATGCTGGAATACCATCCCAATATTTTCACGTGCTTTGTCAACATCAGTGTTTTTATCCGACAGCTCATAGCCGTCTACAATAACTTTCCCGCTGGTAATACTTTCAAGGAGGTTAAGGGTCCGCAGAAAAGTAGATTTCCCCGAACCAGAGGGACCGATAATGCAGACAACATCACCTTCATAGAACTGCGTTGTAATGCCTTTTAAAACTTCATTATCTCCAAAAGATTTATGGAGGTCCTGAACATCAATTTTTAATTCTGCCATTATTTTAACCTCTTTTCTAAACGTCTGGCTAAGCGTGTTAACAGCGTAATCATTACAAGGTAGATAATTGCCAGGATCGCATACATACGGAAGGATTGATAGTTGCGGGCAATGATGATTTTACCGGTTTGAAAGAGCTCAATCAGGCCAATAGCCGAGACAATCGTCGTATCTTTCAGTGAGATAACAAACTGATTAATGAAGTTGGGCAGCATCAGTTTAACAGCCTGCGGCAGAATAACTTTTCGCATTGTTGTTCCGTAGGAAATCCCCAAACTGCGACTGGCTTCCATCTGTCCTATAGGAACGGCCTCAATACCGCCGCGGACAATTTCTGCAATGTAGGCTCCGCCGTTGAGCGACAGCGCAATAGTTGCTGCCAAAAAGTCATTGATCGGGCTTTGATTGCCTGTAATCGATTCAATTAAATTGGGAATTCCCCAGAAAATAAAGGCTGCTACAATCATCAGAGGGATACCGCGGATAACATCAACAAAAACAGACGCGATGGTTCGCAGAGTTTGGCTAGGCGTAACAGCCATCATCCCAACAATAATGCCGATAATCATTGCACAGGCAAAAGATACTAGAGTTAGCATCAGCGTTGTTCCCAAACCGGATAGGAGCTGGCCGTAGTTATTGGCGATTAAACCAAAAATAGTTGATTCATCTACCGTACTGTCCTCTGCCTTATCATTATTAGTTTCTGATCCCAGATACTTATCAATAATTTCATCATACTGTCCGGACTCTTTAAGAGCTGCTAAACCGTTATTAAACATTTCTATCAGCTCTGGATTGCTGCCTTTTTTTACAGCAAAACCATACTCTCCAGATTTTTCCCCTTTGATTGGAGTATCAAAGTTCCGCCCCTGAGAGATAGCATATTTCAGCACTGCCTCATCATCCATTAAGGCATCGATGGATCCTGAATTTAAACTGTCATACATGGTCGAAGCTTCATCGAAGGCTTTTAAACTGTACCCATATTCTGCCGCATGTTCTTCGAGCCAGCTATAGGAAGCTGTCCCGTTTTTAGCACCGACTGTTAAGCCGGCCAGCTCTTCGTAACTGCTGATGTCACTGCCGGATTTAACAGCTAAAATGATATTTGATGTGTAATATGAATCCGAGAAATCAAAGATTTTCTTGCGGGCATCAGTAATTGACATACCGGCAATAACAGCGTCGGCCTGACTGGACTGAACAGCGTTGAGTGCGGCGTCAAATCCCGGATTGCTGATTTCAATTGTAAAGCCTTGCTGATCAGCGATTGCCTGAATTAGCTCCATGTCGATACCGACATATTGACCGCTGTCGTTCTGAAATTCAAAGGGAGCAAATGAAGAGTCGGCAACAATTTTGTAGCTGCTTTTGACTGGAGTTGCTTTGCTGGACGCATCGCCGGTCGAAGCCAAATTGCTGTTTTCTGTCCCCAGCCATTTAGCCATGATTTCGTCATATGTGCCATCTTCTTTCATGGATGCAAAAGCCTGATTAAATTCGTCAATAAGATACTCATATTTGCTGCCTTTTTTTACAGCAAAAGCAAAACTTCCGACTTCTTCGCCGTCAATATTGATAGCATACTTTTTTCCTTGACTGATAGCATACTGCACAACAGGCTCATCATCCATAGCCGCGTCAATAGAGCCTGAATCAAGACTGTTGTTCATTAGATCGCTGGTATCAAATGTTTTTAAAGTGAAGCCATACTTATCTTTATTTTTTTCTAAAAATGTCTGAGCTGCTGTCCCGTTCTTAACCCCAACCGTTTTTCCTTTGAGCTGACTGTAATTTGAAATATTACTGTCATCACGTGTGTAGAGAACGACTGCCGTATCATAGTAAGTGTCTGAAAAGGTAAAAACCTTCTCCCTCTCCTTAGTAACTGTTGTTCCTGCCATCAAGGCATCAGCTTGTCCAGCCTGAACGGCATTGACTGCAGCATCAAATCCGGGGAAAGTCATATTGATATCCCAATTTTGCCGCTTAGCAACTTCATTGATGATATCAACATCAATCCCTTTATAGGTCTGATCGGAATCTTTAAATTCAAACGGAGCATAAGCAGTATCTGAGACGATAGAAATCGTTTCAGCCTTCACGGGCATAGCACCTGATATAAAGAATAGTGAGAGCAGTGCCAAAAACAGTGCTTTAAAGTAATTCTTCATTTTGGTCTCCTTTATACAGTATGATTAAAATTATAGCAAAATTCAAAGGATTAGGCAAACACCCACTGTAGATTATGTTATATTTTATCACATAATGTAGAGCAGCAGCATCTTAAACTGCTGTCTGAAAGACTTTTTTAGCTCTATCCTTCTATTAATATATAATTAAATTATAGCAAAATACAAAAGATTAGGCAAATTCTTCTTGAAAAGGTGTCATGTTTTCTGACACAAACCTCAATTCGGTCCTTTTCTCCGCATTATGTTAAAATGTAAATAAGTTGAAAGAATTAGGGGGAGCTGCCTTTTCAATGCAGCAGGGAGAGATGCTTAAGTCCATATAGACTGATTAATGGGATTTATTCTTTCCCATTTTTTATGAGTGACATCGAATAGGCCCTAAATGCTGCGGGAAAAGCGTAGTTAGGTTTAGAACTTTGAAAAAGCGAATAAAGTACCACTAGGCGATTAGCGTCCTGCTGAACAGACTTAAGACGACTTTGAAAGTTTAAAATTTTACCCCCTTTCTAGTCGTTCTGGCAGAGGTGCGTCTGCGAAATCGAAGATTTCGGACTTACCGTCAGCCGTAAACGACTGAAAGCTTTGTCGCCTTAACAGCCGACCGCACCCTTCTAGTCGTCCTGGCAGAGGTGCGTCTGCGAAATCAGAGATTTCGGACTTACCGTCAGCCGTAGACGTCTGAAGGCTTTGTCGCCTTGAAAGTCGGCCGCCCCTTTCTAGTCGTCCTGGCAGAGGTGCGTCTGCGAAATCAGAGATTTCGGACTTACCGTCAGCCGTAGACGTCTGAAGGCTTTGTCGCCTTGAAAGTCGGCCGCACCCTTCTAGTCGTCTTGGCAGAGGTGCGTCTGCAAAATCAGAGATTTCGGACTTACCGTCTTTTTGCTTTGCTCTTTTAACAGGTTTTGTATCTTAGTGAGAGGAGAAGTGATGATTGATCGAAAAGAAAACAATCGTTTTAAACTTGTTTCAAAATATGAGCCTTCGGGCGATCAGCCCAAGGCTATTGCAGCTTTAGTCGATAATATTGAAGGTGGTGAGAAAGCCCAGATTTTGCTGGGTGCAACAGGTACTGGAAAAACCTATACTATGAGTCAGGTTATTCAGCAGGTGAATAAGCCGACACTTGTTATTGCTCATAATAAGACCCTTGCTGGGCAACTTTACGGCGAGTTTAAAGAATTTTTTCCGGACAATGCTGTTGAATATTTTGTTTCTTATTATGACTACTATCAGCCGGAAGCTTATGTACCTTCGAGCGATACTTATATTGAGAAAGACAGTGCGATTAATGACGAGATTGACAAACTTCGTCACTCAGCTACATCGGCCTTACTGGAGCGCAATGATGTAATTGTTGTTGCTTCAGTCAGTTGTATCTATGGTCTGGGTTCACCCAAGGAGTATGCCGAAGGAGCAGTCAGTCTCCGGCCGGGGCTGGAAATTTCACGGGATAAACTGCTCAATGATTTAGTTGATATCCAGTTTGAGCGCAATGATATTGATTTTCAGCGCGGTCGTTTTCGCGTTCACGGTGATGTTGTTGAAATTTTTCCTGCTTCCCGTGATGAACATGCGTTTCGCATAGAATTTTTTGGTGATGAAATTGATCGAATTCGAGAAATTGATAGCCTGACCGGCAAAGTTTTGGGAGAAGCTGATCATTTGGTACTTTTTCCGGCTACTCACTTTATCACCAGTGAAGATTATATGGAGCGAGCTATTTACAATATAAAAAAGGAAATGGAAGAGCAGGTTAAACTTTTTGAGAAAGAAGGGAAATTGATTGAAGCGCAGCGTATCCGGCAGCGAACAGAGTATGATGTTGAAATGCTGCAGGAAATGGGCTATACGAACGGCGTTGAAAATTATTCACGCCATATGGATGGTCGAAGCGAAGGAGAACCGCCCTATACCTTGCTTGACTTCTTTCCGGAAGATTTTTTGATTATGGTTGATGAGAGCCATATGACGATGGGCCAAATTAAAGGGATGTATAACGGGGACCGTTCCCGCAAAGAAATGCTGGTTAATTATGGTTTTCGCCTGCCAAGTGCGCTGGACAACCGGCCCCTGCGCCGCGAGGAATTTGAAAGTCATGTCCATCAGATTGTATATGTTTCTGCGACACCGGGCGACTATGAACGGGAGCAAACCGATACAGTCATTGAGCAAATTATTCGGCCGACCGGTCTTCTTGACCCCGAAGTAGAAGTTCGGCCAACTATGGGGCAAATGGATGATCTGCTGGGAGAAATTAATGCCCGTTCTGAAAAAGGAGAACGAACCTTCATTACCACCTTAACAAAGAAAATGGCTGAAGATTTGACAGACTATCTTAAAGAGATGGGGGTAAAGGTCAAATATATGCACTCGGATATCAAAACGCTGGAACGGACCGAGATTATTCGCGACTTACGCCTAGGCGTTTTTGATGTTCTTATTGGTATCAATCTTCTGCGGGAAGGTATTGATGTACCTGAAGTCAGTCTGATAGCTATCTTAGATGCTGATAAAGAAGGCTTTTTACGCAATGAACGGGGGCTGATTCAGACAATCGGCCGGGCAGCCCGTAATTCAGAGGGGCATGTTATTATGTATGCCGATACTATAACGGACTCGATGAGACGGGCAATTGATGAGACGGCCCGCCGCCGTGAAATTCAGATGGCCTACAATAAGAAACATGGTATTGTGCCTCAAACCATTAAGAAAGATATCCGTGATCTGATTGCTATTACTAAGGCCAGCGATGAAGATGGAATTGTTGCTGAGGATCTGGATGTCTCCACAATGACTAAGAAAGAACGCCAAGAAACAATCAAGAAGCTGCAAAAAGAGATGCAGGAAGCAGCCGAACTTCTTGACTTCGAATTAGCTGCTCAGCTTCGGGATATGGTCTTAGAACTCAAAGCGATGGACTAGAAGGTGTCCATTGCTTTTAATGATGTCTTGTATAAGCTAAAACACAGTATTTTTAAAAACAAGAAAAAAGACATGGTGGCTCATGTCTTTTTTCTGTTAATTAGTGGGCAAAGTGATTCTTTTTTCGGTAGTTTTATCAAAAAAATGGCCTTTAGCAATATTGAGAGTTAAGGAAACTTTTTCTCCAGGCTGATGGTCATCATGTGCATCGGATCTAGAAACAAATTCATTGCTTCCAAATTTGGCATAAAGCATCGTTTCAGAACCCAAAAGTTCAGAAACAAGAACTTCAGCTTCGATGTTGGCTTCTGGGTAGGTCTCTCGAACAATTTGCTGGGTAGAGATATCTTCTGGCCGAATACCGAAAATGACAGTTTTACCAAGATATCCCTGTGATGCAAGAATTTTAGCTTGACCTGCCGGCAGACCAAGGCGTAAGCCTTCGTTATTAACCAAGCAATCTTTTTCAACGGTCAGTTCAAAAAAATTCATGGCGGGGCTGCCGATGAAACCGGCAACAAATTTATTTGCTGGTTCGTTGTAAAGTTCTTTAGGGCTGCCAATCTGTTCAATACGTCCAATTGTTCCTGAACCATCAGGACTTTTGCTGGAGCTCATGATAACGATTCTATCAGCCAAGGTCATTGCTTCAGTTTGATCATGGGTGACGTAAATGGTTGTGGCACCAATGCGGCGGTGGATCTTGGCAATTTCAGCACGCATAGAAACTCGAAGTTTAGCATCTAGATTTGATAAGGGCTCATCCATTAGGAATACTTTAGCATCCCGGACAATGGCCCGCCCCATAGCAACCCTCTGTCGCTGTCCTCCGGAAAGATCAGCAGGTTTACGTTCCAAAAATTCTGTCAGCCCAAGGATTTGAGCGGCTTCTTTAACCCGCTTGTCAATATCTGATTTGGCATATTTTCGAAGTTTTAGACCAAAAGCCATGTTATCGTAAACGGACATATGAGGATAGAGGGCATAATTTTGGAAGACCATTGCAATATCACGATCTTTAGGTGATTTATCATTAACAAGCTGATGATCAATCCTTAGCTCACCTTCTGTAATATCTTCAAGGCCAGCTACCATTCGCAGAGTTGTCGATTTACCACATCCAGAAGGACCGACAAAAACAATAAACTCGCGATTCTTTATATTAAGATTAAAATCTTCAACAGCATAATGGTTGCTGTTAGGATACTTTTTATAAATATGATTCAGATTTAATTCAACCATAGTGTTTTTTCCTTACTAATTTCAACTGTTTTTTCTCTCTTCGGAAGTATATTACTTAACAGATCCTCCGGTAATACCTTCAACATAATATTTTTGCATGAACATAAAAAGCAGAGTAATTGGAATAGCAATGAGCACAGAGCCTGCTGTAAAAGATAAGAACCAATTATTAATTGTATCTTGCTGCAGCATAGAGAAGAGGCCGATAGCCACTGTATATTTGCTGGTGACATCGCCAAGAATAACTCTGGCAAAGATGAAATCAATCCAGGGAGCAATAAAGGCCATCAGAGCTGTATAGACAATAATTGGTTTAGCCAAGGGCAAGGTAATTTTAAAGAAAATATCCATGCGCCTTGCTCCATCAATCATAGCCGATTCATCCAAAGAGTAGGGGATGGTATCAAAGAAACCTTTTGCAATATAAAAATTGAGAGCAGCCCCAGCTGAATAAACAAGAATTAAGGCCAAAAGTGTCTGATCCAGATTGAGTGCTTTAAGAATATAGTAAACAGCAATCATGCTCATAAATCCTGGGAACATATTAAGCACTAAAGCTAATTTTAAAAAGCCGTTACGATGCTTGAACTTGATACGGCTAAGTGAATAAGCCATAGCGACAGTGATAAAAGTTGAGATGATACAGCTGGCAGTCGCCACATAAAGAGTGTTTAAAAACCACCTGCCAAAAGGGAAAACATTCTGATTGAAGAGCTTGGTATAGTTTTCGAATGTCCATGTTTTTGGGATAAAATAGTTGACATAAGCCGTGCCTTCACCGCGAAAACTGGATAGCACAACCCAAGCGATTGGAAAAAGCCAGATAATGGAAAGTACAGTCAAAAGCAGATAAACCAGAGCTAGTCTTACATTCTTACGATTTTTCATTACTTGACAACCCCTTCTTTATAAGAATTTGTCCTGGTGTAAGCCAGTAAGCTAAAGACAGCTGAGAGGACAAAGATAATAATACCAATAACGGAAGCCAGATTATAATCTGCAGCAGTCACAGTTAGATTATAAAGCCATGTAACTAAGAGATCTGTACTGCCTGCCTGATAGAAGCTGGAATTGCTTGGACCGCCTCCCGTTAAGAGATAAATCACATTAAAATTATTAATATTGCCGATAAACTGCTGAATCAATGTCGGTGTCATAACCAAGAGAATCTGAGGGAAGGTGATCGATTTAAAAATTTGAAATTTATTGGCTCCATCAATTTCAGCTGCCTCTATTTGTTCCTGCGGCAGATTCATAATAATTCCAGTGGCAACCAGCATAGTAACTGGAATCCCAACCCACATATTGACAAAAATAATCGAAAATTTTGCCCATATTGGATCTGATAAAAAAGGAAGAGGTGAGGCAGCAGAAACGAAACCAAGTTTTTCCAAGAAAGCATTGACCGGTCCTGCATCATTGAGGAGGTTGCGCATAATCAACAAAGAAATAAACTGAGGGACAGCAATAGTAATAACAAAAATAGTCCGCCAAAATTTCTTGAACTTTAAGCCTTTTGTGTTAATCAATAAAGCCAGAATAATACCGAAGAAAAAATTGGTTGCTGTTGCAAATACGGCCCATATCAATGTCCATGATAAGACCGGAAAGAAGGTATTGGCCATACGGCCGTTAAAAACATTGCCAAAATTAACAAATCCGACCCAGTCAAAGAGGCTTTTGGGCGGTAAATGACTGTGATCGTAACTAGTAAAGGCCAAACAGATCATATAAATCAGCGGCAAGACAGTAAAAAGCAGCACACCAAGTAGTGGCAGTGCCATTAAAGTCATATGGAAACGCCCGTTTGTCAAAGTCAGTAAGTCTTCTTTAAAGGTAGGAATTTTCTTGCCTTCTTTATTAAGAACATACAAATGACAGGTGCTTTTAAGGCTGCACCAGTAAATATAAGCAAAAACCAAACAAAAAATAACAGAAGCCAGACCGAAAATAAGCAGCAGCATGGAGTTATCTCCATTAACAGTTACCTGCAGTTTAACTCCGTCAATTGTTTTTGTAACAGTACCTTGTTCTTTAGTTCCAAGTGTAACCAGTCCTTTAAGAGCAGGAATAACCTGACTGATAAAAGCAATGATAAAACAAACTTCAGAGAGGAGAAAGAAAAATCCCTTAACGAATTGCTTATTTTTGATATTAGCCAATCCCATGATAAAAAAAGACAGTCTAATATCCCAGCTTCCTTTCCTAAAGGATTCTTTAACAGGTAAAGTTGCCAAATCCAATGCACTTGTATTCATGAAAACCTCCTTTTAAATAAGATACAAAGCCCGTTAAAAGAGCAAAGCAAAAATAGGAGCCTGACCGCTGAGTCACTAAAGACTCAAGGGAGGGCTATCTTTTTTGCACAGCTCTTAGGGCGTGTTCAATTCCAGCAAGATACAAAGCCCGTTAAAGGAGCAAAGCAAAAATGACGGTAAGCCAGAAATCTTTGATTTCGTAGGCGCACCTCTGCCAAGACGACTAGAAGGGTGCAGGCGGCCGATAGGACGACAAAGCCTTCAGACGGCTACGGCTGGCGGTAAGTCCGAAATCTGTGATTTGGCAGACGCACCTCTGGCAGGACGACTAGAAAGGTGCGGTCGACTGTTAAGGCGACAAAGCTTTCAGACGTCTACAGCTGGCGGTAAATCAAAACTCTTCACTTTCACCTACACACCTCTGTTAAGAGGGATGTTGCGGTGATTTTTTGATTTGAATTGAGTACATGAAGTCTGCATAAAACAGGAAAGAGCGGCAGTCATATTTCACCACAGGACCTTCCTGCAGCGTCATCTTAGCGGCAAAAAAAGAGCCGTAAAACAAGTTTAATTAACAATTGACTTGTTTCCGGCTCCAGGAAAATTAATTATTTAGCATCTGCTAATTCTTCATCAAAATCTTTTAGTTTAGTGAGGTAATCACTTGCTTTGATTTTACCGTTATAAGTATCACTGAGAAGAGCTGCACTTTCTGTCCAAAATGCTGTCATTTGGCTTAATTTAGGAGTTACTACTGTATAATCTTCTGAAGAGGCCATTGTAATAACTGCTTGAGCTAGTTCATTTGACTGAACAGCTTCAGATGCTTGAATTTCTTTGTTAGCCGGGATAATATTGCGTCCTTCATATTCAAACTGATTTTTTTGACTTTCGGCGCTTGTCAGCAAAGAAGCCAGTTTATAAGCAGCTGCGATACGCTTAGTATCAGAACCAGCAGGAGCCTGATTGACTGCAAAAAGTTTGACACCAAGGAAAGCCTTTTGCTGAACAGTCTTACCGCCGATTGACATGGTTGGGTAAACAGCAATACCTAAATTGTCTTTCCCGATAGCTTCTTGAGCAGCAGATAAATCCCATGGGCCTGTCTCGATAGCAGCTACTGTGCCATCGCCGAATTTTGACATGGTATTTTCAGCTGTCAAGTTAACAAAACCATCATTAGATTTTTGATCAGCAATCCACTGCAGAACAGAGACACCTGCTTCGTTTCCCCAATTTGTTCCATCGACATCTTCTCCGTTTTTGCCAAAAAGGGTATCACCTACAGACATAAAAAGAGGAGCAGTAGCATAAGCATTCATTGATTTAAAAGTTGCACCAAATTTAGCTTTTGTGGTAATTGTTTCATAGCTGCTAACATCTTCTGCTGTTAACTGTGACTTATTGTAAAAAAGAACTTGTGATTCGATCCCAAATGGGAAAGCGTAAGTTTTGCCCTTGTATTCAGCGCCAGCAACCGCCTGATCAGTAGCGCTATTTTGAATTTCTTCTTTATATTGATCTGGAATTTCTTGAATAACACCAGATTCAACTAATTGTCCCAGCTGATCATGAGGCAGCGAAAAAACATCAGCAGCCTTTTCAGGATCTTTTTTAACATTTTCCTGAGCTTTTGAATCATTGGACTCAACAATCTTAACTTTATAGCCTGAATTTTCTTTTTCAAACTGTTTGACAATCTCCTGATAGGATTTTTTGGCTCCAGTGGGAACCCACAGCTTAATTGTTGTCTTCTTTGATGCCGCTTCAACCTGTATCTGGTTATTTGCGGTTGCAGCTATTGCAGCAGCTAAGCTTAGACCGGCAATGCCGGCAATGATTTTTTGCCATTTTTTCATAGCAATTTCCTCCAAAACTAAAAAATAAATACAAATATATTATGCAATCGTTTGCAAAAAAAGTCAAGACATTTTCGAAAAAAAATTTTTTAAGCTTAGTAAATGGCCAGAAATCAAAGAAAAAAATAAAACAAACGCTTGCATTTTATCCCTCTCACTGTATAATGTAATATAAAAGCTAAAAAAGGCTGTTCCAGATAAATTTTGCTTTTGCGCCTGGGTTGAAGTAAGCAAGCCCCGTCTTGGCAAAGTGATTATTTTTAATAAATCATTATTTTTATAAGAACAATGGGCTTACAGGCACAAGAGTCAAATCTCAGCCCATTTCAAATTAAAAAAGCAGAGAGTGAGAGATTCCAGCTTTTGAAGTTCTGTTTTATTCTTTTAAGCTTATTGCCTATCTTTACTGAAAATTCCACATAATGTTATGTTTTGACCGAAAGGAGATATGTGTGGTTACGATAAAAGATGTCGCCCATAAGGCAGGCGTTAACCCTTCAACCGTCAGCCGAGTTTTAAAAGATCACCAATCGATTTCTATAAAAACCAAGGAGAAGGTCAGAAAGGCAATGCGTGAATTGGGCTATGTCCCCAATGTTGCGGCGCAGATACTGGCCAGCGGTTTGACTTACAGTATCGGTCTTGTCTTTCCTCCTCTTTTAACTCCGGATCGTCTCAGTGAACCATTTTTTATGCAGATTTTGTCTACAATTACTAACGAAGCTAAAAATAATGATTTTACGGTTTCGATTGCAACAGGAATGACAATGGGGGATTTGGAAAAACAAGTTCAATTGATGTACAAACAAAAACGAGTTGACGGTTTTATTATTCTTTATTCTGAACAAGATGACCCGATCAAACGCTACTTACTGGCCAATCGGATACCTTTTGTCATCGTCGGAGCTCCGGAAGGTTTTGAAAACCAAATAACCTATATAGATAACGATAACCAGCTTATGGCAAGGACAGCGGTAGAATTTCTGTATGATAAAGGACATGGAAAAGTTCTTTTTGTTACAGATGATTTGCAGTCAGAAGTATCATCAGAGCGCTATATTGGATATTTAAAAGGTATTATGAAATTAGGCTTGCCCAGTCAGCCTCCCTTGCTTTTTGACCGAAAAGATCCAGCAACAGTTGAGCATTTGATTGATACCATTCGCAATTTTCAAGCCACTGCTTTGATTG
Organism: Streptococcus pantholopis; assembly: GCF_001642085.1. Classification (NCBI taxonomy): domain Bacteria; kingdom Bacillati; phylum Bacillota; class Bacilli; order Lactobacillales; family Streptococcaceae; genus Streptococcus; species Streptococcus pantholopis. Next base: position 717,289 of record NZ_CP014699.1, read on the forward strand.
TTATTGGTGATGTTTTAGCTATTCGAATTGTTCAGCTGCTCTCTTATTATGAGCTTAAAGTACCAGATGATCTTTCTGTTATTACATTTAATAATTCTGCTTACGGAAAACTCATTCATCCTTATTTGACAACTTTTGATATCAATATCAGCAGTTTAGGCTCGATTAGCTTTAAACGTCTGTTAGCTATTATCAAAAATCCGAATGTAGAGCTTAGTGAAAAAATTATTGTCCCCTTCACTTTAAAAGAAAGGGAAAGTGTCAGGAATTTACGCAAGACTATATAGTTATGCTGCATTTTATTAACTCATTGAGGCTAAAAACTGTTTTATTCAAACTTATTTTAGTCTTTTTTGTATTGAAATGAAGTGATACACTAATCGAAATAGAGAGTTGATTTTTCAGATAGTGTATATTGTTTGTTCTTTATAAAAAGGGATGAAAGGCTCAAGAATAAGAAAAATCTAAAAAAATGTTGACTTACGCAAACGCTTGCGTTATAATCTTATTGTCCTTAAGCTAGACAGGATAAGAATTAAGTTCAGCAGGAAATGGCGGAATAATTCTGGAGTTTCTCTAATACTAGCCGCTATGCCGAAGTATGCAGAGCAGCTATCTAGGAGTGGGACAGGCCCCTAATTATAGCGTTTGTCGCCCTCCGCAAACATCTAGTAGGCGGTTTAGAGCTTTGAAAAAGCAAATAAAGTGTCACTGGTCGACAAGCGCCTTACTGCACAGGCTTAAGACGATTTTGAAAGCTTAAATTTTTGCTGCACCCTTCTAGTCGTCTTGGCAGGGGGTGCGCAGACGAAATCAGAGATTTCTGGCTTACCGCCTTTTTGCTTTGCCCTTTTAACGGGCTTTGTATCTTTTTGAACTGAACACGCCCTAAACGCTGCGGAAAAAAGATATCCTAACTTAGAATCTGGCGATTCGTCAGTCAGTCCCCTATTTTCCTTTTGCGTTCTTAACGGGCTTTGTATCTTTTTGAACTGAACACGCCCTAAACGCTGCGGGAAAAAGATGTCCTGACTTAGAATCTGGCGATTCGTCAGTCAGTCCCCTATTTTCCTTTTGCGTTCTTAACGGCCTTTGTATCTTGTTAATTGAACACAGCCTAAGCTCTGTGCAAAAAAAGATAGCCCTTCCTCGAGTCTTTAGTGACTCATCGGTCAGGCTCCTATTTTTGCTGTGAGCTTTTCACGGGCTTTGTATCTTGTTAATTGAACACGCCCTAAGAGCTGCGTAAAAAAGATAAAATTTCCTAGAGTCTTAGTGACTCTTCGTCAATTTTCCTATTTTTGTTTTGCTCTTTTAATGGGCTTTGTATCTTTGTTGGAGGAGATGGATAATGGAAAAACGTGCAAGTGGTGTTTTGATGCATATCAGCTCTCTTCCTGGGAAATTCGGAATTGGAACTTTCGGGGAAGAAGCTTATCGTTTTATTGATTTTTTGGAAGAAACAAAGCAGACTTACTGGCAGATTTTGCCTCTGACTACAACCAGCTACGGGGATTCTCCTTACCAGTCTTTTTCGGCTGCTGCCGGTAATACACATTTTATTGATTTTGATTTGCTGGAGGAAGCTGGCTTCTTGGAAAAGGCCGATTATCAGTCTGTTGATTTTGGACAGAATCCGGAAAAAGTTGATTTTGCTCGGATTTTTACAGCGCGGCGTCCAATTTTAGAAAAGGCTGTAGCCGCTTTTTTGGCACAAAAAGATGCCGTCCTCTTGCTGGATATTTTTGAGAAGGAAGCGGGTTGGCTTCAGGATTTTGCTGAATTTATGGCTCTTAAAGAATATTTCGGCAATAAAGCACTGCAGGAATGGGAGGACAAGGCAGCTATCAGGCGTGATGAGGCGGTTTTGGCGAATTACCGTCTGAAATTGAAGGACGCTATCAACTATCACAAAGTAACACAGTATTTTTTCAGTCAGCAGTGGGCGGCCTTAAAAACCTATGCTAATGATAAAGGAATAAAAATTATTGGTGATATGCCTATCTATGTTTCGGCTGACAGTGTTGAAGTGTGGACGATGCCGGAGCTTTTCAAAGTAGACAGCGACAAGCGCCCTCTTTGCGTGGCAGGCTGTCCGGCTGATGAGTTCAGTGCAGACGGGCAGCTTTGGGGCAATCCTATCTACGCCTGGGATAAGCATGAAGAAACGCACTTTACTTGGTGGGTTTACCGTATTAGGGAAGGCCTCAATCTCTACGATTTCCTGCGCATTGACCATTTTAAAGGCTTCTCAGATTATTGGGAAATCCGCGGTGATTATGAAACAGCCAATGATGGAGAGTGGAAACCGGGGCCTGGACGTGCTTTATTTGATGCTGTTAAAGCTAAACTGGGGGATGATCTACCGATTATTGCTGAGAATCTGGGCTATATTGATGAACGTGCCAAGCAACTTTTGGAAGATACGGCCTTTCCGGGAATGAAGATTCTCGAATTTGGTTTGCTTGATACGCGGGGCAAAAGTACCGACATTCCCCATCACTACACAACTAATACAATCGCTTACACTGGTACTCATGACAATGAAGTTATTAATGGCTGGTATGAAAATCTGACATCGGACCAACAGCATTATACTGATGTCTATACACGCCGTCAGCCTGATGAACCGATTACTCAGGCGATGTTAAGATTGCTTTATGGTTCGGTTAGTAGTATAGCTATCAGCTGTATGCAGGATTTGCTGAACAAATCTGCTGACTGTCGGATGAATGTCCCCAATACTCTGGGCAGCAACTGGCAGTGGCGGATGTTAAAAGATGACCTGACTGATGAAAGGAAGGCCTTCTTGACTGAAATTACCAGTATTTACAACCGTAAAAATACTGATTTACATCAACAGAAGGATGGTAATCATGATAACACAATTTAGACAGTATCTGGAAAATCAAGGAAAAAATTTGACGGCTTTGTCCAATGAAGAAATCTATCTCACCCTCATGGACTATATTAAAAAGTTAGCTGCTCAGAAAACCAAAAATACGGCTAAACGAAAAGTTTATTATATTTCAGCAGAATTTTTGATCGGAAAACTCCTGTCCAACAATCTTATTAATTTGGGAATTTACGATGAAATTCAGGAGGAGCTGGCTGCAGCTGGGAAGTCACTGGCTCAGGTCGAAGATGTTGAGCCTGAACCTTCTTTGGGCAATGGCGGGTTAGGACGTCTGGCTTCCTGTTTTATTGATTCCATGGCTACGCTGGGAATTAACGGAGAAGGTGTTGGTCTGAATTACCATTGTGGCTTATTTAAGCAGGTTTTTAGAAACCATCAGCAGGAGGCAGAGGCAAATTACTGGATTGAAGACAATTCTTGGCTTACTCCGACATCTGTCAGCTATGATATCCCTTTTAAGGATTTTACGCTTAAATCCCGTCTCGATCGGATAGATGTCTTGGGTTATCAGCAAGATCACAAGAATTATCTCAATTTATTTGATATTGATGGGTTGGATTACAGCCTAATTAAAGACGGTATTTCTTTTGATAAAACTGAAATCAAAAAAAATCTGACGCTCTTTCTTTATCCGGATGATTCTGATAAAAATGGTGAGCTGCTGCGGATTTATCAGCAGTATTTTATGGTATCCAATGCAGCACAGCTTTTGCTTGATGAGGCGCTGGAGCGCGGATCTAATCTGCATAATCTGCCGGACTATGCTTATGTGCAGATAAATGATACCCACCCTTCGCTGGTGATTCCGGAGCTAATCAGGCTTTTGACAGAAAAACACGGCTTAGATTTTGAAGAAGCCGTTTCAATTGTCAGCAAAATGGTAGGCTACACCAATCATACGATTTTGGCGGAAGCCCTTGAAAAGTGGCCGCTTGACTACCTCAATGATGTTGTTCCGCATTTGGTAACGATTATTGAAAAATTAGACAGTCTGATTCGCAGTCAGTATCCTGATTCGGCCGTTCAGATTATCGACAGCGATAAACGGGTGCACATGGCCCATATGGATATTCACTTTGCAAACAGTGTTAATGGCGTGGCGGCTCTGCATACAGATATTTTAAAAAACAGTGAGCTAAAAGCTTTCTACAATATCTACCCTGAAAAATTCAATAATAAGACAAATGGGATTACTTTTCGGCGCTGGCTGGAATTTGCCAACCAGGATTTGGCAGCCTATATTAAAGACCTGATTGGCAAAGATTATCTTTATGATACAACAAAGCTGGAAGACTTACTGTCTTTTGCTGATGATCGGGCTGTCCACGCTAAGCTATCCGTTATCAAGCACCAAAATAAACGGGCACTTAAACGTTATCTGAAAGATAATCAAAATATTGAACTGGACGAAAATTCCATCATTGACACGCAGATAAAACGTTTCCATGAATATAAGCGGCAGCAGATGAACGCTCTTTATGTTATTCACAAGTATTTGGCTATTAAAAAAGGCCAGATGCCTAAACGAAAAATCACTGTTATATTCGGCGGTAAGGCTGCTCCTGCTTATACGATTGCTCAGGATATTATTCATCTGATTCTGTGTTTATCAGAACTTATTAATAACGATCCTCAGGTCAGTCCTTATCTCAATGTCCATTTAGTTGAAAATTACAATGTCAGTCTAGCTGAAAAACTGATTCCGGCTACAGATATATCTGAACAAATTTCTTTAGCCTCAAAAGAAGCATCGGGTACCGGCAACATGAAATTTATGCTTAACGGAGCACTCACTCTTGGGACGATGGATGGCGCTAATGTAGAAATTGCCGAATTGGCCGGTCGTGAGAATATTTATACGTTCGGCAAAGATGCAGATACGATTATTGATCTCTACGCTCAGTCAGGCTATAATCCGTCAGATTATTACCACAGCAGCGCTGACATTAAAGAAGCTCTTGATTTTGTCATAAGTGATAGGATGTTAGCGATAGGCAGCCAAGAACGTCTTTCGCGGCTTTATCAGGAAATAACCAGTAAAGACTGGTTCATGACCTTAATTGATCTGCAGGATTATATTGCCGTAAAAGAGCAGATGCTGTTAGATTATGAAGACCAAGAAAGCTGGAATAAAAAGGTAATTCATAATATTGCTAAAGCAGGCTTCTTTTCGTCTGATCGGACGATTGCCCAGTACAATGAAGAGATATGGCACAGCTCCTAGTCGGAAAGTCCAACTCATATGGCAAAAACTTATAATAAAACAGACTGCAGCTGCAGTCTGTTTTATTATCGGTCTTTTTGAATTTTTATAATTTCCCCATTTTGAATTTTTATAATTTCCCCATTGACAATTGTATAATTATAAAATATAATGGAAACATATTAAAGACGAAAAGAGAATTCAAATGAAAATAAAAACTGTTTTTCGCAGCTTAGCTTTTATAACAGCAGCCCTCTTTTTAACAGCCTGTGGATCAGGCGGGCAGGAAGATACTTCAGTAAAGGATATTGAGGATAAAGGGACACTGGTTGTCGCCATGAATCCCGAATTTGCACCTTTTGAGTTTAAGACACTGGTTGACGGGAAAGATAGGATTGTCGGAGCAGATGTTGAGATAGCTCAGGCCATTGGAGAAGAGCTCGGTGTTAAAGTGAAATTCTCATCAATGTCCTTTAATAATGTTCTGGCCAGTCTCCAGTCTGGGAAAGCTGATATTGCGATTTCGGGAATTTCAGCTACAGAAGAAAGGCGAAAAGTTTACGATTTTTCTGAAACCTATTATGAATCGGTCAATGTGGTTATTGTCAGAAAAGCAGACTTAGATAAGTATAAAGATACAGACGCTTTTTCTGGTCTTTCTGTTGCGACGCAAAAAGGATCAATTCAGGAATCAGTGGCTCAAGAACAGCTGGACGGGGCTAATATTGTTTCGCTGACACAAAATGGTGAGATGATTAATGAACTGAAAAATTCGCAGGTGGATGGCGTTGTTCTTGAAAAACCGATTGCAGAAGGCTATGTCGCTAAAAACGATGATCTGGCTATTGCTGATATCAGCCTGAAATCAGGTGATTCAGATGCCTATGCTGTTGCTATGCCTAAAGGCAGCACTGCTTTGAAAGAAAAAGTGGATAAGGTCATCAAAAACCTAAAAGAGTCAGGGAAAATCGATCAGTTTGTCCAGGAAGCCTATGACTTATCTGTGTCTGAAAAAGAACAGTGATTTTGAAATAGGCTGAACTCAGTGCAATGACTAAAAAGAAGAGACTGGAACAAAGATTCCAGCCTCTTCATTGCTGTTTAGCTTTGTTTTGTTCGATTACGCCTGACAGCAGTTAAAAGTATTATCAGAAGAAAGGCAGAGTTTGATATTTTTGTCAGGCAGGTTTTAGCTTATTTATTCATACAGGAGAAAAGATGGAACTAGCTCGTTTTGGTGTGGAGGAATGGCTCAATCGTCATGAAAGAGAAGCACAATACGATATTGCCGGTGTTTCTATAGAGTCACTCAGCTTGGAGGAACTCTTCCAGCTGACAGCGACAGATTCGGCGGCTTTTTTTCAGAATTTAGCAATTAAACCGCAAGACTACGGGTGGATTGAGGGTTCACCGGCTTTTAAAAAGTCAGCGGCTCAGTTATATCGCCATTTAAAGGCAGATAATATTTTACAGACAAATGGAGCAACTGGTGCCAATTGGCTTGTCTTGTATGCTTTGATTGAACCGGGGGATCATGTGATTTCCCTTTATCCCACTTATCAGCAGCTTTATGATATCCCAAGGTCATTGGGGGCAGAAGTTGAGTTCTGGCCGATTAAAGAAGAACTGGGCTGGCTGCCCAGCCTAGATGATTTACGCCAAATGATTAGGCCTAATACAAAAATAATCTGCCTTAATAATGCTAACAATCCAACAGGAGCTGTCATGGATGCAGATTATCTAAGAGAGCTGGTCGCTCTTGCCCGCTCTTGCGGCGCTTACATCCTAGCGGATGAAGTCTACCATTCATTTGGAGAAGAAGAACCGCCGGCAGTAGCTGATCTGTATGACAGAGGCATATCGGTTAACAGTCTATCCAAAACCTACTCATTGCCGGGGATTCGTGTTGGCTGGATAGCGGCGAGAGAGCAGTTGATCGAGCGTCTGAAAAATTATCGGGATTATACCATGATTTCTGCTGGTGTTTTTTCCGATATGGTAGCTGTTTTAGCTTTGGAAAACCGGCAGCAGCTGTTAGATCGCAATAAAAAAATTGTTCAGACCAACTTGCAGATCCTTAAAGATTGGGTAAAACATGAAAAAAGAGCCAGTTTTATCCCTCCCGACTGGGTATCTACCGCTTTTGTAAAACTGGAAACCAAGCTGCCTACAGAGGAGTTTTGCCTGCAGCTGTTGAGAAAGTACGGTGTATTAGTAGTGCCGGGCAGCCGTTTTGATTTGGAAGGACACGTTCGTATCGGCTACTGCTGTTCGGCTGAAACACTGAAAGAGGGGCTTAAGCGCCTGTCGCTCTGTTTATCAGAAGATGAGCAGTCTGTGTCGTAAGCCTGACGCTGACAAGGACAATCAACTGTCGTTATATGCCTATCTAAGCCAGGTCTTAGATTTTTAGTTACAATTTGTAGAAAGAAGAAAAGATGAAAATAAAACAAATGATTTTAGCAGCCGCTGCTTTAGTTACTGGTCTGTTTTTAACAGCCTGCGGATCGTCTTCCAGTCAAAGCCTTCAGGAAAGGATACAGGAAAAGGGGAAATTGGTTGTAGCAATCAGCCCCGATTATGCCCCCTTTGAATTTAAAGCTTTAGTCGATGGCAAGGATACAATAGTGGGGGCTGATGTCCAGCTGGCACAGGCTATTGCAGATGAACTTGGCGTTGAACTGGAACTGTCTTCAATGAGTTTTGATAATGTCCTTTCCAGTCTGCAAAATGGTAAAGCAGATCTAGCAATTTCCGGTCTTTCCTACACAAAGGAGCGGGCTAAAGTTTATGATTTTTCGGTTCCTTACTATGAGACAGAAAATGCTGTTTTAATTAAAGCTTCTGATTTCGATACCTATACTGATGCAAACAGTCTGGCCGGTAAAAAAGTGGCCGTTCAAAAAGGCACAATTGAAGAAAATTTAGCTAAAGATCAGCTGTCTGATTCAAATATTGTGGCTTTGACAGCAATGGGAGAAGCAGTAAATGAATTGAAATCAGATCAGGTACAGGCAATTGATTTGGAAAAACCGGTTGCAGAAGGCTATCTGGCACAAAATTCGGATTTGACTTTAGCAGCTTTTGCTCTTGAAACAGATGAAGGAGATGCCAAAGCTGTTGCAATGCCAAAAGACAGCGGGGATCTTCTTAAAACGGTAAATAAGGTGATTAAACGATTAAAAGAAGAGGGTAAATATCAAGACTTTATCGCAGACGCTGCCCAGCTGACAGGCTCGCAAGTCGAATAGTAGTGCTTACAGCAGCGAAAAAGTGGAGTAACATTTTTTCGGGCCTGATTAGAACTGATGCTTGACAAAGGAGCGGGAAAAATATAAAATAGTGAAGAACGTATGTCGTTACAATAGTCTTGAGGAGGTGAAACACATGTCAAAAACAGTCGTACGTAAAAACGAATCACTGGACGATGCTCTTCGTCGTTTCAAACGTTCTGTGACTAAAGCTGGGACTCTTCAAGAATCACGTAAGCGTGAATTCTACGAAAAACCTTCTGTGAAACGTAAGCGTAAATCAGAAGCAGCTCGCAAGCGTAAAAAATTCTAAATTCTAAATAGAGATAAAGAGCTGGGAATTCCCAGCTCTTTTTTGAATGCCGCTTTTGTTTATCAAGCAGTTTGAAAAAAATAAGAGTTTGGGCTTGTCCCAAACTCTTATCATCATAAATATAAGTGATCAGCCAGAACCTAAATGAAGAGAATGAGGGGCGATCGATTTTCAGGATTTATCGGTTTTGCACCTTTCTCTTTTTTAGTCTGAGCTATTATTTTTGTGCTAACAAATCACGGATTTCAGCAAGCAGCTCTTCTTGTGTCGGACCAGCTTCGGCTGCAGCTTCTTCAGCTTGCTTTTTACCGAGCGCTGTTGCTTTATTAGCAGCTTTAACAACAAAGAACAGTGTTGTGCCAACGATAAGGAAATTAATAACAGCACTCAAAAAACTGCCGTAAGCGATACCGTGCCATGAAAGCCCAGTTAAATTTTCAACTCCTGCCGCTTCAACCAGCGGGTTAAGTATCAAAGGAGTGATGATATCACCGACAAGTGAAGTGATGATAGCATTGAAAGCAGCCCCCATAACAACGGCAACAGCTAAATCAACAACATTTCCCCGGAATAAAAATTCTTTGAGTTCTTTAATCATTTGCAATCCTTTCTATTTTACTGTTTTCCATTATAAAGAAATTATCTGTGAAAAGCAAGATAGGTGCTTGATTTTTTAAAATTTACAGATAGTATAAAAAATGCTATAATGAAACGTAAGACTAAAATGGGTTTTTGTGTGGAGGTGAGCGTTTGGCCTTAGATAAAGACAAGATTACCGAAATCAAAAACAGCGTAAATATTGTTGATGTTATTGGAGAAGTTGTCAGTCTGTCTAAGGCTGGCCGTAATTACTTAGGGCTCTGTCCTTTCCATAAGGAAAAGACGCCTTCTTTTAATGTTATTGAAGACCGGCAGTTTTTCCACTGTTTTGGTTGCGGAAAATCAGGGGATGTTTTTAAATTTCTTGAAGAATACCGGCAGATCAGTTTTCTGGAGAGTGTCAAAATAGTTGCCGAACGCGGCAACATACCGCTCCAGCTGGATATTGCACCTGCTCAGTCGAGACAGTCGCATCCTCATCAAAACCTTTACGATATTCATCAAGATGCTGCCAAATTTTACCATGCCGTTTTAATGACAACCAAGATGGGTCAGGCGGCGCGTGATTATCTCTATCAAAGAGGTCTGACAGATGAGACTATCGTTTATTTTAATATCGGGCTGGCTCCTGATGAGAGCGATTATCTTTATCAGTCTTTGAAGGAAAAGTACACAGAAGAGACGATTGCGGATTCAGGGCTGTTCAACATTTCTGAACGAACTGGCGGTGTTTATGATGCGTTTAGAAACCGTATTATGTTTCCGCTGACTGATGAACATGGGCAGGTGATAGCTTTCTCCGGTCGGATTTGGACTTGGCAGGAAAATTCCGGCAGACAGGAGGCAAAATACAAAAATTCACGTTCAACGCTTATTTTTAATAAGTCTTATGAACTGTATCATTTGGATAAAGCCAGAACGCTCATCAGTAAAAAACATGAAGTCTATGTGATGGAAGGCTTTATGGACGTCATAGCGGCCTATAATGCCGGATGCGAGAATGCGGTGGCCTCTATGGGGACGGCCTTGACACCTGAGCATGTCAGCCATCTGAAAAAGTTCACTAAAAAAATCATCCTTACCTACGATGGGGATAAAGCCGGGCAGCAGGCGATTGCTAAAGCTTTGGAGCTTTTGACAGATTTATCTGTCGAAATTGTCCGCATGCCCAATCAAATGGATCCGGATGAGTTTAGCCAGAAAAATTCTCCGGCAGCTTTACAGAATCTGCTGGAAAATTCCCGTATCAGCAGTGAGGAATTTCTGATACAGTATCTCAAACCGGAAAACAGTGACAATCTGCAGTCTGAAATCGCCTATGTTGAGCAGATTGCAAAAATTATTGCCCGATCGCCTTCTATAACAGCGCAAAACACCTATATCAATATGGTGGCCGACTTACTGCCGGACTTTGATTACCTGCAGGTAGAGCAGGCCGTTAACAATGAGCGGCTGGCAGAGCGTTCACAGCTGAAACAGGGTCATACAGGTGTTAGGAGCAGACCGGAACAGACCGTGAATCTGCCGCTTTCAAAGAGCCTTTCTGCTCTTATGAAAACAGAGAATCAGCTCTTGCACCGCCTGCTTCATCACGACTATCTATTCAACGAGTACAGAAATAAGGAGGAGTTTTCATTTGAAACTGAGGAACTTGAAGCTTTGTACCAGATTGCTAAGAAGCAAGGTGAAATCACCGATTGGGATTTAGCACAGATGTCCGATCAGATCAGGCAGGCTTATTATCAGATGCTTGAAGAAAATCTGCCGGAAGAAGTTGCTCCGGGTGAGATGGCCGATTTAGAAAATAAGCGCGCCCGCTTGCTAAAAGAGCAGGAACTGCGCCGGCAGAGCAAGCTGATTCGTGAATCCAGCAATCACGGGGATCTTGATGGAGCTTTAACAGCCTTAGAAAATTTAATTGCCCAGAAAAGACAAATGGAATAGAGGAAAATAATGGCCAAAGAAAAAGAGATAACAACATTTAATGTTCAAGTTGCTGAATTTATTCGCAATCATAAAAAAGAAGGGATAGCTATTGATGATGAGGTGACAGAAAAACTGGTTATCCCTTTTGCTCTTGATGCTGACCAAATTGATGATCTCCTTGAAAGGCTGACAGATGGCGGTATTTCGATAACCGACAAAGATGGAAACCCTTCTGCAAAATATATTATTGAAGAACCAAAGCCCGAAGAACTGACTGATGAAGAACTTCTTGGCAGCAATTCGGCCAAGGTCAACGACCCAGTCCGTATGTATCTTAAGGAGATAGGGGTAGTGCCTTTGCTGAGCAGCGAGGAAGAAACGAGGCTGGCGGTAGCTGTAGCTAACGGGGACTTGGAAGCTAAGCAGCGCTTAGCTGAGGCCAATCTGCGTTTGGTAGTTTCTATTGCTAAGCGTTATGTCGGCCGCGGTATGCAGTTCCTTGATTTAATTCAGGAAGGCAATATGGGTCTGATGAAGGCGGTTGATAAGTTTGATCACTCAAAAGGATTCAAATTTTCGACCTATGCTACATGGTGGATCCGTCAGGCGATTACACGGGCAATTGCCGATCAGGCTCGAACGATTCGGATACCAGTTCATATGGTAGAGACAATTAACAAATTGGTTCGGGAACAGCGCAATCTCCTTCAAGAACTTGGGCAGGACCCGACCCCTGAACAGATTGCTGAACGCATGGATATGACGCCGGACAAGGTGCGTGAAATTCTTAAGATTGCGCAGGAACCTGTCTCGCTTGAAACACCAATCGGCGAAGAGGATGACAGCCATCTCGGTGATTTTATCGAAGACGAAGTCATTGAAAATCCAATAGACTACACAACACGTGTCGTTTTGCGGGAGCAGCTGGATGAGGTGCTGGATACTCTTACTGACCGTGAAGAAAATGTGCTGCGTTTGCGTTTTGGACTGGACGATGGCAAGATGCGGACGCTTGAGGATGTAGGTAAGGTCTTCAATGTGACCCGTGAGCGTATTCGTCAAATTGAAGCAAAAGCTTTGCGCAAACTGCGCCACCCCAGCCGCAGCAAGCAGCTGCGCGATTTTATCGAAGACTGACAGCTGTTTAACGGTTAAAAGGATTGTCAGGTCAGAGAACTGTTCTTGTTTTGCAGAAAGAGTAAGCGTTTTGATATAAGGCTGAAACAAGACGAAGGAGATGGAATATGGCTGAAAAAAAATATACAGAAGAAGAGGTAGCTCATATAAAGGATCGTATTCTTGAAGCGCTTGAGATGGTCATTGATCCTGAATTAGGGATTGATATTGTCAATCTTGGGCTGGTTTATGAAATTCGTTTTGAGGACAGCGGGTATACGGAAATTGATATGACGCTGACCACCATGGGCTGTCCTTTGGCGGATCTCTTGACTGACCAAATTTATGATGTGATGAAAGCTATTCCGGAAGTCACTGAAACAAAAGTCAAATTGGTTTGGACACCCGCCTGGAATATTGAAAAAATGAGCCGTTATGCCAGAATAGCACTTGGCATTCGCTAAAAAATAAAAAGGATGAAAAATCCTTTTTTTTAGTGTAAAATAAGGTGACGATAAAATTTAATGGGACATGGTCTAAACACTGCTGGAAAGACATGCTCTGGTCCAATGCTGATTTAGCTGGCAGCCGGTAATCGCCTGAAGTCTTTGTTGCCCTGCGGCCGCCCGCGCCCTTTGAGTCGTTTTGGCAGAGGGGCGTCTGCGAAATCGAAGATTTCGGACTTTTCGTCAGTCGTAAACGTCTAGGATACAGAGCGTTTCTTTTGGTGTTTTTACAGTCTATGTTTCATGGTTAAAGGAGTTTTTGATGATTTTAATTACTGGTGCTAATGGTCAGCTGGGAACAGAATTGCGCTATTTGCTGGATGAGCGCAATGAGGATTATGTTGCTGTAGATGTTGCTGAGATGGATATTACGGATGCGCAAAAGGTAGAGGCCGTTTTTGAACAAGTGCAGCCAACCTTGGTTTACCATTGTGCAGCCTATACTGCTGTTGATGCGGCAGAAGATGAGGGAAAAGAGCTGGACTATGCCATTAATGTCACTGGCACTGAAAATGTTGCTCGGGCAGCAGCCAAACATCAGGCAACACTGGTCTATATTTCAACTGATTATGTCTTTGATGGCCGTAAACCGCTGGGTCAAGAATGGCTGGAAACAGATCAGCCTGATCCGCAGACAGAGTACGGCCGCACTAAACGTTTAGGTGAAGAAGCAGTGGAAAAATATAGTGACCGGTTTTACATTATCCGTACAGCCTGGGTATTTGGCAATTATGGCAAGAACTTTGTCTTTACCATGCAGAATTTGGCTAAGACCCATGACAGTCTTACTGTTGTTAATGACCAGCACGGTCGTCCGACATGGACAAGAACACTGGCCGAATTTATGACTTATTTGGCAGAAAATCAAAAATCATTCGGTTATTATCATCTGTCTAACGATGCTGATGGAGATACAACCTGGTACGACTTTGCTCTTGAAATTTTAAAAGATACAGATGTTACAGTAAAACCGGTTGCTTCCGACCAATTTCCGGCTAAAGCTAAGCGTCCTTTTAATTCAACCATGAGTCTGGATAAAGCCAAAGCGACAGGCTTTGTTATTCCAACCTGGCAGGAAGCTCTGCAGGAATTTTATAAACAAGAGGTAAAACAGTAATCCTCTTATCCTTTTGTTCAGCTGTCTTTACTTTAAAGTTAATACTGGCAAAAAACTGATTGACAGGCATTTTTGCTTTTTATCGTGTCTGGAACAGAAGCTTCCAGGCTTTTTTATAATCAAATACGCCTCCTGTTCGGCGTCAGCTATAAGCAGTGTATTTTCTCAGCTGTACAGGGCGGGAGTGAGACATTTCCAAATCAAAATAGTATTATGTTTTTTGAGTTTGCTGCATCTCGTGGCTCTTATAAAAGGTTTTTTAGCCAATCTTTCCTTAGATAAGCAGCCTATTTAGGGGGAACTGGCTTTTTAATTTTTTTCGCAAAAATAATGGTATTATGTTATAATGACTTTGATTGTATGTAAATGGAGAAAGGTGTTTATGCAGCATATTTTCATCATAGGAAGTCGTGGCCTGCCCGCTAAATATGGTGGCTTTGAAACATTTGTTGAAGAATTGATTAAAACTAAAAAAAGCAAGGCAATTAACTACCATGTTGCTTGTTTGAGTGATGAGGAGCACCACAGCCATTTTACTTATTTGGGAGCGGACTGTTTTACTATTAAGGCCCCAAAAATCGGACCTGCACGTGTCATTGCTTATGATATGATGGCCATTCACTATAGTTTGTCGCTGATTAAGAAGGAGAAGATTGCATCACCGATTTTTTATATCCTAGGCAACACAATTGGTGCTTTTATCGGTGTATTTAAGAAAAAAATCCAGCGAGCAGGCGGCAGACTTTATGTTAATCCGGACGGTTTGGAGTGGAAACGTTCTAAGTGGTCCAAACCGGTTCAGACTTATTTGAAATATGCCGAAAAATGCATGGCAGCCCAGGCCGATTTAGTGATTGCTGACAATATAGGTATTGAACATTATATTAAACAGGCTTATCCTAATACACGGACTCGGTTCATTGCTTATGGAACTGACCTTAGCCAGTCTTCGCTGAAAGCAGACAGCCCCAGCGTTTTAGCCTATTTTGAAAGGTGGGGGCTCAAGCAGGGGCAGTATTATCTTCTGGTCGGACGTTTTGTTCCGGAAAATAATTATGAAACGGTTATTCGTGCATTTATGCAGACGCAAACACAAAGAGACCTGCTTATTATTTGCAACCATGAGGGCTCTCCTTTCTTTGAAAAATTAAAGGCAGCTACCCGCTTTGAAGAGGATAAACGGGTTAAATTTGCTGGAACAGTCTATGACCACGATTTGCTCAACTATCTTCGTGAGCATGCTTTTGCTTACATTCATGGACATGAAGTCGGCGGAACTAACCCTGGGCTTTTAGAAGCATTGGCTCACACAGATTTGAATCTGGTATTAGGTGTTGATTTTAATCGCTCCGTTGCCGGTGAAGCAGCCCTTTACTGGAATAAAGAAGAAAGTGATTTGGCTCAGCTTCTTGAAAGAGTAGATGGACAGACTGATTTTTCTGATTTAGCGCAAAATGCTAAAGAGGTTGTCAGCAGCCGCTATACTTGGGAAAAAATTACCAAGGAATATGAGGATTTATTTTTAAATGAAAGTTAATATTCTAATGTCCACCTACAACGGGGAAAGCTTTGTAGCAGAGCAGATTGAAAGCATTCAGGCACAGACCTTTAAAAATTGGCAGCTTTTAATCAGAGACGATGGCTCAAGTGATAGGACACCAAATATTATTGAACAGTATGTCAAAAAAGATAGGCGGATTCGCTTTATCAATGCCGATAAGCGGGAGAATATCGGTGTTATCCAGAATTTTTTTACACTGGTTAAGTATGAAAAGGCAGATTATTATTTTTTTAGCGACCAAGATGATATTTGGCTGCAAGACAAGCTGGAAATGACTTTAAAGGAAGCGGCCAAATACGAAAAAAACAGTCCTTTGGTTGTTTATACTGATTTAAAAATTGTTGACAGAAACCTGACGGTTTTGCAGGAGAGTATGATAAAAACTCAGTCAGGGCATGCTAACACTGATTTGCTGGCGGAACTGACAGAAAATACTGTAACAGGTGGAACAATGCTGATTAATCATGCTTTGGCTGAGCAATGGCATCACTGCCGCAGTCTGCTGATGCATGACTGGTATTTGGCCCTGCTGGCCAGTGCACTTGGCCGCTTAGTCTATCTAGATAGAGCGACAGAGCTTTACCGGCAGCATGACAGCAATGTGCTAGGAGCCAGAACATGGTCGAAAAGGATGAAAAACTGGCTGCGCCCGCATAAGCTTCTTGAGAAATACTGGCTGTTGATTACTGCCAGTCAAAAACAGGCGGAAAACCTGTTGGACTTAGATTTATCTGACGATACCAGAGACTTAGTAGAAGCTTATGTGAGTTTACTTGACAAACCGCTCAGCCAGCGTTTGGAACTTTTGAGAATATGTGGATTTAGGAAAAACCGTCCTTTTCATACCTTTGTTTTTCGCACACTGATTGTTACTAAGTTTGGTTATAGGAGAAAATAAATGGGGTTATTTAGTCGAAAAAACCGTATCTTGCTGAAAGAATTAATCAAGACAGATTTTAAATTGCGCTATCAAGGTTCTGCAATTGGCTATCTTTGGTCTATTTTAAAGCCTTTGATGCTGTTTGCAATTATGTATCTTGTTTTTATCCACTTTTTACGTTTGGGCGGCGATGTTCCCCACTTTCCGGTAGCACTTTTGTTGGCTAATGTGATTTGGGGCTTCTTCTCAGAAGCGACCAATATGGGAATGGTGTCCATCGTCACAAGAGGCGATTTACTGAGAAAACTAAATTTTTCCAAAAGTATTATTGTTGTTTCAGCGATTTGCGGGGCTGCTATTAATTTCGGCATCAATCTGATTGTTGTGATGATTTTTGCCTTATTTAACGGTGTGAGGTTTTCTTGGACAGTATTTATGATTTTCCCCCTGTTTATTGAGCTTTTTCTTATAGCAACAGGGATTGCGCTGATTTTATCGGCTTTATTTGTTAAATTCCGTGATTTATCACAAATTTGGGAAGTTATCATGCAGGCCGGACTGTATGCTACGCCGATTATTTATCCTATTACCTTTGTAACAGAGCGCAATATTGTTGCTGGTAAGCTTATGATGCTCAACCCCTTGGCTCAGATTATTCAGGATTTGCGTTATTTCCTGATTGACCATGCCAACACCCCAATTTGGCAGCTGATCAATCACAAATCCATTGTTGCGATTCCTTATCTTTTGCCAATCCTTGTATTTCTGATTGGACTTTTGATATTTAATAAACAATCCAAGAAATTTGCGGAGATTCTCTAATGACAGATAAAAATATTGCAGTAAAAGTTGATCATGTCAGTAAATATTTTCGATTACCGACAGAAAGTACTCATAGTCTAAGAACAGCTATGGTTAATCGTTTTAAGGGAATTAAAGGTTATACTGAGCAGCATGTCCTCAGAGACATTAACTTTGAAGTGGCAGAAGGCGACTTCTTTGGAATCGTCGGCCGCAATGGTTCTGGGAAATCAACGCTTCTGAAAATCATTTCACAGATTTATGTTCCCGAAAAAGGAAAAGTTACAGTAAATGGCAAGCTGGTTTCCTTTATTGAGTTAGGAGTTGGTTTCAATCCTGAACTGACCGGTCGGGAAAATGTGTATATGAACGGTGCATTGCTCGGTTTTTCAACAGACGAAATTGATGCGATGTATGACGATATCGTTGATTTTGCCGAGCTGAAAGAATTTATGAATCAAAAGCTCAAGAATTACTCAAGCGGTATGCAGGTGCGTCTGGCCTTTTCAGTCGCTATCAAGGCGCAGGGAGATGTTCTGATACTTGATGAGGTACTGGCTGTCGGTGATGAAGCGTTTCAGCGCAAATGCAATGACTACTTTTTAGAACGAAAGACCAGCGGTAAGACCACCATTCTGGTTACGCATGACATGGCAGCGGTTAAAAAATATTGTAATCGGGCGGTTTTAATTGAAGACGGTCTGGTGAAGGCCTACGGGGAGCCTTTTGATGTTGCTAATCAATACAGTTTTGACAATACAGAACAAGTTGTTGATGATAAGGCAGAACAAGATGACAGCCAGGCAGCTGCTGAAACAAAAGCAGCTCAAGTTGACAATTTGCAAGTGAAATTGCTGTCTAAGAGCCGTATCAGGCCGGATGAAAAAATTAAATTTGCCATTTCTTATGATGTTTTAGATGATACTCCCACCTATATTGCTCTGTCTTTAACGGATATCGACCGCAATATTTGGGTTTACAATGATAATTCCATGGATTATCCGACAGCAGGCAAAGGCCATAAAACTGTTACCTATGAGTGTGATCTGTCAGCACTCAATGATATCAAGGTCAAACTGGAAGTGACAGTCAGAGATGAAAATGAACAGATGCTGGCTTTTTCTTCTGCTGCTCATACGCCGGTTATTTTGCTTAACAGGACGGATATTCAGGCTGATGATAAATCAGCCCTTGATTCAGCCAGTGGCCTAATCCAAAGAAACGGCAGCTGGGAATTTACAGAATAAGGCCTGCTTGCTAATCCGGATGAAAGCAGCAGTGACCCGCCCTTTTCCGTCGCTCTGAAGGGGTGCGTCTGCGAAATCACAGATTTCGGACTGACCGTCAGTCGTAGCAGTCTGAAAGCTTTGCTCTTTTCACGGCCTTTGTATCTTGATGAATTGAACACGGCCTAAAATCCTAGTGAAAAAGATGGCTGTCAGCGTGATGCTTAGGCATCACTTGCCATCCCCTATTTTCATACGGATTTTTAAACGGCCTTTGTATCTTATGAAAGGAGGTAAGACTTGGTGAAGGTGTCTATTATTTGCACTAACTATAATAAAGGGGGTTGGATTGCAGATGCTATTGAAAGTTTTTTAAGGCAGAAGACCTCTTTTTCCTATGAAATTATTTTGGTAGATGATGCATCAACTGATGAGTCACCGGCTATTATCAAGTCTTACGCCGATAACTATCCAGAGAAAATCCGAGCCTTTTTTCAGACTGAAAATCTGGGAATTACAAAGACTTGGGTAAGCATCTGCCAGGAGGCCAAAGGGGAATATATTGCCCGCTGTGACGGTGATGACTACTGGATAGATGATTATAAGCTGCAGAAACAAGTAGAATTATTGGAGCAGTCTCAGGATTCCAAATGGTCAAACTCTGATTTTGATTTTGTTAACAGTCAAGGGAAGGTAACCCAGCCTAAGGCTTTTGCCAATCAGAGCATCCCTTTAATTACCACCTATGAAGAGATGCTGGCCCTAAAGGGGATGACCATGGCTTCTACTTGGTTGGTTGAGAGGGAGCTGATGCTGGAAGTCAATCAGCTGATTGCTTTAGATGCGGTTGATGATACCTTTAATCTGCAGCTGGAACTATTCCGAAGAACAAAACTTAGTTTTTTATCCGATGCTACAACCGTTTACCGCATACATGATGAGTCTGACTCACGGACAAAAGACATGACTAAGCTGCGCCAGCGTTTTCAGAGATTGCTGGAAACTCAGATTGAGTATGTCAACAAATATCCGGATACTGATTATAAGAAGGCTTTTCTGACACTTTTAGGCAAGCATACTGAATTCGAAACGCTGCTATCGCAGGGCTTCCAGCCGGCTGCTATAACGAGCGGACAAAAAGTGACCGTTTATTATGCCAGCGACAGTAGCGATTTTTCTGAAGATAACGTTTCAGAATTTCCGCTTCAGGAAAGTGACCGTTTAGTGATTAAGCTGCCAGCTGCCACGCAGCATCTGAGGATTGATCTGTCGGAAGTTCCCAGCTATTATAAGA
Source organism: Streptococcus pantholopis (assembly GCF_001642085.1). Classification (NCBI taxonomy): domain Bacteria; kingdom Bacillati; phylum Bacillota; class Bacilli; order Lactobacillales; family Streptococcaceae; genus Streptococcus; species Streptococcus pantholopis. The sequence continues at coordinate 737,000 of NZ_CP014699.1, forward strand.
CTGTCAGGCTGATTGATCCAGAGTTTAATACCGAGCTGCTGCCCGTTTTGACTAATGGCCTGCAGATTGGAGAAGCTTTCTTTTTTAATGACCCTGATCCCCAGATTGTCTATAATACTGAGCGTATCAGCAGCTCTGACCTGATTTTTCAGTATGAGATGTTCAACCTTGAGGACAGTCGGTCAGAGAATTACCTTATTCGCCTGTTATCTGAAGATTTGTATGACAGTCGTTCAGAGCTGCAGAAACTCAGGCTCTCTCAGACCGATTACCAGCGTGTCAAAAAAGAAAGAAATGCTTACAAAAAAGAATTAGAAGAGATGGTTATCAGATATAATGCCGTGACCCATTCGCGTCGCTGGACGATTCCGACAGCTTTGATTAACATGTTTAGGAGAAAAAAATGAAGAGACTGCTTTTATACGTCCATTTTAATAAATATAACCGTGTCAGTTCGCATGTTTATTATCAGCTGACTCAGATGCGTCCTTTATTTTCCAAAGTTGTTTTTATTACAAACAGCATGGTATCGGCAGTTGATCATGAAAAGCTGAGAAGCCGAAATATTATTGATGATTTTATTCAAAGGGAGAATATCGGCTTTGATTTTGCTGCTTGGCGCGATGGTATGAATGAAGTCGGTTTCGACAATATAAAAGATTATGATGTTCTGACCGTTATGAATGATACCTGCTTTGGTCCCCTGTGGGATATTAAAGATTATTATCTTAATTATGAAGAGCAGGAAAACATAGATTTTTGGGGACTGACTAATAATCGTCAAACCAAACAGTTTAAAGAGCATATTCAAAGTTACTTTATGACTTTTAAACATGCTGTTTTACAGTCGGAGGCATTTCATCGATTTTGGACTAATATTCGGAATCATACTGATGTGCAGCGAGTCATTGATGAATATGAGACCCAAGTTACAACCACACTTCTGGATGCCGGTTTTCAGTATCAGACTGTCTTTGATACTACTAATGAGGATGCGTCGCACATGCTGCATGCGGACTTTTCTTACTACCATCCAACAGCTGTTTTGGCTCATAGGGTTCCTTTTATCAAAGTGAAAGCAATCGATGCCAATCAGCATATAACACCTTATTTGTTGGATGAGATTGAACAGACTTCAGATTATCCGATAGATTTGATTGTCTCTCACATGTCAGAAATCAATTACCCCGACTTTAAATATCTCTTAGGTAAGAAATACCTGCGGCCGGCGGTTTTGCCTGAGCTTCTGCGAAAAAAAATCGCTGTCCATCTGCATGTATTCTACCTTGATTTGCTGCCGGAATTTCTGCTGGCTTTTGAGCAGTTTCATTTTGATTACGACTTGTTTATCACAACAGACAGCAAAGAAAAAGAAGAAGATATTCAGAAGCTCCTGCTTGAACAGCAAAAGCAAGCTCAAATATTTGTTACCGGCAATATCGGCCGCGATGTTTTACCCCTCCTTAAACTTAAAGATGAACTGAAAGATTACGATTACATCGGTCATTTCCATACTAAAAAGTCTAAAGAAGCTGATTTTTGGGCAGGTGAGTCCTGGCGCAAGGAGCTGATTGCCATGCTCCTTAAGCCGGCAGACAGTATTATAGCTAATTTTGAAAACGAAAAATTAGGGCTTGTTATTGCTGATATTCCGACTTTTTTCCGTTACAATAAGATTGTTGATGCCTGGAATGAGCACCTGATTGCACCGGAAATGAACAAGCTTTGGCAGCAAATGCAGATGACAAAGACCATTGATTTTAACCAATTTCATACATTTGTCATGAGTTATGGTACTTTTATCTGGTTTAAATATGATGCCTTAGCTCCTCTCTTTGATTTAGGACTGCAGGACAAAGATATTCCGGCAGAACCTTTGCCGCAAAATTCCATTCTTCATGCGATTGAACGTTTAATTGTCTATATCGCTTGGAGTCAGCATTATGATTTTAGGATTTCACAAAATCCGGTAGCCTTGACGCCTTTTGTGGATAATAAATTATATAATGAACGCGGCAGCAGTGCTCCGCATACGTATATTGATTTTACTTATATGGGAGGTATCAAAGGAGCAATTAAGTATATTTTCATAGGGCCGGCAAGGGCAGTGAAGTATATTATTAAGCGTTCTTTGGAAAAATTGAAATCATGAGAAAATTACTAAAAGACATAAACTGGGTGAATGTGCTGCAGCATATTCTTTTACTCATATTTACCTTTTATATGAATTTGTATCTGGTGACCAGCAACCTTCTGTCAGGGCACGATATGCCGGCTCCTTTTGCGAGCCTGTCTTTCTACTTGATGCTGGTTTACCTCCTTTCGGTAGCTGCTTTGGGGATTTATTTTTCAAAGGAAATCAACAGAAGCTTCTTTATCAAGCTGGGGATTTCTTATCTCATTTATCTGTGTGTTTCCTATTTCCTTTTAGTTACCAGAAATATCAATAATAAACAGTTCGATCCATGGGCCCTATCCCAAAATCATTTTTTTGAGGGCAATGCTTTGCTGACTGTTGGAGCTATTGTAGCTATTGGCTATCTTTTTCACTACCTCTTTGAACAAAAACATTATTTTTCCGGATTGGAAGCTGTTATACTGGACTACCAGCCTAAAGGAAGAATACTGTATCTCGTTTTAGCCACTATTATCTGTAACGACAGCAGACTCCTGCACGGTTTTTTACCTGCTGCTGAAGAATATTTTGAAAAAGGCAATGTGGCTGATTTCATTTCTTATCTGACTTCTAATCTGCTTTGGATTATTTTTCTTGTTGTGCTCTTATCTATCACAGCTTTACAGGCTTTAAGAGATCTCAGACGAAATAAGGCCAGTCTGTCTCTCAGTCTGATAACCAGCCTGTTTTTGGCACTTGTCTTCAATTACTGCCTTCAATATGGGGTGAAGGGAGATTCAGAGCTGCTGGGTGCCTATATTTTCCCAGGGGCTGTCCTGTATCAAATTATTTTCCTGACAGTCGTTTATATCATGGTTTATGCCCTTATCAACCGCTATCTTTTGGCGACACTTTTAATCACCGTTTCAGGAGTTCTTATTTCAGTCGCAAATTTTATAAAAGAGTCACTTCGAAATGAACCGCTCCTGATTACAGATTTTGTTTGGCTGCAAGATGTTAATCTTCTGGTAAGTTCTGTCAACATCAGAGTTGTTATTTATTTGGTAGTAATGCTTTTGCTGACCGGAGCTTTTTATTATTACTTTAGAAAAAAAATGCTGCCGGGTCCTATTTTCAATAAAAAGCGTGTTCGCTTTTCCATTCTTACAGCTTTAATAGGGCTGTCGCTGTTTGTTTTTTTGGTTTTCAAAAATGAAAAAAACAATATGATCACTAAAGGGATACCTGTGGTATCAACAGTAAATAATTGGGCTAATATTGAATGGATGGGGTTTGATGTCAATGCCAGATATAAATCACTAATGTATGTCTGGACAAAACAGATGACAAAATCAACCATGGATACACCTAAAGACTACAGTGAAGAGAATATCAGGCAGATTGCTGAAAAATACACCAATCTTGCTGAAGAGATTAATGCAGACAGGGCTAACAGTATCTCAGATCAGACTGTCATTTATATTCTCAGTGAAAGCTTTTCCGATCCCTTTAAAGTGGCCGGCGTAACAGTCAGCCAAGATGTTATGCCGAATGTTCGGGAGATCGAAACACAGACGACCAGCGGCTTAATGCGTTCCGATGGCTATGGCGGCGGCACAGCTAATATGGAATTCCAAACGCTGACCGGTCTTCCTTTTTACAATTTTTCTTCTTCCGTCTCGACTCTTTATACTGAGGTTGTTCCGAAAATGTCCATTTTCCCTTCTATCAGCGATCAGTTTGATGCTAAGAACCGTATCGTTCTGCATCCATCCGGTGCCAAAAACTATAATCGGAAAACGGTCTATGAACAGCTGGGATTCGATACTTTGATTTTTTCGTCTGATTCAGACGATACCTTTGAAAATGCCGAGAATCTCGGTGTCAGTGTCAGTGATGAGACAGTCTATGACAATGTTTTAAGTCAGCTAAAACCGGACGAAAGTCAGTTTTTCTCTGTTATCACAATGCAGAACCATGTTCCATGGTCGGTCGGAAAACCAGCGGATATTCAGGCATCAGGCCAAGATTTCAGTGAATCTCAAAATGGTGCGCTGACGGAATATGTCCGCTTGTTAAGTTATACGGACTCTGCAACTAAAGATTTCTTGGACAGCTTATCAGAGGTGGATAAGGACATTACAGTTGTCTTTTACGGGGACCATCTGCCGGGCTTATACCCAGACAGCGCCTTTACTTCTGATCCGGACAGTCAGTATTTGACAGATTATTTTATCTGGAGTAATCACGAGACAGCAAAAATGGATTATCCACTAGTTAACTCTAGTGATTTTACTGCCGAACTTTTGGCTCATACGAATTCTAAAGTCTCTCCTTATTATGCTTTGTTAACCAGTGTCCTTGAGAATGCCAGTGTGGACAAAGAGGAGCTGACAGCAGAAGAAGAGGAAGTTGCCAATGATCTAAGGATGATTCAGTATGACATTACTGTTGGAAAATCTTATATCAGCGACTATAAAGATTTTTTTGAAATTAACTAAATGAGGAGAAAGATGGAAAAGTTATTGAAGATCGGAAACTCAGTTTTCTTTGTTCTGATGATGTTATGGGGTTATTTTGCTGTTTACTTTGCCTTTCAGTATTTAAATATTGACTATACTAATTTGACCGATGCTCTGGCAAAATTGCTGACTGTTTTTGTTGTTCTGCTGTTCTTTGCTTTTCATTTTAAAAAACAGACAGTTAGAATCGGCAGGATAGCCTATAGCTTTCTGATTTCTCATAAAAAATACGTTTTAGCCGGTCTGTTTGTTTTTCAGCTGCTGATTACATTTTCCAGTTTAGCTCTGGCTTCTGCAGATACAACAATTGTTTATTTAATCACCACTGATCCAAAATATGCTGCCGCGACAGACTACATTTCCTTGAATCCAAATAACTTTTTGCTGGTTGTGTGGTTTAAAATTAATTATTTTCTGACCAGGGAGAACCTAGTTGCTGCACTAGCTTTTTGGAATATCCTGTTTATTGATTCATCCATCGTTTTTGTTTACCTGTCGAATAAGCTGATGCTGAATAAGAAAACAGCAGATGTTTCCTTTTTGCTCTTTACGCTTGTTCTCGGCCTTTCCCCTCAACAGCTTTATACTTATTCCGATGCTATCACGCTTTTTCTGCTCAGTCTCTTTATTCTGCTGGCTGTCCTTATAGTAAAAGGCAGGCTAAAGGCAAGAGGAAGCGCTCTTGCAGGCCTAGTGCTGGCAGCAGCCTATGGTTTTAGGCCGACAGTTATAATATTTATCATCGCAGGCGCCATTGTACTGGCGGTTTACGTCGTTAAGCAAAAAGCGGCTGTGCTCAAGCCGTATGTGAAAGTGCTGCTGATAGCGGTCTGTTCATTTATTCTAGTGAACAGGGCTCTGGCCTTTTCTTTAGATAAACAGGACTTTGTCAACTACGAACCGCAGATGAGCCGCACCTTGCTCTATTATGTTAATCTGGGACTGACCTACTCTGGGAATGTCCATTCGGAGATTTCTGAAGAAGTTTGGCAGTCAGCCGGAAAAGACAGAAACAGGCTGGCACTGAATGAAATCAAGCAGCGTTTAGCAGATTATAAATTTACGACCTTTGTTGGCCATTTGTTCTATAAATATTATTGGATAGTGGGCGAAGGGAACTTCGGCTGGTTCCAGGAAAGGGTGCTGAGTGAAGAGCAGCGCTTGACGGTTCAGTGGCTGAAAAACGTACAGGATAGTGCTTTGGCCAGATGGATCAGAAGTTACATCTATGTTGAAGGAGATAATTATTATTTATATGGCTCCTTGCTGCAAATCATATGGATAGGTGTTTCAGTCGGTCTTATAGCTTTTTGCTTCTTCTTTGATGCCAATAACGGTTTTCAGCTGTGGATGCAGATTACCGTATTTGGCGGCCTGCTGTTTCTCATGCTTTTTGAAGGCGGCAGAACACGCTATCTTATCCAGTTCCTTCCTGCTATTTTAACGATTTCTTCAGTAGGAATACATCAGCTTAATAGGCTGCTGAGCCAAAAGATAAGTGAACAAGGAGGGCACTCTCAGCTGTCGTCCTGATAATCGAAAGTTTAAAAAACAGCTCGGTGAAAACCGAGCTGTTTTTTATATCTGTTTGACAGGCAGAATCTGTTTTCTACCCTTTTTCTTTAATAATATAAACAGGACGTTTTTTGGTCTCTAAAAAGATTTTGGCAATGTATTTTCCCAGTATTCCGATACAAAACAGCTGAATCCCGCCCATAAAGAGTATGATAGAGACTGTGCTTGCCCATCCAGATACCGGGTCATCCCAAATTAATTTACGAATAACGATAAAAATAATAGCAAAGAGTGAAAAAACAAAACTCACTGTCCCAGTCCAAGTTGCAATATTTAAAGGCACTTCAGAAAAGTTAACGAATCCGTCAATAGAATATTTGAGCAAGTCAAAGAAATTCCAGCTGGTTTTTCCTGCAATCCGTTCACGGTTTTCAAAACTGATATAAGTTGTCTTGAATCCAACCCAAGAAAAGATACCCTTAGAGAATCGGTTGACTTCACCCAAGGTTAAGATACTGTCAACAACTTGTCTGGTCATCAAACGAAAGTCTCTGGCGCCGTCCACCATTTCCGTGTCCGTAATTTTATTAGCAAACCAATAAAATAGTTTTGAAAATAAGGAGCGTATCGGAGGTTCACCTTTTCGATTAGCACGCCGTGTACCGACAACATCATAGCCTTCTTGAATTTTATCATACATTTCAGGCAGTAAATCCGGCGGATCCTGGAGATCAGCATCCATTACCGTAATTAAATCCCCTTTAGCCTCTTCCAGACCGGCCAGCAGTCCAGCCTCTTTTCCAAAGTTTCGGGAAAAGGAAATATAGTGGACATTGCTGTAAGTTTTTGCCATATCGCGCAGGACGGAAAGAGTCCCGTCTGCAGATCCGTCATTGATAAAAAGATAGTCAAACGCGACCTTATCCTTCATGCGGCTTTCAATGCTTTGCATTTCTTTTAAAAAGGGGCGGATAGCCTCTTCTTCATTGTAACATGGAACAACAACAGATAAAAGTGTCATAATACAGCTGCTTTCATTATAATTCTTACTTTAGATTATACCATAGAAAGGCTGTTTTAGTAAATCTGAATATAAAAAGGCAGCAAATCATCAAGAAAAAATCTTTTTTTCGAATAGAAAAGTAAGACGGTTCAAAAGAATATCAGCTGCACTTTACATGGCTGTTTTCATTGGCAGACAGACGATTTATGTCTAAGTGTCAAACTGTTCGGAGTCTAACCTTAAAAAAGTCATTAAGCTGAAAAAGAGCAGGTGCTTTACACTCGTCTATTATAAAAGAGCAGCTCTTTTGTAAAAAAGCTTTAAAATAGCAGGCTTGCCCATCATATCAATGAATGTTATAATAATTTTAAATAAAAAAAGAAAGGTTATATTATTGGAAAAGAAAAAGCTACAGACTTATCTTATCGCTCCTTTTGTAATGAGCGTTTTCTTGGGGACCGGATCTGTCCTGGCTGATGAACAGTATGTGGACAGCCCACTTCCGGAAACTGCTGTGACAGAGGCACAGCCAAGCATTCAGACAGAAGCGGCAGATAACAGCGACAGAGCTGTGGAAATTCCGGAAGGAGTACTGCCATCAGAATCGGCTGATGTTCAGGAGGAACCGGCTTCTAATCTGACGGCGTCAACAGAAACTGAAGAGGCAAAAGACCCTGTTGTTCAGGAGGGGACAGCTGCTGCAAATGCTGAAGATGAAACAGCAGTTTCTATCAATGTGGAAGAACTTCAGCAGTTGAGTGAAAGTGCTGAGGAGGCCTCTTTAAGAGCAGCATCGCCTGATGAAAGTCAGCAAGAATTAGCTGCAGCCTTGGAAACACAAATGATGTCTTCGGCTGCTGATGCAGTGCTTCATACGCAAACCAATCAGCCCCAGCCTGTTACTCTGGCAAATATAACGAATAAAGAGCTGGCTATTGCCTATCAGAAACCGGTTGCTTCCGATGAACGCATTATGTTTGCTGTTTGGTCTGATGTGAATGGACAGGACGACTTAGTATGGTATACTGCTGATGCAGCAGGCGCCGCTTATGTTGACTTATCACGGCACAGGTCTTACGGTACTTATCATATTCATACCTATTCGGTTCGAAACAGCGGTAATTATGGTTTAGATGCGATGACTGTCACGGTAGCCGAACCGCAAATTGAAACAGCGATTAAACAGACCGGTAATGGCAGCTTTGATATCATTATCAGCAAAGTTCCTCAAACGATTACTGGTATCATGGTTCCGGTCTGGTCAGATCAAAAAGGCCAAGATGATTTGATATGGTACACTGCCCGACAGACTCAGCAGGGAACTTATACAGTCAGTGTTGCGGTGAAAAATCATAATAATGACAGAGGGCACTACCATGCGAATATCTATGGCTACAGTACGATATTAGGGAGCCAAATCGGTCTAGCATCCACATCTGGTTTTGACAATGTGGATACACGCAGCAATGCTGCGGTTTCTATTGCAAATTATGCTGAAAATAAAACCACTTTTGATGTCGTGGTTGCGGGCTCATCAACGACCAAAGAGATTAAAGCCGTTAATATCGCAGTCTGGTCACAGGATAAGGGTCAGGATGATCTGAAATGGTACTCTCCGACAGTCAGAAATAACAGAGCTTCTGCAACTGTCAATATTGCAAATCATTCTAACCGCTCTGATCAGTATATTGTTCATGTGTATACGGACTATAGCGACGGAACAACAGTGGGGACAGTTCTGGGTTCCTATAAAATTACCAAACCAGCAGCTAAAAACACTGTTACAGCCAGCTTAACCAGCAACGGCATTGCTATAAAACTGGATTCTAATACCGTAACGGATTACAGCAAAGTCCATTTTGCAGTCTGGTCACAGGATAAGGGTCAAGATGATCTCCAATGGTATCAATCGAGCAGCAGTGGTACTGTTACTGCACCGTACAGCAATCACAGGGGTTATGGGATTTATCACATTCATGCTTATCTCAATGATAAGGGGCGTATGGTTGGTCTTAGTGCAAAAGATTTCGATATTGGCCAGCCTAATGTGAAAACAGCAATTGCTAAAGCCACTGAAACCAGCTATACAGTAACTGTGTCTGAGATCCCAGCTTATATAAGTTCGATAATGCTGCCAGTCTGGACGAGTCATAATGGTCAGGATGACCTCAGCTGGCTTACTGCAGACAGGCAAGCTAACGGCACTTATACAGCAACTATTAATTTGCGGGATCATAACTTTGAAACGGGGCATTACCATGTTAATGTCTATGGGCAAAGTAAAATCGGTAATCAGTTTATCGGCCTGTCAGCAACTGAAGGATTTACGGTAACGGAGACCGTCAGAGCAGCAGATGCTGCAGTCGCAGTGACGAACCACAATGCGGCAGCTGGCAGACTTGAAGTAGTGGTTACAGAAAAAGCTGACGGGAAAATTGTCAAAAATGTCCAAGTAGCGGCTTGGTCAGAAAGCAATCAAGCCAATCTTGCCTGGTATGAAACGACCTCAGTAAGTAACGGTAAGGCGTCTGTGACTGTAGATGCGAAAAACCATGGTTATATTCAAGGAAACTACACCGTTCATGCCTATATTAATTATAATGATGGCAGCACATCAGGATTTGATCTGGGGAGCTATGCATTCAATGCTGAAAGACCGGCGGTTGAATTACCATCATATTTCATTGATATCAGCAGCCACAACGGCATTATTTCAACAGCTGAATTTACTTCTTTGAAACAGCAGGGGATTGAAGGTGTTGTTGTGAAACTGACTGAAGGAACGAGCTATACCAATCCTTATGCCCGGGCGCAGATTGCTAATGCTCAGGCAGCCGGTATCAAAGTATCTGCTTACCATTACTCGCATTACACGACAGAAGCGCAAGCCAGAGCCGAAGCTCAGTATTTTGTCAGCGTCGCTCAGTCTTTAGGGCTTTCAAATG